>NZ_JAMYSV010000007.1:0-265403 GCF_040322115.1 Mesorhizobium sp. M0195 | reverse complement strand
CCCCGCACGGCGACCCCACGCCCCCCCCGCACACGGCCCCGCCCCCCCTCCACCCCCCCGGCGCCAACGTCACCCTCAAGAATCCGTGTAGACCCGCCGGCCGGCGTCGCGCCGCCCGCCACTCCCATCACGTCTAGGGGAGGCTCATAGCGCGAAGAGTGCGAAAACCTCTTTCCTGAGGGCCGCAAACCGGCCTTCAGGAAACGGGTTTTCTCCCGTTTCTGGCCCACCGCCAATTGGTGGTGGGTGAAAAGACAAGAAGCCGCCGACAGGCGGCGGGCAACAAGACAGGGCCGCCAAGGTGGCCCGAGATGCAAGGCGAGCCGCGGCGAGGCTCGTCCCGAGAATTGAGCTAAGGAGCGACGATGGCCCAGACCCAGACTTTCAATGGCCGCAGACGCGTACGCAAGTTTTTCGGAAAGATCCCGGAAGTTGCGGAGATGCCGAACCTGATCGAGGTTCAGAAGGCATCCTATGACCAGTTCCTGATGGTGGAGGAGCCCAAGGGCGGGCGTCCTGACGAGGGGCTGCAGGCAGTTTTCAAGTCGGTCTTCCCGATTTCCGATTTTTCCGGCTCCTCGATGCTGGAATTCGTGAAGTACGAGTTCGAGGGACCGAAATTCGACGTTGACGAATGCCGTCAGCGCGACCTGACCTACGCGGCGCCGCTCAAGGTGACGCTGCGCCTCATCGTGTTCGATATCGACGAGGATACCGGCGCGAAGTCGATCAAGGACATCAAGGAGCAGGACGTTTACATGGGCGACATGCCGCTCATGACCTTGAACGGCACCTTCATCGTCAACGGCACCGAGCGCGTCATCGTCTCGCAGATGCACCGTTCGCCGGGCGTCTTCTTCGACCATGACAAGGGCAAGTCGCACTCGTCCGGCAAGCTTCTGTTTGCCGCGCGCGTTATTCCCTATCGCGGCTCATGGCTCGACATCGAGTTCGATAGCAAGGACGTCGTGCACGCCCGTATCGACCGCCGCCGCAAGATTCCGGTCACGTCGCTGCTGATGGCGCTCGGCATGGACGGCGAAGAGATCCTGTCGACCTTCTACAACAAGATCACCTACAAGCGCGCCGGCGACCATTGGCGTATCCCGTTCAACGTCGAGCGTTTCCGCGGCCTCAAGGCCGTTGGTGACCTGGTTGACGCCGACACCGGCGAGGTCGTCGTCGAGGCCGGCAAGAAGATCACTGCCCGCCAGGCCAGGGCGCTTGGCGAAAAGGGTCTCAAGGCGATCAAGGCGACCGACGAGGATCTGCTCGGCAACTATCTCGCCGAGGATATCGTCAACTATGCGACCGGTGAGATATTCCTCGAAGCCGGCGACGAGATCGACGAAAAGACGCTGAAAGTGCTGCTCGGCACCGGCGAGGACGAGATCAAGGTTCTCGACATCGACCATGTCAACGTCGGCGCCTATATCCGCAACACGCTCAACGTCGACAAGAACGAGAGCCGCCAGGACGCACTGTTCGACATCTATCGTGTCATGCGCCCGGGCGAGCCGCCGACGCTCGAGACCGCCGAAGCCATGTTCAACTCGCTGTTCTTCGACAGCGAGCGCTACGACTTGTCGGCCGTCGGCCGCGTCAAGATGAACATGCGCCTCGAGCTCAAGGCCGAGGACACCGTGCGCGTGCTGCGCAAAGAGGACATCCTGGCCGTGGTCAAGACGCTGGTCGAACTGCGCGACGGCAAGGGCGAGATCGACGACATCGACAATCTCGGCAATCGCCGCGTGCGCTCGGTCGGCGAGCTGATGGAGAACCAGTACCGCGTCGGGCTGCTGCGCATGGAGCGCGCGATCAAGGAACGCATGTCCTCGATCGAGATCGACACGGTGATGCCGCAGGACCTGATCAACGCCAAGCCGGCGGCTGCCGCCGTGCGCGAGTTCTTCGGTTCCTCGCAGCTGTCGCAGTTCATGGATCAGACCAACCCGCTGTCGGAGATCACCCACAAGCGCCGTCTTTCGGCGCTTGGACCGGGCGGTCTGACCCGCGAGCGTGCCGGTTTCGAAGTGCGCGACGTGCATCCGACGCATTACGGTCGCATCTGCCCGATCGAGACGCCGGAAGGCCCGAATATCGGCCTGATCAACTCGCTGGCGACCTTCGCGCGGGTCAACAAATACGGCTTCATCGAGAGCCCGTACCGCAAGATCGTCAATGGCAAGCTGACCAATGAGGTCGTTTACCTGTCGGCTATGGAAGAGGCCAAGCACCACGTCGCGCAGGCCAATGCCGAGCTCGACAAGAATGGTCATTTCGTCGACGAATTCGTCATTTGCCGCAACGCCGGCGAAGTGATGATGGCGCCGCGCGAAAACGTCGATCTGATGGACGTATCGCCGAAGCAGATGGTGTCGGTGGCCGCGGCCCTGATCCCGTTCCTCGAGAACGACGACGCCAACCGTGCGCTGATGGGCTCGAATATGCAGCGTCAGGCCGTGCCGCTGGTGCGCGCCGAAGCGCCGTTCGTCGGCACTGGCATGGAGCCGATCGTCGCCCGTGACTCGGGCGCCGCCATCGGCGCCCGCCGCGGCGGCATCGTCGACCAGGTGGACGCGACGCGTATCGTCATCCGCGCCACGGAAGATCTCGATCCCGGCAAGTCCGGCGTCGATATCTACCGGCTGATGAAGTTCCAGCGTTCGAACCAGAACACCTGCATCAACCAGCGTCCGCTGGTGCGCATGGGCGACCGGGTCAACAAGGGCGACATCATTGCCGACGGCCCGTCGACCGAGCTCGGCGATCTGGCCCTCGGCCGGAACGTGCTGGTCGCGTTCATGCCGTGGAACGGCTACAACTACGAGGATTCCATCCTTCTGTCCGAGCGCATCGTCGCCGACGACGTCTTCACCTCGATCCACATCGAGGAGTTCGAAGTCATGGCCCGCGACACCAAGCTCGGGCCGGAGGAGATCACGCGCGATATCCCGAACGTCTCGGAAGAAGCGCTGAAGAACCTCGATGAGGCCGGCATCGTCTACATCGGTGCGGAAGTGCAGCCGGGCGACATCCTGGTCGGCAAGATCACGCCGAAGGGCGAAAGCCCGATGACGCCGGAAGAAAAGCTGCTGCGCGCCATCTTCGGTGAAAAGGCCTCGGACGTGCGCGACACCTCGATGCGCATGCCTCCGGGAACCTTCGGGACCGTCGTCGAAGTGCGTGTCTTCAACCGCCACGGCGTCGAGAAGGACGAGCGCGCCATGGCGATCGAGCGCGAGGAGATCGAACGCCTCGCCAAGGACCGCGACGACGAGCAGGCGATCCTCGACCGCAACGTCTATTCGCGCCTTTCCGACGTTCTTGTCGGCAAGGAAGCGATTGCCGGGCCGAAGGGC
This sequence comes from Mesorhizobium sp. M0195, assembly GCF_040322115.1. NCBI lineage: Bacteria > Pseudomonadati > Pseudomonadota > Alphaproteobacteria > Hyphomicrobiales > Phyllobacteriaceae > Mesorhizobium > Mesorhizobium sp. M0195. The sequence continues at coordinate 262,041 of NZ_JAMYSV010000007.1, read as the reverse complement.
TTCAAGAAGGGCTCGAAGCTGTCGAAGGACACGCTGGACGAGTATCCGCGTTCGCAGTGGTGGCAGTTTGCCGTGGAGAACGAAAAGCTCCAGAGCGAGCTGGAAGCCCTGCGTGGCCAGTACGACGATTCCAAGAAGGCGCTCGAGCAGCGCTTCATGGACAAGGTCGAGAAGGTGCAGCGCGGCGACGAAATGCCTCCGGGCGTCATGAAGATGGTCAAGGTCTTCGTGGCCGTGAAGCGCAAGATGCAGCCCGGCGACAAGATGGCCGGCCGGCACGGCAACAAGGGTGTCGTGTCGCGGATCGTTCCGGTCGAGGACATGCCTTTCCTCGAGGACGGCAGGCATGCCGATATCGTGCTCAACCCGCTGGGTGTGCCGTCGCGCATGAATGTCGGCCAGATCCTGGAAACGCATCTGGGCTGGGCTTGCGCCGGAATGGGCAAGAAGATTGGCGATCTGATCGACGCGTACAAGACTGCGGGCGACATCAAGCCGCTGCGCAAGACGCTCGAGAGCTTCATGCCGGCCAACGACCGCAACGAGCCGATCCGCGAATATGACGACGAGAGCATCATTCGCCTCAGCGAGCAGATGCGCCGCGGCGTCTCCATCGCGACACCGGTGTTCGACGGCGCGCACGAGGCCGACATTAACATCATGCTGGAGCAGGCGGGCCTGCACACCAGCGGTCAGTCGCAGCTCTATGACGGACGCACCGGCGAGCCGTTCGATCGCAAAGTGACGATGGGCTATATATATATGCTCAAGCTTCACCACCTTGTGGACGACAAGATCCACGCGCGTTCGATCGGGCCGTACTCGCTCGTTACCCAGCAGCCGCTGGGCGGCAAGGCGCAGTTCGGTGGCCAGCGCTTCGGCGAGATGGAGGTCTGGGCGCTCGAAGCATACGGCGCCGCCTACACGCTGCAGGAGATGCTGACGGTGAAGTCGGACGACGTCGCCGGCCGCACCAAGGTCTACGAGGCGATCGTCAGAGGCGACGACACCTTCGAAGCCGGCATCCCCGAGAGCTTCAACGTTCTCGTCAAGGAAATGCGGTCTCTCGGCCTCAATGTCGAGCTGGAGAACACCAAACTCGACGACAACCCGATCCGGCTGCCCGACGCGGCCGAATAAGCAAGACGCTCGGTCGCGGGAGAGGGCTCTCGCGACCGGGGCGCACCCAAATTCTTCGGCCGATGGCCGATCAAGTCGGCGGGCGTTTGGCCCGCGCTAGATGCAAGGGGTTTCGAGGACCCCGAAAAGGAGAACGGCATGAACCAAGAGGTCATGAATCTCTTCAATCCCCAGGCGCCCGCGCAGGTGTTCGATTCCATCAGGATCTCGCTTGCCAGCCCTGAGAAGATTCTGTCCTGGTCGTTCGGCGAGATCAAGAAGCCGGAGACCATCAACTACCGCACCTTCAAGCCGGAGCGTGACGGTCTGTTCTGCGCGCGCATTTTTGGTCCGATCAAGGACTATGAGTGCCTGTGCGGCAAGTACAAGCGCATGAAGTACAAGGGCGTCATCTGCGAGAAGTGCGGCGTCGAAGTCACGCTGTCGCGCGTCCGCCGCGAGCGCATGGGCCATATCGAACTGGCGGCACCGGTCGCCCATATCTGGTTCCTGAAGTCGCTGCCGTCGCGCATCGGCACGCTGCTCGACATGACGCTGAAGGACATTGAGCGGGTCCTCTACTTCGAGAACTACATCGTCACCGAACCCGGCCTCACCGCGCTGAAGGAGCACCAGCTGCTCAGCGAGGAAGAGTACATGATGGCCGTCGACGAGTATGGCGAGGACTCGTTCACCGCCATGATCGGCGCCGAGGCGATCCACGACCTTCTGGCCGGCATGGACCTCGAGAAGATCGCCGGCGATCTGCGTTCGGAACTGGCTTCGACCACCTCCGAGCTCAACCAGAAGAAGTACCTGAAGCGGCTCAAGGTCGTCGAGAACTTCATGGAATCCGGCAACCGTCCGGAATGGATGATCATGAAGGTGGTTCCGGTGATTCCGCCGGACCTGCGTCCGCTTGTCCCGCTGGACGGCGGCCGTTTCGCCACCTCCGACCTGAACGACCTTTATCGCCGCGTCATCAACCGCAACAACCGCTTGAAGCGGCTGATCGAGCTGCGCGCGCCCGGCATCATCGTGCGCAATGAAAAGCGCATGCTGCAGGAAGCCGTCGATGCACTGTTCGACAACGGCCGTCGCGGCCGCGTCATCACCGGCGCCAACAAGCGTCCGCTGAAGTCGCTGTCCGACATGCTGAAGGGCAAGCAGGGCCGGTTCCGCCAGAACCTGCTCGGCAAGCGCGTCGACTATTCCGGCCGCTCGGTCATCGTCACCGGTCCGGAGCTCAAGCTGCACCAGTGCGGCCTGCCGAAGAAGATGGCGCTCGAACTTTTCAAGCCCTTCATCTACGCCCGTCTCGACGCCAAGGGTTACTCCTCGACCGTCAAGCAAGCGAAGAAGTTGGTCGAGAAGGAGCGTCCGGAGGTCTGGGATATCCTCGACGAGGTCATCCGCGAGCATCCGGTGCTGTTGAACCGCGCGCCGACGCTGCACCGCCTCGGCATCCAGGCGTTCGAGCCGATCCTGATCGAAGGCAAGGCGATCCAGCTTCACCCGCTGGTCTGCACGGCCTTCAATGCCGACTTCGACGGCGACCAGATGGCGGTCCACGTGCCGCTGTCGCTGGAAGCGCAGCTCGAAGCCCGCGTGCTGATGATGTCGACCAACAACATCCTGCACCCGGCTTCCGGTGCGCCGATCATCGTGCCGTCGCAGGACATGGTTCTCGGTCTCTACTATCTCTCGATCGTCAACCAGAACGAGCCGGGCGAGGGCATGGTGTTTGCCGACATGGGCGAGCTCCAGCACGCGCTCGAGACCAAGGCGGTGACGCTGCATGCCAAGATCAAGGGGCGCTTCCGTACGGTCGACGCCGACGGCAAGGTCGTGTCGAAGATCTACGACACTACGCCTGGCCGCATGATCATCGGCGAACTTCTGCCGAAGAACCACAATGTGCCGTACGAGACCGCCAACCAGGAGATGACCAAGAAGAACATCTCCAAGATGATCGACACCGTCTACCGCCATTGCGGTCAGAAGGAGACGGTCATTTTCTGCGATCGCATCATGGCTCTCGGCTTCAGCCACGCCTGCCGTGCCGGCATTTCGTTCGGCAAGGACGACATGCTGATTCCGGACGCCAAGATCAAGCTGGTGTCCGACACCGAGGCTTTGGCCAAGGAGTACGAGCAGCAGTACAATGACGGCCTGATCACCCAGGGCGAGAAGTACAACAAGGTCGTCGACGCCTGGGCCAAGTGCTCGGAAAAGGTCGCCGACGAAATGATGGCCCGCATCAAGGCTGTCGAGTTCGAGGACAACGGCCGTCAGAAGCCGATGAACTCGATCTACATGATGTCGCACTCCGGTGCGCGCGGTTCGCCCACCCAGATGCGCCAGCTCGCCGGCATGCGCGGTCTGATGGCCAAGCCTAGCGGTGAAATCATCGAGACGCCGATCATCTCGAACTTCAAGGAAGGCCTCACCGTGCTCGAGTACTTCAACTCGACCCACGGCGCCCGCAAGGGTCTGGCCGACACCGCCTTGAAGACGGCGAACTCGGGTTATCTGACGCGTCGTCTCGTCGACGTGGCACAGGACTGCATCGTCAACTCGCTCGACTGCGGCACCGACAAGGGCCTCACCATGCAGCCGATCGTCGATGCCGGTCAGGTCGTCGCCTCGGTTGGCCAGCGCGTTCTCGGCCGCACCTCGCTCGACGACATCACCCACCCGGTCACCGGCGAGGTTCTGGTCAAGGCCGGAACGCTGATGGACGAGCGTGACGTGGAACTGATCGAAAAGGCCGGCGTGCAATCGGTCCGCATCCGTTCGGCGCTGACCTGCGAGGTCAGGGTCGGCGTCTGCGCGGTCTGCTACGGACGCGATCTGGCCCGCGGCACGCCCGTCAACCAGGGCGAGGCTGTCGGCGTCATCGCGGCGCAGTCGATCGGCGAGCCGGGCACCCAGCTCACCATGCGCACCTTCCACATGGGCGGCACGGCGCAGGTGGTGGATTCCTCGTTCCTTGAAGCCTCGTACGAGGGCAAGGTCGAGATCCGCAACCGCAACGTGGTGCGCAACTCCGACGGCCAGCTGATGGTCATGGGCCGCAATATGGCGGTGCTGATCCTCGACGAGGCCGGCAAGGAACGCGCCACGCACCGCGTCACCTACGGTTCGCGCATCTTCGTCGACGATGGCGACAAGGTGAAGCGCGGCCAGCGTATCGCCGAGTGGGATCCTTATACCCGCCCGGTCCTCACCGAAATCGAGGGCAAGGTCGCGTTCGAGGATCTGGTCGACGGCATTTCCGTTCAGGAAACCGCCGACGAATCGACCGGCATCACCAAGCGCGAGGTCATCGACTGGCGTTCGACGCCACGCGGCAACGACCTCAAGCCGGCGATCGCCGTCCTGGATGCCAAGGGTAAGGTCGGCAAGCTGTCGAAGGGTGGCGACGCCCGCTTCCTGCTCTCGGTCGAGGCCATTCTTTCGGTCGAGCCGGGCGCACAGGTTCGCCCCGGCGACGTGCTGGCGCGTATTCCGATGGAAAGCGCCAAGACCAAGGACATCACCGGCGGTCTGCCGCGTGTTGCCGAGCTGTTCGAGGCACGCCGTCCGAAGGATCACGCCATCATCGCCGAGATCGATGGCACGATCCGCTTCGGCCGCGACTACAAGAACAAGCGCCGTATCATCATCGAACCGCATGACTCGACGCTTGAGCCGGTCGAATACCTGATCCCGAAGGGCAAGCCGTTCCATCTCCAGGACGGCGACGTCATCGAGAAGGGCGACTACATCCTCGACGGCAATCCGGCGCCGCACGACATCCTGGCGATCAAGGGCGTGGAGGCGCTTGCCTCCTACCTCGTCAACGAAATCCAGGAGGTCTACCGACTGCAGGGCGTGTCGATCAACGACAAGCACATCGAGGTGATCGTTCGCCAGATGCTGCAGAAGGTCGAGATCACCACGCAGGGCGATTCGACCTACATTCCGGGCGACCACGTCGACGTGATCGAACTGGAAGAGGTCAACGAGCGCCTGGTCGAGGAAGGCAAGAAGCCGGCAGAAGGCCAGCCGGTGTTGCTCGGCATCACCAAGGCCTCGCTGCAGACGCCGTCCTTCATCTCGGCCGCCTCCTTCCAGGAGACGACGAGGGTGCTGACCGAAGCTGCGGTTGCCGGCAAGACCGACATGCTGCAGGGGCTGAAGGAAAACGTCATCGTCGGCCGGCTGATCCCGGCCGGCACCGGCGGCACGATGAGCCAGATCCGGCGCATCGCCACCTCGCGCGACGAACTGATCATCGACGAGCGCCGCAAGGCGTCCGGCGTCGAGGTCGCCGAGCCGATGCTGACCGACATGGCTTCCGCCGCGCAGTAAGCGCACAAGAAAGAGAAGATAGAAAAGGGGCCAAGTGGCCCCTTTTCGCATTTTGGTTCTCTAATCGGATCGGAGAAGAAAACGATGAGCATGAAGACCTGGGCTTCTGTCGACGACTACATTGTCGAGGCTTTTTTCGATGCGGATCCCGCCCTCGATGCCGTTCTGGCGGCCAACCATGACCACGGCCTGCCGGCGATCGATGTTTCGCCGGCACAAGGCAAGCTGCTGTCACTTCTTGCGCGAATGCAGGGAGCCAAGAAGGTACTCGAAATCGGCACGTTGGGCGGCTACTCGACAATCTGGATGGCGCGAGCGTTGCCCGTGGACGGCAAGGTCGTGACACTCGAGCTTGACCCGCACCACGCCAGTGTCGCGCGGTCGAACTTTGAACGCGCAGGGGTGTCGGACCGGTAGAACTGCGGGTCGGACCGGCGCTTCAATCGCTTGCGGCGTTAGGCGCCGAGAATGCCGGGTCGTTCGACTTCATCTTCATCGACGCCGACAAGCCGAACAACCCGCACTATCTGTCGTGGGCCATGCGTCTTTCGAGGCCGGGGACCGTCATCGTCTGCGACAATGTCATCCGTGACGGCGCGGTGGTGAATGAAGATGGTCGTGACGCCAATGTCGAAGGGGCACGCGCGGCGTTCTCGTTCATCGGCAGCCACAAGCGTCTGGAAGGCACCGCGATCCAGATTGTTGGCGCCAAAGGCTATGACGGCTTTGCTATAGCGATCGTCAATTGAACTTGCGCGGTGAGTGGCCGGACATGCGATCCGGCCGACGCCCGCTGATCAATCGAAAAAAGCTTGCACCACATTGCGCTTGCCCAGCATGAAGGCGTCGGCGACGTGCTGAAGGGGCGCGAGATCGACGTCGGAGGTACCCGCGCGCACGATCTCGGCAAAGCGCCTGTAAAGCATCGGGTATTCCGCTTCCGGCTCCTCGTGAACGACGCGGCCGTCGACGGCGAGCTTCGAGCCGCCGCCGGAAAGCACCATTTTACCCCGGTCCGTCTCGGCCAGGATGTCCCAGCTCTGCGGGCCGGTCTGAAGCCAATCGAGTTCCATCGTCACTGGCAATCCGTCCGAGGTGCGGAAGGTGACATGGGCCGCGACCGGGGATGCACGGTTCTCCGGAAAATCGAGCTCTGCCGAACTGATGAACATTGGCGGCAGGATGTGGGTGGCGATCGACAGTGCGTTAATGCCCGGATCGAAGACGCCGAAGCCGCCCGGTGCCCAGATCCATTCCTGATTCGGATGCCAGCGGCGGACATCTTCCTTCCAGATGATAGCGGCCGATCTGATTTTGGTTGAACCGAGGAAAGCGCGAGCGGCCTCGACAGCCGGCGCATAGCGTGAATGCCAACTGGCGAACAGGCAGACGCCGTTCGCTGCCGCCAGCGCTTTCAGGTCCTCGACCTCGCTGACGGTCGCGCCCGGCGGCTTTTCCAGGAAGACATGCTTTTTCGCCACCAGCGCCGTGCGTGCGGCGTCATAACGGAACTGCGGCGGCATGCAAAGCGACACCGCCTCGAGCTCCGGCACCGAGTCGAGCATCGCCTCAATCGTCGGGAAATTCGGGATGTCTTCGACTTTGCCGTGGCGGCTCGCTGCGGCGACCAGGCGATAATCCTGGTCCTTCGCCAAGGCCGGCAGGTGCTGGTCGCGGACGATCTTTCCCACGCCCACGATGCCGAGCTTGATGGGATTAGAGGACATGGGAGCTCCGCAGGTTGAGTGTGCTTGGTTTTACCAGAGGTCGCTTCTTAGCAGAGAACTTGTGTCGGGCAAGTCGCCGGGCTTTTGTCGCCGGCCGTGAGATCGACCGCGATTCAGATCTCTTCAGATCGGCACATCGAAGGTCACGATTGACACTTCGCCTTCGAGCGCGCCCTGATAGGCGGACAGATGCGGCTCCTCGTCGGGCACGCCGTCCAGGTCACCGATCTGGTCGAGCTCGGCCTCGGCGTAACCTTCCGCGGCAAGTGATTCGAGAGCGCGGCGCACCGCCGAATCGTCGTCCGGGGCGACCAGCATCACATGCACGCCTTCCGGCTTGCCGCCTTTGCGCTTCCACACCCGGCCGGTAATAATGGTGACCGGGCGCTCCTCATTGTCATTCACGGGTTCGTACCTCCGGGCGAGGGGTTTTGGGCTGTTCATGCCGCCTTTTCGCACGAAGCACGGCGTGGAAACAGCCGCAAGCCGGTCACTTTCTGCCTTCCTCTTGAAAAACGGCGCAAGAAAATTACATGCGTTTTTCGCATGGCTGCCAAACCTCGGGTTCAGCGCAATATTTGCCGCTCCGGGGTTGACGGACAGTGGTCACACGAGTAGAAGCCGCCCAGTCAGAACCGATGTGAGGCTCTCGCTTCCGAAGCGACACGCTTTGGAGTTTGCCTCAAACAGGGTTCGTTTTACGAGCGAAAAGACATTTCCGGCGTGCATGAAGCGGCTTCCGCTTCCTCTGCCATTTGTTCGGGCAAGACCGCGAGGCGCGGTTTGTGGCCCGAATTTGCGTATGGAAAGACGCTTTGAGCGGCCCTGACCGGGCAAGACACGGAATTGAGAGACAAGAGGGTTTAATGCCTACCGTCAACCAGCTGATCCGCAAGCCGCGCATTGCGCCGGTGAAGCGCAACAAGGTCCCGGCCATGCAGCAGAACCCGCAGAAGCGGGGCGTCTGCACGCGCGTCTACACCACGACGCCGAAGAAGCCGAACTCGGCGCTGCGCAAGGTGGCCAAGATCCGTCTGACCAATGGTTTTGAAGTGATCGGTTACATCCCCGGCGAAGGCCACAACCTTCAGGAACACTCGGTGGTGATGATCCGCGGCGGCCGCGTTAAGGATCTTCCGGGCGTCCGTTACCACATCATCCGCGGCGTGCTCGACACGCAAGGCGTGAAGAACCGCAAGCAGCGCCGTTCGAAATACGGCGCCAAGCGTCCGAAGTGACCGAAGCGTAGCCAAGGTCGTTCCGGACGGCGTCAAGCGACGATCCGGGATCCAGGCCACCGCGTAGAATTGAGGCAGAGAAAAAATGTCCCGTCGTCACAGTGCAGAAAAGCGTGAGATCAATCCGGACCCGAAGTTCGGCGACCTGATCGTCACCAAGTTCATGAATGCCGTCATGTATGATGGCAAGAAGTCGGTTGCCGAGACCATCGTCTACGGCGCGCTCGACCAGGTTCAGTCCAAGACCAAGCAGGAGCCGGTCACCGTCTTCCATCAGGCGCTCGACAATGTCGCGCCGCATGTGGAAGTGCGTTCGCGCCGCGTCGGCGGTGCCACCTACCAGGTTCCGGTCGACGTGCGCCCCGAGCGCCGGCAGGCATTGGCCATCCGCTGGCTGATCGCTGCCGCCCGCAACCGCAACGAGACCACCATGGTCGACCGCCTCTCCGGCGAGCTGATGGACGCGGCCAACAACCGCGGCACCGCCGTCAAGAAGCGTGAAGACACCCACAAGATGGCAGAAGCCAACCGCGCTTTCGCGCACTACCGCTGGTAAAGCGCGAACGAGACTGAAGAGGCACCTCCCATGGCCCGCGAATATAAAATCGAAGACTACCGCAATTTCGGTATCATGGCGCATATCGACGCCGGCAAGACGACGACCACCGAGCGCGTCCTCTATTACACGGGCAAGTCGCACAAGATCGGCGAAGTCCACGACGGCGCTGCGACCATGGATTGGATGGAGCAGGAGCAGGAGCGCGGCATCACCATCACGTCGGCCGCCACCACGACCTTCTGGAAGGGTCGCGACGGCAAGATGTATCGCTTCAACATCATCGACACCCCCGGCCACGTCGACTTCACCATCGAGGTCGAGCGTTCGCTGCGCGTGCTCGACGGCGCCATCGCGCTGCTCGATGCCAATGCCGGTGTCGAGCCGCAGACGGAGACCGTCTGGCGCCAGGCCGACAAGTATCGCGTGCCGCGCATGATCTTCTGCAACAAGATGGACAAGATCGGCGCCGACTTTTACCGCTCGGTCGAGATGATCGGTTCGCGCCTCGGTGCGCATGCCGTCGTCATGCAGCTGCCGATCGGCGCCGAGACCGAGTTCAAGGGTGTCGTCGACCTCGTCGAGATGAACGCGCTGGTCTGGCGCGACGAGACGCTGGGCGCTGCCTGGGACATCGTCGAGATCCCTGCCGACCTCAAGGCTCGTGCCGAAGAATACCGCGAGAAGATGATTGAGGCCGCCGTCGAAATGGACGAAACGGCGCTCGAGAATTACCTCGAAGGCAAGATGCCGAGCAACGACGAGATCCGTGCGCTCATCCGCAAGGGCACGATCGCGGTGAAGTTCTATCCGATGTTCTGCGGCTCGGCCTTCAAGAATAAGGGCGTGCAGCCGCTGCTCGACGCCGTCGTCGAATATCTGCCGTCGCCGGCCGATGTCCCTGCCATCAAGGGCGTCGACGCCAAGACCGACGCCGAGATCGAGCGTCATGCCGACGACAACGAGCCGCTGTCGATGCTCGCCTTCAAGATCATGAACGACCCGTTCGTCGGTTCGCTCACCTTTGCCCGCATCTATTCGGGCAAGCTCACCAAGGGCATCTCGGTCGACAACACCGTGAAGGGCAAGAAAGAGCGCATCGGCCGCATGTTGCAGATGCATGCGAATTCGCGCGCCGACGTCGAAGAGGCGTTTGCCGGCGACATCGTCGCCCTCGCTGGTCTCAAGGACACCACCACCGGCGACACGCTCAGTGATCCGCTGCATCCGGTCATCCTCGAGCGCATGGAATTCCCCGATCCGGTTATCCAGATCGCCATCGAGCCGAAGACCAAGAACGACCAGGAAAAGATGGGTCTCGCCCTTCACCGCCTGGCCGCCGAGGATCCGTCCTTCCGCGTCAAGACCGACGAGGAAAGCGGCCAGACGATCATCTCCGGCATGGGCGAACTTCACCTCGACATCATCGTCGACCGCATGCGTCGCGAGTTCAAGGTCGAGGCCAATGTCGGCGCACCGCAGGTGGCCTACCGCGAGACGATCACCCGCAAGCACGAGCAGGACTACACGCACAAGAAGCAGACCGGCGGTACCGGCCAGTTCGCCCGCGTCAAGATCCTGTTCGAGCCGAATCCGGAAAGCAGCGAATTCGAGTTCGAAACCAAGATCGTTGGCGGCGCTGTGCCGAAGGAATACATTCCCGGTGTCGAAAAGGGCATCAACAGCGTCATGACCTCGGGCCCGTTCGCCGGCTTCCCGATGATCGGCGTCAAGGCGACGCTGATCGATGGCGCCTACCACGACGTGGACTCGTCGGTTCTGGCCTTCGAAATCGCCGGCCGCGCCTGCTTCCGTGAAGCAGCGCCCAAGCTTGGCGTGCAGTTGCTCGAGCCGATCATGAAGGTCGAGGTGGTGACGCCGGAAGATTACGTCGGCAGCGTTATCGGCGACCTGAACGGCCGTCGTGGCCAGATCCAGGGCCAGGAGGCCCGCGGTGTCGCGGTGGTCATCAACGCGATGGTGCCGCTCGCCAACATGTTCAAATACGTGGACAACCTTCGCTCGATGAGCCAGGGCCGCGCGGCCTACACGATGCAGTTCGACCATTACGAGCCGGTCCCGACCGCGGTCGCGCAGGAAGTCCAGAAGAAATACGCGTAACTCGAAACGAGTTGCACCAGTAACTTAATTCAAGGCCCGCACGGGCTGGCAGGAATGGAGAGATCACATGGCAAAAGGTAAATTCGAGCGCACTAAGCCTCATGTGAACATTGGCACGATTGGTCACGTCGACCATGGCAAGACGTCGCTGACGGCGGCGATCACCAAGTATTTTGGCGAATACAAGCGCTATGACCAGATCGATGCGGCGCCCGAAGAGAAGGCGCGCGGCATCACCATTTCGACGGCGCATGTCGAATACGAGACCGCCAACCGCCACTATGCCCATGTCGATTGCCCCGGCCACGCCGACTATGTGAAGAACATGATCACCGGTGCCGCGCAGATGGACGGCGCGATCCTGGTGGTGTCGGCCGCCGACGGCCCGATGCCGCAGACCCGCGAGCACATCCTTTTGGCCCGCCAGGTCGGCGTGCCCTCGATCGTGGTGTTTTTGAACAAGGTCGACCAGGTCGACGACGCCGAGCTGCTCGAGCTGGTCGAGCTCGAGGTGCGCGAGCTTTTGACCAAGAACGAGTTCCCCGGCGACGACATTCCGATCGTCAAGGGTTCGGCGCTTGCCGCCCTTGAAGATAGCGACAAGAAGATCGGCGAGGACGCCATCCGCGAACTGATGGCTGCGGTCGATGCCTATATACCGACGCCGGTTCGTCCGCTCGACAAGCCGTTCCTGATGCCGATCGAGGACGTGTTCTCGATCTCGGGCCGTGGCACGGTGGTGACCGGCCGCGTCGAGCGCGGCGTCGTCAAGGTCGGCGAGGAGCTGGAGATCGTCGGCATCCGTCCGACCACCAAGACGACCTGCACGGGCGTCGAGATGTTCCGCAAGCTGCTCGACCAGGGTCAGGCCGGCGACAACATCGGCGCGCTGCTGCGCGGTGTCGACCGTGAAGGCGTCGAGCGCGGCCAGGTCCTGGCCAAGCCCGGCACCGTCAAGCCGCACAAGAAGTTCGTTGCCGAAGCCTACATCCTGACCAAGGACGAAGGCGGCCGCCATACGCCGTTCTTCACCAACTACCGTCCGCAGTTCTATTTCCGCACGACGGACGTGACCGGCATCGTGTCGCTGCCGGAAGGCACCGAGATGGTGATGCCGGGCGACAACATCACCGTCGATGTCGAGCTGATCGTGCCGATCGCCATGGAAGAGAAGCTGCGCTTCGCCATCCGTGAAGGCGGCCGCACCGTCGGTGCCGGCATCGTCGTCACCATCAAAGAGTAATTTGGACTTAAACCGATCTGTCGCGGGCGCTGCCCGCGCCGCGCCAGAACAAGGAAGTGACGCATGAACGGACAGAATATCCGCATCCGCCTGAAGGCGTTTGATCACCGGGTGCTCGACGCCTCGACACGGGAAATCGTGTCGACCGCCAAGCGCACCGGCGCCAACGTCCGCGGCCCAATTCCGCTGCCGACGCGGATCGAAAAGTTCACGGTCAACCGGTCGCCTCATGTCGACAAGAAGAGCCGCGAGCAGTTCGAGATGCGCACGCACAAGCGTCTGCTCGACATCGTCGACCCGACCCCGCAGACGGTCGATGCTTTGATGAAGCTCGACCTGGCCGCCGGTGTCGACGTCGAGATCAAGCTCTAAGGAACCAGAGGTCAGCGGGGCGACCCGGAACTCTGAAGGAACAAGAGGCGTGGAGGGGCGACAGCCCCGACAGGGAACTCTAAAGGAATTGAACCGATGCGTTCAGGTGTGATTGCAAAGAAGGTGGGAATGACCCGCATCTACAACGATGCCGGGGAACATGTTCCCGTCACTGTTCTCCAGATGGAGAACTGCCAGGTCGTGGCGCAGCGCACGCAGGAGAAGAACGGCTATACCGCCGTCCAACTCGGCGTTGGCCTTGCCAAGGTGAAGAACACGTCGAAGGCGATGCGCGGCCATTTCGCGACCGCTTCCGTCGAGCCTAAGGCCAAGGTTGCCGAGTTCCGCGTCTCCGCCGACAACATGATCGATGTCGGCGCCGAGATCACCGTCGAGCATTTCGTCGTCGGCCAGAAGGTCGATGTGACGGGAACCACGATCGGCAAGGGTTTCCAGGGCGTCATCAAGCGGCACCACATGGGTGGCGGCCGCGCGACGCACGGCAACTCGGTGTCGCACCGTACACACGGTTCGACCGGCCAGCGCCAGGATCCGGGCAAGGTGTTCAAGGGCAAGCATATGGCCGGCCACATGGGTGACACCCGCGTCACCACGCAGAATGTCGAGGTCGTCTCGACCGACGCCGATCGTGGCCTGATCCTGATCCGCGGTGCGGTCCCGGGTTCGAAGGGTGCATGGATCCTGGTCCGCGATGCGGCCAAGGTGGCGCTTCCGGCCAATGCGCCGAAGCCCGCCGCGATCCGCGCCGTTGCAACCGATGGTGCCGCCAAGAACGAGGCCCCGGCCACAGAGGGAGCGGAATAATGGACCTCAAGATTACAACGCTTGGCGGCAAGGACGCCGGTAAGCTGAAGCTCTCCGAAGAGATTTTCGGCCTTGATCCGCGCGAGGACATCCTGCAGCGCGTCGTGCGCTGGCAGCTCGCCAAGAAGCAGCAGGGCACGCACAAGGCCAAGGGCCGCGCGGAAATCGCCCGCACCGGCGCCAAGATGTACAAGCAGAAGGGTACCGGCCGCGCCCGTCACCATTCGGCTCGCGCTCCGCAGTTCCGCGGCGGCGGCAAGGCCCACGGCCCGGTCGTGCGCAGCCACGAGCACGATCTGCCGAAGAAGGTGCGTGCGCTCGGTCTCAAGCATGCGCTTTCGGCCAAGGCCAAAAGCGCGTCGATCATCATCATTGACGAGCTGAAGCTGACCGAGGCCAAGACCAAGGCACTGATCGCGAATTTCGCGACGCTGGGCCTGAGCAACGCCCTGGTGATCGGCGGCGCCGAGCTTGACAAGAATTTCAAGCTGGCGGCGACCAACATCCCGAACATCGACGTGCTGCCCATCCAGGGCATCAACGTCTACGACATTCTGCGCCGCGGCACGCTGGTCCTTTCCAAGGCCGCCGTCGAGGCTCTCGAGGAGCGCTTCAAATGACCGACCTTCGTCACTACGACGTGATCGTCTCGCCGGCGATCACCGAAAAGTCGACCATGGCTTCCGAGCAGAACCAGGTCGTCTTCAATGTTGCCAAGAAGGCGTCGAAGCCGGAAATCAAGGCCGCCGTCGAAGCGCTGTTCGGCGTCAAGGTGATGGCTGTGAACACGCTTGTCCGCAAGGGCAAGATCAAGCGCTTCCGCGGCACGATCGGCCGCCAGAGCGACGTCAAGAAGGCGGTTGTGACGCTGGCCGACGGCCAGTCGATCGACGTCGCGACGGGTCTCTGAGCAAGGTCGCGAGGACAGAACAATGACACTGAAAAAATTCAACCCGGTAACGCCGAGCACCCGTCAGCTGGTCATCGTCGACCGCTCGGGCCTCTACAAGGGCAAGCCCGTCAAGGGCCTGACCGAAGGCCTGACCAAGTCGGGCGGCCGCAACAATTACGGCCGCATCACGGCCCGCTTCATCGGCGGCGGTCACAAGCGCACCTACCGCATCATCGACTTCAAGCGCCGCAAGTTCGACGTCGTCGGTACGGTTGAGCGTATCGAGTACGATCCGAACCGCACCGCCTTCATTGCGCTGATCAAGTACGACGATGGCGAGCTGTCCTACATCATCGCCCCGCAGCGTCTGGCTCCCGGCGACAAGATCGTGGCCGGTGAATCGGTCGACGTGAAGCCGGGCAACGCGATGCCGCTGGCCTCTATGCCGGTCGGCACGATCGTCCATAATATCGAGCTGAAGCCCGGCAAGGGCGCTCAGGTCGCCCGTTCGGCCGGTGGTTATGGCCAGCTCGTCGGCCGCGACCAGGGCATGGCGATCCTGCGCCTCAATTCGGGCGAGCAGCGTGTCGTCCACGGCTCCTGCATGGCCACTGTCGGCGCCGTGTCCAACCCGGACCACGGCAACATCAATGACGGCAAGGCTGGCCGCACCGTGTGGCGTGGCAAACGTCCGCACAATCGCGGTGTGACCATGAACCCGGTCGACCATCCGCATGGCGGCGGCGAAGGCCGCACCTCGGGTGGCCGCCATCCGGTTTCGCCCTGGGGCAAGCCGACCAAGGGCAAGAAGACGCGGTCCAACAAGGCGACCGACAAGTTCATCCTGCGCTCGCGCCATCAGCGCAAGAGCTAAGAAGAGGTAACGCCAAGTGACTCGTTCGATTTGGAAAGGCCCCTTCATCGACGGCTACCTTCTGAAGAAGGTGGACAAGGTTCGTGAAGGTGGTCGCAATGAGGTGATCAAGATGTGGAGCCGCCGCTCCACCATCCTGCCGCAGTTCGTCGGCTTCACCTTCGGTGTCTACAACGGCCAGAAACACGTTCCCGTCTCGGTGAACGAGGACATGGTCGGTCACAAGTTCGGTGAATTCGCTCCGACCCGGACCTATTACGGTCACGGCGCGGATAAGAAGGCGAAGAGGAAATAATCATGGGCAAGGCCAAAGCTCCGCGCAGGCTTGCTGACAACGAAGCGCGCGCCGTGTTGCGCACGATCCGTATCAGCCCGCAGAAGCTGAACCTGGTTGCCGCGCTGATCCGCGGCAAGAAGGTCGCGACAGCGCTTTCCGACCTCGAATTCTCGGCCAAGCGGATTTCCGGCACGGTCAAGAAGACGCTGGAATCGGCGATCGCCAACGCGGAAAACAACCACGACCTCGACGTCGATGCGCTGATCGTGGCGGAAGCCTATGTCGGCAAGTCGATTGTCATGAAGCGGTTCCATGCCCGTGGCCGTGGTCGCGCCAGCCGTATCGAGAAGCCGTTCTCGCACCTCACGATCGTCGTTCGTGAAGTCGAAGAAAAAGGGGAGGCCGCATAATGGGCCAGAAAGTCAATCCGATCGGTCTGCGTCTCGGCATCAACCGCACCTGGGATTCGCGGTGGTTCGCGAACACCGGCGAGTACGGCAAGCTGCTGCACGAGGACATCAAGATCCGCAAATATCTTGAGAAGGAACTCAAGCAGGCTGCGATCTCGAAGGTCGTGATCGAGCGTCCGCACAAGAAGTGCCGCGTCACCATCCATGCGGCGCGTCCGGGCCTGATCATCGGCAAGAAGGGCGCCGACATCGAGAAGCTTCGCAAGAAGCTGATGGAGATGACCAAGTCCGAGACGCATCTGAACATCGTCGAAGTGCGCAAGCCGGAGATCGACGCGACCCTGGTCGCCCAGTCGATCGCCCAGCAGCTCGAGCGCCGCATCGCGTTCCGCCGCGCCATGAAGCGCGCCGTCCAGTCGGCGATGCGCCTGGGTGCCGAAGGCATCCGCATCAACTGCGCTGGCCGTCTCGGCGGCGCCGAGATCGCGCGCATGGAGTGGTATCGCGAAGGCCGCGTGCCGCTGCATACGTTGCGCGCCGACGTCGACTACGGCACGGCCGAGGCGAATACGGCCTACGGCATCTGTGGCGTCAAGGTCTGGGTGTTCAAGGGCGAAATCCTTGAGCACGACCCGATGGCATCGGAGCGCCGCGCCACCGAGGGCGATCATGCGCATGGCGGTGGTGGTGAGCGCGAGCGCGGTCGCCGTCGCGAAAACGCGTAAGACAGTCAGGAATTTGGAGTTAGAACGATGCTGCAGCCAAAGCGCACAAAGTTCCGCAAGCAGTTCAAGGGCCGCATCCACGGTACCGCCAAGGGCGGCACCAACCTGGATTTCGGTGGTTTCGGGCTGAAGGCGCTTGAGCCGAACCGCGTCACCGCGCGTGAGATCGAGGCGGCCCGCCGCGCGATCACCCGCGAGATGAAGCGCGCCGGCCGGGTGTGGATCCGTATCTTCCCGGACGTGCCGGTTACGTCGAAGCCGACTGAAGTCCGTATGGGTAAGGGCAAGGGCGCGGTCGACTATTGGGCGGCACGCGTCAAGCCGGGTCGCATCATGTTCGAGATCGACGGCGTCAACGAGGAAACCGCCCGTGAGGCGCTGCGTCTCGGCGCGGCCAAGCTCTCGGTCAGGACGCGCTTCGTACAGCGCATCGCAGAATAAGGACGGGCTGATCATGAAAGCCGAAGACATCCGGACCAAGACGCAGGACCAGCTGACCGACGACCTGGCCAGCCTGAAGAAGGAGCAGTTAAACCTGCGCTTCCAGAAGGCCACCGGCCAGCTTGAGAAGACCGCGCGCGTGAGGCAGGTCCGCAAGGACATTGCGCGTATCAAGACCATCGCTGCGGAAAAGTCCGCGGCCAAGAAGGCTTAAGGACGAAAACCATGCCAAAGCGCATTCTGCAGGGCACCGTCGTCAGCGACAAGAACGAGAAGACGGTTGTCGTCAAGGTCGAACGGCGCTTCACGCATCCCGTGATGAAGAAGACCGTGCGCATGACCAAGAAGTACAAGGCGCACGACGAGAACAACGCCCACAAGGTCGGTGATCAGGTGTTCATCCAGGAATCGAAGCCGATTTCCAAGGACAAGCGCTGGGTCGTGGTGTCTTCGGACCAGGCCTGATCGGGGCTAACGAAACGAATTTTGGACAGACCGGGGAGGGGTGAGAAACCCGTCCCGTTAGAAAAGAAGAAGGCGGCCAGTCATGATTCAGATGCAAACAAACCTCGACGTCGCGGATAATTCCGGCGCCCGTCGTGTCATGTGCATCAAGGTGCTGGGCGGCTCGAAGCGGAAATACGCTTCCGTGGGCGACATCATCGTGGTGTCGATCAAGGAAGCCATCCCGCGCGGCCGCGTCAAGAAGGGCGATGTGATGAAGGCGGTCGTGGTTCGCACGGCCAAGGACATCCGCCGCCCGGACGGCAGCGTGATCCGTTTCGACAAGAACGCAGCCGTTCTCGTCGACAACAAGAAAGAGCCGATCGGCACGCGTATCTTCGGACCGGTTCCGCGCGAACTCCGCGCCAAGAACCACATGAAGATCATCTCGCTCGCGCCTGAAGTGCTGTAAGGAGCCGGACCAATGCAAAAGATTAGAAAAGGCGACAAGGTCGTCGTGCTGGCCGGCAAGGACAAGGGCCGTTCGGGCGAAGTCCTTTCGGTGCAGCCGAAGGACGACACCGCGCTGGTGCGCGGCGTCAACCTGATCCGTCGTCATCAGAAGCAGTCCCAGTCCCAAGAGGGCGGGATCATCACCAAGGAAGCGCCGATCCAGCTGTCGAACATCGCGCTGGCCGACCCCAAGGATGGCAAGCCGACCCGCGTCGGCTTCATCTTCCAGAAGGACGGCAAGAAGGTGCGCGTCGCCAAGCGCTCGGGAGAAGTCATCAATGGCTAAGGCTCAAACCAAGCAGGCAACTGCCCAGAACACGCCGCGCCTCAAGCAGGTCTACAACGAGACCATTCGCAAGGCGCTGCAGGAGCAGTTCGGCTACGAGAACGAGATGCAGGTTCCGCGCATCGACAAGATCGTGTTGAACATGGGCGTCGGCGAGGCGACCGGCGATTCGAAGAAGCCTTCGATCGCGGCGGAGGACCTTGCAATGATCGCCGGCCAGAAGGCCGTTGTCACCCGCGCCCGCAACTCGATCGCCGGCTTCAAGGTCCGCGAGAAGATGCCGATCGGCGCCAAGGTCACGCTGCGCAAGGAACGCATGTACGAGTTCCTCGACCGCCTCGTGAACATCGCACTGCCGCGCGTCCGCGACTTCCGCGGGCTCAACCCGAAGAGCTTCGATGGCCGTGGCAACTATGCCATGGGCATCAAGGAACACATCGTGTTCCCGGAGATCAACTACGACAAGGTTGATCAGATCTGGGGCATGGACGTCATCGTTTGTACGACTGCGAAGACGGACGACGAAGCCAGGGCATTGCTCAAGGCCTTCAACTTCCCCTTCCGCCAGTAACGGCAGCGAGAAAAGGAAAAATCTGAAATGGCAAAGACCAGCTCAGTCGAGAAGAACAACAGGCGCCGCAAGCTTGCGGACCAGTTCGCTGCCAAGCGCAAGGTGCTCAAGGCGATCATCATGGATCAGTCCAAGCCGATGGAAGAGCGCTTCCGCGCTCAGCTGAAGCTTTCGGCGCTGCCGCGCAACTCGGCCAAGACCCGCATCCGCAACCGCTGCGAAGTCACCGGACGTCCGCGTGCCTATTATCGCAAGCTCAAAGTATCGCGTATCGCGCTTCGTGATCTCGGCAATAACGGCCAGATCCCGGGCCTGGTCAAGTCGAGCTGGTAAGGAGGACATAAGATGTCATTGAGCGATCCTCTCGGCGATATGCTGACCCGCATCCGCAACGCGTATGGCCGTAAGAAGTCGAGCGTTTCGACGCCGGCTTCGCGCCTGCGCACCCGTGTCCTCGACGTGCTGAAGGCCGAAGGCTATATCCGCGACTACAGCCAGACCGACTTCGACAACGGCAAGTCCGAAATCGAGATCGAGCTGAAGTATTTCGACGGTGCGCCGGTGGTGCGCGAAATCGCCCGGGTCTCGAAGCCCGGCCGCCGCGTCTACGTTTCGGCCAAGTCGATACCACACGTCGCCAACGGCCTCGGCATCGCCATTCTTTCGACGCCGAAGGGTGTGATGGCCGACCACGAAGCGCGCGAACAGAATGTCGGCGGGGAAATCCTCTGCCAGATCTTCTGATCTGGTATGTGACCCGTTGGAATCCGGCTTTCGGGATCAAGTCCCGAAAACCGAGACCTGAAACAAGAGAAGTGACGAGGACAACAGAATGTCTCGTATTGGAAAGAAACCCGTTTCGCTGCCGCAGGGCGTGACCGCGACCGTCAACGGCCAGACCGTGACGGCGAAGGGTCCGAAGGGCGAGCTGAAGTTCGTGGTGAACGACGAAGTGCTGGTCAAGATGGAAGGCAGCGAGATCGCTGTCCAGCCGCGCGACCAGACCAAGACCGCCCGTTCCAAATGGGGCATGTCGCGCACGCAGATCGTCAACATCCTGCAGGGCGTCAAGGACGGCTTCGAAAAGAAGCTCGAGATCACCGGCGTCGGCTATCGCGCCGCGATGCAAGGCAAGAACCTGCAGCTGGCGCTCGGCTTCAGCCACGACGTTGTCTACGAGACGCCGCAGGGCGTGACGATTTCGGTGCCGAAGCCGACGGAAATCACCGTGACCGGCATCGACAAGCAGCAGGTCGGCCAGGTTGCCGCCGAGATCCGCGAGTACCGCAGCCCCGAGCCCTACAAGGGCAAGGGCGTTCGCTATGCTGGCGAGAAGATCGTCCGCAAGGAAGGCAAGAAGAAGTAATTTTAACGCCGCGGGGAGCGGTCGCGGGAGGCTCGTCCTACCGCATATGGTTGCCCCCGTTTTTTGAAGGCAAGGAACTGATATCATGGGCTCGAAAGAATCCACCCAACGCCGCGCTCAGCGCGTCCGCCGCCAGATCAAAAAGGTTGCCGGCGATCGTCCGCGTTTGTCGGTCCATCGCACGTCGAAGAACATCTATGTCCAGGTGATCGACGACGCCAAGGGCCACACCATCGCGGCTGCTTCGACGCTTGAGAAGGAGCTCAAGGGCTCGCTCAAGACCGGCGCCGACACCGCGGCCGCAGCTGCCATCGGCAAGCTGATCGCCGAGCGTGCCTCGAAGGCCGGCGTCAAGGAAGTCGTCTTCGACCGCGGCGCCTACATCTACCACGGCCGCGTCAAGGCGCTTGCCGAGGCTGCACGTGAAGGTGGTCTGAGCTTCTAAAAACGAAATTCGCCCCGGCGACCCACAGAGGCCGCCGGATATCATCATCAACCGTGCTTCCGGAAAAAAACAAGGAACAGGATATGGCACAGGAACGTAGGGATGGCGGCCGTGGCCGTGATCGCGAAGAGCGCGACGACGGCATGGTCGACAAGCTCGTCCACATCAACCGTGTCGCCAAGGTCGTCAAGGGCGGCCGGCGCTTCGGCTTTGCAGCACTCGTTGTCGTCGGCGACCAGAAGGGCCGCGTCGGCTTCGGCCACGGCAAGGCGCGCGAAGTGCCGGAGGCGATCCGCAAGGCGACCGAATCGGCCAAGCGCGACATGATCTTCGTGCCGTTGCGCTCGGGCCGCACGCTGCACCATGACGTCGAGGGACGCTGGGGCGCGGGACGGGTCCTGCTGCGCGCCGCCAAGCAAGGTACCGGCATCATCGCCGGCGGCCCGATGCGCGCCGTATTCGAGACGCTCGGCATGCATGACGTGGTCGCCAAGTCGATGGGTTCTTCCAACCCCTACAACATGGTTCGCGCCACTTTCGACGCGCTGAAGAGCCAGATGCATCCGAAGGATGTGGCTGCCGCGCGCGGCATCAAGTATTCGACCCTTCAGGCCCGCCGCGGCACCGCCGTTGCGGCTGAAGAATAGTCGACGCTGACCAGGGATCTGACCATGGCCAAGAAAGCAACCAAGACCATCACCGTCGAGCAGATCGGTTCGCCGATCCGCCGGCCGAAGGAGCAGCGCGCAACGCTGGTCGGCCTCGGCCTCAACAAGATGCACAAGCAGCGCACGCTGGAGGATACGCCCTCGGTGCGCGGCATGATCGCTGCCGTCCAGCATCTCGTCCGCGTCGTGGACGAGGGCTGAGCCAGAGCGCAGGAGAATCCAGATGAAACTCAATGATCTGCGTGACAAGGACGGCGCGACGCACTCCAAGAAGCGTCTCGGCCGTGGCATCGGTTCCGGTTCGGGCAAGACCGCCGGTCGCGGCGTTAAGGGCCAGAAGGCGCGCTCCGGTGTCGCCGTCAACGGCTTCGAGGGTGGCCAGATGCCGCTCTACCGGCGTCTGCCGAAGCGCGGCTTCAACAATATCTTCGCCAAGAGCTTCACTGTCGTGTCGCTGGCCCGCATCCAGGCGGCGCTCGATGCCAAGAAGCTTGACGCTAAGACAGTTGTGACGGCCGAGGCGCTGGTTGCGGCCGGCGTCATCCGTCGCGTCAAGGACGGCGTGCGCATCCTTTCGGACGGCGACATCAAGGCCAAGCTTGCCTTCGACGTGGCCGGAGCCTCCAAGGCCGCGATCGAGAAGATCGAAAAGGCCGGCGGCTCGGTGAAACTGCCTGAGCAGGCAGCCGCCGAGTAACGGCAATTTGAAGCACGTTCGGCAAAGGCGGAATTCGGTTTTGCCTGCGGTCGTGCTTTGATCCGACAGATGTGGCGGCCGCATCAACGCGGCCGCTTGCATGTTTGCAGTCCGGAGCTTATCTCGTGAGCTTCGGTGACACGCGCCGCCTGAGCTGCGGGCATCGAGCGTGACCAAGCGGAGAATCAGGCATGGCTTCGGCTGCTGAACAACTAGCCTCGAATCTGAATTTTTCGGCCTTCGCCAAAGCCGAGGATTTGAAGAAGCGCATCTGGTTCACCATCGGCGCGCTGCTCGTCTACCGTCTTGGCACCTACATCCCGCTGCCCGGCATCAATCCCGACGCTTTCGCCCAGGCCTTCTCGTCGCAGAGCAAGGGCGTGCTCGGCATGTTCAACATGTTCGCCGGCGGCGCCGTGCAGCGCATGGCGATCTTTGCCCTTGGCATTATGCCCTATATCTCCGCTTCCATCATTATGCAGCTGATGACCTCGGTCATTCCATCGCTGGAAGCGCTGAAGAAGGAAGGCGAGCAGGGCCGCAAGATCATCAACCAGTACACGCGCTACGGCACAGTGCTTCTGGCGCTTGTCCAGGCGTACGGGATTTCGGTCGGGCTTGAGGGCGGCAACGGCATCGTCAACGATCCCGGCATGTTCTTCCGCATCTCTACCGTCGTCACGCTGGTCGGCGGCACCATGTTCCTGATGTGGCTTGGCGAGCAGATCACCGCCCGCGGCATCGGCAACGGCATTTCGCTGATCATCTTCTCCGGCATCGTCGCCGGCCTGCCGCGCGCCATCTCCGGCACGCTGGAGCTTGGCCGCACCGGCGCCTTGTCGACCGGCCTGATCCTGGCGATCATCGTGCTCGCCATCATCGTCATCGCGCTGATCGTCTTCTTCGAGCGCGCCCAGCGCCGCCTGCTGATCCAGTATCCCAAGCGCCAGGTTGGCAATCGCATGTTCCAGGGCGATACCTCGCATCTGCCGCTGAAGCTCAACACGTCCGGCGTCATTCCGCCGATCTTCGCCTCGTCGCTGCTGCTACTGCCTGCGACCGTCGCCGGCTTCTCGCAGACCACCAATATGCCTGCATGGGCTAGCACCATCCTGGCGGCGCTCGGCCACGGCCAACCGCTCTATATGGCCTTCTACGCGGCGATGATCGTGTTCTTCGCCTTCTTCTATACGGCGATCGTCTTCAATCCGAAGGACACCGCCGACCAGCTCAAGAAGCATTCGGGCTTCATCCCGGGCTATCGTCCGGGCGAGCGCACTGCGGACTATATCGACTATGTGCTCACCCGCATCACCGTCGTCGGCGCCATTTATCTGGTGCTGGTGTGTCTGTTGCCCGAGTTCCTGATTTCAGCGACTGGCGTACCGTTCTACCTTGGTGGCACTTCGCTCCTGATCGTGGTCAGTGTAACGCTCGATACGGTGGCGCAGATTCAGGGTCACCTGATCGCGCACCAGTATGAGGGCCTGATCAAGAAGTCGAAGTTGCGCGGGGGGAAAAAGGCCAGATGAGGTTGATATTGCTTGGACCGCCGGGGGCGGGCAAGGGGACACAAGCACTGAGACTGGTAGAACGACACGGCATCCCACAGCTTTCCACGGGGGACATGCTGCGTGCTGCTGTTCAGGCCGGCACCGAAGTCGGCAAGCGCGCCAAGGCGGTGATGGACGCTGGCGAACTGGTGTCCGACGCTATCGTCAATGCCATCGTGGCCGAGCGCATCGATCAAGCTGATTGCGCAAACGGTTTCATCCTTGACGGGTATCCCCGAACTCTGGTGCAAGCGGACGCCGTTGAGGAAATGCTGTCGGATCGCGGACTGGAGCTAGACGCGGTCATCGAATTTGTCGTCGACGACAAGGCGCTGGTTGGCCGAATCGTCAAGCGCGCCGAAGAAGCCAAGGCCGCAGGCCTGCCGGTGCGCAAGGACGACAGTCCAGCGGTGTTCGAAGAACGCTTGAGGGAATATTACAAGAAAACCTCGCCGCTGATCGGCTACTACTATGCCAAGGGCAAACTCAAGGGCGTCGATGGCATGGCCGACATCGATGCGGTGACGCAGCAGATCGAGGCGGTGCTCAGGGCGACGACCCGGCAGGTTGGCCGAGCGGCCGGCTAGAGAATCGAACGATTGCGCTTGACTGGAGCGGCCCGCTGGGGTATGGCGGCCCGTCTTCCTATCAGGCATGAGGCTTGCTTGTCCGCAAGGGCAAGGCAGGCCGCTTTGAACTGGAAACTCCCGCAAGGGCCGGCCTCCACCGGACGCGGGGCAACTTGAAGCGCCGGCTCGCCCGGCCTACATGGAGAAGAGAAGAACATGGCTCGTATAGCCGGCGTCAACATTCCGACCAACAAGCGCGTCGTCATCGCGCTTCAATACATTCACGGCATTGGCAAGAAGTTCGCCCAGGAGATCGTCGACAAGGTCGGCATCCCGGCCGAGCGTCGCGTCAACCAGCTGACCGACGCGGAAGTGCTGCAGATCCGCGAGACCATCGACCGCGACTATCAGGTCGAGGGCGATCTGCGCCGCGAAGTGTCAATGAACATCAAGCGACTCATGGACCTCGGCTGCTACCGCGGTCTGCGTCACCGCCGCTCGCTGCCGGTTCGTGGTCAGCGCACACATACCAATGCGCGCACCCGCAAGGGGCCGGCCAAGTCGATTGCCGGAAAGAAGAAGTAATTTAGGGCAGTAAGGAGTAGGGCAGTAAGGCACTAGGAACGGCAGACATACTGCCCTACTGCCATATTCCCCTACTGCCTTCTCCCTGGTGGAGCCGCTGGCATTACGGCGGTGTAGAGATCAACTGAAAGGACCATCATGGCCAAGGAAGCCACTCGTGTTCGCCGTCGCGAACGCAAGAACATCTCGTCGGGCGTTGCCCACGTTAATTCGACCTTCAACAACACGATGATCACCATTACCGACGCGCAGGGTAACTCGATTGCCTGGTCGTCGGCTGGAGCCCAGGGCTTCAAGGGATCGCGCAAGTCGACCCCGTTCGCTGCCCAGATGGCCGCCGAAGATGTTGCCAAGAAGGCCCAGGAACACGGCATGCGTATGCTGGAGGTCGAGGTCTGTGGACCCGGCTCCGGTCGTGAATCGGCGCTGCGCGCGCTGCAGGCCGCCGGCTTCACCATCACCTCGATCCGTGATGTGACGCCGATCCCGCATAATGGTTGCCGCCCGCGCAAGAAGCGCCGCGTTTAAAGAATTTACCGAACGCCGCGCGAGCGCCTCAAGGGCGCTCCTCCACGGTATTCCAGGTCGCCCGCCACGATTGGATGGTGGCGGGACAACGGAAGGAAAGCACTATGATCCAGAAAAATTGGCAAGAACTGATAAAGCCGAACAAGATCGAGTTCTCGTCGAAGAAGAAGACGCTGACCACGCTCGTCGCCGAGCCGCTCGAGCGCGGCTTCGGCCTCACCCTCGGCAACGCGCTGCGCCGCGTGCTTCTATCTTCGCTGCGTGGCGCGGCTGTGACCGCCGTGCAGATCGACGGCGTTCTGCATGAATTCTCGTCCATCGCCGGCGTGCGCGAGGACGTGACCGACATCGTCTTGAACATCAAGGAAATCGCCATCCGTATGGAAGGCGACGGCCCCAAGCGCATGGTCGTACGCAAGCAGGGACCGGGTGCGGTTCTCGCCGGCGACATCCAGACCGTTGGCGACGTCGAGATACTCAATCCCGACCACGTCATCTGCACGCTGGACGAGGGCGCTGAAATCCGCATGGAATTCACCGTCGACACCGGCAAGGGCTATGTGCCGGCCGACCGCAACCGCGCCGAGGACGCGCCGATCGGGCTGATCCCCGTCGACAGCCTGTATTCGCCGGTCAAAAAGGTCTCCTACAAGGTCGAGAACACCCGCGAGGGCCAGGTTCTCGACTATGACAAGCTGACCATGACCATCGAGACCGATGGTTCGATCTCGGGCGAGGACGCAGTGGCCTTCGCCGCTCGCATCCTGCAGGACCAGCTCGGCCTGTTCGTCAATTTCGACGAGCCGCAGAAGGAAGTCGCCGCCGAACAGGTTACCGAGCTTGCCTTCAACCCGGCGCTGCTCAAGAAGGTCGACGAGCTCGAGCTTTCGGTGCGTTCGGCCAACTGCCTGAAGAACGACAACATCGTCTATATCGGCGACCTGATCCAGAAGACCGAAGCCGAGATGCTGCGCACCCCGAACTTCGGCCGCAAGTCGCTGAACGAGATCAAGGAGGTCTTGGCGGCGATGGGCCTGCATCTCGGCATGGAAGTGCCGGACTGGCCGCCGGAAAACATCGAAGACCTCGCCAAGCGTTACGAAGATCAATATTAAGCATGATCCCGAACCGAAGGTCAGCGCAGCAAAAAGTTGCAGACTTTTCGGACAAGATCATGCGGCTAACCAACTGGGGCTCAGGCCTCTTGAAACCGCAATGAAGGAGAAGAGCCATGCGCCACGGATTTAAAGGCCGCCGGTTCGCCCGCAGCATAAGCCATCGCAAGTCGATGTTTGCCAACCTTGCCGTGTCGCTTATCGAGCACGAGCAGATCCTCACCACGCTGCCGAAGGCGAAGGATTTGCGTCCGATCGTCGAGAAGCTGGTGACGCTCGGCAAGCGCGGCGACCTGCACGCCCGCCGCCAGGTTATTGCCCAGATCGGCAATGAAGGCGTCGTCAAGCGCCTGTTCGATACCATCGCGCCACGTTATGCCACCCGCAACGGCGGCTATCTGCGCATCATGAAGGCCGGCTTCCGCCACGGTGATAACGCGGCAATGGCGGTCATCGAGTTCGTCGACCGCGACACCTCGGCCAAGGGCGCCGGCGACCGTGCCCGCATCGAGGCCGAAGGCACCGACGAGGAAGCCGCAGCCGCATAAGGCTCGGCTTTCCTGAGAAGTTCAAAAGGGGCCTTCGGGCCCCTTTTTCTGTTTCCGAAGGTACCGGGCAGGGCTAGCAGGGGTTTTGTCACCGGTTTTTG
Organism: Mesorhizobium sp. M0195; assembly: GCF_040322115.1. Taxonomy (NCBI): domain Bacteria; kingdom Pseudomonadati; phylum Pseudomonadota; class Alphaproteobacteria; order Hyphomicrobiales; family Phyllobacteriaceae; genus Mesorhizobium; species Mesorhizobium sp. M0195. Next base: position 234,876 of record NZ_JAMYSV010000007.1, on the reverse strand, counting down.
CGGCGACTACCAAAATAATCGGATTTCAGCGGCTTAGCCTTTCATTTTGCACAATCGTCAGGACAATGGCGCCCGACTTGGAGGATTCGGAATGCGCGTTAAACGGCTGTCCATTGTTCTGATCTGCGCCTTGATGGCGTTGGCCGTCGTGCCTGCGGCCAGGCACGCGCTGGCGGAGGAGACCAAGCCAGATCCTGGTCTGTCCGACGTGCTGACCGATCTGTTGCATGGCGTCGAAGGCGAAAACGCCACCTCCGGCCCCGACAAGCGCGTGCCCTTCGGCCGCGAGGAGGTGCAGCTGTCCTTTGCGCCGCTGGTCAAGCAGACGGCGCCGGCTGTAGTCAATGTCTACGCCTCGCAGACCGCCAAGGTGGCGTCACCCTTCGACGGCGATCCGTTTTTCGAGGAGTTCTTCGGCCGCTCGCAGCCGCGCGCGCAGTCGTCGCTCGGTTCGGGGGTACTGGTCGATCCGACCGGCGTCGTGGTCACCAATTTCCATGTCGTCAAGGACGCCGACCAGGTCAAGGTCGCGACCGCCGACGGGCGCGAATTCGACAGTAAGGTGCTGCTCAAGGATGAGACGCTCGACCTCGCCGTGCTCAAGATTTCTTCTGACAAGCCGTTCCCGGTGATCGCCATCGGCGATTCCGACGCGCTCGAGGTCGGCGACCTGGTGTTGGCGATCGGCAATCCGTTCGGGGTCGGCCAGACCACCACCAGCGGCATCATTTCGGCGGTGGCGCGCAGCCATATCGGCATCTCCGATTCCAGCTTCTTCATCCAGACCGATGCCGCCATCAACCCCGGCAATTCCGGTGGCGCGCTGGTCAACATGGGAGGGCAGCTGATCGGCATCAACACCGCGATCTATAGCCGTAGCGGCGGCTCGATCGGCATCGGCTTTGCCATCCCTTCGAACATGGTCCGCGCCTTCGCCGATGCGGCCAAGGCCGGGCTCGACTTCTTCGAGCGGCCGTATGCCGGTGCCGAGTTCGAGGCGGTGACGCCGCAGATTGCGGAATCGCTCGGCATGGACAAACCGACCGGTGCGCTGGTTTCTTCGGTCGAAGAGGCGGGACCCGCGGCCAAGGCAGGGCTCAAGCCTGGCGACGTAGTGCTGTCGCTCAACGGCAAGCCGGTCGAGAGCGTCGGGGCGCTGGACTACCGGATGGCGACGCTGTCGATTGGTACGAATGCCAGCTTCGGCGTTCTGAGCAAGGGTCAGCAAGCGACGATGGACATCGCTCTGGAACGACCGCCCGAAGGCGCCAAAGCTGCGGAACTCACATTGCGCGGCCGCAGCCCCTTTTCCGGCGCCAAGGTTGCTGAACTGTCGCCACGGCTTGCCCAACGGCTCGGTCTGCGCACCGATGTCAAAGGCGTAACCGTGGTCGACATCAACCGCGATTCGCCCGCTGCCGATTTTGGATTCCAGCCGGGCGACATCGTGCGTGAGGTCAATGGCCTGACGATCGACAAGGCGGCGACCCTGGAACAGGTAGCCCAGCAGGATACGCGCTGGTGGCGCTTTACCGTCGAGCGCGGCGGGCAGATACTGCGCCAGGTGTTGCGTTACTGAGCCCGACCGTCAGCATGATCGGGCTCCAGGCAAGAAGAAGTTGCATGGCCGATCTGTTCAGTGTCGATGAACCGGAAAAGACGCCGCCCGGCAGGCCGCTGGCCGACCGTTTGCGCCCAAAGAACCTCGGCGAGGTCGTCGGCCAGGAGCATCTGACCGGACCCGACGGCGCGCTGACGCGGCTGATCGGCTCCGGCTCGCTCGGCTCGATGATCTTCTGGGGCCCGCCCGGCACCGGCAAGACCACGGTCGCACGGCTGCTTGCCGGCGAGACAAGCCTCGCCTTCGAACAGATCTCGGCCGTGTTTTCCGGCGTTGCCGACCTGAAGAAAGTGTTCGAGGCAGCGAAGCTGCGCCGCTCGAACGGCCGCCAGACGCTGCTGTTCGTCGACGAGATCCACCGTTTCAACCGCGCCCAGCAGGACAGTTTTCTGCCCGTGATGGAAGACGGCACCGTCGTGCTGGTCGGCGCCACCACCGAGAACCCGTCCTTCGAGCTTAACGCCGCGCTTTTGTCGCGCGCGCGCGTGCTGGTCTTTCACTCGCTCGGCGAAGACAGCATCGCCAAGTTGCTGGCGCGGGCCGAGGAGGCAGAGGGCAGGGCGCTGCCGCTCGATGAAGACGCGCGTGCGATGCTCATCCGCATGAGCGACGGCGACGGCCGCGCGGCGCTGACGCTCGCCGAAGAGGTCTGGCGCGCAGCGAAATCAAAGGAGGTGTTCGGCGCCGAAGCTCTGCAGCGCATCGTCCAGCGCCGCGCGCCGATCTACGACAAAGGCCAGGACGGCCATTACAATTTGATCTCCGCGTTGCACAAATCGGTGCGCGGCTCCGACCCCGACGCGGCACTCTACTATCTGGCCCGCATGTTCGACGCCGGCGAAGATCCGCTTTATCTCGGGCGCCGGTTGGTGCGCATGGCGATGGAGGATATCGGGCTGGCCGACCCGCAGGCGCTCGTCGTCGCTAACGCCGCCAAGGACGCCTACGACTATCTGGGCTCGCCCGAGGGCGAACTGGCCTTCGCCGAGGCGACCGTCTATCTCGCCACCGCGCCGAAATCCAATGCAGTCTATACCGCGTTCAAGGCCGCCACACAGGCGGCGAAGGAATTCGGTTCGCTGCTGCCGCCCAAGCACATTCTCAATGCGCCGACCAAGCTGATGAAACAGGAAGATTACGGCGCCGGCTATCGCTACGACCACGACGAACCCGACGCTTTTTCCGGCCAGGACTATTTTCCGGAGAAGATGGGAAGGCAGACATTCTACGACCCGCCCGAGCGCGGCTTCGAGCGCGATATCAGGAAGCGGCTGGACTATTGGGCGAAGCTGCGCAGCGAGCGGGAAAAATAGCTGCCAGTCGCACAGTGGCGTGATCGCCGTTGTCTGGCGTGACAAAAAACCCTATCAAGATGCGCCTTCGGCCGGCGGACAGGCCAGAAACGTACCGACGATATTCAGAACGGAATCGCGCCTGGCGCGTGGAAAAATGACGAAAAAATCTCGCAAGACCCTTCGGAAGTTCGCCATAGCGATCCCGCTGCTGGCGCTCGGCTTTTATTTCATTCCCATCCTGATGACAATTTTCATTGTCCTCGGTCTGATCGACGTGTTGCGCAACGACAACAAGAACTGGGCCCTGTTCAGTGGTTATTTCCTCGGCAACGGCATCTTCACCTGGCTGCTTTCGCCCTTCAATCTGCTGGTCGATCTGCTGTGCTACAGAAACCGGGGTGTCTGGAAACTGGACCAGTTTCCTCCGGACTATCAACGCGAGGTCAACGAGGTCCTGGACGTATTCAAGGAGCGCAAGGACGAGATCATCGCCGATATCGACGCCAATTTCGGCAGCGGCCGGCGCGGCATGTATGTCTATCAGTGGTATGGCAAGCACAAAATAGACAACGTTGCCGAATTCAACAAGGATTTCAAATATATCAAGACGATTGCCGTTTCTGTTTTCAGCGGCAGGGAATCGACTTCCTGGCACTTTGGCCCGCTCCGGCTCAGCCTGCGCATTCTCTACAACCTCATCCCGGTGAAATCGGAAGTGTTCGTCGAGTGCGGCAACGCCAAGAACTACTGGCACGAGAACCCGCTGTTCATCTTCGATGACACACTGCTGCATCGCTCGGTCAACCAGTATGACGGGCGCCGCTACTGTGTGTTCATGGACATCATTCGCCCGTCGCCGTTTCCCGGTCTGATCTCGACACTCCTGGCCATCGTTTCGGTCAGCGTCGAGCGCATCAATGCCATGTTCTACAAGAACTGGAAGATGATCGCCTCCAGCAAGCCGAAGAAGGCCGGAGCCGCCTGACACCGTGGTGTGACCGGCGTGAGGAAGCACGATGTATCATCTTTTGCTTGTCTGCCTTGGTGGCGCGATCGGCGCAATGGCCCGCTTCTTCTTGTCCGGCTTCGTCGCCCGCCGGGTTGGCGAGACCTTTCCCTGGGGCACGATGGTGGTCAACGTCTCGGGAGCGTTTGCAATCGGTGTCGTTGCGCATGCGGTGACGCGCGACGGCATGCCCGCCATCTGGGCCTTTGCCGTCACCGGCGGCCTCGGTTGCTACACTACGGTCTCTTCCTTCAGCCTGCAGACGCTGGCACTGGCGCGCGAGGGCGAATGGCTGCGCGCCGGCGGAAATGTGCTGCTTTCGGTTTTCCTGAGCCTCGGCGGCGTGACGCTGGGCTTTGCCGCGGGAAGTCTTCTGATTGGCAGCGGGGCGCCGTGAGCGGCCCGCGGAAGCTCCGCCACAACGGGACGGACACTGCCGCGGCCGGGCATGGCGGACGCCTCATTGGTTGGCGCAGAACCTCCGAAGCGGTTCGGCTCTATGCGACCGTGGCCGCAGGCAGCATGATCGGCGGTGTGCTGCGGGCGCTTGCCTCATCGACGAGCACTGCCCTGTGGGGCGCTGGATTTCCCTTCGGCACACTCCTCGTCAACATTGTCGGCTCATTCCTCATCGGCTTCTACACGACATTGACGGGACCGGATGGTCGTGTCTTCGCCGGTCCGCTGCAGCGCCAGTTCTTCATGGCCGGCTTCTGTGGCGGCCTGACGACCTTCTCGGCCTTCAGCCTTGAAACGCTCACCCTCGCGCAAGGCGGGAGGTTTCTGGCGGCTGGACTCAATATCGCGATCTCCGTGGTGGCCTGGCTTGCCGCCGTCTGGCTCGGCCACATCTTTGCAGTTCGCCTCAACCGGCTGAGAGGGTCCAGGCAATGAAGATACCAACACAGGCACAATTGCTGCGCATATTTATCGGCGAAAACGACAAGGCAGATGGCCGTCCGCTGTATGAGGTTATCGTGCTGAGGACCCGCGAAATGCAGATCGCCGGCGCGACAGTCCTGCGCGGCGCGATGGGGTTCGGCCATTCCAGCCGGCTTCACACCACGAAGATCCTCCGCCTATCGGAGGATCTGCCCCTCGTCATCGAGATCGTCGATGACGAGGAAAAATTGGCCGCTTTCCTGCCCGTTCTTGAAACAATCATGACAAGTGGTTTGATTACGCTGGAGAAAGTTCAGGTTCTGCAATATGGAACCGACAACGAATAACCGAGTGAGATTGCGGGTGCCGGCGAATGCCGTTGCATGCCTGCAAAACGGCGATTGGAATCATGGCAGGCGTTGAACAGATCACAGTGGACGCCGGTGAGGCGGGCATGCGGCTCGACCGCTGGTTCAAGAGCCATTTCCCCGGTCTCGGTTTTGGTCATCTGCAGAAGCTGCTGCGTTCCGGCCAGATCCGCGTCGACGGCGGCAGGGTGAAGGCCGATACCCGCGTCGAAGCCGGCCAAACGGTGCGTGTGCCGCCGCTCGAAGTCGACAAGAAAGGCGAAAGCCCGCTGACCGGCCATTCGATACGCAACCAGGGCGACGCCGATGTCCTGGCCAAGATGCTGATCCATGAGGACCCGAAGGTCTTCGTCTTCAACAAGCCGGCCGGCCTGGCGGTGCAAGGCGGCTCCGGGGTCACCCGCAATGTCGACGACATGCTGGAAGCCTGGCGCAACCAGAAGGGCGAGAAGCCACGTCTGGTGCACCGGCTCGACCGCGACACGTCGGGTGTTCTGGTTGTCGCCCGTACAAGGCTCGCCGCCATGAAGCTCGCCGAAGCGTTCCGGGCGCGTGAGACGAAGAAAACCTACTGGGCGCTGGTCAAGGGTGTGCCGCCGAAGCGCGAGGACAAGATCTCGACCTGGTTGATCAAGGAACCGACGCCCGACGGCGATCGCGTGCGCATCGCCAAGCATGGCGAAAAGGGCGCCGACCACGCCGTGTCCTACTACCGTGTCATCGAGCAGGCTGCACAGACGATGACCTGGCTGGAGATGGAGCCGTATACCGGCCGCACCCACCAGCTTCGTGTCCATGCCGCGCATATCGGCTGCCCGATCATCGGTGACCCCAAATATTTCGAGGCCGACACCAATTGGGATTTTCCCGGCGGCATGCAGAACCGTCTGCATCTGCACGCCCGCCGCATCGTCATCCCGCATCCCGACAAGGGGTTTGTCGACGTCACCGCGCCGATGCCGCCGCACATGCGCCAGAGCTGGAACCTGATCGGCTTCGACGACGCAAGCGCGGAGGATTAAATGAGCGAGGGCGTAAACCATGGATGAAGCGTCGCTCGTTCGTCAGTTGGTGAACTGGTTGCCATTCATCCTGATTCTCGTCGTCTGGTTCGCTTATGTACGCCGCGTTGCAACCCGGCAGGGGTCGATGGCCGAAATCGGCCGTGAGAACACCGAAGCGGTAAGGCAGAATACCGAAGTGCTGAAGGCGCTGCTCGCGAAGCTGGAAAGCCAGTCCAAGCAATGACCGCAGCAACCGCAATGGACCGCCGCAGTTCCGTTGACGCTGCCGCCGCCGCCATCATGGTTGGGCTGACTTTTTCCTGGGGGCTGAACTACGTCGCCGCCAAGATCTCCTATGCCGGCTACGATCCCGTTTTCCTGTCGATCGACCGCTCGGTGATCGGCGGCCTGTGTGTTTTCGGCTGGTGCCGCTGGCGCGGCATCGCGCTGTTCACGCCCGACAAGACCCTCGTCGCCGGCATTCTGGCAGGCGCGCTTTTCGGTCTCGAGTTCCTGTTTCTGTATGTCGGGCTCGAACACACCACCGTCGTGCGCAACACCTTGCTGGTCAACACCATGCCGTTCTGGATGCTGGTCGGCGGCCATTTCCTGCTGGGTGAAAGCATCACGGCACGCAAGCTCGTTGGTCTTCTGCTCGCTTTCACCGGACTGGTCGCGGTGTTTTCCGACAAACTGAGCGCCAATGGCGGCGCAACATTGAGCGGCGATTTGCTCAGTCTCGGCGCCGGCATTCTGTGGGCCGTGACCAATATCGTCATCAAGCGGTCGAAGCTGGTGACGGCCAGCGCCGAAAAGCTGCTGCTCTATCAGCTGGCCGGGGCCGCCGTCGTCGGGATTTTGGTGATGCCTTTGCCGGCCCGCCAGTCCGCAGCTTTGCCGTTCTGCCGACCTTGGCTCTGCTGTTCCAGGCCGTCTACGTCGTCGCGTTCACCTATGTTCTGTGGTTCTGGCTGCTCCGGCGCTACCCTGCATCTGGACTGTCGAGCTTCACCTTCCTGTCGCCGGTGTTCGGTGTGCTCTGCGGCGCCGTCTTCTTGAACGAGCCGTTGACCGTTCGTATCTTCGTGGCACTCGGCCCCATCGCCGCCGGTCTTATCATCGTCAACCGGCCGGCCCGAAAACAAGTCCCCGGATGAGCATGCGCGACATATTGAACGACCTCGAAGCGGGAAAGCAGCTCTCCGATCCGGACCCGGTGCGTCGCGCCCAGATCCAGATGAAGACGCAACTGCCGAAGCGCTTCTACAAGACCGTCGCAGTCGCGCCGGTCGAAGATGGTTTTGCCGTCCATCTCGATGGCAAGCCCGTCCGCACGCCGGCCAAGGCGCTGCTGGCGCTGCCGACTGAAAAGGCGGCTGCTCTCGTTGCCGAGGAATTCGCCGCACAGGAGGAGACCATCGACCCGGTGACGATGCCGGTGATGCGTCTGGTCAATACGGCAATCGATGGCGTCGCCAGTGATCCCCAGGCGGTGCTGGAGGACGTCCTGCGCTTCGCCTCATCCGATCTGCTCTGCTACCGCGCCGATGCGCCCCAAGGACTAGTCGACCGGCAGAACGAGCATTGGGACCCGGTCATCGACTGGGTGCGCAGCGCACTCGGCGCCCGGTTCCATCTCGCCGAAGGCGTGATCCATGTCGAACAGCCCCGCGAGAGTATCGCGCTGCTCGGCCAGCATCTTGCCCAACGTGCCGATCCGCTGCGCCTTGCCGCCATCCACGTCATGACCTCGCTGACCGGATCGGCGCTGCTGGCGCTCGCCGTCGACTTCGGCGAGCTCGACGGCGAGGCGGCCTGGGCTGCCGGTCATGTCGACGAGGACTGGCAGGCTGAGCAATGGGGCCATGATGCAGAGGCGCTCGCGCGCCGCGCTGCCCGCAAGCGCGACATGATGGCCGCAGTCAAGCTGCTCGAAGCTCTCAAAGGCTGACGGCACCGCCCGCTATTTCGCACTGCACATTAGACCAAAGTCATAATCCCAAAGGCGGTCTGCCTCTGGGCACTGCTTTCTGTCATTTTTTGCACCGGTGGCTGCACTGAGTCTGCGTTGCGAGGAAACGCGGACGATGACGCGCAGCATCGAGGGCTGACGGAATCACACGGGAGGATACGCTCATGGCAATGGCATCGACCGCCGGCAAAACAAGCCGCGGCATGACACGCGAGGAGAAGAAGGTCATCTTCGCTTCTTCGCTCGGCACCGTTTTCGAATGGTACGATTTTTATCTCTACGGCTCGCTGGCCGCCTTCATCGGCGCCACCTTCTTCTCGTCGGCGCCGGAAGCGACACGCAACATCTTCGCCCTGCTCGCCTTCGCGGCCGGTTTCCTGGTGCGCCCGTTTGGCGCCCTGCTGTTCGGCCGCATCGGTGATCTCGTCGGCCGTAAATATACCTTCCTCGTCACCATGACGATCATGGGCCTGTCGACCTTCCTGGTCGGCCTTCTGCCCGGATATGCGAGCTGGGGCATCGCCGCGCCGGTGATCCTGATCATCCTGCGCATGCTGCAGGGCCTGGCGCTCGGCGGCGAATATGGTGGCGCCGCGACCTATGTCGCCGAACATGCGCCCGACGACCGCCGCGGCTACTACACGTCATGGATCCAGACGACGGCGACGCTCGGCCTGTTCCTGTCGCTGATCGTCATCCTGATCGTGCAGGCCTCGATGAGCAAGGAAACTTATGCCGCCTGGGGTTGGCGCGTTCCTTTCCTGGTCTCCTTCCTGCTGCTCGGCATCTCGCTCTGGATCCGGCTGTCGCTCTCCGAATCGCCGACCTTCCAGCGCATGAAGGACGAAGGCAAAGGCTCCAAGGCACCATTGACGGAAGCCTTCGGCCAGTGGAAGAACGCAAAAATCGCGCTGCTGGCGCTACTCGGCCTTACCGCCGGTCAGGCCGTGGTCTGGTACAACGGCCAGTTCTATGCGCTGTTCTTCCTGCAGAACGTGCTCAAGGTCGAGGCGCAATCGGTCAACATCATGATCGCCATTGCGCTGGCGATCGGCTCGATCTTCTTCGTCGTGTTCGGCTGGCTTTCCGACAAGATCGGCCGCAAGCCGATCATCATGGCCGGCCTTGCACTGGCAATCGTCTGCACCTTCCCATTGTTCAGGGCGCTGACCTGGGCAGCCAATCCGGCGCTCGCCACCGCGCAGCAGAACACACGCGCGACGGTGACCGCGGCACCGGGGGACTGCAAGTTCCAGTTCAATCCGGTGGGCACTGCAAAGTTCACGACCTCGTGCGATATCGCCACCTCGTTCCTGACCAAGAACTCGGTGCCGTACGACGTGGTATCGACTGCGGCGCCCGGTACAGCCGCGTCGGTCAAAATCGGCAACGAGACGGTTGAGTCTTATGACGCCACTGCCGCCGGCGATCAGGCCAAGGCCAAGGATGCCGCTTTCGCCAAGGCGGTCTACACGGCACTTCGGGATGGCGGCTACCCGCTGAAGCGGGCAGCCGCCAAGGTGCCGGACCAGAAGCTCGAGGCCTTCATTGCGGCCAATCCTGAGCTGAAGCTCGATGCCGCGGCAATCCGCGCCGGCGACAAGGCTACCGTTCCGACTGACCAGGCGATCAAGGACAAGCTGCTGACTGCCGACGAGGCTGCGGGAGCCCCCGAGGTTACCGTCTATACCGTACCCGGCGGCGGTCCCTTCGCCATGTTTGCCGACCCTGCAGCGGTCAACTGGCCGATGACGATCGCCATCCTGTTCATCCTCGTGGTCTTCGTCACGATGGTCTACGGGCCGATCGCCGCGATCCTGGTCGAGATGTTCCCGACCCGCATCCGTTACACCGGCATGTCGCTGCCCTATCACATCGGCAATGGCTGGTTCGGCGGGCTGCTGCCGGCGACGGTGTTCGCGCTCAGCGCCTACAAGGGCGATATCTACTACGGTCTCTGGTATCCCGTGGTGATCGCGGCGATGTCGCTGATCATCGGCATGATCTTCATCAGGGACACGCTCGGAACGGACCTGCACACCAAGCAGTAGCCTGTACCGGTCCATAGCAAAGCCCGGCGCGAGCGATCGCGCCGGGCTTTTTCAATTTATCGAGTGCAGGGCTTAGCTCTTCCGATCCTGTTTCGCTTCCTCGATCGCTGCCTCATGATACCAGGCACTTCCGAAATCCGTTCGGTTGCGCAAAGAAGCAAGTTCTGCCGCGAACTTAGCCTTTCCGCTTAAATTTGAGGCAGAGGCGCGCGCTGCCACCGGGAACATCAGGATTTTGGCCGACTGACGAGTGGAAGTGATTTCCATTGTCGGTTTCCTTTCTTCGACAGAACCTTGCCGATTCAACCTTTCCCCAACATAGGTTCAGCAACCGAATTAGGCAACATGATTACGAAAAGATCAGTACTTGCATATTATTTGTGCAAAATGTGCTTGTGGATGATCCGAGCGCAGCATGACAGCGGACCAGCGATTTTGGGTGGATACAACCCCACTTTTGCCGCATCCGTCGCCGGCGAGAATGGCACACGAATTGCATTTTACTAGTCCGGCAGGTCGGCTGCTGGATAGGCCGGCTCGCCCCGGCGCCATCCAGGGTTCGGTGATCAAGCAACGAGAGGCTAGAATGACGAAATACAAGCTCGAGTACATTTGGCTCGATGGATATACCCCGGTTCCCAACCTTCGCGGAAAGACGCAGGTCAAGGACTACGCCGAGTTTCCGACGCTCGACCAGCTTCCGCTGTGGGGCTTCGACGGTTCTTCGACCATGCAGGCCGAGGGCCACAGCTCCGACTGCGTTTTGAAGCCGGTCGCCGTTTATCCGGATCCCGCCCGCACCAATGGCGCGCTCGTCATGTGCGAAGTCATGATGCCGGACGGCGTAACGCCGCACGCGTCCAACAAACGCGCCACCATTCTCGACGACGAGGGCGCCTGGTTCGGCTTCGAGCAGGAATATTTCTTCTACAAGGACGGCCGTCCGCTCGGCTTCCCCGAGAGTGGCTATCCGGCGCCGCAAGGCCCGTACTACACTGGCGTCGGCTATAGCAATGTCGGCTCCGTCGCCAGGCAGATCGTCGAGGAGCATCTCGACCTTTGCCTTGCCGCCGGCATCAATCATGAAGGCATCAACGCCGAGGTAGCCAAAGGCCAGTGGGAATTCCAGATCTTTGGCAAGGGCTCCAAGAAGGCCGCCGACCAGATGTGGATGGCGCGCTATTTGTTGCAGCGCCTGACCGAGAAGTACGGCATCGACATCGAATACCACTGCAAGCCGCTCGGCGACACCGATTGGAACGGCTCCGGCATGCATGCCAACTTCTCGACCGCCTATATGCGCGAAGTCGGCGGCAAGAGCTATTTCGAGGCGCTGATGGCAGCCTTCGACAAAAACCTGATGGATCACATCGCCGTCTATGGGCCGGACAACGACAAGCGTTTGACCGGCAAGCACGAGACCGCGCCCTGGAACAGGTTCAGCTACGGCATCGCCGACCGCGGCGCTTCGATCCGCGTGCCGCATTCTTTTATCAACAACGGCTACAAGGGCTATCTCGAGGATCGCCGTCCGAACTCGCAGGGCGACCCCTACCAGATCGCTTCGCAGATATTGAAGACGATCGCCTCCGTCCCGACCAGCGCCGAGGTTTCGGCCGCCGCTTGAGAATGCGTTCACGGCGCGGACCTCGGGTGTCTCCGCGGTGACTTTCTTTCCCATCGCATTGCATAAAAAAACCCCGGCGTAACCGCCGGGGTTTTTTCTACGTGACTATGAGGTTCGGGATCACACCGAGTAATACATATCGTATTCGACCGGATGCGGCGTCATTTCGAAGCGCATCACCTCGGCCATCTTGAGCTCGATATAGCTGTCGATCTGGTCGTCGTCGAAGACGCCGCCGGCCTTCAGGAACCCGCGGTCCTTGTCGAGGCTCTGCAGGGCTTCGCGCAGCGACCCGCAGACGGTCGGGATCTTCTTCAATTCCTTCGGCGGCAGGTCGTAGAGATCCTTGTCCATCGGCTGTCCCGGGTGGATCTTGTTCTTGATGCCGTCGAGGCCGGCCATCAGCATGGCGGCAAATGCGAGATAGGGGTTGGCACCAGGATCGGGGAAGCGGACCTCGACGCGCTTGGATTTCGGCGACGAGCCGAACGGAATGCGGCACGAGGCCGAGCGGTTGCGTGCCGAATAGGCGAGCAGCACCGGCGCTTCATAGCCCGGAACCAGGCGCTTGTAGGAATTGGTCAGCGGGTTGGTGAAGGCGTTGATCGCCTTCGCATGCTTGATGATGCCACCGATGTAGAACAGGCAGCTCTCAGACAGGCCGGCATATTCGTTGCCGGCGAAAGTCGGCTTGCCTTCTTTCCAGATCGACTGGTGGACATGCATGCCCGAGCCATTGTCGCCGAACACCGGCTTCGGCATGAAAGTGGCCGTCTTCCCATAGGCGTTGGCGACCTGGTGCACGACATATTTGTAGATCAGCATCTTGTCGGCGTTGCGGACCAGCGTGTCGAACTTGATGCCGAGCTCGTGCTGCGCGGCGGCCACTTCGTGATGGTGCTTTTCAACGCGCACGCCCATTTCGGCGAGCACGGTGAGCATTTCCGAGCGCATGTCCTGTGCCGAATCGATCGGCGGCACCGGGAAATAGCCGCCCTTGATGCGCGGCCGGTGACCGAGGTTGCCGGTCTCATAGTCGGTGTCGTCATTGGACGGCAGTTCGGTGGAATCCAGCCTGAAGCCGGTGTTGTAAGGATCGGCCTTGTACTTGACGTCGTCGAACACGAAGAACTCGGCTTCAGGACCGACGAAGATCTGGTCGCCGATGCCCTCGGCCATCATGTAGGCCTCGGCCTTCTTGGCGGTGCCGCGGGGGTCGCGGTTGTAGGATTCTCCCGAGATCGGATCGAGAATGTCGCACAGGATGACCATGGTCGACTGGGCGAAGAACGGGTCCATATGCACCGTATCCGCATCGGGCATCAGCACCATGTCGGACTCGTTGATCGCCTTCCAGCCGGCGATCGAGGAACCGTCGAACATGACGCCATCGGCAAACATGTCTTCCTCGACCTCGACGACATCCATCGTTACGTGCTGCAGTTTGCCCTTCGGATCGGTGAAGCGCAGATCAACGAACTTCACGTCGTTGTCTTTGATCTGCTTCATGATGTCTTTGGCTGTCGTCATGTCCCTGCTTCCCTATGTGATGACGTTTGAACGTGGCCTTTTAACGGGAAAATTCAGACGGCGTCCATGCCGGTTTCGCCGGTGCGGATGCGCACCACTTCCTCGATGTTCGAGACGAAGATCTTGCCGTCGCCGATACGGCCGGTCTGGGCCGCCTTGCGGATAGCTTCGATCGCGGCTTCGACCGCATCGTCGCCGAGCACGACCTCGATTTTCACCTTTGGCAGGAAGTCGACGACATATTCGGCGCCGCGATAAAGCTCGGTGTGGCCCTTCTGGCGGCCAAAGCCCTTGGCTTCGGTCACGGTGATGCCTTGCAGCCCGGCCTCCTGAAGCGCTTCCTTCACTTCGTCTAGCTTGAACGGCTTGATGATCGCTTCGATCTTTTTCATGTAAAAAGTGGCCTCCACTGCCAAAAAAGACGGGTTGTGAGCCCCGCTTGCGCCTCAATCAAGCACGAACTGTGCCAATTGATGGGGCGCCGAGCAGCCTCACATGATTTGGATACCATGCCGCGCAGGAATGTACATTCGCATCATTCGCTGCGTCGGATGTGCCATGAACGCCGCGAGCGTACACACCGCCGGTCCTGCCGTCCGCACAAAAATTGGGCAGATCGGATATTTCATGAGCAGCTGCGCGCCGTCGTCCCGAACGAGGTGCGCCGCCAAATTTGCTTGGGGACCTTCGTTGTTTGCGTCGGATCAAAAACTGGACAATGCTTGGGGAAATGATGTGCATGTCGCCTGATATTCCATGAGCAACGAACTTTTGTCTCCCTCCGAAATGGCCGAGGCCGACCGGCTGGCGATTGCCGCCGGTCCATTCGACGGTATTGGCCTGATGCGCAATGCCGGCGCCGCGGTTGCCGCCGTAGTGCTCAAGCGCTACCCGGCGGCGACACGCGTCCACGTGCTTTGCGGCCCCGGTAACAATGGCGGCGACGGCTATGTCGTGGCCCGCATCCTTCGGGAGAGCGCCGTCGATGTCTCTGTGTGGGCGTCCGGATCGCCCAAAGGCGGCCGTGATGCGGCACTCGCTGCCTCGGAATGCCCGGTTGAAGCTCGGCCGCTGTCGGATTTCGTTGCCGAGGTGGGCTCCGTCGTGGTTGACGCGCTCTATGGGGCGGGGCTGTCCAAGCCGCTGTCCGGCGACGCCGCCAAGGTGATCGACATTGCGGCCGAATTGAACTTGCCGGTTGTGGCGGTCGACCTGCCGTCGGGCGTTTCAGGCGAGAGCGGCAATGTGTTAGGAAAGGCCTTCCGGGCCCGGACCACGGTGACCTTCGCGCGAAAGAAGCCAGGCCATCTGCTGTTGCCGGGGCGCGAGCTGTGCGGCGACATCGAGCTCGCCGATATCGGCATAGACAACAGCATCGTTGCGCAGCTTCAACCGCGAACATTCGAGAACATTCGGGCGCTCTGGCTTGACCGCTTTCCGGTTCCGGCCGTCGACGCCCATAAGTACAAGCGCGGCCATGTTGGCGTCTTTTCCGGCGGACCGTCGGCGACGGGTGCTGCGCGGCTGTCGGCGCTTGCCGCGGCCCGGAGCGGGGCAGGGGCCGTCACCTTGCTGTCGCCGGCGAACGCCATGCAGGTGAACGCGGCGCATCTGACCTCGGTCATGCTGCACAAGATAGACACTATCGCGGATGTGGACGAATTCGTCGGCAGCCGCCGCCCATCGGCCTTCGTGCTTGGCCCGGGATTTGGCATCGGGGAGAAAACGCGCGATTTTGCCCTGGTCGTACTTGGCAACGCCCATGGGCAGGGCAGCGGGATCGACGGGCTGGTGCTCGACGCCGACGGCATCACCTCGTTTCGCGACACGCCGGATGCCCTGTTCGAAGCCGCCCGTCGACCGAAAACGCCGGCTCTGGTGATGACGCCGCATGAGGGCGAGTTCGCCAAGCTTTTTCCCGATGTCGCCGGGCACCACGATTTGTCCAAGCTCGCCAAAGCCCGCGCCGCCGCTAAGCGTGCCAGTGCTATCCTCGTTTACAAGGGCGCCGACACAGTGATCGCGGCCCCCAATGGCCGGGCAGCGATCAACAGCAATGGTGCCTCATGGCTGGCTACCGCCGGTTCGGGCGATGTGCTGTCGGGCATCATCGCCGGGTTGCTGGCTCAGGGCATGCCAGCCTTCGAAGCGGCCTGTGCGGCAGTCTGGATCCATGCCGAGACCGGCACCCGTTTCGGACCGGGGCTGATCGCCGAGGACCTGCCGCTGGCGCTGGTGGCGGTGCTGCGCGAGCTCGTTGAAAGCCGCGGGATGGCTGCCGAATGAACCGCCTGATTGCGCTGCTCCTTGCGATCATTAGTGCCATGTCCATGGTACAGGCCGCGAACGCCGAAACTCCGCTAACCATCGTCGACGACCCGGCTGTTCTCGCCGAGCTTGACAGCAAGGGCTATGGTTTCGCCGGCATTTTCGGCGTCGATGGCAAGGGCGATTTGAAGACTCTCTACGACAAGGCGCCGGCCTATCATGCGATCGTCGAAACGATTGCAAGCGACGTCGCAGCATTGCGGGCCGAGATGAAGGCCGGCAGCCGGCCGCTTTACGAGGTGACCGACGGCAATGTCGGCCGTGTCATGGACATGCGCTGGCTGAGGACCGATGCCGCGCGCTTCCGTCTCGTCGGCATAGTCAACCGGCTCGATCGGCGCGACTTCGCCGCGCTGCAAGGCGACACGAGTTGCGGCGAAGTGCGCTTCATCTATCGCCTCGCCTACAGCTTCAAGAAGAACGGCAAGGTTTTGGCCTCGCGCCTGCCGTTCAATTTCAGTGCCATCTACAATGTCGCGCCGGATGCCGATGGCGGTTGTGTCGGCGTCGCCGGACGCTGGGCACCACAACTCGACGAGAGCGTCGATGCCGGCTGGCTGATCGGCGGGCCGCTGGAAAGAGCGGCGCTCACCTTCAAGCAGCTCGAGCTCAATGCGCAAGTGGTCCGCTTCCCCTCCGGCCAGGAGACCGAATTCGGCGGACAGGCCGCCTATCTCATGCGCATTTTCGGCATCGACGGCGGGGCTGTCAGTGAAAGACCGCTGGAAAACACGCCCGACACGGCACGTCTCGCCGACGACGCTGCGCTGAAAGCAAGACTTGCCGACTATGTCCGCACCAATGTCGCGGCAATCGACTCCGGCGTCTACCAAATCCCCGATAAATTCTTGGCAAAGAAGGTAGTCTCATGGTCGACTTTCGGCAGCGCAAGGCAGGCCAACCACCCGTTCACGCCACTGTTCCAGCCCGCGGATTTAGCCGGGCTTGATTATTCCAAGCGGAAGCTGGTGCGCACGCCAGAGGCATTGGTCGAGCGGCTGGACAATGGCGCCTGCCAAGGCTGCCATCAGGCGGGTTCGACCGCCGGGTTCCACTTTATCGGCCTGGATGACAAGACGACCTCGCCGCTCAACCGCATCGAGGTCGGTATCTCACCGCATCTTCACGCCGATGTCCCGCGCCGCGTCGCCTGGCTGCGCGCGACTGCCGGGGGCAAGGAACCGAACCGCTTCCGCCCGCTGTCCTTCGCGCCGCCGGCGACATGGAACGATGCCAGCGAAATTGCCTATTCGCCGGCCGAAATGGCGATGCCGTGCTTCATGCCGGAAGATGCAGCCCGTTTCGGCGCGACTTGGCAATGCGGCGGCGGCACCGTCTGCACGCCGCTGGCGACCGCGTCCGGCGTGCGCACCAAGCTGGCGCAATGTCTGTTGCCCAAGGACAGCGAAAACATATTCTCCGGCCATCCGTGCCTGACCGGCTCGATCACCAGCAACCCGGCGCAACCTTTCAATGACCGCTATATCATCACCGGCCAGTTCGCGGCGCTCGCGCCAGGCATTTCGCGTACTGGCTACACCTGCCGACCGCCGAAGATCGGCGTGCCGGCGGGTATCGCCTATCGCGGCTGCGACGATCGGGATCGCAGCTTTGCCGCCTTCAAACCGGGCAAGCCGATGCCGAACGAGATTTGCGGATTGGTCGGCGGCAAAAAATTCGACACCTGCGTGGCGACCAATAATTTCGACCAGTGCCTGGGCGGCGCTGTCAATCGTGGTAATCGTCCCGCCTGCTCGGCCGACCATTTCTGTCGCGAGGATTACATGTGCCAGTCGCTGCCGCCCGATACGCCGGGCATCGGCAAGGTGAAAGGCATCGGCTTCTGCTCGCCGACCTATTTCATCTTCCAGATGCGCATCGACAATCACGCCACGCCGTGGTCGGGCGCTGTCAGCGCGACGATGGGAGCCGGGTTCGGAGCGGCGGAAGCGGAATAGGCCGACGACTCTGACATTGGCCGCAGTAGCTCCAGGCGGACAGCTATAGATCGAGGTCGTCGGCGATGTTCGATGTCCATTCACCGTCGAAATGCCGGACGCGTTCGGCGACGATCGTATCGCTCAGCAGGCTCGACAAGGCGGAAACCAGAATTGGTTCTATCTTTGGAACCGAGCTAAATCAAAGAGCAATCAGACGGTCGGACCAGGGCGGATGGTCCGCGCTTTCGTTATCGGGCGTGTCCCACGCTTTTTGCGCATACTCCTGCAGGATGGGAAGTCTCGACAAGTGAACTGCCGCCGCGAGGATCCTTTCGAGTGGTGGACGAGGCGGCGTCATGGCGCCAAGGAGTTCACGCCGGATCGGACTGTAGACCTGATCATCGAAAAACGCACTGGCAGCACCGATCAGTAGCAGGGCGCGGGCCGCTTCATATGCGTCGCCGGACATCGCTGCATGGCGATCCGCGTCAATTTCCGCCCGCCGCGACAACCGTATTTCTTCGCGCTCCAGCGTGCGCGACAGCGGACCAAGCATCCAGTAGAACAGGCTGCCCGAAACGGTTTTTCCCGGAGGAGCGAAGTCGAAGATTAGATCGAAGCTTTTTTCGAGTTCGGCCAGGTTGAGGCCGCCGTTTGTGTCCTTGTTTCTCAGATGTGCGTTCTCATGGACCAAGATCGCGGCAAAAGCCTTTTGGTCGGTCACTGCGAGCAGAGGAAGGCCGATGGTGAGAATCGCCCCACGGCCAAGCAGCCCCAGAAACGGCCGCTCTTCACCGATACTGGCGTTGAGATCGGGGCTCAGCACGATGGTAGTCCGGCTGGCGCGGTGTTTTCCGGCAATACTCTCCCAGATGGCCCATAATTTCGGGGCTGATTCCCGAGCGATCCCCTCCGCCTTGCTGGGTCGAGAACCGGCGAACAATGTCCCGATCAACAGAACCATGCCCAGCATCGCAGCTGGGATCGCAACAACGCCAGCCGCGATGACGGCGAGCGGATGCCGGTCGAGAAACCAGAACCATAAGACTATTGGGCAGAACAGCGGCAGAGCGAAAAGCAGGACGGCAAACCTGCCGAAGCGCGTCCCCATGTAGAGGATCAGGCGCGACATCAGCGCCTCACAGCGGTATATTGTCGTGTTTCTTCCAGGGGTTCTGCATGTCCTTGTTGCGCAGCATCCTGAGTGCGCGGGCGATGCGCCGGCGGGTCGAATGCGGCATGATCACCTCGTCGACATAGCCGCGCTCGGCGGCAACGAAGGGCGAAAGGAAGCGATCCTCGTAAGCCTTTGTATGCGCAGCGATTTTCTCCGCATCGCCGATGTCCTTGCGGTAGATGATCTCGACCGCGCCCCTGGCGCCCATGACGGCAATCTGCGCCGT
Organism: Mesorhizobium sp. M0195; assembly: GCF_040322115.1. Taxonomy (NCBI): domain Bacteria; kingdom Pseudomonadati; phylum Pseudomonadota; class Alphaproteobacteria; order Hyphomicrobiales; family Phyllobacteriaceae; genus Mesorhizobium; species Mesorhizobium sp. M0195. The sequence goes on along the minus strand of NZ_JAMYSV010000007.1, from coordinate 215,849 downwards.
TGGCCAAGCATAGTTCATGTCGCCGCGCAAATGCTTTGACGCCATAACGTCATAGGCGCCGCCATAGGCCTTTCTGGTGATGACGGTGATCTTTGGGACGGTCGCTTCGGCATAGGCGAACAGAAGCTTGGCCCCATGTTTGATCAGCCCGCCATACTCCTGCGCGGTGCCGGGCAGGAAGCCCGGAACGTCCACGAAGGTGACGATCGGGATCGAGAAGCAGTCGCAGAAGCGTACGAAGCGCGCCGCCTTGCGGCTGGCGTCGGCATCGAGCACGCCGGCCAGCACCATCGGCTGGTTGGCGACGAAGCCGACGGTGCGGCCCTCGACACGGCCGAAGCCGGTGACGATGTTTTTCGCAAAATTCTGCTGGATTTCGAAGAAGTCACCCTCGTCGGCAACTTTAAGGATCAACTCCTTGATGTCGTAGGGTTTGTTGGCATTGTCGGGGATCAGCCTGTCGAGCGACAGATCGTGATCGGTGACCGACTGGTGGCATTCGATCTCGGGAATTTCCGCCGTGTTGGAGGCGGGCAGCAGATCGACCAGCCGGCGCATCTGCAACAGCGCCTCGACGTCATTGTCGTAGGCTCCGTCGGCGATCGAGGACTTCGTCGTGTGGACGGAAGCGCCGCCGAGGCTTTCGGCGGTGACTGTCTCGTTGGTGACGGTCTTCACCACATCCGGCCCGGTGACGAACATGTAGGAGGTGCCGCGGACCATGAAGATGAAGTCGGTCATCGCCGGCGAATAGACGTCGCCGCCTGCGCAAGGGCCCATGATCAGCGAAATCTGTGGGATGACGCCGGAGGCCAGAACATTGCGCTGGAAGATCTCGGCGTAGCCGCCGAGCGCCGCCACGCCTTCCTGGATGCGGGCGCCGCCGGCGTCGTAGATGCCGATGATCGGCGCGCGGTTGCGCAATGCCATCTCCTGCACCTTGACCACCTTTTCGGCATGCGCCTCGGACAGCGAGCCGCCGAACACGGTGAAATCCTTGGCGAAAAGATAGACCGGGCGACCGTTGATGGTGCCCCAGCCGGTAACGACGCCATCGCCGGCGATCTTGGTTTTCTCCATGCCGAAATCGGTCGAGCGGTGCTCGACGAACATGTCGAACTCCTCGAACGAGCCTTCGTCGAGGAAGACGTCGATGCGCTCACGGGCGGTGAGCTTGCCCTTCTTATGCTGGGCCTCGATGCGGGCTCGGCCGCCGCCCATGCGGGCGATCTCGCGGCGCCGCTCGAGTTCCTTCAGCACGTCCTTCATGACCGGTCCCCAAAACGGAAAGCTGGATTGTGGTAATCGTGGCAGCAAGTGAGCGCAAGCGCCGCTTCGCCATGGCTTTTGCTGCGCTGCAGCATCCGAGCCCTTGCATTCCGAAGCGAAGTGGGCCATATGCGGCGGCATAGGCGCTTGGGCCGGGACACTCCGGCCTTCTCGACGAATGAGACTGGTTGCGTCTGTTTTCCCTCTTCCCGACATATCGGCAAGGTGGCGAAAAAGCCCCGTGGCATGAAGCCTGCGGGCACGACAGCGCAGCCGTGTGGACGACGTCCGCCCGCCTTGTCGTTTCATGACAATTTTCAACGGCAGGTTGCGCCCTGCCGCCATCGATGTTTGCGGCCAGAAGCCGCATGAAAGAAGAATATTTTGACCAATGAAAACACTTTGACCGGTGAGAACACTGGGGAACTGACCGGTTTCGCCGCACTTGGAATTAGCGGTACACTGCTCAAGGCCACCCATGGCGCCGGCTTTACCGATCCCAAGCCGATTCAGGCGCAGGCTATCCCGCCGCAGCTCGAAGGCCGCGACATTTTCGGCATCGCCCAGACCGGCTCGGGCAAGACCGCGGCGTTCGCGCTGCCGATCCTGTCGAAGATCATCGCGCTTGGCACCAGGCGCCGGCCGAAGACGGCTCGTGCGCTGATCCTGGCGCCGACGCGCGAGCTCGCCGTACAGATCGAGGACACCATCAAGATTCTCGCCAAGGGCGCACATGTCTCGACCGCGCTGGTGCTTGGCGGCGTCTCGCGCTTCAGCCAGGTCAAGAAGGTTGCACCCGGCGTCGACATCCTGATCGCCACGCCTGGCCGGCTGACCGATCTGGTGCGTGAGGGCGATCTCGTACTTGCCGACACCAAATGGCTGGTGCTCGACGAAGGCGACCGCATGCTCGACATGGGCTTCATCAACGACGTCAAGCGCATCGCCAGGGCGACGGCGCCGGACCGTCAGACGGTGCTGTTCTCGGCGACTATGCCGGCCGAAATCGCCGAGCTGGCGAAAGGCTTGCTGAAGAACCCGATCCGCGTCGAAGTCGCCCCCCACAGCACTGCGGCCGCGGAGATCGTGCAGGGCGTCGTCTTTGCCCGCACCAAGCAGAAGCGTCAGGTGTTGTCGACGATGCTCGCCGACGAGGCGATGAAGTCCGTTATCATCTTTTCGCGCACCAAGCATGGCGCCGACAGGGTGACCAAGGACCTCGAGCGCGACGGCTTCAAGGCCGCCGTTATCCACGGCAACAAGTCGCAGAATGCCCGCCAGAAGGCGCTCAACGATTTCCGCGAAGGCTCGGTGCGAATTCTCGTGGCGACCGACATTGCAGCACGCGGCATCGATGTGCCCGGCATTAGCCATGTGGTGAATTTCGATCTGCCGGACGAGGCGGAGAGCTATGTCCACCGCATCGGCCGCACCGGCCGTAACGGCATGGATGGCATCGCCATCACGCTTTGCGACCCTTCGGAAAACGCCAAGCTGCGCCAGGTCGAGCGTATCATCCGCACCAAGCTGCCGATCGTTGCCGATCATCTCGGCAGCCCCGATCCGCAGCGCAATCCGGCCGAGAAGAACGAGCGCAGCTTCGAGCCGGCCAACGATCGCAACGACCACAACGGCCGTCGCGACGGCAGGCGTCCCGGCGGCGCCAACAACGGCTTCGCCAAGAAGCGTTTCGGCGGCGACAAGCCGGCCTTTGCGGGCGACCGCAAGCCGGAAGGCGCCAAGCCCTTCAAGGGCAACAACAAGCGCCGCTTCGGCGGCAAGCGACCGGCTGCACGGGCGGCATAACCTGACCGTTTTGCGTCCGGCCAAGCCTGGCTTGGTTACTCACGATTGAAAAGGGCGACCGGAGTGATGCTTCGGTCGCCCTTTGCTTGAGGCCTTTGGTTTACTTCACCACCGCCTCGACCCACACGACAATCCGCTGCGCGAGGGAAGCCGTGGTCGATGGCGCGAGCGCGTCGCCGGCAATGACGTGGCGCCCCAGCGACCCGCAAACACGATCCGTCGCCGCGTCACCGATCCTATTCGACCGGTGGCTTGCGGTCGAAATTCAGCGGCCGCGCATTCCAGCGGGTGACCGTGATGATCACCCATCGGGAGAACGGCCTCGGCAGCATCCTGAGCAGCTTCAGCGTCCAGCTCAGGCGGCGTGGGAATGTGACTTCGAAGCCGCCGCATTCGATGCCTTGCGCGATACGGCGCGAGGCCAGGTTGACCGGCATCAAGCCCGGCATCGGCAGGAAGTTCTTCTCAGTCAGCCGCGTGTCGACAAAGCCCGAATTAATCACCTGGATGCGGACGTTCATCTTGTCGAAATCGTATTTCAGCGACTCGGCCAAGATATTGACTGCCGCCTTGGTGCCGCCGTAAGCGGCGGTAGTGGGCCAGCCGAAATAGGCGGTGACCGAACCGATCAGCACGACATGGCCGCGCGAGCGTACGCGCATGCGTTCGATGACCGGCACCAGGCCATTGATGATGCCGAAATAATTGACTTCGAAAGACCGACGGAAATTGCGCGCGACAAGATCCTCGCCCGGCGTTGCGATATAGCTTCCCGCGTTGAACACTGCCAACACGATCGGACCGAGATTTTTCTCGATCGCTGCAACCGTCTCTGCCATGCGTTTTTCGTCGGTCACGTCGCAAGGAAAGGCTGCGACACGCCCCGACATCTGCGCCGTTTCGACGATGAGCGTATCGATCGGATGGTCATCGGGCGCAGTCACCGCGACGACATAGCCCTGAGCGGCAAGATCCTTGGCCAGCGAACGGCCGATACCGCTGCTGCCGCCCGTAATCCAGGCGACGCCATGCTTCGGATTGGCCCGATAGAGTGTCATGCTGCGCCCCGCCGGCTCTTCTTAACCTGCGCTCTACCGGTGAAGAAATCGAATGAAAAGAGTGCTTTTCGGTACATCGTTGAAATGAATACCGGCTGGGCGCCCCTGGGTGCAGGAATTGCAGTGTGCGAATGCGACTGGACCAGGCAAATTCTTGCCTTGAAACCGAAGCTTCGGGTTTCTAGGGTTTCGCCGCACCCACAAAGGAATCTCCATGCCCCGTTCTGTGATCGACGTGATCGGCAACACGCCCCTGATCCGCCTCAACAAGGCCTCGGAAGCAACCGGCTGCGAGATCCTGGGTAAGGCCGAATTCATGAATCCCGGGCAGTCGGTCAAGGACCGCGCCGGCCTGTTTATCATCCGCGATGCGGAGCAGCGCGGGTTGCTGCGGCCCGGCGGCGTCATCGTCGAGGGGACGGCCGGAAATACCGGCATCGGCTTGACACTGGTTGCCAAGGCGCTCGGCTACCGCACGGTGATCGTCATTCCCGACACCCAGAGCCAGGAGAAGAAGGATACAATCAAACTGCTCGGCGCCGAGCTGATCGAAGTGCCCGCCGTGCCTTACAAGAACCCGAACAACTACGTGAAGCTGTCGGGCCGGCTGGCCGAGCAGATGGCGAAGACCGAGCCGAACGGCGCGATCTGGGCCAACCAGTTCGACAATGTCGCCAACCGTGACGGCCATATCCGCACCACGGCCGAAGAAATCTGGAACCAGACCGACGGCAAGGTGGATGGTTTCGTGTCGGCGGTCGGTTCCGGCGGCACTCTGGCAGGCGTCGGTTTCGGGCTGAAGGCCAAGAACAGCCAAGTCAAGATAGCGCTGGCCGATCCGCTGGGGGCTGCGCTCTATTCCTTCTACACCAGCGGCGAGCTGAAATCCGAGGGCAGTTCGATCACCGAAGGCATCGGGCAGGGGCGGATCACCGCCAATCTCCAAGGCTTTACACCCGATTTTGCCTTCCAGATCCCCGACGAGGACGCACTGCCGATCATATTCGACCTGATCCAGGAGGAGGGGCTTTGCGTTGGCGGTTCGACCGGCATCAACATTGCCGGCGCCATTCGCCTGGCGCGCGAGTTAGGCCCCGGCCACACCATCGTGACCATGCTTTGCGACTACGGCACGCGCTACCAGTCGAAGCTGTTCAATCCTGAATTCCTGCGCGAAAAGAAGCTGCCGGTGCCGGGGTGGATGGAGCAACAGAGCACGATTTCGGTACCGTTCGAAAGGGTTGCGTGATGGCGCACAAGACCGAAGCGCTGTTTCGTGACGACGCCTATCTGGGGACGGCCGACGCCACCGTCGTCGCAGTCAACGATCGCGGGGGCATCATTCTGGACCGGACAGTGTTTTACGCCACATCGGGCGGGCAGCCGGGCGACACTGGCAGCCTCGAGCGCGCCGACGGCACTGGCATAGCGATTGCCGCTACGATCACCGGCGAAACCAAGGACGAGATCATCCATGTGCCGGCGCTGGAGCAGGCAGTTCCAAAGGTGGGCGAGCGCATGCGGCTCGCCATCGACTGGCCGCGGCGGCAGTTGCTGATGCGCATGCATTCTGCCTGCCACCTGCTTACCGTCGTCTGCCCGTTCCCGATCACCGGCGCCGCGGTTTCCGAGGACGACAGCCGTATCGATTTCGACATCCCGGACGCCGGCTTTACCAAGGAAGACGTGACGGCCAGACTGATGGAGCTGGTGCGGGCCGACCACCCGATCTTCACCCGGCTCATTTCCGACGAGGAACTGGCATCCAATCCGGGCCTGGTGAAATCCAAGAATGTGCGCCCTCCGGCTGGCACGGGAAAGATCCGATTGGTCTGCATCGGCGAGAACGCCTCGATCGACAGCCAGCCTTGCGGCGGCACCCATGTAAAGAGCACCGGCGAAATCGGCGAGATCCATATCGGCAAGATCGAGAAGAAGGGCCGCGAGAACCGGCGCTTCCGCATTCGCTTTGGTCCTATGCCGCCAGCCTGATATAGGACTGCGACAGGCGGGACAGGAGAGAAAAGATGGCCGACGACAGTCCTTTCACCATCGATGCCGATTGGTTGCAGAAGCGGCTCGGCAAGCCCGGCCTGACGATTGTCGACGCGTCCTGGTATCTGCCGGCACAAAAGCGCGACGCGCGCGCCGAGTATGACGCAGCGCATATTCCAGGCGCCCGCTTCCTTGACCAGGACGCGGTTTCGGACCCCGACGTGGCTCTGCCGCACACGCTGCCGTCGCCGCAGCATTTCGCGCAATATGTCGGCGCGATGGGTATTTCGGCCGATGACACGATTGTTGTCTATGACGGGCCAGGGTTCTTTTCTGCACCGCGCGCCTGGTGGTTGTTTCGCGTCATGGGCGTATTCCAGGTCTATATTCTCGACGGCGGCTTCGACCGTTGGAAAGCCGCCGGACGGCCGGTGACGGCGGAGCCGACGAAGATCGCGCCTTGCGTGTTTTATGCCAACTTCGATGCCGCCCGCGTCGCCAGCCTTGCCGATATGCGCCGGATCGTCGAGACGGGGGAGAGCCAGATCGCCGACGCGCGCTCGCCTGGCCGTTTTGCCGGCACCGAGCCGGAGCCGCGCCCCGGCATCCGCTCCGGTCATATGCCGGGCGCGCACAACGTGCCGTTTTCGGCGCTTTCGGAAAACGGCGAATTGTTGCCAAAGGACAGGCTACGCAACGTGATCGAAGGAGCGGGCATCGACCTGTCGAAGCCGGTCGTCACCTCCTGCGGGTCGGGCGTCACCGCGGCAGCCATCACGCTGGCTTTGGAGACGCTTGGCCGTGCCGACAACAGGCTTTATGACGGTTCGTGGACCGAATGGGGCGGGCTTTCCGACACGCCCGTCGTGACGGGCAAGGACTGACGGTGATGGAAGACGGATCGCTGGAAGACATCGACGTCACCGTGACGTTTCTCGAAATGCATGTGCCGCCTGCCTATTCGCCGCCGCTGCCGTACAACCGCCAGATCGCACTGCTCAAGACCAAAGACATTCCGCTGCATTTCTATCGCTATTTGATGGATCGGGTCGGCCGCAAATGGCACTGGGTCAATGTGTTGAGGCTGAACGACGAGGAGCTTGCGGCGGGCATCCACCGCGAGGACCGCGACATCAGGGTGCTTTATCTGGATGGTGCGCCGGCCGGCTTCTTCGACCTCAAGCCGCATTTGCCGGAGGAAGTGGAACTCGCTTATTTCGGAATGATGGAACACGCGACCGGGCAAGGCATCGGCCGCTGGTTCCTCGGTGCGGCAATCGCCGCGGCGTGGTCGCACGGGCCAAGGCGGGTAACCGTGCAAACCTGTACCCTCGATCACCCAGCAGCACTGCCGCTCTATCAAAAACTAGGCTTTACGCCAGTGGCGCAAAAAAAAGAGGTCGTACATCCGATGTCTTTCGCCGAGCGCGCGGCCAGCGTCATGCGGCCCTGATTTCAGGCCCGTTCATCCAGGCTTCAGCTTGTCGTTGCCACGCCCAGGGTCTGGATCAACACTCAAATGTGTGTCCGACTTGTATGAGCCTAGCACTTTCCATATCGCTGTCGTCTAAAAACCGATGGTGATGGAGGATCGCACGATGACAATACGGGTGGTAATGGCCGGCGCGACGGGCTGGGTCGGCAAGGCGCTGGTTCCGGCGATCGGGGCGCAAGGCGACATGGCGCTGGCCGGGGCCGTGTCACGCAGCGGCGCTGGGCAGGATTCCGGTCTGCTGGTTGGCATGCCGGCTAATGGTATTGTCGTTTCGGCTTCGCTGGCCGAGGCGCTGGAGGCGCCGTCGGACGTACTGGTCGACTTCACCAAGCCGCATGTCGTGAAAGACCATGTGCTGCTCGCCATCGACAAGGGACGGCACGCTGTGATCGGCACATCGGGACTGGGTGCTGCCGACTATGCCGACATCGATGCTGCGGCGCGCGCCAACGGCGTCGGCGTCGTTGCCGCCGGCAACTTTTCCATCACCGCCACGCTGATGAAGCGGTTTGCACTTATGGCGGCAAAATACGTGCCGGACGTCGAGGTCATCGATTATGCCAGTGCAAAGAAGCCCGACGCGCCCTCCGGTACCGCACGGGAGCTTGCTGAGGCGCTGGCCGACATCCGCAAGGCCTCAACGGCAAAGCCGGTCTCCGAGGTCTCTGGCGTGCCGGCTACACGCGGGGGTGCGGTCGGCGCAGGCGAGGGGGTGCAAGTGCACGCGCTTCGCCTGCCGTCCTACATCCTGTCCTGCGAGGCGCTGTTCGGCCTGCCAGACGAGCGGCTGACCATCCGCCACGACGCCGGCTCGTCCGCGGCACCCTATGTGGCGGGCACGCTGCTCGCCATCAGACGGGTACAGCAGATCAAGGGTCTGGTTCGCGGTCTCGACGCGCTGATGGACTGATCCATTTCGGCAGGAATCGGGTGGGAAGCTCTGTCTTGCGAGCATAATTTCCGGTCAACGACACCGGAGATTTTGCCATGACGATAAGATTCAAAGCCTTGCCAACCGACGCAGTCCGGGCACTTCAGCGCGGCGGGGCGGATGCTTATGGCCTGATGCCAGAGCGGCAGATTTCGGACGGCGACGGCGTGCCTTGCCGTCATTGCTTGAAGAATGTTGCTGCGGGAGAAGCCTATCTTGTTCTGGCCTATCGGCCTTTTCCGGAGCTGCAGCCTTATGCCGAAACCGGGCCGATCTTTCTGCATGCGGAAGAATGCGAACGCGCTGCCGAGGTTGAGTTGCTTCCAGAAATGCTCGAAAGCAGCGATTACATCGTGCGCGGTTATGGCAAGGACGACCGTATTGTTTACGGTAGCGGCGGCGTCATTCCGACCGACGCCATTGCCGCACGGGCAGAGACGTTGTTCAAACGCGACGACATTGCCTACGTCCACATCCGCTCGGCCCGCAACAATTGCTATCAGTGCCGGATCGACCGCGCGTAACCGAACAGGCTGCACCGGCTTGGGCCTGTCGCACTCCCGTCGCATACAAGCGGTAGAAAGAGACTGTCGATCGATTTGCCGACCGCGGATGAACCGGCGGAAATCTCGATAACCGAGGAAGCGGGGCTTTGGCTCCGCTTTTTTGTGCCTGCATCGTTCGCAAAACAAAAAACCCGCCGGGATTAGCCGGCGGGCTTGAACGATTTGCCTGGAGGGCCTTAGTTGAACTTATACTTCGCACCGATACGGACGGTGTGGAAAGAAGGAGTGGTGGTGAGGACATCGCTCGGCCCTCCAAACTCCTCCAGAATATCCTTCTCGGCAAACTGCGAATAACGATATTCGAGACCGACAGTTACGTTGTTGGTCACGGCCGCTTCCAAACCACCACCGACCGAGAAGCCGCTCGAGCCCCAATCGATGATGTCGCCGATGGGTGAAGATGCGTTCAGATCGAAATGCTGCCAGCTGTAACCGCCAAGCACATAGGCGAGGGTTGATTCGTTGACCTTCAAACCGACCCGGCCCAGCACATCGAAACCATAGTCGGTGTCCAGATTAATGGACCCGCCGGGCACTTCCAGCTCCGAGGTCATGCCGGAGTAGCGAGCATCAACCATAACGCCGGCAACCCAGCTGCCGAAGTCATGATCGTAGCCGGCGTTCAATTCGCCAAACACGCCTTCGCCGCCGACACCGTTGAACTCCAGGTCGCCAAGCGGCGGAACATTGATCTGATGCACCGACGCACCCGCGCCGCCCGCACCGCCGATATAGAAGCCGGTCCAGTTGTAGGTAGGTGCCTCAAAGGAAGAGACACCGCCATTCTGGGCGCCAAAACGATAATTGGCTGCTACCTGGAACGTGTGACGCGATGTATCGAGGTTGATTGCGCCATCCGGTACACCGAACTCGGAAAGGACATCATCGTTGGTGCTGAATTGCGTAAAACGATATTCGGTTTTGATGGTCCAGTTGCTGTTGATGGCCGTCTCGACGCCGGCTCCGACGAAGTAGCCGCTCTGGTCCCAGTCGAAGTCAAAACCTGCGCTCGTGTCAAATTTGTATTTCTGCCATGAATAGCCACCAAGGACATAGCCCAAAGTGTTTGGCGTGAAGAGGTAGCCTGCCCGCAAGCCAGCGTCGAAACCATAGGTCTCTTTGACCGATGCGTCGAATCCAGCAACGTCGAGGGAGGTTTCGATGTTGCCGGCATGAGCGTCCAGAAGTCCGCCGATCAGGAACCGCGGCGCCACCATATAGTCATACCCAACGGTGAGTTCACCGTACACGCCTTCGCCACCAATACCGTTGAACGACACCCCAGGAATGAAGTCGCTGCTCAACTCGTGGACGTTCGCCCCGGCGCCAACGCCAAAGCCGACGTAGATGCCACTCCAGTTGAAGCCCGCCGTCTCCACGACCGGTTCGACCACGTCGGCGGCGTGAGAGACCGACCCAAGCGCCAGAACAGAAACTGCGCCGAGAAGAAGAGATTTCGTGAATTTTCTGCTGATCATTACCCTGCCCCTGGTGAACCCGGCATCTACGTAGCATCGGCTCATTGTGGCGGCTGTAACAAAAAAGCCACAGAAAGAGCACATTGCATCAAACGGGCACCAGATGCGGGCAAGACCGGCTGTAGACCGAGAAAATTGCCTGTGAACAAGCAGCCGCCGACAGCATCGGCGACTCATCAGGAACAAACGGTTGGAAATCAGGCCGCGAGAACGGCCTTCGGCTCGACCAGTTCGTAACCGAGCGCTTCGGCCACCGCGCGATTCGTTATCTTGCCCTTGTGGACGTTCAGTCCGTTGCGCAGATGGTGGTCGTCTACCAGCGCCTTGAGGCCCTTGTCGGCGAGCTGCAGGCCATAGTGCAGCGTCGCATTGTTGAGCGCGTGGGCCGAGGTGACCGGCACCGCACCCGGCATGTTGGCGACGCAATAATGGATGATGCCGTCGACTTCATAGGTCGGCTCGGCATGGGTGGTGGCGTGCGAGGTCTCGAAACAACCGCCCTGGTCGATGGCGACGTCGACCAGCACGGCACCTTTCTTCATGCCCGACAGCATTTCGCGCGTCACCAGCTTGGGCGCTGCTGCCCCCGGGATCAGCACGGCGCTGACGACTATGTCAGCCGAAAAACATTCTTCCTCCAGCGCCTCGACGGTCGAGTAGCGGGTGTGAACGCGGCCGCCAAAGATGTCGTCGAGCTGACGCAGGCGCGGGATCGAGCGGTCGATAATAGTGACGTCGGCGCCGAGGCCGGCCGCCATCCGTGCGGCATGCAGGCCGACAACGCCGCCGCCGAGCACGGTGACCTTGCCGGGGAGCACGCCGGGCACGCCGCCAAGTAGCACGCCGCGGCCGCCATTGGCCTTTTGCAGCGCCGTGGCGCCCGCCTGGATCGACAGGCGGCCGGCAACTTCCGACATCGGCGCCAAGAGCGGGAGGCCGCCGCGCTCGTCGGTGACCGTCTCGTAAGCTATCGCGGTCACGCCGGAGGCCAACAGGCCCTTGGTTTGCTCCGGATCCGGGGCAAGATGTAGATAGGTATAGAGGATCTGGCCATCGCGGAGCTGAACCCATTCGTTGGCCTGCGGCTCCTTGACCTTCACGATCATGTCGGACTTGGCAAACACGTCGGCTGCCGTCTTGGCGATCGTGGCGCCGGCAGCGCGATACGCGTTGTCATCGGCGCCGATGCCTGCACCGGCGCCGGTCTCGACCAGCACTTCATGGCCATGCGCGATATATTCGCGGACCGAGCCCGGTGTCAGGCCGACGCGGTATTCGTGATTCTTGATTTCCCGGGGGCAACCGACGCGCATCTTTTTTCTCCTGATCCGGCCCTTTGGGGCTCGTTCCCTGTCTAGAGATAGTGAACCACGAATCGTTCGATAAGTGTTTGCGAATGCGCTTGCTTGAGAGGCAACTCTTCGATAATCGTTGCGCAAAACACTGGAATTGTCGCAGGAACTCGCAAAAATGCCGCTCGACAGGATTGATATCGCCATTCTTGAAACGTTGCAGAAGGATGGGCGGATACCCAATGCAGCGCTCGCCGAGAAGGTCGGCCTATCGCAGTCGGCTTGTTCGCGGCGGCTGGACAATCTGGAGAAATCCGGAACCATCCGCGGCTATCACGCCCGGCTGTCCAACGCTGCACTTGGGCACCAGATGACGGCGATCGTGCATATATCGCTGTCCGGGCAATTCGAGAAGACGTTGTCGGATTTCGAGGCAGCGATAAAGCGCTGCCCGAACGTCCTATCCTGCCATTTGATGTCGGGCGAATATGACTACATCCTGCGCATAGCGGCAAAGGATCTCGTCGACTACGAACGTATCCACAAGGAGTGGCTGTCGGCAATGCCGCATGTGACGAAGATCAATTCGTCTTTTGCCTTGCGCGAAATCGTCGATCGCACGGCCGTGGGAATGAAACCTGAACTCGCCTAGGCCCGAACTCGCCTAGGTGTTGACTGCCTCGGTCACCACACGGTCCATCGGAATGTCGTGCGGCTGCGGGTAGATGGTGACGATGCGCTGCAGTTCGTAGCCGACGCCGATGACCAGCGGTTTGAAGGGCATCGCGGCAAGCGTACGATCGAAGAAGCCGCCGCCATAACCCAGGCGAAACTGCTCAGGATCGATGCCGACAATCGGCGAAATGACGATGTCGGGTAACACCGGATTGCCGTCAGCCGGTATCGGGATATTCCAGACGCCCTTCTCCAGCCGGTCTCCGTGGGTATAGGCGCGAAAGACAAGCGGCCGGTCTTTCTCGACGACGACGGGCAACGCCGTGCGCCCGCCCCGCGCGTTGACAGTTTCCATCCACGGGCGCAGGTCCGGCTCGCCACGAAACGGCCAATAGAGGCTGACCACGCGGCCGGCGACGTCACCGATCACCGCGTCGAGCCCTTCGGCAATGCGCTGCGACATGGCTGCGCGCGTGTCGGCTGAAACGGCAAGGCGGGATGCGATCAATCGCTGGCGCTCGGCCTTGCGCCAGCGCCTTACGTCGGTCCAGTCGGATAGCGGCGCTTGGAACTCCGGGTCGAGTTCGTGCATAAAACAAGGCGGCGAGGCGTACTGCGCTGAGCCTTCATCTTCATCCCTAGCCATCCTTCACCTGCAATATACAGTTCCAACCAAGTCGTATCCTGGACGCAGGCTATATCTGGGAACGAGTCTGCAGCATGCGTATTCACGACATCAAGAGACGACTCCCAGTTAGTTGCAGCGCAGGCATTGCTGCACTGCACAAGGAGACTTACATCAGCCTTGGCGAGAGGGATGAGTGAGATGAACACAGCCAACCATCACGTCGTCGTCGTGGGCGCCGGATTCGGCGGTCTCGAATTCACCCGCGCACTTGCCGGCGCGCCGGTGCGCATCACCATGATCGACAGGCGTAATCATCACCTCTTTCAGCCACTACTCTACCAGGTGGCGACGACGGCGCTGGCCACCTCCGAAGTGGCCTGGCCGATCCGCCATCTCCTGCGCAAGCGCGATGACGTGACGACGCTGCTCGCCACCGTTACCGGCATCGACCGCACCGGCAAGCGCGTGCTGCTGCAGGACGGCGGCACGGTCGCTTACGACACGCTTGTGCTGGCGACCGGCGCGCGGCACGCCTATTTCGGCCATGACGAATGGGAACCGTTTGCCCCGGGCCTGAAGACGCTGGAGGATGCCACCACCATTCGACGGCGTATTCTTTTAGCTTTCGAGCGGGCCGAACGGGAAACCGGTCCCGCCAAGCGTCAGGCATTGCTGACGCTGGCGATCGTCGGCGGCGGGCCGACCGGCGTGGAACTGGCCGGCACTATTGCTGAGCTGGCGCACGACACGCTGCGCGGCGAGTTCCGCAACATCGACACGCGGCAGACGCGTGTGGTGCTGATTGAGGCCGGCGACCGCATCCTCTCCAATTTCGCTCCCGAACTCTCCGGTTATGCAACGAAGGCGCTCGAACGGCTCGGCGTGACCGTCGAACTCGGCCGGGCGGTTACGCGCTGCGATGCCGAGGGTGTCGTCTTCGGCGACACACACTTGCCGGCCAGGACAATCCTGTGGGCGGCGGGCGTCGCCGCTTCGCCGGCCGCCGAATGGCTCGGCGCGGCAGCGGACCGCGCGGGCAGAGTGCTTGTCGAGCCCGACCTGAGTGTGCCGGGAAACCGGGAGATTTTCGTCATCGGTGACGCAGCGCACGTCCTGCGGCCGGATGGCCGGCTGGTGCCGGGCGTCGCGCCCGCCGCCAAGCAGCAGGGACGGCACGTCGCCGCGACGATCAAGGCAAGGCTTGCCGGTGACGCGACACCGCGTCCTTTCAGCTACAGGCATGACGGCGATCTGGCGACGATCGGCAAGCGCGCCGCGGCCATCGATTTCGGCTGGATCAAGCTCACCGGCCGGCTTGCCTGGTGGCTGTGGGGCTTGGCGCATATCTACTTCCTGATCGGCTTTCGTAACCGGCTTGCGGTTTCCCTGAGCTGGCTATGGATCTACTTCACCGGTCAGCGCAGCGCGCGGTTGATCACCCAGGGCGACGACGATAAGGGCTGATTGTTCGCTGCCGGACATTCATCGGCGCGTCACCTCCTCTTGATGGAATCGGCTTCTGGACTCGGCTGGATTTCGGCGCGAAGCTTTGCTTCGGGCAGGACTTGTCACGTCGTGGAAGAAAGAGAAAACGAATGTCCCAACTGCGCCACCTCGTCTCACGCCGCGATTTCCTCGCCGGCGTTGCCGTGAGCGGAGCGCTGATTATGCTGCATCCGTTCTCCGCCCGGGCTCAAGCCAATCAGGCGCATCTGAGGATTATGGAGACGACCGACATCCACGTGAATGTGCTGCCTTACGATTACTACGCCGACAAAGCCAACGACACGATGGGGCTGTCGCGAACGGCATCGTTGATTGAAGCCGTGCGCAAGGAAGCAACCAACGCGATGCTGGTCGATAATGGCGACCTTCTACAAGGCAACCCGATGGGCGACTACATCGCCTACGAGAGAGGGATGAATGATGGCGATCTGCATCCGGTCATGAAGGGCATGAACCTGCTCGGCTACGAATGCTCGACGCTCGGCAACCACGAGTTCAACTATGGCCTGTCGTTCATGGACAAGGTGCTGGCCGGTGCCAATTTCCCGTTCGTCTGCGCGAACCTGATCCGCGGCACCGAGCTCGCCGCGAACCCGCGCGACGACAAGCTCTATCTCAAGCCGTATGTCATCCTCGACAGGAAGATCAAAGACGGATCGGGCGCCGAGCAACCGATCAGGATCGGCATCATTGGCTTCGTGCCGCCGCAGATCATGGTCTGGGACCTGAAAAATCTCCAAGGAAGTGTCAAGACGCGCGACATCGTCGAGGCGGCCAAGGCGTGGGTGCCGCAAATGAAGGAAGAAGGCGCCGACATCGTCATTGCGCTCTCCCATTCCGGCATCGACGTGAAGCAAAGCGACATGATGGAGAATGCCTCCGTCTTCGTGGCAGGTGTCGAAGGCATCGATGCGGTGTTCACCGGCCACCAGCACCTCGTCTTCCCTGGCAAGAAGGACTTTCAGTTGCTGGAAGCCGTCGATCCGGCGAAAGGCACGCTGCAAGGCAAGCCCGCCGTTATGGCCGGCTTCTGGGGCTCGCATATGGGGCTGATCGATCTGTTGCTGGAGCGCGACGGATCGACATGGAAAATCGTCTCCGCGACCTCTGAGGCCAGGCCGATCTTTGAGCGGGTCGACAAGACGAACAAGCCGACCGTCGCGGACGACCAGCGCATCGTCGACGCGCTCAAACAGGATCACGAGGCGACGCTCGCCTATGTGCGCCGGCCTGTCGGCAAAACCTCGGCGCCGCTCTATTCCTATTTTGCGCTGGTCGCCGACGATCCATCGGTCCAGATCGTCAGTCAGGCGCAGACCTGGTACTTGAAGGACATCCTGAAGAACACCGAGTGGAAGGATATGCCGCTGCTGTCGGCGGCGGCACCGTTCAAGGCGGGTGGGCGCAACGGCGCCGACTATTACACCGACGTGCCGGTGGGCGATATCGCCATCAAGAACGTCGCCGACCTCTACCTCTATCCAAACACGGTGCGCGCCGTCGAAATCACCGGAGCGGAGGTGAAGGAATGGCTGGAAATGTCGGCCGGCATCTTCAACCGGATCGAACCGGGCAAAGCCGACCAGGCGCTCATCAACACTGACTTCCCATCCTATAATTTCGACGTGATCGACGGCGTCACCTACAAAATCGATCTGTCGCAGCCACCGAAATATGATTCGAAGGGCGGGCTGGTGAATGCTGGCTCGAACCGCATTATTGACTTGATGTTCAACGGCAAACCAATTGATCCCAAGCGGAAATTCGTCGTCGCCACCAACAACTACCGAGCCGGCGGCGGAGGCAATTTCCCGCAGATCAATGCCTCGAAGATCATCTACGAAGCGCCCGACACCAACCGCGATGTGATCGTGCGTTATATCGTCAGCAAAGGCACCATCAATCCGTCGGCGGACGCCAATCGGTCGTTTGCGCCACTACCGGGAACCAGCGTCGTATTCCAGACCGGCGCCAGGGCAAAGGATTTCATTGCGCAAGTGACGTCGCTGAAGATCGAGCCGGCGGGCGAGGGCGAAGCAGGGTTTGCCAAGTACCGCATCACTCTCTAGGTGAGGATTTGAGCGTCGACTCGAAACTGTCTCAGCGCTAAGATACTGTCCGGTATGGCAAACCTTTTTCCAGCAGATGGCCTTGTCACCCACGTGGTGCGAAACGCCGCTTGACGGCAGGCATGACCAGATGCAGTGCGTCCGTCGAAATCCCACCGGAATAATCGTCCGGCAGTTGGTCGATCGAGGCTGGGTCGTCGAGGCCTTGTGAAAAGCCGCCGCCGGAATAGGGACCGAGCAGGTAGACATGGCTGCCGACACCGTCCATACGGTCGAGAAAACGGTCCGGCCAGCCCCACATCCACTTTGCGATATTGACGGGGATGAGCAAAGTGCCCTGGCGGCAGGCATCAGGAACGTAGCCGCTCCAGCCGAGCGCAGCGTAGCGAAGAATGCAGCGCGTCAGGGATGCGCGGCTCAGCGTGTGCGTATCCGGCAACGCTGCCTTGACCGCGTCCATAGGCCTGTCGCCGCCATAGACCGTCAGATTGGCGCGCTCGGCCGGCGTCAATGTGGCGAGCCAGGCAGCCAGCATCTCGCCTTCCTTGGGATCGTTGCTTTTGACGTTGATGTTGAAGCGCCGGTTCGGGAAGCGCTGCAAGACTTCATCCAGCGACGGCATCATGCCGACACCCTTGCCGCGAAACGGAAAGGTCTTGCCGCCATCGGCAGTGTAGCCATAACCAATATCGAGCGTCTTCAATTCGGACATTGCATGGCTGCGCGTTTCACCCTTGCCGTCGGTGCGACAATCCAGCGTCCAATCGTGGAAGACGGCGAACTTGCCGTCCGTGGTAGGATGGACATCAAGTTCGAGCGCGTCCGCACCGAGCGCGAAGGCGGCTTCCCTCGACGGTATCGTGTTCTCGAGGAAGGAATGGCGCGGCGTCAGCATGCGAGCGGCCGTGCATGTTTCCGATCGGAGGTTCGTACGGTCGAAATCCTGAGCCAGGCCGCGATGCGCAAGCACCGGAGGGGTGCCGGCCGGCTGGCTCGAAAGCAGCGAGGTGTTGTTGAGCCAGATGCCGCCTGCAGCGACAAGAATTGCAACGAGGGAGATCGTCCGTCTGCGCATGATATGATTTCCCATTGGCCGTTATGGCCGCATCCTGCGTCACGATCGGACTTTTTGACGGCCGGGCAGATCAAACGGCCGCTAAAGATTCCCGGGGAGGGTCCCCAGCAGCGTTGGAATCGTTATGGTTGCAGCCGTCTATATGCGCTAGTTTTAGTCATGCGCTATGTCATCGTCATCACGACCGTCACCTTTTTCCTGATCTGGGACGGCATTTACAACCAAGGCCGCTACCTCGACAGGACGGTCAGGGAGGTGACCCGCATCGTGCACTATGTAACCAGCATGGTGTAGTTTCTCTTCGCTGCTACGGTTCGCAGACGCGACAAACCTGCCGATTGACGGCACGCTGCCGCTGACACAAAAGAACGCCGGTCCAACGGTCGAGGAGGCTGGGTTGATCCGGCATATCGTTTTCTTCAGCGCACGGCATAAAGCGGATGTCGAGGCAGTGCGCACGGGCCTCCTTGCGCTTGGCAAGATACCTCATTCGCGTCATTTCGAGGTAACGCTCAACACCAAGGTCGACCCGCTCTCGGATGAGATCGATGTGGTCGTCTACGCCGAGTTCGAGGACGAAGCGGCGCTCGCCGCCTACAAGGCGCATCCGCTCTATGCAGAGACGACCAGCCGGGTCAAACCGCTACGCGAATTGCGTTATTCGGCCGACATCGTTGCAAGTTGACGAGCCGCCGTCCCCTAGGCGCTGATAATGGTCTTGCCGCTGAGGCGTCGGCCAAGCCCTTGAACCATTTTCAGGAATGAGGCACACCGCGCGGGACATGACCGAGAACACCTCCGCAAGGCCTCATCCGCTCGATCACCTGGTGCTGCCGATCGCGAGCCTCGATATTGCGCGGGCGCGCTTGACCCTGCTTGGCTTTACCGTTGCGCCGACAGGTATCCACCCTTTCGGAACGGAAAACTGCTGTGTCTTCCTCACCGACGGCACCTATCTCGAGCCGCTCGTGGTCGCCGACAGACAGGCCGTGGCAAAGGCGATCGCGAACCGCAATGTCTTTGTCGCGCGTGATCGCACCTATCGCGAAGAAAACGGCGATGAAGGATTTTCTGCCGTGGCGCTGGGCACCGAAAGCGCCGCCGCGGACCACGCGCGTTACATGGAAGCCGGTCTGTCGGCGGGGGACGCGCTAAGCTTTTCGCGCGCCTTCACCGATGCGACGGGAAAGAGCGACACCGCATCGTTCAAACTGGCCTTCGCGGCTACAGGCAAGGCAACGGACGCTTTTCTCTTCGCCTGCGAGCGGATCAATGCGCCGAACGTCGACCGCACTGCGTTGCAGGGCCACGCTAATGGCGCAACCGGCATTGTCGAAGTCGTAGCAGTCACTGGCGAACCTTTCGAACAAGGCCGCTTGATTTCGATCGCAGCCGGAATCGAGGCGCAGGGCGGCACTGTCTATGAGCTGCCGAATGCCGTAGTGACCATTCTGGATCCTGCAGCCTATTCGGCACGCTTCGGCATTCCCGCCGGCGCGCCATCTGAACTCCGCTTTGCCGGGATCGTCTTTTCGATTGGGCACGCCGACGCCGTCGCCAAGCTGCTTGCAGCCAATTCCGTCGAACATCACACGCGCGGCAGTGATATCATCGTGCCGCCGGCGCCAGGGCAGGGCGCCGCCTTTATTTTCCGGGAGATCGCATGAACAAGCTCAATCCACTGATGCCGAACTCTTCCGTTGCGGTCGGCAAAGTCATTTTCGGCAACAGCGCGCCCTTATCGCTGATCGCCGGTCCATGTCAGCTGGAATCGCGGCAGCACGCTTTCGACATGGCCGGTGCGCTAAAGGAATTGACTGAAAGGCTCGGCATTGGGCTCGTCTACAAGACCAGCTACGACAAGGCCAACCGCACCTCGCTTGGCGGCACGCGCGGCGCGGGACTTGAAGCGGCAATGCCGATCTTCGACGACTTGCGCAAGAATTTTGCGCTGCCGATCCTGACCGACGTCCACACTGAGGAACAATGCGCGATCGTCGCTCCGCATGCCGATATCCTGCAGATTCCTGCCTTCCTCAGCCGACAGACCGATTTGCTGATTGCTGCGGCAAGAACCGGCAAGGTGGTCAATGTGAAGAAGGGCCAATTCCTCGCGCCGTGGGACATGAAGAACGTCGTCGCCAAGATCATCGGCTCCGGCAACGCCAATGTCTTGGTGACCGAGCGCGGCGCATCCTTTGGTTACAACACCCTGGTGTCCGACATGCGGGCGCTGCCGATCATGGCCGAGATCGGCGCGCCGGTGATTTTCGATGCCACCCATTCCGTGCAGCAGCCGGGTGGGCAGGGCGGTTCGTCTGGAGGCGACCGGCGCTTTGTCGAGACGCTGGCGCGCGCGGCCGTCGCGGTTGGCGTCGCCGGCGTCTTCATCGAGACGCACCAGGACCCCGACAACGCGCCTTCCGACGGTCCCAACATGGTGCCGCTAAAGGATCTTCCCGCATTGTTTGAACGGCTGATGGCCTTCGATCGCATCGCCAAGAGCGTGGGTTGAACCAGCAGTTGCGCCACAGCAGCGTCGTCAAGAAAACTTTGAAGAATTTCGAACCCGCCTGGAACCTTAGCCCGCGGCCCTCATTGTCAAAATCTAATGTCAACGACGACGAGGAGAACACCATGACGACCCAGACGGGACACACCGAAGCCATCGCCGCTTCGCGGGTTATCGGCACATCGGTCTACAACACGGAAGGCACTCATATCGGCGACATCGAGGACGTTATGCTCGACAAATTGTCGAACGGAATCATGTTTGCCGTGATCGGTTTTGGCGGATTTCTCGGCATTGGCGAGAAATACCACGCCATTCCGTGGGCGAGCCTTGATTATGACGAGAACAAGGGTGGCTATGTCGTGCCGTTCACCAAAGACCAGCTGATGGCCGCTCCTTCTTACTCGATCAACGAGCTGACCGGCGCCGACGGCGAGGCCGCACGTGACGCCTCATACAACTACTACAAGGTCGAGCCTTACTGGCATTGACCTTACTGGCACCGACTAAGTCTCCTGGAATCAAAAAGGCCCCCGGGAAATCGGGGGCCTTTCGATGTGGCGGGTTGCTACTGCGCAATCTGCAGGGCCGGCAAAGGCGACGATCCCTGCGGGGGTTGCTGATTGTCGCACGACGTCAGGAACGCAGCCGCGATCAGGAACAAACTCACAATACCGCTCAACTGGGACATGGCGAAACTCCTCCTGTTTCGCCCCGCGCGACAACAGCCATAAACCAGAAACCGGCATGCGGCCTATGACAAATGATGACAGTGTTTTGTGCTTCGTGAGTCCCAAGAGCGGCAATGGGCGCGGGGCAATATTTGCAACTGCCCCGATTGCGTTTTGCGGCGCTTTGGCTAAGAGGTGCGCGACGCTTCAATCGATCAATCGGGGACATCGCAATGACGGCCATCATCGACATTGTCGGGCGTGAAATCCTGGACAGCCGCGGAAATCCGACCGTCGAGGTCGACGTCGTGCTCGAAGACGGTTCGATGGGTCGCGCCGCGGTGCCGTCCGGTGCCTCTACCGGCGCGCATGAGGCGGTCGAACTGCGCGATGGCGGCCCCCGCTATCTCGGCAAAGGCGTGCTCACGGCGGTCGAGGCGGTGAACGGCGAGCTGTTCGAGGCGATCGGCGGCATGGAGGCAGAGAATCAGATCCATATCGACCAGACCATGATCGAGCTCGATGGTACGGCCAACAAGAGCCGGCTCGGCGCCAACGCCGTCCTCGGCGTGTCGCTGGCGGTGGCCAAGGCCGCGGCCGAAGCGGCCGACCTGCCGCTCTACCGTTATGTCGGCGGTACCAAGGCCCATGTGCTGCCGGTGCCTATGATGAATATCATCAATGGCGGCGCGCATGCCGACAACCCGATCGATTTCCAGGAATTCATGATCCTGCCGATCGGCGCGCCGACGCTGCGCGACGGCGTGCGCTGGGGCTCGGAGATCTTTCATACGCTGCGAAAGAAGCTGAAGGACGCCGGCCATAACACCAATGTCGGTGACGAGGGCGGCTTTGCTCCCAACCTGAAGAGCGCGCCGGCCGCGCTCGACTTCATCATGGAATCGATCGAGCAGGCTGGCTTCAAGCCTGGCGAGGAGGTTGCGCTAGGCCTCGACTGCGCGGCGACCGAATTTTTCAAGGATGGTAACTACGTCTATGAAGGCGAGAGGAAAACCCGCGACCCGAAGGCACAGGCCAGATATCTGGCCAAACTTGCTGCCGACTACCCGATCATCACCATTGAGGACGGCCTGGCGGAGGATGACTGGGACGGTTGGAAAATGCTGACCGATCTCATCGGCAAGCAAACGCAGCTGGTTGGCGACGATCTGTTCGTCACCAACACGGCGCGGCTGCGCGACGGCATCCGCATGGGTGTCGCCAATTCGATCCTGGTCAAGGTCAACCAGATCGGCTCGCTTACCGAAACGCTCGACGCCGTAGAGACCGCGCACAAGGCCGGCTATACCGCAGTGATGTCGCACCGCTCGGGCGAGACCGAGGATGCGACCATCGCCGACCTCGCCGTTGCCACCAATTGCGGGCAGATCAAGACGGGCTCGCTGTCGCGCTCGGATCGCATGGCCAAGTACAACCAGCTCATCCGCATTGAGGAGGAGCTCGGCAAGCAGGCGCAATATGCCGGCAAGTCGATCGTGAAAAGGTGATTCCGAGAGAAAATCCGTGGCGGCGAGGGCGGGGACATTCCCGCCCTTTTTTGCTTCCTGGCTCTGAATCCAACAGGCTGTAACCGTCCATTAAGCACAATCGGGCGACAAAGGCGGCGTAGGGGATTCGGACCATGTGGACACGCCAGCACAAGCAAAGAAACACCGGCCGGCTGATCATCCCCTCGCTCTGCGTGGTGTTCCTGACTTATTTCGGCTTCCATGCCTATCATGGCGAGTTCGGGATATATTCCAAGTATCAGCTCGAAGCCGAGACTGCCGAATTGCAGGGCAGGCTCAATGCCGTCAGGACGCGCCGGATCGATCTCGAGCGCCGCGTTCAGCTGATGCATGAGGGCACGCTGGAGAAGGACATGCTGGACGAGCAGGCGCGCAAGGCGCTTAATCTGTCCCACGCCGACGAGATCACCATTATGTTGCCGGTCGCAAGATAACCTGATTTCAGTTAATCGGCGATATTTGCAATGATTTTAATTGCTTAGATGCATGACAGCCATGCGTTTTCGGCATGGCGAAAGCCTTCCCTGCATGTTAGCCTGCCTCAAATCGGTGGGAGAACTGATCTCCCTCGCTGTCCGCCAAGAGACGCCAACAGGGAGTGATGCATGGCCACCGCCACCAGAAAAGCGCCTGCCAAATCCAAATCAGACGGTAAAACGCCGGGCCTTTCCACCCCGAAGCCTGTTGAATTCACCAAAGACCAGGAGCTTGCCGCCTACCGGCACATGCTGCTCATCCGCCGCTTCGAGGAAAAGGCCGGCCAGCTTTACGGCATGGGCTTCATCGGCGGTTTCTGCCACCTCTACATCGGCCAGGAAGCGGTCGTTACCGGCATGAAGATGGCGCTGATCGATGGCGACCAGATGATCACCGCCTATCGCGACCATGGTCATATGCTGGCCATGGAGTTGTCACCGCGCGGCGTCATGGCCGAACTGACCGGGCGCCGTAGCGGCCTGTCGAGAGGCAAGGGCGGCTCCATGCACATGTTCTCCAAGGAGAAGCATTTTTACGGCGGCCACGGCATCGTCGGCGCGCAAGTGTCGCTCGGCACCGGCATTGCCTTCGCCAACCGCTATCGCGGCAACAACAATGTGACGCTGACCTATTTCGGCGATGGCGCCGCGAACCAGGGCCAGGTCTACGAAAGCTTCAACATGGCGTCGCTGTGGAAGCTTCCGGTGATCTACATCATCGAGAACAACCGCTACGCCATGGGCACCTCGGTCTCGCGCTCTTCGGCCGAGACGGATTTCTCGCACCGCGGCGCCTCCTTCAAGATTCCAGGCATCCAGGTCGACGGCATGGATGTGCGCGCCGTTAAGGCCGCCGGCGACCTCGCCGCCGAATGGTGCCGCGCCGGCAACGGGCCGCTCATTCTCGAAATGCAGACCTATCGTTACCGCGGCCATTCGATGTCGGATCCGGCAAAATACCGCTCCAAGGAAGAAGTGCAGAAAATGCGCTCCGAACGTGACCCGATCGAGCAGGTCAAGGCGCGGTTGCTCGACAAGAAATGGGCAAGCGAGGACGAACTCAAGGCCATCGACAAGGAAGTCCGCGACGTCGTCGCCGACGCCGCAGAATTTGCCCAGAACGACGCGGAGCCGGATCCGTCCGAGCTCTGGACCGACATCGTACTTTAACGAGAGGGCAAGGACATGCCGATCGAAATTCTCATGCCCGCCCTCTCGCCGACCATGGAAGAGGGTAATGTTTCCAAGTGGTTGAAGAAAGAGGGCGACAAGGTCGTAGCCGGTGACGCCATTGCCGAGATCGAGACCGACAAGGCAACGATGGAAGTCGAAGCCGTGGACGACGGCACCCTTGCCAAGATCGTGGTTCCTGCCGGCACCGAGGGTGTCAAAGTCAACACACTGATCGCTGTGCTGGCCGTCGATGGCGAAGACGTCGACGAGGCAGGCGAAGGTATCGGCGAGGAGGCCATTGAGTCGCAAGCGGAAGCGCCCGCGGCTGCTCCGGCCAAGAGCGAAGCTGCAGCACCTGTTGCCGCCGCACCCAAGCTGGAAATTGCCGCCGATCCCGACGTCCCGGCCGGCACCGAAATGGTCTCGACCACGGTACGTGAAGCCTTGCGCGATGCAATGGCGGAGGAAATGCGCCGCGACGGCGATGTCTTTGTCATGGGCGAGGAGGTTGCCGAGTACCAGGGCGCCTACAAGATCACGCAAGGCCTGTTGCAGGAATTCGGTCCGCGGCGCGTGGTCGACACGCCGATCACCGAGCACGGCTTTGCCGGCGTTGGTGTTGGCGCGGCGATGGCCGGCTTGAAGCCGATCGTCGAATTCATGACCTTCAACTTCGCCATGCAGGCGATCGACCAGATCATCAATTCTGCCGCCAAGACGCTCTACATGTCTGGCGGCCAGATGGGTGCCCCGATCGTCTTTCGCGGCCCGAACGGGGCGGCTGCCCGCGTCGCCGCGCAGCATTCGCAATGCTATGCCGCCTGGTACAGCCATATTCCCGGCCTGAAAGTGGTGATGCCTTATACCGCCGCCGACGCCAAGGGTCTGCTCAAGGCGGCGATTCGCGACCCGAACCCGGTCATCTTCCTCGAGAACGAAATCCTTTACGGCCACTCCTTCGACGTGCCGAAGATGGACGATTTCGTGCTGCCGATCGGCAAGGCGCGCATTCACAAATCCGGCAAGGACGTGACCATCGTCTCGTTCGGCATCGGCATGACCTACGCGATTAAGGCCGAGGCGGAGTTGCGTGGCATGGGCATCGATGCCGAGATAATCGACTTGCGCACCATCCGCCCGCTCGACTTCGACACGATCATCGCCTCGGTCAAAAAGACCAATCGCCTGGTGGTGGTCGAGGAAGGCTTTCCGCAGAACTCGGTCGGCGACCATATCGCCAATCAGGTCTCGCAGCGTGCCTTCGATTTCCTCGACGCACCGGTCATCACCATTGCCGGCAAGGACGTGCCGATGCCCTATGCAGCGAACCTCGAAAAGCTGGCGTTGCCCAATGTCGGCGAGGTCGTCGAGGCGGTCAAAGCCGTCACATATCGCTGAGCAGGGCGGAGGACAAAATGCCTATCAACATCACCATGCCGGCGCTGTCGCCCACAATGGAAGAAGGCAACCTTTCCAAGTGGCTGGTCAAGGAAGGCGACAAGGTTTCGCCCGGCGACGTGATTGCCGAGATCGAGACCGACAAGGCAACGATGGAAGTCGAAGCCGTCGACGAAGGCACGGTCGCCAAGCTGGTGGTTCCGGCGGGCACTGAAGGCGTCAAGGTCAATGCGCTGATCGCGGTCTTGGCGGCTGAGGGGGAGGATGCGGCGGCCGCCGCGAAAAGCGGTGATGGCGCTGCGCCGGCAAAGGCTGAGGCGAAGCAGGAAAAAGCACCAATCTCCCCACCCGTGGGGGAGATGTCGACGAAGTCGACAGAGGGGGGCGCTGTCCCTCCCGCCGCAGGGAGCGAGGCGCCCCCCTCTGGCCTGCCCTCGTTGCCCCCAGTTGGCATCTCCCCCACACGGGGGGAGATCAGCCAATCGGCAAACGGTGAGCGCATCTTCGCGTCGCCGCTGGCCCGGCGCATTGCCAGCGAAGCCGGTATAGATGTCGCGGCGCTGACCGGCTCCGGCCCCCACGGCCGCGTGGTAAAGGCCGATGTCGATGCCGCAATTTCCGGTGGCGGCGCCAAGGCGGCACCAGCAGCAAAAGCGGCCCCCGCCGGCGCTCCGGCGCCTGCCGCCGCAGCACCCAAGGCGATGCCGGACGAGCAGGTGCTCAAACTGTTCGCCGAAGGTTCCTACGATCTTGTCCCGCATGACAGTATGCGCAAGACGATTGCGCGGCGGCTGGTCGAGGCCAAGACCACCATCCCGCATTTCTATCTGACGCTCGACTGCGAACTCGATGCACTTCTGGCCCTGCGCACACAGATCAATGCGGCCGCCCCGGTGAAGAAGACCGAGAAGGGCGAAACGCCGGCCTACAAGCTGTCGGTCAACGACATGGTCATCAAGGCTCTTGCCATGGCGCTGATGGCGGTTCCGGATGCCAATGCGTCGTGGACAGAAAACGCCATGATCAAGCACAAGCACGCCGATGTCGGCGTTGCCGTATCGATCCCCGGCGGCCTGATCACCCCGATCATCCGGCGTGCTGACGAAAAGACGATGTCCGTTATCTCCAACGAGATGAAGGACCTTGCCGGGCGCGCCCGCAGCCGCAAGCTGAAGCCGGAAGAATATCAGGGCGGCACCACGGCGGTGTCCAATCTCGGCATGTTCGGCGTCAAGGATTTTTCTGCCGTCATCAACCCGCCGCACGCGACGATCCTGGCGGTCGGCGCCGGCGAGCAACGCGCGGTGGTGAAGAACGGCGAGATCAAGATCGCAACAATCATGTCGGTGACGCTGTCGACCGATCACCGCGCAGTCGACGGTGCGCTCGGCGCCGAGCTGCTCGTCGCCTTCAAGCGCATGATCGAAAATCCGATGGGCATGCTGGTCTAAGCGGGGAACAGGGCGGTGCGGAAATTCTACACCAGCCTTTTCGCCTCCATCCAATCCGGCTCGTAAACGATTATCGTACATTGGCTGTTCGGGCGGTAGCGATTGCGGATAGGTCTTTGTTGGAGGGGGGAAAACGCATGAAAACGGTCCTCTGCTATGGCGATTCGCTGACCTGGGGCTATGACGCGGCAAGCCTCGGCCGGCACCCGCTGGAAGATCGCTGGCCGAGCGTGCTGCAGGCGGCATTGGGCAGCGGCGTCGAGGTCGTTGCCGAAGGCCTGAATGGCCGAACCACAGCCTTCGACGATCACTTGGCCGGGGCGGACCGCAATGGCGCAAGGCTGTTGCCAACAATCCTGACGACGCACGCACCGATCGACTTGATCATTATTATGCTCGGCGCCAACGATATGAAGCCGTGGATTCATGGTAATCCGGTCGCGGCCAAGCAAGGCATGCAACGCCTGATCGATATCGTGCGCTGTCACGATTACCCGTTCAATTGGCCGGCGCCGCAGATCCTGATCGTCGCGCCGCCCGTAGTCAGCCGCACGGAAAACGCCGAGTTCAAGGAAATGTTCGCTGGCGGCGATGACGCGTCAAAGCGGCTGGCGCCGCAATATTCCGCCCTTGCCGACGAGGCCGGCTGTGGCTTCTTCGATGCCGGCACGGTGGCCAAAACCACGCCGCTCGACGGCGTCCATCTCGATGCCGAAAACACGCGGAACGTCGGGCAAGCGCTGGCGCCGCTCGTGCGCCTCATGTTGGAATTGTGAAGGAGAAAGCCGTGGCTGAGAACTACGACGTCATCATCATCGGCTCCGGCCCCGGCGGCTATGTCACTGCAGTGCGTTCGGCGCAGCTTGGCTTCAAGACGGCGATCGTCGAGCGCGAGCACTTGGGTGGCATCTGCCTCAACTGGGGCTGCATTCCGACCAAAGCGCTACTGCGCTCCGCCGAGATCATGCACTATTCGGATCATCTGAAGGACTACGGCCTGAAGAACGATGGCAAGGTCAGCGTCGACACAGCCGCCGTCGTCGATCGATCACGAAAGGTCTCGCTGCGACTCAACGGCGGCGTCGGCTTCTTGATGAAGAAGAACAAGGTCGACGTCATCTGGGGCGAAGCCAAACTGACCAAACCTGGCGAGATCGTCGTGTCAAAATCGTCGAAGAAGCCGATGGAGCCGCAGCCGCCGGCGCCCAAGGGCGTCAAGGGTGAGGGCACCTATAGCGCCAAGCACATCATTCTGGCGACCGGCGCCAGGCCGCGCGCGCTGCCCGGCATCGAGCCTGATGGCAAGTTGATCTGGACCTATTTCGAGGCGATGGTGCCGAAAGAGATGCCAAAATCGCTGCTGGTGATGGGCTCGGGCGCCATCGGCATCGAGTTCGCCTCGTTCTACCGCACCATGGGCGCCGAGGTGACGGTGGTCGAACTGCTGCCAGCCGTGATGCCGGTCGAGGACGCCGAAGTGTCGAAGTTTGCGCAAAAGCAGTTCGAGAAGCAGGGCATGAAGATCATCCTCGAAGCCAAGGTAACCAAGGTCGAGAAGGGCGCCAGTTCGGTCACCGCGCATGTCGAGATGAAGGACGGCAAGGTCGAGAAGATCACCGCCGATCGTATGATCTCGGCCGTCGGCGTACAGGGTAACATCGAAAACCTCGGCCTCGAGACGCTCGGCGTGAAGACCGACCGCGGTTGCGTCGTCGTCGACGGCTACGGCAAGACCAACGTGCCGGGCGTCTACGCCATTGGCGACGTTGCCGGACCGCCGATGCTCGCCCACAAGGCCGAGCATGAGGGCGTGGTCTGTGTGGAAAAGATCGCCAATTTCCCCGGCGTGCATGCCACCGACAAGCTGAAGATCCCAGGCTGCACCTATTGCAATCCGCAAGTCGCCTCGGTCGGACTGACAGAAGCCAAAGCGAAAGCCGACGGAAAGGACATCCGTGTCGGCCGCTTTCAGTTCGCGGCAAACGGCAAAGCGATTGCGCTCGGCGAGGACCAAGGCTTCGTCAAGACCATTTTCGACAAGAAGACCGGCCAGTTGCTGGGTGCCCACATGGTCGGCGCAGAAGTAACCGAACTGATCCAGGGCTTCGTCGTGGCGATGAATCTGGAGACCACCGAGGAAGAGCTGATGCACACGATCTTCCCGCACCCGACCCTGTCAGAGATGATGAAGGAGAGTGTACTCGACGCCTATGGTCGCGCACTGAATGCATGATAAATTAGTTGGGCGAGTCTCACAGGGAAGACACAACGGAACTCGACGGCAGAGCAATTCGTTTCGCAGGCATCATCCATCATACAAGGAGAGGGCATATGGAAATGAACGGCGTGGGCTGGGTAGCAGCAATCATCATCGGTGGCCTGGCGGGATGGCTCGCCGAGATGGTCATGAAGAGCAATACCGGCATCCTCATGAACATCGTTCTCGGCATTGTCGGCGCAATCGTGTTGAACGCCATCTTGCAGGCCCTGAACATCGGCATCTTCGGCGTCGGCTGGATCGCCTATCTGATCACCGGCTTCATCGGCGCCTGCATTCTGATTGCGGTCGGACGACTGGTGCGCCGCTAACCTCTGTCGGCACTTGCTATGCGAAAAAGGCCACCGCGGCATGCGTGATCGCGGCCTTTTTCTTTTCGCCGAAAAGTCCTAGATGACGTGGGTAGAGCGAGCGCTGGACAAGCGCTTGCCAATGAGCCGGGTTTCACATGGTCACCGTCCTCGACACGATTGCCAATGCGCCGCGCCTGCGGCATCCCGAAAAGGCGCACAAGCCGGATCAGGACGTACTGCGCAAGCCCGACTGGATCCGCGTCAAGGCGCCGATGTCGAAAGGCTATGCCGAGACGCGCGAAATCGTGAAGTCTCACAAGCTAGTGACGGTTTGCGAAGAGGCGGGCTGCCCCAATATCGGCGAGTGCTGGGAGAAGAAGCACGCCACCTTCATGATCATGGGCGAGATCTGCACGCGGGCCTGCGCCTTTTGCAATGTCGCCACCGGCATCCCGACCGCACTCGATCCCGACGAGCCGGCGCGTGTCGCGCATGCGGTCAAGCAGATGGGCTTGAGCCATGTCGTCATCACCTCCGTCGATCGCGACGATCTCGCGGATGGCGGGGCCCAGCATTTTGCCGATGTCATCCGTGCGATCAGGGCAGCAACCCCGTTGACGACGATCGAAATCCTGACGCCCGATTTCCTGCGCAAGGACGGTGCGCTGGAGATCGTCGTGGCGGCCAAGCCGGATGTTTTCAACCATAATCTCGAGACCGTGCCGTCTAACTATCTGACGGTTCGGCCGGGCGCGCGCTATTTCCACTCGATCAGGCTCTTGCAGCGGGTCAAGGAGCTTGACCCCTCGATCTTCACCAAGTCCGGCATCATGGTTGGCCTTGGCGAGGAGCGGAACGAAATCCTGCAACTGATGGACGACCTGCGTTCGGCCAATGTCGACTTCATGACCATCGGCCAATATCTGCAGCCGTCGAAGAAACACCATCCGGTGATCCGCTTCGTCACGCCTGAGGAATTCAAGTCCTTCGAGACGATCGGCAGGACCAAGGGCTTCCTGCTGGTGGCGTCGAGCCCGCTGACGCGCTCGTCGCACCATGCCGGCGACGATTTCGCCAGACTACGCGCGGCGCGTGAAGCGTTTCTCAGGAAGTCCGCCTAACAAACTGGTTTCATGCCACAATTCGAAGCCCATCGCCGCGTCGCGCATACGCCGGAGCAGATGTTCGCTCTGGTCGCCGATGTCGAATCCTATCCGCAATTCCTGCCGCTTTGCGAGGCACTGACGGTTCGCTCACGCAAGGAACGCGACGGACGCACCTTGCTCATCGCCGACATGAGCATCGGCTACAAGGCGATCCGCGAGACCTTTACCACGCAGGTGCTGCTGAATCCGGACGAGAACACCATCGATGTGAAATACATTGACGGCCCTTTCAAATATCTGAGCAATGTCTGGCGCTTCGACCCGGCCGACGGCGGCGGTTGCAACGTCTGCTTCTTTATCGACTACGAGTTCAAGAGCCGCATTTTGGGGGCGTTGATGGGAACCATGTTCGACCGCGCCTTCCGCATGTTCTCCGAGGCGTTCGAGAAAAGGGCCGAAATCATCTACGGCGCGCCATCGGCAGCCTGATCCGCAGCGAGCGCGCGCAGACCCAGCTCAAGCGCATGCCGGACCGTCTCCCGGCGGATGAAATCACGGCCCTTGTCGGCGAACAGCTGGCATTCGCTGACTACCGGCCGGCCAGCCACGGCAACGCCGAACCAGACCAGGCCGACAGGTTTTTCCGCCGAGCCGCCGGCCGGACCGGCGATGCCAGTTACCGCCAGTGCAAGCCCGGCCGGCGAATGGGCCAAGGCTCCGGCCGCCATCTCCACTGCGGTCTCGCGCGAGACCGCGCCGTGCGCCTCGAGCGTAGCGGCCGAGACGCCGAGCATCTCGGTCTTGGCCTGGTTGGAATAGGTGATGAAGCCGCGATCGACCACCGCGGAAGAGCCGGCGATGTCGGTCAGGGCGGCGATGATCATGCCGCCGGTGCAGCTCTCGGCCGTCGCCAGCGTGATGCCGCGCTGCTGGCAGGCCTGAAGCAGGGCATCTGCGAGATCGCTATTGCTCACTCGGGGACATCCCCTGGAAACACGACGCTGGCGGTCGCGATGGCCGCTATGCCTTCCTCACGGCCGACGAAGCCGAGCTTCTCATTGGTTGTCGCCTTGATCGAAATGCGATCGAGCGAAATTCGCAGGATTGCGGAAAGCGTTTCGGTCATGGCCTCGCGATGCGGGCCGACGCGCGGCGTCTCGCAGATCAGGGTGATATCGGCGTTGGCGATGCGCCCGCCGCGCGCGCGCACCAGCTTGGCCGCGTGTTCGACGAAGATGCGTGAAGCGGCCCCTTTCCACTGTGGGTCGGAGGGCGGGAAATGCGTGCCGATGTCACCGGCGCCGCAGGTGGCGAGCAGGGCGTCGGTCAAGGCGTGGAGACCGACATCGGCATCCGAATGGCCGGACAATTTCCTGTCGTGTGGAATGGCGACGCCGCACAGGGTGACATGGTCGCCGGGCTCGAACGCATGGACGTCATAGCCATTGCCCGTTCGGATGTCGGGAAAACGTGGGGCGCTAGAAAGCCGCTGATCCGCCATTGCAATATCCCGTGCCCAGGTCAGTTTGACGTTGTCCGGCGAGCCGGGAACGATCTTCACCGGAATATGCGCCCATTCGGCGATTGCCGCATCGTCGGTGAAATCCGCTTTGCCCAGATGATGAGCCTTTTCGTGCGCAGCCAGGATCGGCCAGAACGGAAAGCCTTGCGGTGTCTGTGCGGCATAAAGCCCGGCCCTGGACACGGTTTCGCCGATCATGCCTTCGGCCGTTTCGCGCTTGAGCGTATCGGCAACCGGCAAAGCAGGCAGTGCCCCCTGGCGCTCGCCAATAGCTGCGATCGTGCGGTCTATTAGTTCCGCATCGACAAACGGCCGGGCCGCATCATGGATCAGAACCCGGCCCGGCGCATTGCTTCTCAACGCCAGCAGTCCAAGGCGGACGGACTCCTGCCGTGACGTACCGCCGGTCACAGCGACGACACGGTCGGCGTTCGCACCGGCCGCACGGCGGAAAAGCGCGCCGTCGTCGGCATGAATAGCAACGACGACAGGTCCAATCTTCGGATGCGTCAGAAAGGCACCGAGCGTGCGTGCAATAACGGCGCCGCCGCCAATTTGCTGGTACTGCTTCGGCCCATTGGCCTGTCCAGCGCGCGCGCCGCGGCCGGCAGCAACGATGACCACGGCGACCTTGTCGTCCGCAGCTTGCTTTTCGCTCACATCTCTCATGCCGAGACGCTTAACGCATGATCCCGAAAAGTGGTATCGCTTTTGAAAGACCCAGGATTGATGCGGTGCGGCGATCCGTTTTTTTCCCAAATGCGCCTTAATGTCACGACATTGCGCGTTGCACATTGCCGTCGTTCTGGCTAGAGAATGTGCAGCAACCGAAGGTGCTTGGTTTTTGTGCATGCCTGATGTGACCAAATTAGCTTCGCCGCTGGATGTGGGTGGCGTGAGAATCCGCAATCGCGTATTTCTCGCGCCCCTGTCGGGCATCACCGACGAACCGTTCCGGCAACGCGCGCATGCGCATGGCGCCGGGCTGGTCGTATCGGAAATGGTGGCGAGCGGTGAGCTTGCAAAGGGCAGGGCTGGTTCCAGCCTGCGCATCCGTCATTCCGGGCTGCCTGTCCACATGGTCCAGCTTGCCGGCCACGAGGCAATGCACATGGCCGAAGGCGCGCGAATCGCGGTCGGCGAAGGCGCCGACATCATCGACATCAACATGGGCTGTCCGGCCAAAAAGGTGACGGGCGGCTATGCCGGTTCGGCACTGATGCGAGACCTCGACCACGCGTTGTCGCTGATCGAAGCGGTAGTCGGCGCGATCGCGGTGCCAGTCACGGTCAAGATGCGGCTCGGGTGGGACGAAGGCGCGCTCAACGCGCCGATGCTGGCGCGACGCGCCGAGCAGGCCGGGGTGAAGATGGTGACGGTGCACGGCCGCACGCGTTGCCAGTTCTATCAGGGCAAGGCCGACTGGCGTGCCATCGCACGCGTCAAGCAGGCGGTCTCGATCCCGGTCGTTGCCAATGGCGATGTCGGCTCGCCGGCAGAGGCCGCGTCGATCCTCGAGCAGTCTGGCGCCGACGCGGTGATGGTCGGCCGCGCGCACTATGGCGCGCCGTGGACGGCCGGCAGCATTGTAGCGGCCGCGCTGGCCGAGCCGGTATCCAGCATGCCGGAAAGCCCGCAAGCGCTGGCCGACTACGTCATTGCCCATTACGAAGACATGCTGGCGCTCTATGGCGTGGAAAGCGGAGTGCGCCAGGCGCGCAAGCATCTCGGCTGGTATCTCGACCGCCACGCCGGCGGCACAAGCGACGACCGGCGCAAGACCATACTCACGTCTTTCGAGCCTGGGCGTGTCATTGCGTTGCTGCGCGACATGTTTTCAACCGCTCCCGAAGCGGCGAACCTGCGGAGTGCGGCATGAACGCTACCGTCACACAGAGCACGGATATGGCGGACGCCGCGCATATTGTGCTCAACACCATTCGCCGGCCGGTGATCATGGTCGATCCGGAAGGTTTCATCACCTTCGCCAATGCCGATGCCGAGGATTTTTTCCGGTCGAGCGCCACGATGCTCGCCCGCAACACGCTGCACAAGCTCATTCCTTTCGGCAGCCCGCTGCTGACGCTTGTCGACCAGGTGCGCGAGCGCCGGGCGCCGGTCAACGAATACCGGGTCGACGTGTCGTCGCCACGTCTCGGCATCGAGAAGGTGGTCGACCTCTACGTCGCACCAGTGACGGAATTTCCAGGCTCGGTCGTGGTGATGTTCCAGGAACGCTCAATGGCCGACAAGATCGACCGGCAGATGACGCATCGCGGTGCGGCACGCTCGGTCACCGGCCTCGCCGCGATGCTTGCCCATGAGATCAAGAACCCGCTGTCCGGCATTCGTGGTGCTGCGCAGTTGCTAGAGCTGTCGGCGTCCGACGAGGATCGCGCACTGACCAGGCTGATCACCGACGAGACCGACCGCATTGTCTCGCTGGTCGACCGCATGGAGGTGTTTTCCGACGAGCGGCCGATCGACCGCTACCCCGTCAACATCCATGTCGTGCTCGACCATGTCAAGGCAATCGCCAAGAACGGTTTTGCCAAGCGAATCAAGATATTGGAGGACTATGATCCATCATTGCCTCCGGTTTTTGCCAATCGCGACCAGCTCATCCAGGTGTTTCTCAATCTGGTAAAAAATGCCGCCGAGGCGATCGGCAGTGATCCGCAGGGCGAGATCATGCTATCGACCGCCTTCCGTCCGGGCATCCGTGTTTCCGTACCCGGGACCCAGGACCGCGTATCGCTGCCATTGGAATTCTGCGTGCGTGACAACGGTTCGGGTGTTTCCGAAGACATCCTGCCGATCCTCTTCGATCCTTTCATCACCACCAAGCCGAACGGCTCCGGTCTCGGTCTGGCGCTGGTCGCAAAGATCGTCGGCGAGCATGGCGGCATCATTGAATGCGAATCGACCCCGCGCGGCACCACTTTCCGCATCCTGATGCCGGCGTGGAAAGAAACCCAGTTTGGCACCGACGACGACGGTGAAGGAGACCGCAAATGACCGTTCGCGGCAATATTCTCGTCGCCGACGACGATGCGGCCATCCGCACTGTCCTCAACCAGGCGCTTTCGCGCGTCGGCCACGACGTGCGTGTCACCTCCAACGCTTCGACGCTGTGGCGCTGGGTTGCGGCGGGCGAGGGCGATCTGGTTATCACCGACGTTGTCATGCCTGACGAGAACGCCTTCGACATGCTGCCGCGCATCAAGAAGGCGCGACCGGAACTGCCGGTCATCGTCATGAGTGCGCAGAACACGTTCATGACAGCAATTCGTGCCTCCGAAACCGGGGCCTACGAGTATCTGCCGAAACCGTTCGACCTGACGGAGCTGCTGAACATCGTCAACCGCGCTCTTTCCGAGCCGCGGCGGCCGAAGATCGATACGCGGGCCGACGAGCCGCCGGAAACGATGCCGCTGGTCGGCCGCTCGGCGGCCATGCAGGACATCTACCGCATGCTGGCGCGCATGATGCAGACCGACCTGACGGTCATGATCAGCGGCGAGTCGGGTACCGGCAAGGAACTGGTGGCGCGCGCGCTGCATGAATACGGCCGCCGCCGAGGCGGTCCGTTCGTCGCTATCAACATGGCGGCGATCCCGCGCGACCTGATCGAATCGGAGTTGTTCGGGCACGAGAAGGGCGCCTTTACCGGCGCGCAGAACCGCTCCACCGGCCGTTTCGAGCAGGCCGAAGGCGGCACGCTCTTCCTCGACGAGATCGGTGATATGCCGATGGAAGCGCAGACGCGGCTGCTGCGTGTGTTGCAGCAGGGCGAATACACCACGGTCGGCGGCCGCACGCCGATCAAGACCGACGTGCGCATCGTCGCTGCCACCAACAAGGACCTGCGCACACTGATTAATCAGGGGCTTTTCCGCGAGGACCTGTTCTACCGCTTGAATGTTGTGCCGCTCAGGCTGCCGGCGCTGCGCGAGCGGTCGGAGGACATTCCGGACCTCGTCCGCCACTTCTTCAAGCTCGGCGTCAGTGAAGGCTTGCAGACCAAGCGCATTTCCACCGGCGGCATCGAGCTGATGAAGCGCTACCCATGGCCCGGTAATGTGCGCGAACTCGAAAACCTCATTCGCAGGCTGGCCGCACTGTATTCGCAGGACGAGATTTCCGCCGAGATCATCGAGGCGGAGTTGAAGACCGGCGAAAGGCCTGTCGTTCCAGGTGGCGGCAACCTCATTCCCGATGACCTTTCCATCGGCCAGGCGGTGGAGCATTTCCTGCAACGCTATTTTGCCTCGTTTGCCGGCGACCTGCCCCCGGCCGGGCTCTATCAGCGAATCCTCTCTGAGGTCGAATATCCGCTGGTCCTCGCCTCGATGACCGCAACGCGCGGTAACCAGATCAAGGCTGCCGAATTGCTGGGGCTCAACCGCAACACGCTGCGCAAGAAGATTCGCGAACTCGGCGTCAACGTCTACAAATCGTCCAGGCAGGTCTAGACGAATCCCTTTACGAGCGCTTTCCAGGGGATCGATTGCCGAAAGATTTCCGTCTAGGCCACACTTGTTGCATAATCGCCACAATGCGTTGCATACATCCGACGTAATCACTGGCTCTAGACAGCGACATGGCCCTGCACGCACCGACACTGAGCAAATCGCTTTTCAGCAATACGGGCGCGCGAGACGGTCGCCGGCTGCTTGCGCTGCCGGGCGTGATCGCCATTGCCGGTGCGCTGGTGACGGCGGCGATCTCCTTCGCCATTCTGGTCGGTGCGACGCCGATCACGCCCGACGCGAGGACGACGCTGGCGCTGATTGCGCTTAATGCGGCGTTCGTCCTGTTTCTGATTTTGCTGGTCGGCCGCGAGGTGCATCGCATCCTGATGGCACGACGGCATGGCAAGGCTGCGTCGCGGCTGCATGTGCGCATAGTGGCGATGTTTGCGCTGGTCGCCGCCATCCCCGCCATCATGGTGGCGATCATCGCGTCGATCACGCTCGACATCGGCCTCGACCGCTGGTTCGAGATCCGCACCAAGACGATCGTCAATTCGTCGTTGTCGATCGCTGACGCCTATGTGCAGGAAAACGCGCGAAATCTTCAGGGCACGACGTTGTCGATGGCTTACGACCTCGACGCTTCGCGCACGCTTTACGGCCTCGATCGTACCGGTTTCCTCGACCTCATGAACAAGGAGGCGGTGGGTCGCTCGCTGGCGCACGCGGCACTCATCAAGCCCGATGGTTCCTTCGTCATGAGCGCCAAGACCGACGCGGACTTTGCCATGCCAGAGCCGCCTGAGGGCGCCGTGGCAAGCGCTGCAGACGGCAAGCCGGTGCTGATAGAACCGCGCACCCGCAACATCATGGGTGCCATCGTCAAGCTGCGCGAGATCGACGGCCTCTATCTTTACACCATCCGCCTCGTCGATCCCGAGGTGATCAAGGCGCGGCAGATCGTCAAATCCAACACCGCCGAATATCGCGGTCTCGAAGACAATCGCCGCACCTCGCAAGTGGCTTTCGCGCTTCCCTATCTGTCGCTGACGCTGATCATCATCCTGTCCGCCATCTGGACCGGCATTGCGGTGGCCGACCGCCTGGTGCGGCCGATTCGTCAGCTCATCGGCGCGGCCGACGAGGTCGCTACCGGCAATCTCGACGTAGCCGTGCCTGTCCGCCCCTCCGACGGTGACGTCGCCTCGCTCGGCGACACCTTCAACAAGATGCTGATGGAGCTGAAATCGCAGCGCAACGAGATCCTGTCGGCCAAGGATTTGATCGACGAGCGGCGGCGCTTTTCGGAGGCGGTGCTTGCCGGCGTCACCGCCGGGGTCATCGGCGTCGATCCATATGGCATCGTCACCATCGTCAACCGTTCGGCCGAAACCATGCTGGCCATATCCGCTCCGGCAGCGCTTGGGCAGAACCTTTCCGCGGTGCTGCCGCATGTCGGCCGCGTCTTCGAGATCGGCCGCAAATCGGGCAAGCCGGTCTATCGCGAACAGGTCACCTTCTATCGTGCCGGCACCGAACGGACCTTCAACGTGCAGATCACGATTGAAGCCGGCGACGACGGTTCGGAGGATAAGTCCTACGTCGTGACAGTCGACGACATTACCGATCTGGTCCAGGCACAGCGTTCCTCTGCATGGGCCGACGTGGCGCGGCGCATCGCCCACGAGATCAAGAACCCGCTGACGCCGATCCAGCTTTCGGCCGAGCGCATCAAGCGCCGTTACGGCAAGGTCATCACCGAGGACCGTGAGGTTTTCGATCAATGCACCGACACCATCATCCGGCAAGTGGAGGACATCGGCCGCATGGTCGACGAGTTCTCGGCGTTCGCCCGCATGCCGAAACCGGAAATGAAGGCAATCGATCTGCGCGATTCGTTGCGCGAGGCCTCGTTCCTGGTCGAAGTAAGCCGCGCCGACATCACCTTCGAGCGCGTCTTCGGCAATGAGCCGCTCAAAGGCACGTTCGACAGCCGCCTGATGGCGCAGGCGTTCGGCAACGTCATCAAGAATGCCGCCGAAGCCATCGACGGACTTGATGCAGAGGATCGTCCGCACGGCATAATCCGGATTCAAGCCGGACGTCAGAATGGCGCGATTCGAATCGACGTCATCGACAACGGCAGGGGCTTGCCGCGCGAAAACCGGCAGCGCTTGCTCGAGCCTTACATGACGACACGCGAGAAAGGCACCGGGCTTGGCCTCGCTATCGTCAAGAAGATCGTGGAGGACCATGGCGGGCGACTCGAATTGCACGATGCACCAGCGGACTTCCACGATGGGCGGGGTGCAATGATCAGCATCATCCTGCCGGTTGCCGCCACAGTTCCGATACGCGGCGAGGGCAAGACGGAACACGAAAAAGAAACTGAAAAGGTCGGTAATGGCGTCTGATATTCTCATCGTCGATGACGAGGAAGACATCCGCGAACTCGTCGCCGGTATCCTGAGCGACGAAGGTCACGAAACACGCACGGCGTTTGACGCCGACAGCGCGCTGGCGGCGGTCGCCGACCGAGCACCCCGGCTGATCTTCCTCGACATCTGGCTGCAGGGTTCGCGGCTCGATGGCCTCGCTTTGCTGGACGAGATCAAGACGATGCACCCGAACCTGCCGGTGGTGATGATCTCGGGCCACGGCAATATCGAAACGGCGGTCTCGGCCATCCGCCGCGGCGCCTATGATTTTATTGAAAAGCCGTTCAAGGCCGACAGGCTGATCCTTATTGCCGAACGGGCGCTTGAAACGTCCAAATTGAGACGCGAGGTTTCGGATCTCAAATTGCGCAGCGGCGAGACTTTCGACCTCATCGGCATGTCGTCGGCAATGAGCCAATTGCGCCAGACCATCGAGCGCGTCGCGCCGACCAACAGCCGCGTCATGATTATCGGCCCCTCCGGCTCGGGCAAGGAACTGGCGGCGCGCGCCATCCACGCATTGTCGGCGCGCAAGAGTGCACCTTTTGTGACGCTGAGCGCCGCCAACATCACGCCTGAGCGTATGGAGATCGAGCTGTTCGGCACCGAATCGAACGGCGTCGAACGCAAGGTCGGCGCGCTGGAGGAAGCCCATCGCGGCATTCTCTACATCGATGAAGTGGCCGATATGCCGCGCGAGACGCAAAACAAGATCCTGCGCGTGCTGGTCGAACAGCAGTTCGAGCGGGTAGGGGGCACCAAGCGGGTCAAGGTCGACGTGCGCATCATCTCGTCGACCTCGCAGAACCTCGAAGCCATGATCGCCGACGGCCGGTTCCGTGAGGACCTTTATCATCGCCTGGCCGTGGTTCCGGTCATGGTGCCGGGACTGGCCGAGCGTCGCGAGGACATTCCTTATCTGGTCGACAATTTCATGAAGCAGATCGCTCGCCAGGCCGGCATCAAGCCGCGTCGCATCGGCGACGACGCGCTGGCGGTGCTGCAGGCGCACAACTGGCCGGGCAACGTTCGGCAGTTGCGAAACAATGTCGAGCGTCTGATGATCCTGGCGCGTGGCGATGATGTCGATGCGCCGATCACCGCCGACCTCTTGCCTGCCGAGATCGGCGACGTCATGCCGCGCACTCCAAACAAGTCCGATCAGCACATAATGGCGCTGCCGCTGCGTGAAGCACGCGAACAATTCGAAAAGGATTATCTGATCGCCCAGATCAACCGTTTTGGCGGCAACATCTCGAAGACGGCAGAGTTTATCGGCATGGAACGCTCTGCATTGCACCGCAAGCTGAAGTCGCTGGGCGTCTGACAGCCAAACCAGTCGTGGCCTACGCAATTATCGGTTACTGCGGTCCTTGGAATCGCATAAGAAAGCTGGGACTTCTTCCAGGGATTTGCCATGCCGCGCATTGCCTATGTTAACGGGCGCTATGTCGCTCACGCCGAAGCTTCCGTGCATATCGAAGACCGTGGCTATCAATTCGCCGATGGCGTCTACGAGGTCTGCGAGGTGGCACGAGGCTTCATCGTCGACATGCCGCGCCATCTCGCTCGATTGAACCGCTCACTTACCGAACTCTCGATCGATTGGCCGATCACGCGCGGCGTGCTACCGCTCGTCATGCGCGAGGTGGTGCGCCGCAACCATGTCGTCGACGGTCTGGTCTACGTCCAGGTGACACGCGGCGTGGCCAGCCGCGAGTTTTTCTTCCCGCCGGCGGGCACGAAGCCGTCGCTGGTGGTGATCGCGAAAAAAGCCGATCCTGCAGTTGCCGCGAAGCGGGCCGAGAGCGGGATCCGGGTCATCACGGTGCCGGAGAACCGATGGGATCGGGTCGATATCAAGTCGGTCGGCCTGCTGCCGAACGTGCTGGCCAAGCAGAAAGCCAAGGAAGCCGGCGCTCAGGAGGCCTGGTTCGTTGATGTTGACGGTACCGTCAAGGAGGGTGGATCGTCGAACGCGTGGATCATCACTAGGGACGGCGTGCTGGTGACACGGCCCGCCGAGCACGGCATCCTGCGCGGCATCACCCGCACGACGCTGTTCGATGTCGCCGCCAAGCTCGGCCTGAAGATTGAGGAGCGCGGCTTTTCGGTTGCCGAAGCCAAGGCCGCGCGCGAGGTTTTCATCAGCTCTGCAACCACGATTGCCATGCCGGTGGTGGCGATCGATGGCGCTCCCGTCGCCAACGGCCACCCGGGCTCGATAACAGTTTCATTACGGCAGGCCTTTTTTGACGTTGCGGAAAAAAGTCCAGCCTGATAACCGCACAGATGGAATGAACATCAATATATCTCGTTCTGCTTGTCGTTACTGACGGCAAGATGGTGTTTGCGTGCTTGACATGTGCCGGCTAATTTGGCGCATTGGCCTGCAAACCGAAGGGGATCGGCGAAAGACAAGAACAATGGCGGAACGATCGCAAAATCTTCAGGACCTGTTCCTGAATTCAGTTCGCAAGAGCAAAAACCCACTCACCATCTTTCTCATCAACGGCGTGAAGCTGACCGGCGTGGTCACTTCGTTCGATAATTTCTGCGTTCTGCTGCGTCGCGACGGCCATTCCCAGCTTGTCTACAAGCACGCTATTTCCACGATCATGCCGAGCCAGCCGGTTCAGATGTTCGATGGTGAGGAAAGCCAGGGCGCCTGATTGGCACGTGAGAAAGACGCGGACCGCAGCGTTCGCGGAAAACCAGCACATCAGACCGGGACAGAGGCCAACGGTCGGACCCGGGCGGTGGTCATCGTGCCGGTGCTTACCCGGCAGCCGCGTGGCGACGACGATACCAATCGTCCGCGCCTGACCCGTTCCGCCGAGGCCCGTCGCGACGAGGCGGTCGGCCTCGCCAGCGCCATCGACCTTGACTTGGTCCACACGGCGGTGGTGACCGTCAATGTTCCACGTCCGGCGACCCTGCTCGGCAGCGGCAAGGTCGCGGAGTTCGCCGAGATCGTCAAAGAGGGCCACGCGGAAGTGGTCATTGTCGATCATCCGCTGACCCCGGTACAGCAGCGCAACCTCGAAAAAGAGTTGAACGCCAAGGTGCTCGACCGCACCGGGCTGATCCTGGAGATTTTCGGCGAGCGCGCCCGCACCAAGGAAGGCACGCTGCAGGTCGACCTTGCCCATCTCAACTACCAGAAGGGCCGCCTTGTCCGAAGCTGGACCCACCTCGAGCGCCAGCGCGGCGGCGCCGGCTTTCTCGGCGGTCCTGGCGAGACCCAGATCGAGTCGGATCGGCGTGTGCTGCAGGACAAGATCACCAAGCTGAAGCACGAGCTCGAAACCGTGCGCCGCACCCGCGACCTGCACCGCGCCAAGCGCAAGAAGGTGCCATTTCCGGTGGTGGCGATCGTCGGCTACACCAATGCCGGCAAGTCGACGCTGTTCAACCGGCTAACCGGAGCAGGGGTGCTGGCCGAAGACATGCTGTTTGCCACGCTCGACCCGACGCTGCGCCGCGTGCGCCTGCCGCACGGTACGCCGATCATCCTTTCCGATACGGTCGGCTTCATTTCCGACCTGCCAACGCATCTGGTCGCGGCCTTCAGGGCGACGCTGGAGGAAGTGGTCGAGGCAGACCTCGTCATTCATCTGCGCGACATCTCCGATCCCGATACGGCCGCGCAAGCCGAAGATGTCGAGCGCATCCTTGCCGATCTCGGCGTCGATGCCCGCGATAGCAAGCGCGTCATCGAAGTATGGAACAAGATCGACCGGCTCGACGAGGGCAACCGGGCGCGGCTGCTTGCTGATGGTGCTGACGGCAAGAAGGCACCGCCAATCGCCATATCGGCGGTGACCGGCGAGGGCATCGATGCGCTGAAGGCGATCATCGAGACAATGATGTCGGGCGAACTGGAGACGTTCACCGTCACGCTCAAGCCCGACCAACTCGCCGTCGTCGACTGGCTTTACCGCAACGGCGACATCGTCTTGCGTGATGACAATGAGGATGGCAGCGTGACCATCGCGCTCAAGGCCACGCACAGCGCCCGGCAGGAGATCGAAAGCCGATTGCGCCGTCAAAACAACGGGTAGGGGCGTTACTTCGCGCTTTTCGCTTGCTGCCAGAGCGCTTCCATCTCGTCCAGCGTCGCTTCTTCGAGGCTGTTTCCCGACGCTTGCAGCGTCCGCTCGACATAGTGGAAGCGCGACCGGAATTTTTCGTTGGTGCCGCTGAGTGCCGCTTCGGAATCAATTTTGAGGTGCCGGCCGAGATTGACGACCGCAAACAGCATGTCGCCGAACTCATCCTTGATCGGCGCGCTGTCGCCTTTGGCCAGCGCTTCGCGCAATTCGCCGATCTCCTCCTCTATTTTTTCGAGGATCGGTGCCGCCTCGCTCCAGTCGAAGCCGACGCGGGCGGCCTTTTCCTGCAGCTTGAGCGCCCGGGTCAGCGCGGGCAGCGCGACCGGCACGCTGTCGAGAAAGCCCTTGCCATGGTCTTCCGGGTCGAGCCCACGGGTGAGGCGCGCACTGCGCTTCTCCGCCTTTTCCTCTGCCTTGATCTTTTCCCACATGCCCTTGGCCATGCCGGCGCTGCGCGCCTTGTCGTCGCCGAAGACATGGGGATGGCGGCGGATCATTTTTGTGGTGATGGCCTGGACCACATCGCCGAATGAAAATTCGCCGGCCTCCTCGGCCATTTGCGCGTGGTAGATCACTTGCAGAAGGAGATCGCCGAGCTCATCCCGCAAATTGTCGAGGTCGCCGCGCGCAATGGCGTCCGCCACTTCGTAGGCTTCCTCGATCGTGTATGGCGCGATTGTCGAAAAGTCCTGCTCGATATCCCACGGGCAACCGGTTTCCGGCGCCCGTAGCGCTGCCATGATCTCGATCAGCCGGGAAATGTCTTTCGAGGGTTTCATCTGGGAAACGCTATCCTGTACACGGCTGTGCGGCCAACGGCTTCAGCCGGTGAGGGCGCCTTGTCCACAGATGGGCCGCCAGACAATGATACGAAAGTGGAAGCCGGTTTCCGGAAGAT
Organism: Mesorhizobium sp. M0195; assembly: GCF_040322115.1. Taxonomy (NCBI): domain Bacteria; kingdom Pseudomonadati; phylum Pseudomonadota; class Alphaproteobacteria; order Hyphomicrobiales; family Phyllobacteriaceae; genus Mesorhizobium; species Mesorhizobium sp. M0195. The sequence continues at coordinate 171,671 of NZ_JAMYSV010000007.1, read as the reverse complement.
CCTAGTTAGCAAAAGCATCAGTCGACCACGGAGACGATCGCCTTGGCGAGCGCATCCATGCCGTCCTCGGGCAGCCCGGCAACGTTGATGCGGCTGTCGCCGACCATGTAGATGCCATGCTCGGCGCGCAGCCGCTCGACTTGCGCTTCCGACAGGCCAAGCCGGGAAAACATGCCGCGATGGCTGGCGACGAAATCGAAACGGTCGGAGTTGGACTGCCGCCGCAGCGCCTCGGCGAACTGGACGCGCAGCCGCAGCATGCGCAGCCGCATCTCTTCAAGCTCTGCCTCCCAATCGGAACGCAATGCGGGGTCTTCGAGCACGATGCGCACCGCCGCCGCGCCGTGGTCCGGCGGCATCGAATACATGGCACGTGCCGCCGACAGCATCTGCCCCATCGCCAAATCCGCCTGCGCGCCGTCTTTCGCCATGATCAGCGCTGCACCGACTCGGTCGCGATAGACGGCAAAGTTCTTCGAGCAGCTCGAGGCAACGACCATTTCCGGAACTTTTGCCGCCAGAAGGCGCAAGCCGGCGGCATCCGCATCAAGCCCGTCGCCAAAGCCCTGATAGGCGATGTCGACAAAGGGCAGCAGACCGCGCTCAACGACAAGATCGGCAATGGCAGCCCATTGCGGGATGTCTAGATTGGCGCCCGTCGGGTTATGGCAACAGCCATGCAATAATACGACGTCGCCAGGATTCGCGGTTCTCAATGCATTCAGCATGTCGTCGAAGCGAACCGCACCGGAAGCAGCGTCGAAATAGGGATATTCGCGTGTCTGCAGGCCAGCGGCGCGCATCACCGGCGTGTGGTTCGGCCATGTCGGATCCGACAGCCAGACCATCGCGTCGGTGCGGGTCCTTTTCAGCAGCTCTGCCACCAGCCGCAGCGCGCCGGAGCCGCCGGGCGCCTGCCCCGCACGAATGCGTGTCATGTCGGCAGCTGGGCCGAACACCAACCTGGCCATCGCCGCGTTGAAGGCGGTATCCCCGGCAAGGCCGAGATAGGTCTTGGTATCCTGGCCCTGCAGCAACCGCTTTTCGGCTTCGCGCACCGCGCGCATCACCGGCGTCTTGCCGTCGCGATCCTTATAGACGCCGACCCCGAGATCGACCTTGTCGGGACGCGGGTCGGCGCGATAGAGGCCGATCAAGGCCAGGATCTTGTCGGCAGGCGCGGGCTGGAGATTTTCGAACATCGATAAGTTTCCGTTGGCGGCGGAGTGATACGCAAACCGGCCGTGCTTTGCCAGCAGTTTCATATGCGCCAACTCGGCGTCGGTTTGTCTCGAGGGCGGCCGATACTATCTGCCGGGCGAGGGCAGGCGCGAGATCTCCCAGAGAGAGCGCGGCGAGCCGAAAAATTCGGGGAGAGCGGGATTAAAATTCCGACCTGCTCCGTAAACAGGACATGAAACGGCCGATGCCACGCTTCGACATTCTGGGACAGCTCGGTTCACTCCGCCGCTATGCACGCTCGCTGACACGCGACAGCGCCGATGCAGAGGATCTGGTGCATGATGCGCTGGTGCGTGCCTATGAGCGACGCGGCAGCTTCCGCTCCGGCGGAAACCTTCGCGTATGGCTGCTGTCGATCGTCCACAACGCGTTCATCGACGGCTTGCGAACCCGCAAATCCGAAGCAATGCGCATCGAACAGGCCGGCTATCTCGCCGAGGCCAGCGTCCAGGCTGCGCAGGAACATTCGGTCCGTCTGGCACAGGTGCGCGACGCTTTTTTCACATTGCCGGAAGAGCAACGTTGCGCGCTGCATCTCGTCGCCATCGAGGGGCTCAGCTACAGCGAGGCGGCCGAGGTTAGCGGCGTGCCGCTTGGCACGCTGATGTCGCGCATCGGCAGGGCACGTGCGGCACTCCGCGAGATGGAGGACGCGGCACCGGCACGGGCGAAAGGCCATCTGAAGATCGTCGGAGGTCGATGATGAACCAACTGCGCGATCCCGTGACCGACACCGATCTCGACGCCTATGTCGACGATCAGCTGGACGTGGCGCGTCGCATCGAGGTCGAGGCGTTCCTTTCGGCCCGGCCGGAGGCGGCCGCGCGGGTGATGTCCGACCTGCGGATGCGTGACGAATTGCGCGTAGCGCTTGCCGGATCGAAAGGCATGGCGCGGCCCGCGACGGCCGATGCTGCACGGCGGCTGGAGCGGGGATTGGCGCGCGGCCGCGTCCTTGGTGCTTTGCAGCGAGCGGCGGCAGTCGCTGTCTTCGTCGCCGCCGGCTGGCTTGCGAACGGGCTCATCGGACCGATATCGGTGACGGAAGTCGTCGCTTCGACCCATCCGCCCGCCTATGTGGAGGACGCGGTCCGGGCGCACCGCACGACGCTCGTGCGCGAGGCGATGTCGTCGCAACCCGAAGCGCCCGGCTACAATGCCGACGAAATTCGCGCCGCGACGGCGATCATTATGCCATCGCTGCCAGCGGACTGGACGGTCCGCGACGTGCAGATCTACCCATCGCAGTTCGGCCCGAGCGTCGAGATGGCTGTCAAGACGAAAGAGATGGGGCTGGTCTCGTTGTTCGCAACCAGGCCCGGGACATTCGACGTCGTCAAGCCGACTGTCGTTCCCTCGGGCGACGTTTCCTCAGCTTATTTCCAGATCGGCGAGGTCGCCTACGCGGTCGTCGCACGTAGAGATATCCAAGGCATAGATCTCACGGCCGAAGCGCTCGCCAAGACGCTTTACTGATCGACCTTCAAGAAGGAGAACCAAATGAACAATCTCGGATATATCGGGGCCGGAGCCCGAGCCGGAGCCGTCTACGACGAAGGCCTGCGCCGGCACATGCTGCGCGTCTACAACTACATGGGCCTTGGCCTCGTCGTTACGGGCGTGATCGCGTTCGTGGTGGCTTCCACACCCGCGCTTTACGTGCCGATCTTCTCCACACCGCTGAAATGGGTGGTTATGCTGGCACCACTGGCCTTTGTGCTCTTGTTCTCGTTCCGGATGCAGACGATGTCGGCGGCCGGCGCCCAGGCGATGTTCTGGGCATTCTGCGCGGTCATGGGGCTGTCGCTGGCTTCCGTGTTCCTGGTCTTTACCGGCACCAGCATCGCACGCACCTTCTTCATCGCCGCCACCATGTTCGGCGCGACCAGCCTTTACGGGCACACGACCAAACGCGACCTGACGCAGTTCTCGTCGTTCCTGATCATGGGCCTGATCGGCGTGGTGATCGCCAGCATCGTCAATATCTTCCTGGGCTCGACCGCGCTCCAGTTTGCGATCTCGGTGATCGGGATCGCCGTCTTCATCGGCCTCACCGCCTGGGATACCCAGACTATCAAGGAGCAGTATGCGGAAAACTTCGGTGCGGAATCACAGCAGAAGCTCGCTGTCTTCGGTGCATTCTCGCTCTATCTGAACTTCATCAACATCTTCCAACTGCTGTTGAACTTCACCGGCGAGCGCGAATAGCCGGCGTCGGACCACGACCGGAGGCGGATATCATGGACAGAAACGATCAACAGGCGATCGGACACCTCTTCGAGAAGTTGGCAAATGTCGAGCGCCAGGCGCCGCCGCGCGATGCGGAAGCAGAGCGCTTCATCCAGGATCAGATCGGTCAGCAGCCTGGCGCGCCATATTACATGGCCCAGACGATCGTGGTGCAGGAGCAGGCCTTGAACGCAGCTCAGGCACGCATCGAAGAACTGGAAGAGCAGGCGCAGCAGCCCGCCAGCGGTGGACCGCTCAGCAGCTTCTTCGGCCGCAGCGGCGGCAGGCGCTCAGGCTCGGTTCCGCGGGTAGGGCGCGCCGCCTCCGTTGCAACTGAAGGGTCGCAGGACACGCCACAGCGGGCAGGCGGCGGTTTTCTTGCTGGCGCTGCGCAGACCACGATGGGCGTGGCCGGCGGAGTGCTGCTCGGCAACGCGATCGCCGGCATGTTGGGCGGCAGCGAAGCGAAGGCAGCTGAACAGCCGACGCCGCAGCCGGACGAAGCCGATCAGGCAGGCGATGCCAGCTCCGACAATGGCGGTGACTTCGGTGATATGGAGTTCTGACGAGCGACCCAGACTGTGCCTGTGCCGGCGCTGGTGACGATTGCGGGTCAGCATAGGCGAGATGGCGAGGGCAGCATCCGGGAAGCGAGCCCTCGCCGGCGGCTAATAACCCAGGCGCTTCAGTTCAGTCTTGACCGCTGCGATCGTCTTGAAGCGGAAGTGCTTCGTTGTGCCGTCGCGCCAATGGCAGTCGCATGTGGCGTCGAACTTCCGGGTCGCTTTCAATTGAGTCAGCGCCTTCTGGCCTGGCTTTGGACCGTCGAAGATGCGAACTTCGTAGAGCGTTCCTTCGACATCGTAGTGCATCTGAGCCCAGGAAAGTATCACGATCAGTTCCTTTGCCGGGTCGTGGTCGGCGTTGGCGAGGCCGAGCGCTATGTCCGGTGTGTCGCCCTCTTGTTCACCGATCGTGACCTGGATTGCGCGATATCTGTTGTCAGCTAGCCGTTGCAGCGCGACGAGCGGGCGTTCCGGATAGTCCTCAGCGGTCTGGTAATCGACGAAGAGTGTCTGGAGGCCGCTCCAACTCACGGCTGTGGTGTGCGGATCAGCATTGTCGGCGAACCCAACAACACGTTTGGCGAAAGCCAGGTCGTTCTCGCCTGGCGCACGATCAAGGTCCTGCGCTCGCGCGCCAGTGAGCGCGCAGGCGAGGGTGAGGACGAAACTTGTGAAGAGCCAAAGTCGCTTCATGATTCGCAACCCTAGCATGCCGGTTGCGAATCTTCGCGCCTGGCCGTCGGCAGCGGGATGTGGAACTCCCGCGCGCACCAGTCGCATAAGATAGATTATGGAACTGAAATGGCGGATAAGGATGTGGCGTGGAAGTGGCACCAGCGAGCCGCTGGGCCGCTTTTAGAGCGAGAATTGAGACCCCACTCAGAAACCCAACCGTAAAAACTCGATCCTTCACGCTGATTCGTAAGGGATTTCGATCGTCATGCCATCATAAGCAGGCTCGACGTTGGCCGGCGTCTCGGCCATTACCGTGGCGTAGTCGAGTGGCACATGCATATGCGTCAGCACCGCGTTCTTCGGCGCCAGTCTTTCGATCCAGCCAAGCGCCTGGCCAAGCGACAGATGGCTCGGATGGACGGTGTATTGCAGCGCGTCGATGACCAGCACGTCCAACCCGCGCAAACGCTCGGCGGTCGCGTCCGGAAAGTCGCTGACATCAGGGCAATAAGCCAGCCCGCCGATGCGGAAACCCAGCGAGGTAATGTCGCCATGAAGCTGCACCAGCGGTTCGAGGGTGAGGGCGCCGCCCTCGCCCTCGATCACCACCAGCCTGTCGTGGTCGATGATATGGGCGTTGACGATCGGCGGATACGAACTGCCTTTCGGTGTTTCGAAACAGTAGCGGAACGCCTCGCGTAAGCGCAGCATGGTGGCCTGATCGGCATGGATGTCGATCCGGTGGCGCTGCTCCAGTACGAAGCCGCGCAAATCGTCGATGCCGTGGATATGGTCGGCATGCGGATGTGTATAGACCACCGCATCGATGCGCCTGACCGATGCCAGCAGCATCTGCTCGCGGAAATCCGGGCCGGTGTCGATGACGACCGTGGTCCGGACGCCATTCGCCGCGATCCGCTCGACGAGCGCTGCGGTGCGCGTGCGCCGGTTCCGGGGGTTCGCGGGATCGCAACTGCCCCAGTCGCCGGTGATGCGTGGCGTGCCCGGCGATGAGCCGCAGCCGAGGACGGTAAGACGTAACCGGTCGCTCATGCGTCAGGCGCCCGGCGCGCTCGGGCGCGGCATTTTCCTGAACAGCCGGAAGAAATTATCCGTGGTGATATCAGCGATCTCGGCCTCGCTGAAGCCGATCGTCTCGGCCAGCACCTTGGCTGTATGCGCGACATAGGCGGGCTCATTGCGCTTGCCGCGAAACGGGATCGGCGCAAGGTATGGCGCGTCGGTTTCGACCAGCAGACGGTCGCGCGGCACATCGGCGGCGACGGCGCGCAGCTCGGCGGAGTTCTTGAAGGTCAGGATACCGGAAAACGAAACGTAGCCGCCGAGCGCGACACCGATCTCGGCTAGCCTGCGCCCAGACGAAAAACAGTGCAGGATGAAGGGGAAGGCGCCCTTCCCTGTTTCTTCTTCGAGGATGTCAGCCATGTCGTCGTCGGCGTCGCGCGAATGGATGACCAGCGGCAGACCGGTCACGCGCGCCGCGGCGATGTGGGTGCGAAAGCCCTGAGCCTGTGCGTCGCGCGGCGCATGATCGTAGAAATAGTCGAGCCCGGCCTCGCCGATCGCCACCACTTTGCGATGAGCAGAGAGCCGCACCAGATCATCGACAGTGACGTCAAGCTCTTCCGCCGCATTGTGCGGATGGGTGCCCACCGAGCAATAGACCTCATCGAAAGTCTCTGCAATCTCAAGCACTTGGCTAAATCGCTTCACCCTCGTCGAGATCGTCACCATACGGCCGACGCCGGCCGCGAGGGCGCGGGCGACGATGGTCGCCCGCTCTTCGGCGAAATCCGGAAAGTCGAGATGGCAGTGACTGTCGACCAGCATCAGGCGCTTGTATCCGTTTGCTCGACATAGCGTGGAAATACTGGTTCCGGCGCCGGCAGTGCCGTACCGGACACCAGCGCATGAGCTTCGGCGACATGCGCGAAGTCGCGGCTGTCCGCCGGCACTGCCAAAAGATCGAGCAGCTTTGCCGCCGAGCCTGGAATGAAGGGCTGGCACAGCAATCCGACACGCCGGATCACCTCAGCCGTCGTCCACAGCACCGTTTCCATGCGTGCCGGATCGGTCTTCTTCAGCGCCCATGGCTCCTGCCCGGCGAAATAGCGGTTGGCTTCGGCCACCACGCCAAAGATCGCCGCCAGCGCCAAATGGATGCCCTGGTCGGCCATCGTCCTGCGCGCCGTGACAAGGGCGGCATCTGCCTGATCGAGGATCGCCTTGTCGGCGTCGCTCAATTCGCCACGCTTCGGCACCACGCCGCCGCAGTTCTTGGCGATCATCGACAGCGAGCGCTGCGCCAGATTGCCGAGATCGTTGGCAAGGTCGGCATTGGTGCGGTTGACGATCGCATCATGGCTGTAGCTACCGTCCTGACCGAACGGCACTTCTCGCAGGAAGAAATAGCGCACCTGGTCGAGACCGTAGTGCTCGATCATGGCGAACGGGTCGATGACGTTGCCGACCGACTTCGACATTTTCTCGCCGCGGTTGAACAAAAAACCATGCGCGAACACGCGCTTCGGCAATTCGATGCCAGCCGACATCAGGAAAGCCGGCCAGTAGACCGCGTGAAAGCGCACGATATCCTTGCCGATGACATGAACGTTTGCAGGCCAGAAAGACCATCTCTCGCTGGCCGGATCCGGATAACCGGCAGCGGTGATGTAGTTGGTCAGTGCATCGACCCAGACATACATCACATGCTTGTCGTCGCCCGGGACCGGCACGCCCCAGTTAAACGTGGTGCGCGAGATGGACAGATCCCTGAGGCCGGATTTGACGAAGCTGACGATTTCATTGCGCCGCTCCGCCGGCCCGACGAATTCCGGGCTGTTCTCGTACAGTGCGAGCAGCCTGTCCTGATAGGCGGAAAGCCGAAAGAAATAGCTTTCTTCTTCGGTCCATTCGACAGGCGAGCCGAGCGGTTCGCGGCGCACGCCGTCGTCGCCGACCTTGGTTTCGGCCTCGTCGAAATAGGCTTCCTGCCGCACCGAATACCAGCCGCTGTAGCGGTCGAGGTAAATGTCGCCATTCTCAGCCATGCGTGTCCAGATCGCCTGGCAGGCCTTGTAGTGCCGGTCCTCGGTCGTTCGGATAAAAACGTCGTTCGAGCAGCCGGTCGCTTCGAGCATCGAACGGAAGATCGCCGAATTGCGATCGGCAAGCGCCTTCGGCGTCAGGCCTTCGGCGTCCGCCGTCTGCTGCATCTTCAAGCCGTGCTCGTCGGTCCCCGAGACAAAGAAGACGTCCTTGCCGTCGAGCCGCTGGAAGCGGGCAAGCGTGTCGCTGGCGATCACATTGTAGGCATGGCCGATATGCGGCTTTCCGTTCGGATAGAAGATCGGCGTCGTGACGTAGTATTTTTCGCGTGACATGGATGAGCCGTCATGAATGTCTGAATGAAAGATGTCGCGGTGAGATATCGCATCGAAACGGCAATTGCCATCCGAGGCCAATGCGGTGGCTTCGAAGTTCCTGCGATTGATTGGGATCAATGCTCAGGGGCTTCAAAAGCCACGCCAGCGGCCGTCACATTCGCATTGCAGAATTCAGGCGGTCGATCATGGTTAGGGCGTGCTGCTTTTTGTCGAGATTGTAGGTCTCGGTTTCAGATATAGCGTTCAAAGCCTCGTGCCAAGTATCCGACAGCGTTTTGGCCCGCGCGAGATCGCCGGCGAGCGCGGCCTGGCTGGCGCCGGCCGACAGCAGGTCGAGCGCGCGGCGATTGAATATCTCGAACGGGATTGCCTGGTCGCGGCCGGCGACCGCCTCGGCAAGACGGTAGGCGCCTGCGACATCTATCTTTTTGGACATCACCAGGGCATCGAGGGTGGCGGCGATTTCAAGCCCGCCATACTGCGTCAACAGGATCGCGTTGCGCGCGCTGCCCCCTGCCCGCTCCGCCAGCGCCGCGCGCGCCGCAGGATCCTCGGGTGGCGGCGGCTCGATGCCCTCCAGAACCGCCATCAAGCTCTTGGCATCGAGCGGGGCTAATCGCACCATCTGGCAGCGCGACCGGATCGTCGGCAGCAGACTGCCCGGCGCATGGACGATGAGGATGAACAAGGTGCGCGCGGGTGGCTCTTCAAGATTCTTCAGCAAGGCATTGGCAGCATTGGTGTTCATGTCGTCGGCGGGATCGACGATAACCACCCGGTAGCTGCCGTCGTGCGAGGTCAGCGACAGAAAACGACTGACCTTGCGGATCTCGTCGACCGTGACCACTGTCTTGAAGCTCTTGGTCTTGTCGTTCGCGGGGCGTGTAAGATGCAGAACCGAAGGATGTGCCCCGGTGGCGATCTGGCGAAACAGCGACGAAGCCGGATCTGGAACGGCAAGCCGTTCCGGCGCCTGCTCGAAGGCCGGGTGCTTCAACAGATGATGCGCCAGATGAAAGGCCAGCGTCGCTTTGCCTATGCCCACCGGTCCGGCAAAGATCAGTGCGTGCGGCAGCTTTCCCGAGCGGTAAGCGGTGGCGAGCATGTTGGCCGCCTGCGGGTGACCGACAAGACGCGGCGTCTCGGATGGCTCGGGCACCCCGTCCAGCGTATCGTGCTGTTCCGGCGCGATGCGTTCGAAAATCATACCGGCGCCGCCTGCCTTCTCTGCGCCGGCATCATCTTTTCGAGAGCCGCGAAGACGATGGCGGTAACGATATCCTCGACGGTGTCGGGGTCGGCTGACGCATCGACGACGACGCAGCGTTCGGGTTCAGCTGCGGCGATCGCGAGAAACGCCTCGCGCCGGCGTTGGTGGATGGCCAATGTTTCCTTCTCGAAGCGGTCCGGTCCGTCACTGCTCCCCCGCCGGGCGGTAGCGCGCCTCAGGCCCTCGGCGGGGTCGATATCGAAGATCAGCGTCATGTCCGGCACCATGCCGTTGATGGCGACCTTCTCCAACGCGTCCATGAATGCCGGGTCGAGGCCGCCGGTGACGCCCTGGTAGACGCGCGAAGAATCCATGAAACGATCGCAAAGCACGACCGAACCGCGCTCGACCGCCGGCCGGATGACCTGTTCGACATGGTCGGATCGCGCAGCGGCGAAAAGCAACGCTTCCATCTTGGGGCCGAACGGCTCGGCTGCGCCTGAAAGCAGGACATGCCTGACCGCCTCCGCGCCCGGCGAGCCACCCGGCTCACGCGTTACCAGCACATCGTATTTCTTGGCGCGCATCTTCTTTGCCAGCCGCTCGATCTGCGTCGACTTGCCTGCTCCTTCGCCGCCTTCAAAAGTGATGAAAAATCCGCGCGCCAAAGCCTTTGTCCATACTTCGGGGACCGTATAGTCCCGGCGGGAAAAAAGGTCCACCGCGACGGTGCTAACGCAGCCAGCCGACGGCCAGTTCCTTGGCGGCGTCGAGCGCGCGCTGCGGCAGCGAACCGACACCGATCGACTCGGCGGCAAACAGCGGCGTCTCCTGGCTCAGAGTATCGCCGATCCAGACGCGCAGCGTACCGACCGGCTGCCCCTCCTCCACCGGCGCGGCAACCGGTCCGTCATAGACGATCCTGGCGGTGAGCTTGTCGCGGTTGGTGATTGGCAGGAAGATCTGCACCGGTCCTTTTGCCTTTAACGCGACTCCGGACTTGGCGCCGCCAAAGACCTGGGCTTCGCCAACCACTTCGTCCTTGGCGAATACTTCAGTCTTCTCGAAGGAGCGAACGCCCCAGTCGAGCAGCTTTCGCGCTTCCTCAGCACGCTCGCGGTCGTTTGCCAGGCCGCTCATCGCAGCGATCACCCTTGTGCCGTTGTGGCTGGCCGAGCCGACAATGCCGAACCCGGATTGCTCGCTGGCGCCGACCGCGAGCCCGTCGGCGCCTATATCCATGGCCAGCAGCGGATTGCGGTTCCTCTGGGAAATCTTATTCCAGGTAAAATCCTTCTGGCCGTAATAGCGGTAGAGATCCGGGTAGTTGCGCCAGATATGCAGCGCCAGAAGTGCGAGTTCGCGAACGCTCGTTTGCTGCCCATCTGCCGGCAGACCGGTGGAGTTGACGAAGGTCGATTTCTGCAAGCCGATCTGGCGGGCACGCTCGGTCATCTGCACCGCGAAGTTTGCCTCGGACCCCGCGATTCCTTCAGCGATGACGATACAGCCGTCATTGGCCGCCTGCACGGTCACGCCCTGGATCAGGTCTTCAAGCCGGATCGTCGACTTGAGTTTCGCGAACATAGTCGATGTCCCCGAAGGAGCGCCGCCCTTGCGCCAGGCGTTTTCGCTCACCACGAAGGTATCGTCGAGCGTCATGCGCCCCGATTTGATGGCGTTGAAGACCACTTCCATCGTCATCAGCTTGGCCAACGAGGCCGGCGGGATCAACCTGTCGGCGTCCTTGGAAAACAGCACGGTTCCGGTTTCGGCATCGATCATGAAGGCCTGCGCGGCCTTGGTCTCGAAAAGCTGTGCTGAGGCCGGCGCAAGCGAGAGCAGCAGCAGCAGGCCGAGCGCCATAAGCCCAGTGAAAGGGTGAAAAAATTTCATCAGATTCGACCAGTGAGCCGGCGCTCTTGCACGTTGGCAGAAGCTATCAGGCTTTTGCCTGGCGGATCAATCGCGCACGAAAAAACCAGGCAGCCCCGAGCTCAGTCGCGTACAGCAAGCGCATCGGGCGCACCATGCGACCACGATGCCTGCAGCATCTCGTCCAGGCTGCCACGGCCGTCGGCATAGAGGTTGACCGAGTACCAGTCCTTGCCTTCAAGTTCCGAGCGCTGGATTTCGGTCTTGCCGAAGCTGGAAAGCTGGGCAGCCACACGCTCGGCTTCGGCGGCATCCTCGAACGAACCCGCCGCGACATAGTCCGTGGGCAACCGGGTTGGAGGAGCTTGCCGCTTCCACGATTGAAGAAGCTCGGCGGGCGACATGCCGGTGTCGTCCAGCTCGGCAAACGCGTTGGAGGCGCGCTGCACGCGCTCGTCGGCGTAAGACAGCGACGCCATGGTGAATGGAGATTGCGCCGGCAGGTTGATCTCCGGACGCTCCGGCACGATCGGGCCGAAATCGGGCAGTACAATGTCTCCCGAAGCAGACGCTTGCACCGCTATGACAGGCCCTGCATCGGATCCCTGCCCGGTATTCGTCAGCTGACCGGGGAACGGCACGGCTGCAGCGCTCACCGCCAGGCTTGGCGACGGCCCATTCATGGCGACCATGACACCGCTGGGCAGACCGTCCGACGGATCCGGCGCCCTGTTGCCTGGACGATACGAAGCCATAAGATACTGCCCGTCATTGCCTTCGAGCGGCGCACGGCCGACATATTCGACCTTCACCTCGGCCGTACCGATATTGGCATAATCGAGCATTTCAGCAGCGCGCTTCGACACATCGATGATGCGTCCATCATGATAGGGTCCGCGATCGTTGACGCGCACGATCACCGAGCTGCCGGTCTTCATGTTGGTGACCCGCGCATAGCTCGGGAGCGGCATAGTCGGATGCGCCGCCGTCAGATCTGCCATGTCGTAGACTTCGCCATTGGCGGTCAACCGGCCGTGGAACGCCTCACCATACCAGGACGCTAGGCCAACCTTGGCGTAACGTTTGTCTTCCTTCGGATAATACCACTTGCCGCGCACCTGATAGGGCTTGCCGAGCTGGTCGCGCCCCCGAGACGTCTTGAACATCACGCGCGGGCTGGCTTTCACGCCATATTCGGCTTCGGAAAAATATTCCTTGGAGCGAGGTTTCTTGTTGACCATCGCCTTTTGCTGCGGCGCGGCACATGCCGCAAGAAACGCTGCCGACAAGGCCAACAGCGCGAAAGCGAAAGCGCGACGAAGACGCGGGCGCGCCGTGGTCTGCATATTTTGATTGTCCCCTATAGCATCGACGAAGGCACCGCAGCATAAACGTCAGCGATGCCAAAGCACCCACTCCAGAAACGCCGGCAACGCCCTACCCCAATGCTTTTTGTGCGCAGGAATTGTTTATCACCGTATTAACCGATTGTGGTCGGAACCGGGCGAGATTGTGGCGCGGACCGTCTCGCCGGTCGGGATGAAGTCATCGCTTAGATCAGCAAAACGCCGTTCGTGGCGGGCTTTGAACCTCGCCTGGCGTATCTGCGAGCGCAGACTCAGGGACCGAAGATCACGAGCTCGGTGAACGTCAGATCTCCAGGTGTGGGTGGTCTGGGACCCTTGAAGTATTTCAGCCCCTTGTTGGGGCGGTACCATCCCACCAAACCTGGAATCGGCTCCTTGGCGTCGACAAAGCAAACCAGGATTCCGCTTCGCAAGAGAAAGCGCCCCATGGCACCGGCGCAGCGGCTCAAATCCGCGAGCGAGCGGCAATAGATGACCTGATGGCACCGGATAAGACCGTGCAACATTCGGCGCGGCATCAACACCAGGGGGAACGCTGCTCCGTCGCAGATGCAGATCAACGACAGGCACCCCAGCGCGGCGTGTTCCGAGAGTATGTATCTCTCACTCTCGGACAGCATCGCCAGTTCCGGAAGATCGGGACGCACTTCGACCACGCGACATGACCGCGGCGCCGAACTTAAAGCCGGCAAGAAGGTAAATTGTCCGCTGGAGAAGAGCCGAAAGCCGAGCGCCCGGTTGGCTTTCAATGTCGCTTGCGCCGGCGAAATGTTCGTGTAGGTCACGTCCTTCCGCTTGAGAACCGCCGCAACCAACATGGCGCCATAGGAACGGAATTCTGCGTCGACTGACCAGCTCGAAAGATTGCAGCGGATTTCCTCGCTCTCCGACCCCTGGTAGCGCGCATAAAGGGTGAGCACAACGCCGACGATCCGATCGGCATGCTCCAAAGCAAAGCCATATTGTGGGAACTCGGCAACCGCAGGCCGCTTCGACAAACGGGTCAGAGCCCGGATCCAGTAACTTCGGTTACGCGCCGGAAAGCCCCTGCACAGACAATCGACCACTCCCTCCCAGTCGGTTTCGCGAATTGGTCTACAGCGAAGACCGGGCGGGAGAGCGCCAAGTACGGCCAAAATTCAACTCCAGAAGACGATTTTACTTACATGTGCCTAATGCGCCCAACATATCAGCGCGCAACGATTAATAGTCCGTGCGGGTTTTAAAAACGATTTTCCACACTCAGCACAAACAGCTCGCCATGACGCTGCTCACCGTCCTGGATCGCGCCGAAAGGTGCGGCCGCCACGGTTGACTTGACGTTGAATGCGGCTTTACAGGAATGGAGCGCGAACCGATCGGGGAACGTCCTGGTGCCAATCCGGTACCGACAGCTCGAACCCGCTCCTCTCGCGATATCCTAAGTGATTGAAAAATCACCCTGGAGGGATGGCCGAGCGGTTTAAGGCACCGGTCTTGAAAACCGGCGTGGGTGCAAGCCCACCGTGGGTTCGAATCCCACTCCCTCCGCCAGTGACGCTCTTTGTCCTGAAAGCAATCTCCCGGGCTTGCGTCGAGATGGCCGGGACGCGAGCGAGCCCCCGATCGGATTGATTTTTGCGCCGAAATATGGTGCTTCTCCCGCCCATGAATAGGTTATTTTTTGCGGTCATCGCATGGATGGCGCTGCCTTGGCCGGCCAGCGCGATGGACAGCGCATTGCGCGCCGGCCTGCTGAAACTCGATCCGCAAACCCGGCTGGAGCAGCGATGCGACGCCGAAATTCTCGACCGGATTACCCGCGACGACCACAAATACAAAGCCGATCGTGTCGTCGCCTACGCTTTTGCGACGCCCGAAATGGGCGCCGATGCGATCAGGAGCCCGGGTGCTGCGTTTCGCAGCAAGGGACAATGGTACCGGCTGAAATTCAAATGCGAGACAGCGCCGGACCATATGGAAGTCCTGCAGCTCCGCTACCGGATCGGTGATGAAATTCCGGAAAGCGACTGGCCCAAATACAATCTCTATAACTAGGCATTCGCGACCTGTGGCCGCATTTTGCAGGTGTTTCGGGCCGATAGTCGCAAACTCTGTATATTGCCGACCTTGTTCTAACCAGTCCCTTGACGTGCGGGAACCATACACGTTAGGCCCTCCAGGCATTCGACGCAAACGGTCGGCCAACCAGCAAGGGACTTCCAGTCGATGGAAATTTTCACTGCCGCGGGCTTCTCTGCCCTGCTCCAGGTCATCGCCATCGACCTCGTGCTTGCAGGCGATAACGCCATCGTCATCGGCCTGGCCGCAGCGGGCTTGCCGGTCGAGCAGCGCAAGAGAGCGATTCTCATCGGCGTGGTGGCGGCAACGGTGCTGCGCATCGGTTTTGCCGCGATCACCGTCACCCTGCTGCAGATTGTCGGCCTGCTGCTGGCCGGCGGCATCTTGCTGCTGTGGGTGTGCTGGAAGATGTATCGCGAGCTGCGCACGTCGCATGCCGACGAGGTGGAGGCGACGGAAGCGCTGTCCAATTCCGATATCAACAGCGATGATATGGTGGCCGGCAAGGCGCGTAAGAAGACCTTGGGTCAGGCGGCATTGCAGATCGTCATCGCCGACGTGTCGATGTCGCTCGACAACGTGCTGGCGGTCGCCGGCGCAGCGCGCGATCACTTCCAGGTGCTGGTGATCGGCCTCGTCCTGTCGATCGCGCTGATGGGCCTTGCCGCGAGCTTTATCGCCAAGCTGCTGCACCGCCATCGCTGGATCGCCTATATCGGCCTTTTGATCATCTTATATGTCGCACTCGATATGATCTATCGAGGCGCGGTGGAAGTCTTGCCGCATGTCAGCAATGCGGTGAGCTGACGCATCGACTCGAATTCGCATCGGCCGCGACTTCGATTTCGGCGAGCGTTCGGCGATGCCGGCGGTTGCGTTTCGCCGCAGCCGCTGCCCATACCAATGCGGCAACAACTGTGGTACTGCGCCGCCAATCCTGAATCCGGAAAAGCTTGATGTCCGCCCCTCGCGTCAGTTTCGTCAGCCTTGGATGCCCGAAAGCCCTTGTGGATTCCGAGCGCATCATCACGCGCTTGCGGGCCGAAGGCTACGAGATCGCCCGCAAGCACGACGGTGCCGACCTTGTCGTCGTCAACACCTGTGGCTTTCTCGATTCAGCCCGCGACGAATCGCTCAGCGCTATCGGCTCGGCACTTTCGGAGAACGGCAGGGTTATCGTCACCGGCTGCCTCGGCGCCGAGCCGGACGTCATTCGTGAAAGACACCCCAACGTCCTCGCCATCACTGGTCCACAAGCCTATGAAAGCGTTATGGCGGCAGTGCATGAGGCAGCACCGCCGAGCCACGATCCCTACGTCGACCTTTTGCCGCCGCAAGGGGTCAAGCTCACGCCGCGCCACTATGCGTATCTCAAGATTTCGGAAGGCTGCAACAACCGCTGCACCTTCTGCATCATCCCGGCGCTGCGTGGCGACCTCGTATCGCGGCCGGCCGCCGACGTGTTGCGCGAAGCCGAGAAGCTGGCCAAGGCCGGGGTCAAGGAGATCCTCGTCATCTCGCAGGATACCAGCGCCTACGGCATCGATATCAAATACCAGACCAGCATGTTCGGCGACCGCGAAGTGCGGGCGAAGTTCCTCGATCTATCGGAAGAACTGGGCAAGCTCGGTGTCTGGGTGCGCATGCACTATGTCTATCCCTACCCGCATGTCGCAGACGTCATCCCCCTGATGGCCGAAGGTAAGATTCTTCCCTATCTCGACATTCCGTTCCAGCATGCCTCGCCGCAGGTGCTGAAGAACATGCGCCGGCCCGCTCATGGCGAAAAGACGCTCGAGCGCATTCGCAGCTGGCGCGACGTCTGCCCGGACCTTGCCATCCGCTCCACCTTCATCGTCGGGTTCCCTGGCGAGACGGACGACGATTTCGAGATGCTGCTCGACTGGCTGGACGAGGCGAAGATCGGCCGCGCCGGCTGTTTCAAATACGAGCCGGTCAGAGGCGCCCGCTCCAACGAGCTCGGCCTCGAGCAGGTGCCGCAGGAGATCAAGGAAGCCCGCTGGCACCGCTTCATGCAGCGCCAGCAGAAGATTTCGGCAACGCAGCTCACCAGGAAAATTGGCAAGCGACTGCCGGTCCTGATCGACGAGGCGCATGGCAATTCGGCCAAGGGCCGGACCAAATACGACGCGCCCGAAATCGACGGCTCGGTCCATATCCAGTCGCGGCGGCCCTTGCGCGCCGGCGACATCGTCACGGTCAAGATCGATCGCGCCGACGCTTACGACCTCTACGGCTCGGCGGTCTGAGATCACTCAGTCCGAAATGAAAGGGCGCTCGCGGCGCTCTTTCGTTCGGTGTGCTTCCGGTTGCCTACTGCGGCAGCTTGTCGTCGACGCCCTTCACGTAGAAATTCATGCCGAGCAACGTGGCGTCGTCGGCGACCTCGCCCTCCTTCAGCCAAGGTGTGCCGTCCTGCTTGGCGATCGGCCCGGTAAAGGGGTTCCAGCCGTCGGCGATCTTCTTGGTGGTGGCTTCGGCCATCGCCTTGACGTCGTCGGGCATGTTGGTGAACGGCGCCAGCTTGACGGCGCCGTCCTTGATGCCGAGCCATACATTGTCGGGCTTCCAGGTGCCGTCGAGTGCCGCTTGGACCCGGCTGATGTAGTACGGGCCCCATTCGTCGGTCAGTGCGGTCAGCTGCGCGTGCGGTGCGAACTTGATCATATCGGAGGACTGGCCGAAGCCGTGCAGCTTGCGCTCCTCCGCCACCTGCAACGCAGCGGTCGAGTCGGTGTGCTGGACGATGATGTCGGCACCTTGGTCGAACAATGCCTTGGCGGCGTCGGCTTCCTTGCCCGGATCGAACCAGGAGTTCACCCAGACGATTTTGGCTTTGAAGTTCGGATTGATCGACTGTGCGCCTAGCATGAAGGAATTAATACCCATCACCACTTCCGGGATCGGGAAGGAAACGATGTAGCCGGCGACACCCGACTTCGATTGCTTGGCGGCGATCTGGCCAAGTACGTAGCGGCCTTCATAGAAACGCGCATTGTAGATGCCGAGATTTTTGGCGGTCTTGTAGCCAGTGGCGTGCTCGAACATCACCTTGGGGAATTTTTTGGCGATCTTCACTTCCGGGTCCATGAAGCCGAAGGATGTGCCGAAAATGATCTTGCATCCCTCGCGCGCCAGGCGCTCGAAGGCGCGGTCGGCATCGGGGCCTTCGGAGACGTTTTCGAGATAGGCGGTCTCGACCTTGTCGCCGAGTGCCTTTTCCACCTCGAGGCGGCCCTGGTCGTGCTGGTAGGAGTAGCCGAAATCGCCGATCGGGCCGGTATAGACCCAGCATGCCTTCAGCTTGTCCGCCGCCTCGGCTGAGGCCGCCAGCGACAATGCGGCCGTTGTCGCCAGCAGGGCAATAAGCAGTTTTTTCATTGTGTTACCTCTCTGAGTTAAGCCTTGGAGCTTCCGTCTTTTTGTTGTCAACGATCCGGAACGAATGGCTGGCCCAAGGAGGCCGGCGTGTTCATCATCGTCAAACGCTTGTTGCGCGAGATTAGAACGAGAACCACGACGGTTGCCAGATAGGGCAGCGAAGAAAGCAGTTGCGAGGGGACCGGAATGCCGAATGCCTGTGCATGAAGCTGGCCAATCCAGACCGCGCCGAAAATATAGGCGCCGGCCAGCACCCGCCACGGCCGCCAGGAAGCGAAGACGACCAGAGCCAGCGCGATCCAGCCGCGGCCGGCGGTCATGTTCTCCACCCATTGCGGCGTGTAGACCAGCGATAGGTGGCCGCCGGCGAGGCCGGCACAAGCGCCGCCGAAAATCACTGAGAGATAACGGTAGCGGATGACATGGATACCAAGCGCATGGGCGGATGCATGGCTGTCGCCGATCGAGCGCAGCGTGAGCCCGGTGCGGGTTCTGAACAGGAACCACATCACGGCAGCGGTAAGCGCGATCGAGATGTAGAAGATTGGATCCTGGCCGAACAGCAGCCTGCCGACGACCGGGATTGCGGTCAGGCCGGGAATGTCGAGGTTTGGCAGCCTCTCGCCAGGCTGGCCGACAAAATTCGTCCCCATCATGCCGGAAAGCCCGAGGCCGAGCAGTGTCAGCGACAGGCCGGTTGCCACCTGGTTGGTGGCCAGCGACAGCGTCATGACGGCGAACAGAAGCGAGAACACTGCCCCCATGGTGATTGCCGCCAACAGCCCTATCCAAGGCGAGCCGGTGAGATAGCCGGCGCCGAAACCGCCGACCGCACCCATGATCATCATTCCTTCGACGCCGAGATTGAGCACACCCGAACGTTCGACCACCAGTTCGCCGATCGCCGCGATCAGCAGCGGCGTCGCCGCCGTCGCGATGGTCAAGAGGATGTTGACGGTGACGTCCATCAGCGGGCTCCCTCCAGCTTCGGCGCTGCCTCGAGCTTCGGCGCGGAAAAGCCGATCAGGCGAATGCGGTAATGGATGAGCGTGTCGCAGCCGAGCACGAAGAACAAAAGCATGCCCTGGAACACGCGCGCCACCTTGTCGGAGATGCCGAGCGCGCTTTGCACTGCCTCGCCGCCCAGATAAGTCAGCGCCAGCACAAGGCCTGCGGCGACGATGCCGAGCGGATTGAGCCGGCCGAGGAATGCCACGATGATAGCGGTAAATCCGTAGCCGGGCGAGATCACCGGCTGCAATTGTCCGATGGCTCCCGAGACCTCCGAAATCCCGGCAAGTCCGGCCAGTGCGCCCGACAGCAGGAAGGCAAAGAAGACCATACGGTTAAGGCCAAACCCGGCGAAGCGCCCTGCCCTCGGGCTTGAGCCGAGCACGCGGACCTCGAAGCCTTTCAGCATACGACTCATCAGGATCCAGATCAGTATCGCCGCGACCAACGCGAAGACAAATCCCCAGTTTGCCCGGCCGGATTCCGGGAGGAGTTCCGGCAGTATGGCCGAGTCGTTGAACTGGATGGTTTGCGGGAAACCGTGGCCCTGCGGATCGCGCCACGGCCCGCGTACGAGCCAATCGAGGAAGAGCTGGGCGACATAGACCAGCATCAGGCTGGTCAGGATCTCGTTGGTGTTGAAGCGCGTCTTCAGCAGGGCCGGGATTGCAGCATAGGCAGCCCCACCGACCATGCCGAAAAGAAGCATCAGCGGCAGCACCAATGGGCCTTCGAACTGCGGAAACAGCACAGGGAAGATCGAGCCGACAATGCCGCCAAGGATGAACTGACCTTCGGCGCCGATGTTCCAGATGTTGGCTTTGTAGCAGACCGACAGTCCGACCGCGATCAGGATCAGGGGGGCGGCCTTGATCGCCAGCTCATGCAACTGCCAGACCTGGCTGATCGGTTCGATGAAGTAGATGCGGAACGCAGTCAACGGGTTGACGCCGAGCAGCGCGAACATGATGGCACCGGCTATGATCGTCAAAACGAAAGCGATGAAAGGCGAGAGTGCCGAAAACAGCATCGAGCGCTGCGGGCGTTTTACAAGTTCGAGGCGCATCAAGCCGTCTCCAGCGTATGTTCGGCATGACCGGGTTCGGCGCCGCCCATCAGCAGCCCGATTTTCTCGAATGTCGCTTCAACTATCGGCAGCGGCTTCGACAGTTCGCCATTGTGCATAACCGTGATCGCATCGGAAATCTCGAACAGCTCGTCGAGATCCTGGCTGATCACCAGCACCGCCGAGCCGCTGCGCGCCAGTTCGATCAGCGCCTGGCGGATGCGGGCCGCCGCACCCGCGTCGACCCCCCAGGTCGGCTGATTGACCACCAAGACGCTTGGTCGGCGGTCGAGTTCGCGGCCGACGATGAATTTCTGCAGATTGCCGCCCGAAAGGGCCGCAGCCTCCGGATCCGGCGCGCTCTTGCGCACGTCCATCGCCTTTATGATGCGCTGGGCAGCGATATAGATCGCATCGCTCTTGACCATTCCACCGGCGCCGACAAACATCTTGCCGTCGGTGGCGTGGCGCGACAGAAGCAGGTTTTCCGAAAGCTTCATGCGCGGTGCTGCGCCGTGGCCGAGCCGCTCTTCCGGAACGAAGGCAGCGCCCATCAGGCGCCTGCCGGTGATGGCGAGGCCGCCGGCATCCTTGCCGCGGATGCGGACCGAGCCGGTATCCTCCTGCAGCACCTCGCCGGAAACGGATTCGAAGAATTCACCCTGGCCGTTGCCGGCCACACCGGCAATGCCGATCACCTCGCCGGCCCGGACTTCAAGATTGATGTTCCTGAGCGAGATCGAGAACGGGGTCGCCGGCTTGCGGGTGAGTTCGCGGATTTGAAGCAGCACCGGCGCGGTCTCGATACCCTCGGCCGGCGCCCGCACCACGGCCTGGACCTCGTTGCCGACCATCATCCGCGCCAACGAAGACGCGGTTTCCTGGCGCGGATTGCAATGGCCGACCACCTTGCCGTGACGCAGCACGGTGGCGCGGTCGCAGATGCGTTTGACTTCTTCCAGCCGGTGCGAAATGTAGAGGATGGACTTTCCTTCCGAACGCAGCCGTTCGAGCGTCTCGAACAACTTATCGGCCTCCTGCGGCGTCAGCACCGAAGTTGGCTCGTCGAGGATGATGAGTTGCGGCGTCTGCAGGAGGCAGCGGATGATTTCGATACGCTGGCGCTCGCCGACCGACAGATCACCGACCAGCGATAGCGGATCGAGAGGCAGGCCATAACTGTAGGAGAGCGCCCTCGCCTTGGCCGCGATCGTGCTGATCGGCGAGCCGTCATCCAGCGACAGCGCGATGTTCTCCGCCGCCGTCAGCGCTTCGAACAGGGAAAAATGCTGGAAAACCATGCCGATGCCGAGCTTTTTTGCGGTGCCTGGGCTGGTGATCCTGACCGCCTGGCCATTCCAGAAAATCTCGCCAGAATTCGGTTCCAGCGATCCAAACAACATTTTCACCAGCGTCGACTTGCCGGCGCCGTTCTCGCCAAGCAACGCATGGATCTCGCCCTTGGCGATGTTGAGATCGACATGGTCGCAGGCTGTCAGCGTGCCGAATATCTTTGTGAGGCCGCGAACCTCAAGCAGGTTTGCGCCGTCCTGATCTGCACTCACGGTGCCTCCATCTGGTTTGCCAGACATGTTCTGTGTTCCCGCAAGCATCGTATGCGCGCCCTGCTCTCTACGGTAAGCGCCTCACGACTTGAAAGAGCTTCAAGAATTTCAGCGGAAACTCAAGCGGTAAAGAGCAGTTCGCAAGAACGGCGGCGTCGGCGGGCCGAAATGCGGGCGCTCAAGGGATAAGTATCGTTGTCCCGGTTGTCCTGCGCCCTTCGAGATCGGAATGCGCCTTGCCGGCCTCGCTGAGCGCGTAACGCTGGTTGATCTTGATCTTGACGGCGCCGCTGAGCACCACGTCGAACAATGCGGCGGCGGAAGCCTCGAGGTCTTCGCGCCTGGCATTGTAGACGAACAGCGTCGGCCGCGTTGCGAACAGCGAGCCCTTCTGCGCCAGCAACGAGATGCTGAAGGGCGGGATCGGCCCAGACGATTGACCGAAGCTGACGAACGTGCCGAGCGGCCGCAGGCAATCGAGCGAGGCTGGAAACGTGTCGTTGCCAACCGAATCATAGACGACGTCGCATTTCTTGCCACCAGTGATGGCGGCAACGCCGGCGACGAAATCCTGCTCGCGATAGTTGATCACGTGGTCGAAGCCATGCGCCTTCGCGAGTTCGATCTTGTCGGTCGAGCTCGCGGTGCCGATCACCGTCGCGCCGAGATGCTTGGCCCATTGACCGAGGATCAGCCCGACACCGCCGGCCGCCGCATGAAACAGGATCGTGTCGCCGGCTTTCACCTTGAATGTACGGCGCAACAGATATTCGGCCGTCATGCCCTTTAGCATCATCGCCGCGGCCTGTTCGTCGCTGATGCCGTCCGGCACCTTCACCACTCGGTCGGCAGCGATCACGCGCTGCTCGGCATAGGCGCCGGTGGTCACGGCATAGGCGACGCGATCGCCGGGTTTGAGCCAGTCGACATCCGAGCCGACCTTCAAGACCACGCCGGCCGCCTCGCCGCCGGGGATCAGCGGAAATCCGCCCTGCGGCGGATAGAGGCCCGAGCGATAATAGACGTCGATGAAATTGAGACCGATCGCGCTGTGCTTGACCAGGATCTGTCCCGAGCCTGGCTGCCCGGGATCGGCGTCCTCATAGGTCAGGACCTCCGGACCGCCATGGGCATGGATGCGGATCGTTTTGGACATTTTCAGGCTCTCTTGGGATCAGGCTTTCTTGTCCGGCTTGGCGCCGAGATTTGGAAAGAACTGCATGATAGCGCCGATGCAGGCGAGGTAAAGCCCGGTGACCGTAATCCCGATCTTGATGAAATCGCTGACCTGCTCGCCCAGCACGCCGATCTGGTCGTAGAAGGAGGCAAGTGCCGCCTGCGCCAGCGCCAGCGCGCCGAAAGCGCACCAAAGCAGCGTCATGCCGAGATTGATTGGCCGCAGCCGCTTCACCCGCACCGGATGGATGAAATTGATCGGCACGAAGGTGAGAATGCCGGCCACCACGACCACGGCGAAGGAAACCCATTGTCCTGGTTCGATGACGAACAGCGTGAACACCACCATGTTCCAGACGACCGGAAAGCCTTTGAAGAAATTCTCCTTCGTCTTCATGCCGGTATCGGCATAGTAGATCGCGCTCGACACCACGATTATCGCCGCAGACAGGAACGACAGGCGCTCGCCCATGAAGCCGCGCTGATAGAGCGCGAAGGCCGGAATCAACACGTAGGTCACGTAGTCGATGATGTTGTCGAGCAGTTCGCCCGACCATGTCGGCAGGATTTCCTTGACGTCGAGCTTCCTGGCGATCGGCCCGTCGATGCCGTCGACGAAAAGCGCCAGGCCCAGCCACCAGAACATCGCCGTCCAGCGCTGCTCGCTTGCCGCCACCAGCGACAGAAACGCCAGGAATGAGCCCGACGCGGTCAAGAGATGGACCGAGAACGCCCGCGCCTGAGGCCATGTGACTTTCTTCTTCGGCCGCGGAATCCGGTCGGCGATTTTCCTGGCCGTCGTCTTCTTGCTCACGGGCCCCGCCAATCCAGCTTGCAGATTTCGGCCGAGCGGCCAGCAAAGTTCCAGTTGCGGCCAAAGGCCCGCATCTTGCTCTTGTCGGATTTGGCGACGATGATTTCCGGCGCAATCCAGTATTCCGAATTGCTGATGACCGTATCCTTGTCGCGATCCTTGCCGGTGATCGGCGTCACCGCACCATCGATAATCTTCGGTATCTGGAAGATACGTGTTTTCTCACGCGTCTCGTAGGTGATCGGCACCTGCTCGACGCCGAGGAACTGTCCGACCAGGATGGAGAGCAGCGATGTGGTTCCACCGGCCTTGCCGGTGAAAATCTTCGTCAGTCCCTTCACAGCGTAAACCGAGGCGCGCTTGTCGATGAAAAGGCCGGCCGTCCAGTTGCCGCGGCTCATATAGCCGGGGATTTCCATGATCAGCCCAAGATTGAGACCGGACAGGTCGACCTCGCCGAAATGGCCGGCATCGATGCGGAACCCCGCCCAGGTTTGGCAATAGCCTTCCGTAGGCGGATGGTTGCCGAGCGACAGAACGCAAGGGCAAAAAACCGTGCAATTGCAGGAGAGGACGAGTTCTCCCTTCATTGCCCAGTTTTGGTCTGTCATCGAATTGTCCCCCTCATGTCGAGACTACTAGTAGCGCTGCTGCCCAGACAAGCAGTATCGCACCGGCCAGCCGCGTCGGCAGATTGCCTGCCGTCTGCTTTTCGACCAGGCTGAACAAGCCGATCAGCGCCATCCAGAACACGTTCATCACACCGACGGCAAACATTACCAGCATTAGAGCCCAGCAGCATCCAAGGCACCACAGGCCCTGCTTCATGCCGAGCCGCAAAATGCGAATAGGCCTGGCGCTCCAGTTGGCGAACAGGATCGAGAACGGATTTCTGCACTTGTCCAGACAGACTTCCTTCAGCCGGCTGAACTGATAGAGACCAGCGATCGACAGCGCGCCTGCCCCGGCAATTCCAACCAGCGGATCGAGCATCTGCCCGGATGAGGCGAATGCATGGATTGCGAACGTCAGGGCAGCGAACATTGCCGAGGCGACAAGCCAGACGCTCAAATATCCAGCGACCAGGGTCAGCGGATGGACGGCCGGCTCCCTCTTGATCCGGGCGGTATCCGCGATCTCGCAATAGGTGCGAATCATCGGCGCCGCGGAGGGCAGCATGGTCGCGATGGCCATCAACAGCCACATCGCGGTGAGTGCCCCGCCTTGCGCGCCTAGGCTTGCGCGAAGCGGCGCCGGCGCAAGGCAGAGGGCGAAGAAACGCGCAAGGAAATCCGGCAACGGCAGTAGCGGCAGGTATTCCAGCACGGCGTCGCCGGGTACATCGGCGCCCGGGAGCCGGCTCACCGCCCCCCGAACTGCCATTGCGCCGAGAAGGAAGCCAGGCAAGGGCAACGCCCATGCCGGCAACAACGCTCACGGTCAGTCGAGGGCTGCGCGCAACGCTCGCCATCGCGCGGCCGGTACCGTCGAGGTGGCTGAAATTGTCTTGTTGGCCGGTCATGGCAACCGAATGGGCCGAATCGCCGCGTTGATCAAGCCGCATCACCTGACCTATATGGACCAGCAGGTCGGACAGACCTCACCTCGCAATCCGGAAGCCGAATTTGAACCATCGGGAAACAGCACGGATACTGGTCGCCGGCAGCGGTCCTGCGGGGCTGATCGCGGCGCTTGGCTTTGCCGAGGCGGGCTTTCCCGTGACGCTCGTCGGACCCGACGCAGCCGGCCCCGACGGCCGGACGACAGCCTTGATGAACCCTGCCCTAGAGATGTTCGAACGGCTAGGGATCTTCGACGGAATCAGGCCGCACGCAGCGCCGCTCAAGGTGATGCGTATCGTTGACGCAACCAACCGGTTGATCCGCAGCCCGACAGTGACCTTTCGCGCCAGCGAGATCAACGAAGAGCAATTCGGGCTGAACTTGCCCAACAGCGTTCTCAACCGCACGCTAGCCGAGGCTGTCGCGCATTCGGGTATCGAATGGCGAAAGTCGATGGTGGAGGCATGGCGCCTCGATGCCGACCATGCCCATGCCGTTCTCGCCGACGGTAGCGAGGTTGAGGCATCGTTGGCAGTTGCCGCCGATGGCCGTCAATCGCCGGCCCGCGAGGCAGCCGGCATCCGGACCTCGGTCCGATCCTTTCCGCAGGCGGCGCTGGTGCTCAATTTCGGTCACCGCAGCGACCATGCTTTCACCTCGACCGAATTCCACACCGAAACCGGTCCGTTCACACAGGTTCCCCTGCCCGGCAACCGGTCCAGCCTTGTCTGGGTGCTCGAACCCGAAATCGCCAAGGATCTTGCAGCACTCGACGAGGCCGAGCTTTCGACGCGGGTCGAACAGCGGATGCAATCGATGCTGGGCCGCGTGTCGGTTGAGCCCGGCCGGCAGGTCTACCCACTTTCAGCGGTAAGCCCGTGGCGGTTTGCGCATCGCCGCGTGGCACTTGTCGGTGAAGCCGCCCACGTGTTTCCCCCAATCGGCGCGCAAGGGCTTAATCTCGGCATCCGGGACATTGACGACCTGATTGGTACCGCAAGCAGAAACCGCTCGGACCCGGGCGCCGCCCAGGCGCTTGCAGCCTATGATTTCAAGCGGCGGCCGGACATTCTGGCGCGCAGCAGCGCGGTCAACCTGCTGAACATGTCGTTGCTTTCCGACATGCTGCCGGCCCAGCTGATGCGCAGTGCTGGTCTTGGCGCGCTTGAGGGGTTTGCGCCGTTGCGGGCGTTTTTCATGCGCGAGGGTCTTCGACCCGGCAGCGGTTTTGCGGCGTTTTTTGGCGGATTGCGAAAAGCGGCCGCGCGATAGCGATCGTGGCGCCGCCCTTGATCCGCATCTTGTGATGCTCAACCCGGCATCAAGTTGATCGGGATTGAATTGACGCGGCGTCTGCGCCAAATAATGACGATATCGACCGTAAGGCCTGGGCCGATCTTTGCCTGACCGGTGTGTAAGAATCTAAAGTCCTGGAGCGTTTCGTTGCGTGTTCCAGGATGCGTGGCGTTCAAGAAGTTCAAGTGGTGAGTGCGATGAAGACAGCCAAATTCTCGATCGGACAGGTGGTTCGCCACCGGCTGTTTCCGTTCCGCGGCGTCATTTTCGACGTCGATCCGCAATTCGCCAATACCGACGAATGGTACGAGGCGATCCCCGCTGACGTGCGGCCGCGCAAGGACCAGCCCTTCTATCATCTGCTCGCCGAGAATTCGGAGACGGAATACATCGCCTATGTGTCCGAGCAGAATTTACTCGAGGACCGGTCGGGCGAACCGGTTCGGCATCCGCAGATTGGTGAAATGTTCGACAAGAAGCCGGACGGGCGCTACGAGCCGAAGCACCAATTGAGACATTGACTTAGTCGGGATCTGGCTGGGCTCGGACAGGCTTGAGACAAGTCTTGACCCGATAATCAGCCGATTCAATAAAAAAGCGGGGCATGAACCCCGCTTTTTGTTTTGTTCGAAAACCCGTCGATCAGTTGGCGGCCTTCGCCTTTTCCTGCTCTTCCTTGAGCTTCTTGGCAAAATCCTGATTGTTCTTGGCGACGAACTCCTGGAGCTTCTTCTGTCGGTCCTCGATGTCCGACTGCTGCAGCGGCGGGCCGTCGAAGGCGCCGCTGAAGCCGGTCAGCGCGATCTTGATCGGGTTCGGCTGGTTCTGGAAATTGACCGAGGTCAGCGTCAGGTTCGAACCTTTCTTGAAGGACGCGACGAGCTGATCGGTCAGCGGCACTTCCGCCACGCAGCGATCCGGGAAACAGATCACGTACTCGAGCTTCTGCGCCTTGCCGGCGTCGATCTGGAGGCCGATGCCGGGAGGAACCAGACGGCCAGTCGGAACCGTCACCTGGAACACCTTGCGGTTCACCTTGCCCTTCAATTCGATCAGGCTGACGCCGGTGATGAGCTGACCATTGCCGGCGGTGGTGATGTTCTGGACGTTGCAAATGTCGACATCTTCCTGCTTGGTGCAGGCCTTGAACCAGCCTTGCGGAATCTGCTGTTGCTGCTGGGCGACAGCAGCGGGAATGCCGGCGCCCAGAATGCCGACCACGCCAGCGGCCATGACCGACAGGCGGTACGCGTTGCTGTTCAGGCTCGTCATGTCGTGCATTCCTCTCAAATGATCCCGGGACCGGCTTTTTTCATGCCGTGTGGTCCAGCTACCTGTTGCCGAAATGAGGCAACAGAATGACTTCGGACGGCGTGTTACACTGCAAGCGACGCCGAATCCAGCCCGGGCCGCGCGAATCTTGGCCGAGGGACTGGGTCGAGGGATTGGCCGGTGCACGACCGGCTCATGTATGCTGCGCATCGAATCGGGAAGGAGACGGTCATGGGCCGCGTTGTCGTTTGGCTGATCGCCACAATCTTGTTTGTCGGCCTTTCCCTGCAGCCGGCCCTGTCGGAACCGAAGCACGCGCTTGCCATGCAGGGCGAGCCGGCGCTGCCGGCCGACTATGATCATTTCAACTACGTCAATCCCGACGCGCCGAAAGGCGGCAGCATTACCTATTGTGTCGTCGGCAGATTCGACAATCTCAATCCGTTCATCCTGAGAAGTCTGCGCACCACCGCGCGCGGCATGATGGATCAAGCTTTTGGCAATCTTGTCTTCGAGCCGTTGATGCAGCGCAACTACGACGAGGCCTTCAGTCTCTACGGCCTGCTCGCCGATACCGCCGACATGGATCCCGAGCGCAAGAGCATCGAATTCCACCTCGATCCCAGGGCCAAATGGTCGGACGGCGAGCCGGTGACGCCGGAAGACGTGTTGTTCACCTATGATGTCTTCACCGAGAAGGGTCGGCCACCTTACAGCCAGCGAATGAAAGCGATCGCCAAGCTCGAAAAGACCGGCGACCGCAGTGTGCGCTTCACCTTCAACGAAAAGGCGGACCGCGAATTTCCCCTAATCATTGCGCTGACGCCGATCATCCCGAAACACGCGTTCAACAAGGACACTTTCGACAGGACGACGCTGAAGCCGGTGATCGGCAGCGGGCCTTACATGGTGGCGCAAGTCGCGCCCGGCCAGCGCATCGTGTTCAAGCGCAATCCGCACTATTGGGGCAAGGACGTGCCGTCCAAGCGCGGCTTCGACAATTACGACCAGATCACCATCGAGTATTTCCTCAACGCCAACGCCAAGCAGGAAGCGTTCAAGAAAGGCATCTGCGCCATCGACGACGACAGCGACCCAGTCAAACGCGAGCGCGATCTCGACTTTCCGGCCTTCCACAGGGGCGAGGTCATCGCCGAAACTTTCGATACCGGCATTCCGCCGGTGGTCAACGGTTTCCTGTTCAACACGCGGCTGCCGAAATTTTCCAATCCGGTCGTGCGGCGCGCGCTCGGCATGCTCTACGATTTCGAATGGGCCAACAAGAATCTGTTCGGCGGCAAATACACGCGCACGATGAGCTTTTGGCAGAATTCCGAGCTGTCCGCGCTCGGCCACCCGGCCAGCGAAAAGGAAAAGGCCCTGCTGGCCCCCTACCCCGGCCGCGTGCCCGCAGATGTCATGGACGGCACCTACAGGCCGCCCGTTACCGATGGCTCCGGCCAGGACCGCAAGGTGCTGAAGGCGGCATTCGAGCTGCTGAAGAGCGCGGGCTATACGGTGCAGGACGGCGCGATGCTCGATCGCCAGCGAAAGCCGTTCGGTTTCGAGATCCTGACCGCCTCGCAGGACGAAGAGCGACTTGCCGCTATCTATCAGCGCACGCTTGAGAAGCTCGGCATCGACGTCGGCATCCGCAGCCTCGACGGCGATCAGATCCAGTCGCGCAAGCAGCGTTTCGATTTCGAGGTGCTGGTCGGCTCGACCGGTTTCAACAACTCACTGTCGCCCGGTATCGAGCAAGCCGGGCGCTGGGGATCCGCCGCCGCCAAGGCCGAAGGCTCGTTCAACCTAGCGGGTGTCGCCGACCCCGCAGTGGACGCGGCGATCGATGCGATGTTGAGAGCTCGCTCGAAGGGGGACTATGTCGCTGCTGTCCGGGTCCTCGACCGGCTGCTGATCTCAGGCAATTACATGGTGCCGACCCAGCACAACAACCGGCAATGGCTTGCTTATTGGAACTATCTGGAACATCCGCAAAAGACGCCCATATACGGTTATCAGTTGCCGACCTGGTGGCGCAAACCGAAGTGACCTCTTCAGAACAGGAGATCAAGATGAACGACGAGAACTCGATTACCGTCGATGTGGTCTCCGATGTCGTGTGCCCCTGGTGCTTTATCGGCCAGAAACGGCTCGACAAGGCGATTGCCGCAGTCGACATCGACGTTCACATACGTTGGCGGCCCTTCCAGCTCGACCCGACGATTCCGCCCGAAGGCAAGAACCGCCGCGACTACATGGTGGCGAAATTCGGCAGCGAGCAACGCATCCGCGAGATCCATGCCAGGATCGAGCCGTTGGGCGAGGCTGAGGGGATTTCCTTTGCCTTCGACGCCATCAAGGTCGCGCCCAATACGCTGGATGCGCACCGGCTCATTCGCTGGGCCGGGACGGCCGGCGAGGCTGTTCAGAACCGGCTGGTGCGCCGGCTGTTCCAGCTGAATTTCGAAGAAGGCGCCAATCTCGGCGATCATGCCGTGCTGATCGAAGCCGCCCGCGAGGCGGGCATGGATGCCTCCGTCGTCGAAACGCTTCTGTCGACGGACGCGGATGTCGAGGCGGTGCGCACCGAAATCGCCACCGCTTCGCGCATGGGCATATCGGGCGTGCCGTGCTTTCTGCTTGAAGGCAAATATGCGGTGATGGGCGCCCAGGACGCCGATACGCTTGCCGATGCGCTGCGCCAGGTGGCTGCGGCCAAGGCACGCGGCGAACTGGAGGCGGCGAACTGAGCCGGACTATTTTCGACTACTTCACCGTCACCTTGGCCTTGCCGACGAAAAAGCCATGGCCATGCTTGCCGGGGCAGGTCAATCCCTTGGTGGAGGACTGGCAGGAAAACGGCCCCTTGCTCCAGCTGTCGCCGTAGGCCTTGCTCGCCCGGGTTCGTGATCTGTGTCGGAATAGATGTCGGTCCGCATCCTGGACGTAGGGGCAACGTCGTTGCTTGGCTGATTACGGGCTCTCCCGACAAGGCGGCTTCACCCACGAATCATACAGGTCGCGTTCTGGCCGCCAACGAGGTCGGACCTAGCCGTAAGGGCGCGCTGAAGATCGGTTCAGGCTGTGAAGATCGACCGCTGGACGGCGCTTCTACGTTCACAAAGCTGTGTGAGGGCCTTCCCCAAGGGAAGGTCCCTATTTTCTCCGGCGCAGGCAAGTAACATATTGAAATTGCATTGATATCAAGCGCCTAGAATTCCGACGGCACAGCCCCGAGATCATCCACTCTGTTGCTCCACTGCAACGGCCGGCGAGTTAAGCCACCCGCGGCTGGTGAAAAGCTAATGGAAAATGATCAATTGGTGTTACTGTCCGTAATAAAAGAAAAATCGTTTGGGCGGGATAGTGATTCGGGTCGATAGACCAACGCGACATTCAATATCGGAAAAATGGCTCCGCGGTGCCGCAAGGCAGTCGCCCCTTACGGCCGTATCGTCGATGCGCAGCTTCTGGGGCCTGATGCGGGCCTACTGGTTTTCGGACAAGTGGGTGGAAGCCTGGACCTTGACGCTGGTGATCGCCCTGCTCACCGCGCTCTCCAGCAAGTCAGGCGTGTGGTTTGCCGTAGCATCCGGAGAGCTGGTCAACTCGATCGCCTTTTTCCATGATGCCGCGAACACCACCCCGCTTCAGACACTGCTGGCCAATGCCGGGATACTTGTCCTCCTGGTCTTGCTCAAGGATGCGGGTTTTACCGGTATCCGCAGCCTGGTGTCCGCAACGTTGCATCGCAAGTGGCGCGGCTGGCTGGACAGCCAGTTCAACGAAGCCCTGCTTGATTCCAATCACACCCATTTCCACGCTCAGCATGGCTCGTCAGGTGCCGCCGCTCCCGACAATATCGACCAGCGCATCCAGGAATCGATCAAGGATATGACGGGCGGCGCCATCGGCCTCGCGATGGGGGTTTTGGCCGTTGCTACTTCATTGTATTTCGTCGGCCAGCAACTGCTTGCACACTCGGCGGAGGTCAAAGGGCTGGAGTTCCTCGGCAGCTATGGCAGCGCCGTCCTCGCCTTTCTGGCAGTCGCCACCTACGTGCCGTTGAACACCTGGATCGCCGTCAAGCTGGGCAGGCTGCTGGAACGGCTCAATGTCAGGATGCAGCAGGCCGAAGGCAGCTATCGCGGCGAGCTGATCACCTTTCTGCGCCGCAGTTTTCATGTCGCCGCATCGCAAGGCGAGAACGTGCAGAAGGCAGTGCACAGCCAGCGCTATGTCGACATCGACCGCACCTGGGCGCGGCTGAACATCGTCAACACAGGCTACAATTCGTTCGAGCTGATCTACAATTTCATCGGTGCCCGCATTGTCGCCTACGGGCCAGGCTTGGTTCCCTTCATCCATAACGGGTTCGATCTCAAGGGCTACATAACCGGCTCCGAGATGGTCAACTCGCTGATCAGTCAATGCTCGTGGTTCATCCATGTGATGCCTGCCATCGCCGCGCTGCGGGCCAACAGCCAGCGCGTCACCGAACTCGCAAACGCGATCGAAAACGTTCAGCACCCGCAGGAATTTTATCAGCAGACCGGCCGCTCCGATTTTCGCTACGACCGCCAAAACCCTGTTTTCGGCCTGACCATCCAGAAACTAGAGCTAGCGCATCAGGGCAAGGACGCAACGCCCTTCCTGAGTGCCGCGAACTTGCGCTTCCGGCGTGGCGAATGGACTTTCCTGAAGGGCGAATCCGGTTGCGGCAAGACCTCGCTGATCAAGGCGATCAACGGCCTTTGGCCCTATGGCCGCGGCACCATCGTCTTCCCGGAAGGGGTCAGGAGTTTCTACGCCGCCCAGGAGGTGAAGCTGCAGCAGGTTTCGCTGAAGCAATTGGTCTGCCTGCCGGGTTCCGAGCATGATTATCCCGACGTGCAGGTCGCATCCGCCCTGCACAAGGCCGGCCTCGGCGATTTCATCGAGCATTTGGCCGATGAGAGCCGTGAAGGAAAGATCTGGGATCAGGTTCTCTCGGGTGGGCAGAAACAGAAGCTGGTTGTCGCCCGTATCGTGCTGCAGCAGCCGGGATTGCTGTTCCTCGATGAAGCCACTGGCGCTCTCGACCCCGATGGACGGATCGCCTTCCACCAGGCGATCAAGGACAATTGCCCTGATGCAACTGTGATCTCGATCATGCATGAGGCGACGCCGCCGAGATCGCTCGCGGGCACCGAATTCTACCACAGCGTCGTTGCGATCGCCGACGGCGTCGCCACCAAGAAGCCACTGGTTCCGAGCTTGCCGGTCGAGCTCACCACCATCCTTACGCAGCCGACGCGGCCGGCCGAGGACAAGTGGCTGCGCTTTCCCCGCCGGCTTAAGCAGAGATAGCTGCGGCACCATTGCCAGCATCCAGCCTGCCTGCCACGTAGCCCGATCACAGTCTCGCGATCCGGTCGGTCTGCCGCCGTTTTAACCCGCTCTCGCGATTGACTCGGCAAGGCACGCTCCTATGTTGCGCCGGCTTGCAGAATCTCAATCCGAACCCGCGAGCAGAAAGGTCACCGTGCCATGCCTGGCGACAGTCACAGTCGAACGCAACCGCCGTCCGCTTGACGTGACCTGACAGGCTCACGTCCTGCCGGACGGCAAGGAGTGAGCCATGAACGAGTTTTCCCCCGTTGCGGGCGGCGACGCCGTCGCCATCGCCCGCGTACTTGCCAACGAACACGTCGCCGACATGGTCGAGGCGCTGAACCAGGAGCCCCGCGAGACGGCATCGGAGCTGCTTTGCGAAGTGCCGTTCGAGCGGCTGGTCGATATCTTCGACCAGCCTGAACTCGACGGCGCATCCGAACTGGTCGAGGCGCTGCCCCGCATCAAGGCAGGCAGACTGCTTGCCGCCATGTCGGTCGACCGCGCCGCCGACATACTGCGCGATCTGAACGAACCGGCTCGTTCCGAGCTGCTCGGCGGCCTGGCGCCACCGCTGCGCGCGACGCTGCTTGCTATTCTCGGCTACCCCGAGGGCAGCGCCGCCTCGCTCATGACGACTGAATATGTGGGCGTGCCGCCGGACTGGAGCGTTGCCCGCACGCTGGATTATGTTCGCAGGGTGGAGCGGACGCGCGAAACCGTCTACGCGATCTACATCGTCGATCCGCAAACGCAGGTCCTGTTGCGCTCGACCAGCCTGCGTCGACTGATCGCTGGCGAACCCGACGAGCTGATCATGGCAATAGCGCCGGATCGTGCGCCTATCACTGTTTCACCGCTGACCGATAGTGAAAAGGTTGCTCAGTTGATCTCCAAATATGATCTGCTCGCCGTCCCGGTCGTGGACAACGGCAAGCTCCTCGGCATCGTCACCATCGACGACATTATCGATACGATGATCTCGGAAACGACCGAGGACGTGCATCGTTTCGGCGGCATGGAGGCTCTCGACGAGCCCTATATGAAGATGGGTTTTCTGGCGATGATCCAGAAGCGCGCCGGGTGGCTGTGTGCGCTGTTTATCAGCGAGATGCTGACCGCCAACGCGATGCAGAGCTACGAGGGCGAACTGGAAAAGGCGATCGTGCTGACCCTGTTCATTCCATTGATCATGAGCTCCGGCGGCAATTCCGGCTCGCAGGCGACCTCGCTCGTCATCAGAGCCCTGGCGCTGCGCGAGATCGGCCTTGGCGACTGGTGGCGGGTGGCCCTGCGCGAGCTGCCCACCGGCCTGGTGCTTGGCTCGATCCTTGGCGTAGTCGGCGTCTGCCGCATCGCGCTCTGGCAATATTTCGGCTTCTACGACTACGGCCCGCACTGGCCGCTGATCGCAATGACGATCGGCGCCACGCTGGTTGGCATCGTCACCTTCGGCTCGCTGTCTGGATCGATGTTGCCGTTCGCCCTGAAGCGCATCGGCTTCGACCCGGCCAGCGCATCGGCCCCGTTCGTCGCCACGCTGGTCGACGTCACCGGGCTGGTGATCTATTTTTCGGTTGCGCTGGTGATCCTGCGCGGAACGTTGCTGTAAGAAAACTCACGCACTTCCATCGCGGCAATCTTGTTGCCGCGATGGGTCGTCGTCGCGTCAGACGCGTTCACCATCTCTCACCCGGTAAGTCGGCTTGTACATAGTGACGAGTTCTTCCGCCGCGGTCGGATGCACCGCCATGGTGCGATCGAAATCATCTTTGGTCAGGCCGGCCTTCAGCGGTATGCCGAGAAGCTGCGCCATTTCGCCGGCGTCCGACCCGAGGATATGGGCGCCGAGGACCTTTTTCGAGGCGCCGTCGACGACCAGCTTCATCAGCATCTTTTCATCGCGGCCGGAAAGCGTGTGCCGCATCGGCCGGAAGGTGGCGCGGTAGATTTCAAGATCCAAAAAGCGTTTTGCCGCTTCATCCTCCGACAGGCCGACCGTGCCGATCTCGGGCTGCGAAAAGACTGCGGTGGCGATCGTGTCATGGTCGGGCGCCGTCGGCTTGTCCTTGAAGGCGGTCTCGACGAAGCACATCGCCTCGTGGATCGCCACCGGCGTCAATTGCACGCGGTGGGTAACGTCACCGATCGCCCAGATGTTGTCGATGTTCGTGCGGGAGTATTCGTCGACCTGGATTGCCCCGGTTTTGGTCATCTCGATGCCGACGCCTTCCAGGCCCATGTTCTCGGTGTTGGGGATGCGGCCGATGGCGAGCATGACCTGATCGACCGTCAACACGGTGCCGCCGGTGACAAGCGCGTCGAGCCGGCCATCAGGGCGCTTCCTGACCCACTCGGACACGGCGTGGCAGAGGATTTTTATCCCCTTCTTTTCCATCGTCTCGTGCAGCATGCGTCTGAGGTCCATGTCGAAGCGGCTGAGTATCTCCTTGCCGCGATAGACCAGAGTCGTGTCGACGCCCAGCCCATTAAAGATATTGGCGAATTCGACGGCGATATAGCCGCCGCCCTCGATCATGATTGCCTTCGGCAGCTCCTTGAGGTCGAAGGCTTCGTTGGAAAAGATGCAGTGCTCATGGCCGGGCAATGCCGGATGCGGCGCCGGGCGCCCGCCGGTAGCGATCAGGATCTGGTCGGCGGTAACGGTGCGATCCTCACCGAGAAGATGCACCAAATGCGGATCGACCAGGGTGGCGCGCGAATGAAAGACCTCACCGCCGGCGCCCTGCACGTTCTTCTTGTAGACGGCCTCCAGCCGGCTGATTTCGCGGTCCTTGTTGGCGACCAGCTTCTGCCAGTCGAAATGCGCCTCAGGCACCGTCCAGCCAAAACCGGCAGCGTCGGCGAAATGCTCGGGGAATTGCGAGGCGTAGACATAAAGCTTCTTCGGCACGCAGCCGCGGATCACGCAGGTGCCGCCGTAGCGGAATTCCTCGGCAATGCCGACACGCTTGCCGAGTAGAGCCGCGACGCGCGCCGCCCTCACCCCGCCGGAGCCGCCGCCGATGACGAAAAGATCGTAGTCGTAACCGGCCATGGCTGAACTCCTTGCCCCTCAAACACCGAGACAGGTAGGCTGCCGACTATCAAAAGAAAAGCCCGGACTTGCCGGGCTTTCTGGTCCAGTGGCGGTCAGGCCGCTCGGAAGTCCGCAATCAATTCGGTGTAGCGTCCGCGGGAGCTGCGCCATCGGCCGGAGCGGTACCGTCGGCGGGTGCAGCCGGCGCCTTGGCATTCGCCGCTGCACCCAGGGTCTCGCCGACCTGCTGGGCGAGATCGCGAGCCAGGCCGTTCTGCCAGATGTCGGCAGCCTTCACCAGTTCGCGCGTCACGATCGGGCCGTTGTCGAGCAGCTTCTTGCCGGACTCGGAATTGTAGAAGGCGGCGATTTCATTGAGTTCCTTTTCCGAGAACACCTTTGCGTAGGCAAGCGCTGCTTCCTTTTCCAGGTCGGCGCGGCGCGATGCCAAGGCCATCGCCTTCTCGTTGATCGTCTTGGCGATCAGTTCCTGCATGTCCGGGTTCTTCTGGATAAGCTGCTGCTCGAGCGCTGCGGCCGCTTGCGGCAGGATGTTGTCGAACGCATCCGTCGCATGGATCGCCGCGACCGCGGCACGCGCCGCCTTCAGATGCGCATCAGTGACGTCCTGCGAAAACGCCGGCGACGAAAACGCAAAAACGGCCGAGGCCGCCAGAATGGCAAAAAAGCGGCCAACCCGGTTATGCAACATCATGATCGGTAAAACTCCTTGGTTTTCGGGCGGCATGGACGGTTTGGATGCCGTCGCCGCCGGCTATGATGGCCGTTGTCGCCAGCCCGATGAAAAGACCATGCTCGACCACGCCGGGAATGGCGTGGAGAGCATTCGAAAGCGCTCTTGTATCCGGAATGCGGCCAAAAGATGCATCGAGGATAAAATGGCCGCCGTCTGTAACAAATGGCTGGCTCCCCGTCATCCTCAATGTAACAGGGCCGGAAAGGCCCAGGTTTGCAGCCGCCGCGCCAACCGCAATTTCGGTGGCGCGCAGGCCAAACCGGTTGACTTCGATGGGCAGCGGAAAGCGGCCGATCATCTCGACCATCTTGGAGCTGTCGGCGACGACGATCATGCGGGCGGAGGCCGCCGCGACAATCTTTTCGCGCAGCAGCGCGCCGCCGCCGCCCTTGACCAATGTCAGCGCCGGATCGATCTCGTCGGCGCCGTCGATGGTGAGGTCGAGCTCCGGTGTTTCCTCGAGGGTCGACAGCGGCACACCAAGCTCGGTGCAAAGGACGGCGGTGCGCTCCGAGGTCGGCACGCCGATGACAGTCAGGCCGGTGGCGACCTTGTCGGCGAGCAGCCGCACGAACTCATCCGCTGTCGTGCCGGTGCCGATGCCGAGCCGCATGCCATCCGTGACATGGGCAAGCGCTGCCCGCGCGGCCTCAACCTTCAATTGCCTCGCATCCATGCCGGGCCCCAAGATTTGTTTCGGCGCTCGTAGCATTTTTGCCGAGCGGGTCAAAGGACCTTGCCTGCGGTGGATAAGCCGGCTTGCCTGAACGGGCCGCAGCGGTTATCGCCTGCCGGCAATCAAATCGTCACAGGACAGGCCATGACCCGACCGACCATCGTGTTCGACCTCGACGGGACGCTGATCGACACGGCGCCGGACCTGCTCGACAGTCTCAACCACAGCCTTGCCGCCAGCCAGCTCGCGGCCGTAGACGAAGCCGGCTTCAAGCGTTTCGTCGGCCATGGCGGCCGCGTGATGATCGAGCGCGCCCATGCAGCGCAACACAGGTCGCTGGCCGTGGAGGAGCACGATCGCCTGCTAAAGCTGTTTCTGGACCATTACACCGTTAACATTCCCGGCAAATCGCGCCCCTACCCGGGCGTTCCCGAGGCGATCGCACGGTTCGAGGCAGCCGGTTACCTGCTGGCCATCTGCACCAATAAATATGAGGCCAATTCGGTGGCGCTGATCGAGGCGCTCGGTATGACCAGGCATTTCGCGGCGATCTGCGGCCAGGACAGTTTTCCGTTCCGCAAGCCCGACCCGCGCCATCTCACGCAGACCATCGCGCGTGCCGGCGGCGATCCGCACCGTGCACTGATGGTCGGTGATTCGCAGACCGACATCGACACGGCAAAGGCCGCCGGCATTCCGGTAGTGGCAGTCGATTTCGGCTACACCGATCGTCATGTGCGGGAGTTCGAACCGTCGGCGGTGATCTCGCATTTCGATTCGTTAACGCTCGATCTGGTACAAGGGCTGATGGCCGCGGCAGAAGGCTGAAGCCGGTCATAGTCCAGACGGCCAGATGACGGCCGACAAGTGGTTGACTTCGCAGGCCGGCCTCCCTTATATCGCGGCGCGCTTGGCCTTCGGGCAACGAGCGGGCGATTAGCTCAGCGGGAGAGCACACCCTTCACACGGGTGGGGTCGCAGGTTCAATCCCTGCATCGCCCACCATCTTTTCGGCACTTAGCCATCACCGACGGGGAAGGCTGCCGTGATTGAGAACCAGCGCATGATCGCATTGGTTTTCCGTGCGCTTTTTCCGCAAGCTATAAGACTGACAGGCACACTTACGCTTGGCACAATTGCCGGTCTGGACGATCCGCAAGCCCGAGTCCGGGAACAAACCCGTATGTAGATGAGTTTCTGCTCATCGAAATGTGAGGGAAAGCCATGTCCAGACTTGTTTTGGCGGCCGCCGTGCTGCTTGTCGGCGGATCGGCCTTTGCCGCGGACGAAAATCCGGTGCCGCCGCAGAATGCCAAGAAGCTGTCGGAAATCATCGCCAAGGTCGAGCAGCGCGACGACTTCCGCTACATCAAGGAAATCGATTGGGACAGCGGCGCCTACACCGTCATTTATTACACGAACGACAAGGCGAAAGTTGAAATCACCTATGATCCGGTGACAGCCGCGCCGAAATGAGGCTGGCCGCCAACGGTCCAGATTCTAAAAAATGCCGCTCCTCGAAGGCCCGCGGCCTTCGGCACACTCTTGCGTAGATATGACTTTGATGGCTGACTGGCTGCCATCATTGCGCGCGGGGGTGGGCATGGCGACGGTAAAGCACGTATTGAAACGCTTTCTGATGATGCTCGCGGGTTATTTCATAGCGGTATTGGTCGGGCTGATCGCGGTGGCGGCGATCTATGGCGGGCTGAGTTCGCTGCCAAATGCGCCGAGTTATTTCGATGTCATGGGTGTCACCCCCGTTGCGGTGCTGCTGTTGCCGCCGCTCGGCATGTTCATCTATTTTCTGACGATTGTGATGACCGGCCTGCAGACGCTAATCTTCGCACTGATTGCCGAGTTTTTCTCGCTGCGCAGTTTTTGGCTGCACATGATCTTCGGCGCGGCGGCCGCGGTTGGCGGCTTCGCCTTGATCTGGCCCAGTGTACCGGACGACACGAACCCGGAGCGCTGGGCCGATATCGGCATCATTGCCGCCGCAGGCGTTGTCGCGGGCTTGGTCTACTGGCTCATCGCCGGACGCGATGCCGGTTTCCGGCGTCCACTGTTTCAGCGCTAGAACCGCATTCGTCAGCTTGCCGGCGAACGCACCGCTTCCGTGCTGTCGAGCGCCTGCTGCAGCCTTGTATCGCGGCCGTAGACGTCGTTGAAGTATTCGACCTTGCCGGACAGGTCCGGCCATGCGGTGAAATAGGCGACATAGACCGGGATCTTGCGTGTCACGTCCTCGGTCGAATGTCCGTGTTTCAGTCTGTCCTCGATGTAGTCGACCGAGGTGCCGAGCACGGCAGCCGCCATGCCGCGCGGATCCTGCAAGCGAACGCAGCCATGGCTGAGCGCGCGCATGTCGCGCTGGAAAAATGACTTCTGCGGTGTGTCGTGCATGTAGATGGCGTGCTTGTTGGGAAACAGTATCTTCAGCTCGCCCAGCGCATTGGCCTCGCTCGGCAACTGGCGCACGCCGTAGGGTATCTTTGCGCCATAGGCACCCCAATTGACCGAGGATGAGGGAATGCGCTTGCCGCGGGCATTGACCACCTCATAGCCGGCGCGGTCGAGATAGCCAGGATCGCGCCGCAGCCGCGGCAACATCTCGTTGACCAGGATCGACTGCGGCACGCCCCAATAGGGATGAAAGTCGACCTGCTCGATCTGATCATAGAAGAAAGCAGTCTGGTTGGTGGGCCTGCCGACCACGGCGCGGGTCTTCAGCTTCTCCTCGCCGTCGTCGATATAGCTCGCGGTGAAAGCCGGCTGGTTGATGAAGACGCGCGGGCTGCCGAGGTCGGAAGGCAGCCAGCGCAATTCTTCGAGCGCAACCCGAACCTTCTGAATTTTGTCGGCCTTGGACGTTCCGGCCAACGATGCGACGGTACGCGGGCCGATGACGCCGTCGCCTTTCATGCCGGCCCGTTTCTGCACCGCCTTGATCACCGGCACCAGCTCCGGATCGTAGACCTCGCTGGTGGCGAGCCTCGCCAGCACCTCGCCATAGGCACCGCCCATCTCGTCATCGAGATTGCGCGCGATCCTTGTCAAAAGCTTCGGCAGCTCGGGGCTGGTCTGCCCCGGTTTCAACAGAAGATTGGGATCGACGACGATCTCGTCCTCGGCGCTGGCCTGTAGCGATTCCAGTTCGACGCGCAGCGCCTGATACTCGGAATTCTGTGGATGCCGTGATTCGAGATAAGTGCGCACTTGCTGGGTATGGGCCAGCGTCTTCAGTACCCCTTCCATGTCGAGCGGCTTCGGCGGAAAATCGTAGTAGCCGGTGATGCGGTTGGGATCGACGCGGCCGCTTTGTGCGTCACGGGCGTAGCGCAGGACACGCGCCGACATCGCCATCTCGAAGCGAACCAGCTCTTTCAGGCGCTCATCGGCATTGCCCGCCGATGCGCCTGCTGCCGGAACTTCGACGGTGTAGTCGGCGGGC
The DNA here is from genome assembly GCF_040322115.1 of Mesorhizobium sp. M0195. Taxonomy (NCBI): domain Bacteria; kingdom Pseudomonadati; phylum Pseudomonadota; class Alphaproteobacteria; order Hyphomicrobiales; family Phyllobacteriaceae; genus Mesorhizobium; species Mesorhizobium sp. M0195. The sequence continues at coordinate 130,572 of NZ_JAMYSV010000007.1, read as the reverse complement.
GTCAGGCCGTAGCTCGCGGCCTCGCCCAGCACCCGCACCGCATCCTCGGCACGGCTGTTGGGACTGGTTCCGGTCACCCAGATGAAATCCGGATTGGCTGAGTAGTACGCGATCAGCGCCTTGGCGATGTCCTTCTCGGCGTAGAGATCATAGCCGTCGAGCCCGGCAATGGCTTCGCGGAATGCAGCCCCGGTGGCCGTCGGCTCGAATGCAGCATCCTGAGGCGTTGCCGGTTCAGGCGCTGCCGACAGTGCCGAAAAATCGACGCGCACCAGCGGATCGCTCTTGTAGGTGTAATAGGACGGGCTGCTGATTTGCGCACCACCACCCCCACCGGAAGCGGCTGGCGCCTTGGGCTTGTATTTTGACGGTGGCGGCGGAAAGTTACCTTTCGGCGCTGCGTGTTTGACGCCGCCGCCGAAAAGCATGTCGAAGAACCCTTGCGCTTCAACCTGCGGCGTCCCGAAGGCCAGCATTGCCGCGGCCACCGCGAACGGCAGCACGGTTGCTTTGTTTCCAAGGAGTTTCATGGATCACCCGCTCCGGTTGAACCGGATCCCGTTCCGCACCGCTTTCACGGTCTCGCCCACCCCATGGCGGATGTAAGGCGTGACTACACTGATTCATACTGATTTCGTTAAGCTTCCATAAATTTCGGAACGTCTGTTGCAGAACGGTTTCACAAGGTCGTGACGGGTCAAGCGAATCCGTCGCCGTCCTCGGCCAGAACGGCAACCGTCCAGTGACCAAGTCTCACGCGTTTGCGCCGCCGTCGATGGTCAATGCCGCGCCTGTCACGAAGCGTCCTTCGGGACCGGCAAGCCAGGCGACCATGCCGGCGATCTCGTCGGCCGTTCCGAAGCGAGGCATCGCCATCTTCTGGCGCTGATGCTCGGCGTGCGGGCCGGCTGCCGGATTCATGTCGGTATCGGTCGACCCCGGATGGACGACATTGGCGGTGATGCCGCGCGGACCGAGATCGCGGGCAAAGGCCTTGGTCAGGCCAACCAAGGCAGCCTTGCTGGCCGAATAAGCGCTCGGCGCGTCGCGCTCGGCCCTTCTGGCGACGGTGGCCGGGGCAATGGCGGCTTGGATAGCGATGGCCGGCACCGGGGTGGCGGCGTGACGATCGAACCCGGCAGATAAGAACGACATTCAGATCACTGCAGAAACGGCTCCAGCCTGCCGGCAACGAAGCCAACGGCACGCTCCACCACACCCTTGTCGGCGAGAATGCGGCGGTGGCCGAGCCCGTCGGCCCAGTACAGCCGCACATGGTCTCCGGCGCGCGCGTAGAGCCTTGCATGATCGGCGGACACTTCGCGGTCGTCCGGCGCGTGGATCACCAGCGTCGGCAGCAGCGTGCTTGCCAGCTGGCGATCACCGGTAAACTCGTGCAACGGCCGGCCGGCGATACGCTCGACCCGGTCGGCCATGGCGACCTGCGAGCGCGAGCCGACATTCAGCATGCGACTGAAATCAGCAAAGATTGCCGGCAGGGAGCTCGGCGCAGCGATAAGCACCAGTCGCCCGGCCGCCAATCGCGGGATGTTCCTGATTGAACCGGCAACTGCATTGGCGGCAACGGCACCACCAAAGGAATGGCCGACGATCGCGGCAAACGGCCCGAACCATTCGCCGGCAACCCGTGCCGCGTCGACCGCACTGACCAGGGTAAGCCGGCGGCCCTGCGACTGGCCGTGGCCCGGCAGGTCGAGCGAGACGACCTTATAGCCAGCATCGCGATAGGCTTCGATCAGCGTGCGCATGTATTCGGTGCGCGAACGCCAACCATGGATGACGAGCACGGTGCCGGCAGTGGCCCTGCCCGGCTCGGGCCGGAATTCATGCACCATGACGCAGCCGGTTCTGGTCTTTAGCCGGTGATGTCGTGCCTGGGTCATGAAATCGGCGGCGCGATCGATTGCGCGGCGCTCGCCTTCACTCAAGCTCTTCTCATGCGGCGTGCGGCAGAACAGCTCGAATGCAGCGCGCCCGGTGAGTCGCGGTGCCACATGCTCAGCCACTCCGAACGTGCCGCGGATGACCTTCAGTCCAAATGATGCCATAGTGGCGATCCATTCATTGGTTCAAGCATGAACATAATAGTTCAAACATGAACATTAAGCAAGGCCTGCCCTGGGACAACCCGCGCTTTCGCAACTGGGTGGCAGTGGCGCGCGCATGCCACGTGCTGGAACGCACCCTGGCGGTGAAGCTGGCGCCGCTCGACCTGAAGCCGGCGCAGCTCGACGTGCTGATGAACCTCTACCGTCATCCCGGCATGTCGCAGCACGACCTCGCTCGCCGGCTGCTGGTCGGTCGCTCCAACATCACCATGCTTTTGCCGCAGCTGGAGACTCGTGGCCTGCTGCGCCGCGAGGGCGACGAGAAGGACAAGCGCGTGCTGCGGCTGACGTTGACCGAGACCGGCGAGGCACTGCTGATGCAGGCGCTGAAGGTCCATATGGCGCTGATCGAGAAGGCGATGAGCCAGTCGACGCCGGAGCAATGCGACATGATCGGCGAACAGATGCGTAGGGTTGCCGAGGTTTTGAAGACCGCCTGACAGCCCAGCGCTCCACCAACAAGTGCTTCACCACATCGATTTTTTCGCGCGCTCCGGCCATTCCTTGTCGTAGACCTCGCCGTCGATGTTCTTGCGGCTGGTGATTTCCAGGATTTGGCCGGGAGTCGGCAGCGATCTCGGGTCGACATGCCTTGCCGGATTCCACAACTCCGACCGGTGGATGGCGCGGGCGCACTGGAAATAGACCGCATCGACCTCGATGACCGTCACCGAGCGCGCCGGCTTGCCTTCGACTGCGAACGAGTCGCAGAGCGCGGCATCGGTGGTGATGTGGGCGCGGCCATTGACGCGCAGCGTCGTGCCGGAACCCGGCACCAGGAACAGGAGCGCGACGCGCGGATCGCGAAGGATGTTCCTTAGCGAATCGGCACGGTTGTTGCCGCGCCGGTCTGGCATCATCACCGTTTTCGGATCGTGGATGCGGACGAAGCCGGCGAGATCGCCGCGCGGCGAGCAGTCCAGCCCTTCAGGCCCGCAGGTTGCGAGCACGGCGAACGGCGAAGCCTCGATGATAGCTGCGTATTCGGGAATCAGCTGATCGAGTTCTTTGACCACCGACGCCTCGCCAGGCAGGCCATAGAGCGTTTCGAGCTGTTCGACGCTGGTGATCATGGACATGTTTTCGTCTCCAAAGCTTTGCCGGCGCTACTCCAGATGCATGACGTTTTCACGACATCGTGCCCGCTTGCCGGTCATCAGGAAACGGGTGTCGAGGCAACGCGAAGAAGGGCAAACCGCTTTCACCTACACAATCGCACCGACGGATACGGAGACCGAAAATGGATAAACCGCTCGACCGGCGACGCACCGCCATGGAACTTATTGAAAACATGTTCAATGTTGAAATGCGTTTCCTGCAATCAGGGTCGGAAAGCTTCGATGTGCTTGCCAGCGCATTCCATGCCGAGATTGTGGTGCATGAGCCGCAGTCCCTGCCCTATGCCGGTGACTGGAATGGCCTCGACGGCGTTGGCGCTCTTTTCCGCAAGATGCGGGAAATCTGGAGCGACGTGGCGGTGGAGGATCTTCAAACCGCCCAGAACGATAACGTGGTGTTCATGAGCTGCATGCTTTCGCTGACGTCGCGAGCCACTGGTGCAACAATCATACAGCCGTTTGCCGAAGTCTTGCGCTTCAAGGATGACCGACTGATCGAAGGCACGCCGTTTTACTATGACACCGGCGAGATACTGGCGATCCTGCGCTGAGCATACCGCGAAACCATTCAGCGGTCGCGGCTCAGCCCCTTCTCTTCCAGCTCGGCGAGATAGGCGGCCCAGCGTGCGTCCTTCTCATGACCCAGCGTATGCAGGTAGTTCCAGGTGAAGATACCGGTGTCGTGGAAATCGTCGAAGGTGATGCGCACGGCATAGTTGCCGACCGGCTCGATCTTCAGGATCGCCACATTGCGCTTGCCGGGAACGGTGACGCGCTGTTCGGGCGAATGGCCCTGCACCTCGGCCGATGGCGAGGCGACCCGCAGAAGCTCGGCCGGCAACTCGAACGGCTGATGTCCCGGAAAGGTCACGGAAAGCAGCTTGCGATCTTTCGAGACCCTGAGTTCCTTCGGCGCTGTCATGGTGGTGGATCCTGCGGAGAACCGCCCTTCCCTACGCCGCTTCGTGTCGAGGGAAAAGGCCGCATCGAAAGTTCCGACATGATCTGTCGGCGTCGGAATGTTACCGGAGATCGCGAGCTGATATCTTGAATGGCAAGTTGGCTCGTATCACATAGCTATATATAACGAAGCCGTTCACGGCCACGGGAAGCGTACAGCATGGATATGATCGATCCTTTCGGTCGCACGATCACCTACCTGCGCGTGTCGGTTACGGACCGCTGCGATTTTCGCTGCACCTATTGCATGGCCGAGGACATGACGTTCCTGCCCAAGAAGGACCTGCTGTCGCTGGAAGAGCTCGACCGGCTCTGCACGGTCTTCATCGAAAAGGGCGTGCGCAAGCTCCGCCTCACCGGCGGCGAGCCGCTGGTACGCAAGAACATCATGCATCTTGTGCGCCAGCTTTCGCGGCATCTCGAGAGCGGTGCGCTGGACGAGCTGACGCTGACCACCAATGGATCGCAGCTTTCCCGCTTTGCCGCCGAGCTCGCCGACTGCGGCGTCAAACGCATTAACGTCTCGCTCGATACTCTCGATGCCGACAAATTTCGACAGATCACCCGCTGGGGCAATCTGGACAAGGTCATGGATGGCATCGACGCCGCGCAGGCGGCCGGGCTGAAGGTAAAGCTCAACGCTGTGGCGTTGAAGGACTTCAATGACGCCGAATTGCCGGACATGCTACGCTGGGCGCATGGCCGCGGCATGGATCTGACGGTCATCGAAACCATGCCGATGGGCGAGATCGATGCCGACCGCACCGATCAGTATTTGCCGCTGTCGCTGCTGCGTGCAGCACTCGAGCGCCAATTCACGCTGAGCGATATTCCCTACAAGACCGGTGGCCCGGCCCGCTACGTCCATGTCGCCGAGACCGGCGGGCGGCTGGGCTTCATCACGCCGATGACGCATAATTTCTGCGAAAGCTGCAACCGGGTCCGGCTGACCTGTACCGGCACCCTTTACATGTGCCTCGGCCAGGAAGATGCCGCAGACCTGCGCGCGCCACTGCGCGCGTCGGAAGGCAACGAGCTGGTCGCCGATGCCATCGACGAAGCAATCGACCGCAAGCCCAAAGGCCATGACTTCATCATCGATCGCCGCACCAACCGTCCGTCGGTGTCGCGGCATATGAGCGTCACCGGCGGCTGATTTTTAGCCGATTTCGTGCAAGAACAATCGCCTTGGTATCAGCGCGAGGCAAGGCGTGCAGCGGTTTCTTGCAGTCCTGACGTTTTTCGGAGTGATGGCGGGGACCATGGCAGTTGCCGCGTCATTTACCTATACGAACGAGCGCTTCGGTACCGTCTGCACCTTTCCGGATGAAATCTTCACTCTTCGCCAGCCTGAGCCGGATAATGGCGATGGACAGCAATGGCTCACCGCCGATGGCGCCAGCCTGATCTGTTCGGGTATCCTCAATATCGATGATGACACCCCGAAAGCCTTCCTCTCCGCCGAGAGGGCCAGCAAGGAACCTGGCTACAGGATCACCTACAGCAAGACCGGCAAGGACTGGGCGGTGCTGTCGGGCATCAAAGGCGGGAACATCTTCTACGAACGCCGCCTGTTCGGAAAAGATGGTGTCATCCGCACGGTCTGGATCGACTATCCGCCAGCCCTGAAATCGAAATACGACCCGCTCGTCGGTGCCATCGCCGGCAGCCTCAGGGGGCCGTGAGCATCCGGCCCGTCTCGACGTATTCGCAGCCTATTGTTTTTTGCTGATGAATTAAGGCTGACGCGTGTAGACGTACTGCACGGCGAGCCATTTCCTGCCGCTGCCATTGGCCTGGAGGAAGTGTTGCTCGGCCACTTCGTGATTGTCGCCGTCCCTGGAAATGATGAAATCGGAGGCCGTGAATCGCCCTTCGACCTCGGGCCCGAAGCCGACGAAACCAAGCGGCTCGAAAAGCAGTGAAATCTTGCCGTCCTCCTCGCCACCAAAACTCCAGGCGGGCATGATCCCTGCCGGGAAACGGGTGTCCATGGAGACATACTTCCAGCGGCCCTCCACCCGGTCATAGCTCAAATAGGCTATCCGCTGGAAGTCCGGGATTTTCGACCCGGGCGCCGGGCGCATCACCTCCTGCATGAAGGGGCCGATCATCGTACGTTCGGCCACCAGCCCGGTCATCACGATCGGCTGCGCACCGGGGGTTGGCCAGATCGTGTTGACGACGTTCCATTTCCCGATGCGGCGAGCGAGCTCATTCGCTTCGTGACCCGGCGTGGACATCCGTTCGACTGCCGACGCCGAAGCGCCGTTCTCGGCCAACGCAGACGCTATCGCCATGAAGATGACCGCCAGTGCAGAAGAGAACCGGAAAGCCGACGAAACGTGCCGCCTGCTTCCTGTGCCAAGCCTGTCCGCATTGCCTCGTGCATTCGTCATGGACCACCTCCCCAGACAAGATCAGAAGCCTACAATGACCAATTTGGCGACTCTTGCCGAGCAAATTGATCTCGTCGAGAATTCTCCTCGAGCGGCAGTGTGATCGATTTGCCATCCGAACCGAACCTTTAAAAGGGCACCTTTCGGGGTCACACCAGAAAAGGTCTTGTCCGCAAACGGTCACCGGATTACCGCAAGCCCATTCGGGCCTAGCCTCTGCTCTGGAGCGGTTCTTCGCCCAGTGGGGGAATACGATATGCGCAAACTCATTCTTTCTCTTGCATTGCTCAGCCTCGCGGCCCTGCCCGCGGCGGCCCAGTCGATCGGCGGCACCTATGCCGTGGCCGGCACCAATTTCGATGGGTCGTCCTATGGTGGCGACGCGACGATCACGCTGACCAGCGAGACGACCTGCACAATCCATTGACAGGCGGCTCGTCCTCGGACGGCATCTGCATGCGCAACGACGATGCCTTCTCCGCCAGTTATGTCATGGGCAAGGCGGTCGGTCTTGTCGTCTACAGAGTGCAGGACGACGGCTCGCTGCGTGGCCTGTGGACGATTGCCGGCAAGGAAGGCAACGGCACCGAGGTACTGACGCCCAAATAAGCCCTGCCGCTCTTGCGCGACAGATGTTACGGGCCATAGAAAGGCTGTGGCCCAGCCCTTTGACGTTGCTGTTTTGCGGGTGCCTGATAGACGCTTGCTGCAGGACTCACCCGGTAATCTGCCTTGCCTCTTTCGCCAAACCTGCGCGGCGCGTTGTTCATGATGGTGGCCATGGCTGGTTTCACCGTCAACGACGCTATCACGAAATTCTCGTCGGAATCGATGAACATGGCGCAGGTCATGCTGATCCGCGGCGCCTTCGCTTCGCTTTTCGTTGGCCTGCTTGCGTGGCAACGCGGCGCGCTTGCCCGGCCAGGCTCGATGCTGCAGCCGACCGTTGCGCTGCGCGTTGCCAGCGAGGCCGGCGCCACGGTGTCGTTCCTGGTTGCTCTGGCGCAGCTTCCGATCGCCAATGTCTCCGCCGTGCTGCAGGCGCTGCCGCTGGCAGTGACGATGGGCGCAGCGCTTGTGTTCAACGAGGGCGTCGGCTGGCGGCGCTGGCTGGCTATTGCCGTCGGTTTTGCCGGCGTGCTGATCATCGTGCGGCCGGGCTTCGAAGGGTTCAGCGTCTTTTCTCTGCTGGCGCTGGCCAGCGTGGCATGCTGTGCGGTGCGCGATCTCGCCACCAAGCGGATACCGCAGGCAATTCCGACATTGCTGGTGTCGAGCGCCACCGCCCTTGCCATGACGTTTCTGGGCGCGGCATTGCTTTCACCGATGGGCGGTTGGACACCGATGACAGGACAAAGCACGGCGTTCCTGGCGCTGGCGGCAGTGCTCGTGCTCATCGGCTACCACTTCATCATCACGGCGATGCGGGTGGGCGATATCTCCTTCATCGCGCCGTTCCGCTACACCGCCCTGCTCTGGTCGATCCTGCTTGGCTTCACGATCTTCGGCGATGTCCCGGATCTGCCGATGATCGTCGGTGCCACGATCATCATCGCCTCAGGCCTCTATGCACTCTACCGCGAACGGATCGTCGGCCGGCGAAAAACAGCCGCCGAAAGCACTGGACCGGACATGGCGCCGGACGGCATATAGGGTGACTGTCGACGACCGTCCGATTTGAAAACTGGATTTTGGTCATTGGGTCTAGGCAGCAAACGATGGGCCGACATATCGCAGGGATCATTCTGGCCGGCGGCCGATCGAGCCGGATGGGTGGCGGCGACAAGACCCTGCTTGCGCTTGGCGACGGCACCCTGCTCGACCGTGTCGTTTCGCGCCTTGGCCCGCAGGTCGGCCCGCTTGCGCTAAACGCCAATGGCGATCCGACACGATTTGCCGCGACGGGGCTTCCGGTGCTTGCCGATACCGTCAAAGGTTATGCCGGACCGCTTGCCGGGATACTGACCGGCCTCGAATGGGCTTCCGACGCGGCCTGCCAAGCGCTGGTCACGGCTGCCGGCGATACGCCTTTCCTGCCCAAGGACATGGTCGAGCGGCTGCTCGCGGCAGCCTATGCGCGCCCGGGCTCTATCGCGGTCTCCTGTTCCGGCGGAAAACGGCATCCGACCTTTGCACTCTGGCCGCTAGGGTTAGATCAGGCCTTGCGACAATTTCTCGTCGAGGAAGACAACCGGCGCGTTGCGGCGTTCATCGACCGGCACGGTTTTGTCGAGGTGGAATTTCCCATCCTGAAATTCGGCGGAGCCGAGATCGATCCGTTCTTCAACATCAACACTCCCGACGACCTTGCCCAGGCCGCACATCTGTTGCAGAGCATCGAGCCATGAAAAGACGTATCTTTGGCATCACCGGCTGGAAGAACTCCGGCAAGACGACATTGACCGAAAAGCTGGTGGCCGAGCTCGTCCGGCGCGGCTGGAAAGTGTCGACGGTAAAACACGCCCATCATGATTTCGACATCGACAAACCCGGAGCGGACAGCTTTCGCCACCGGCAGGCGGGAGCGATGGAGGTCGCGGTCGTGTCGGGCAGGCGCTGGGCGCTGATGCACGAATTGCGCGGCGAGGACGAGCCGACGCTGGACGCGATCCTGTCACGGCTGGCACCCTCCGACATCGTGCTGGTCGAGGGTTACAAGCGCGAGGCGCACAAGAAAATCGAGACGCGACGGCTCGAGGCCAAGGACCAGACACCGCTCTCTGCAGCCGATCCACACATTGTCGCTATCGCGTCCGACTTCCACATTGTCGGCGAAGACCTGCCGGCCTTCGATCTCGACGACACGAATTCGATCGCTGACTTCATCGAGCGCGCCACCGGCCTGACGCGCTGAGATCGCGGCCGCAGGGGGTTCCGGCCACTTTCTCTCCATTTAGGCGTTTGACCCAGCGTCACCGTTTTCTGAACATGACCTTCCCTCAAGCGACGGTTTTTGCAGTTGCTTTTTCTTGGGAAACAATGGGAGTATCGCGCCAGCGGGCGGTCAAAAGCACCGCCCACAGAGCCGTTCGGGAACGACGGCCGGGACCAACAGAGAGGACCATTATGCGTATTGCACTGCGTATCGCGCTCGCCGCTTCGGCTGCGCTGCTGACGCTTGGCGTTGCCCAGGCCCAGGAAAAAACCTTGAGGATCGGTACCGAGGGAGCGTATCCGCCATTCAACAACCTCACCGCCGACGGCCAACTCGTGGGCTTTGATATCGACATCGCCAAGGCGCTGTGCGAGGAGATGAAGGTGAAGTGCACCTTCGTCGCGCAGGACTGGGACGGCATCATTCCAGCCCTTCAGGCAGGCAAGTTCGACGCCATCGTCGCGTCGATGTCGATCACGCCGGAACGCGCCGAGAAGGTCGACTTCACCCACAAATATTACAATACGCCGCCGGCGATCGCCGCGCCCAAGGACACCGACATCAAGGGTGTCACCAAGGAAGATTTGGCCGGCAAGACGATCGGCGTGCAGGCGTCCACCACGCATTTCAACTATTCGACCAAGACTTATACCGAAAGCACCGTCAAGCCGTACCCGACCGCACAGGAATACCAGCTCGATCTGGCCAATGGTCGGCTCGATGCCGCCAATGACGACGTCGTCGTGCTGCAGCAATGGCTGGATTCGCCGGACGGCGCCTGCTGCAAGCTGGTCGGCACAATCAAGCCGGTTATCGAAATCCACGGTCCGGGCGCCGGCATTGCCGTGCGCAAGGGCGAGACCGACCTCGTCAACCAGTTCAATGCGGCGATCGACGCCATCCGCGCAAACGGAAAGTACAAGGAAATCAACGACAAATACTTCAAATATGATGTTTATGGCGGCGAGTCCTGATCGACCGACATAGGAGGACGTGAACGGCGGGAGATTCCCGCCGTTCTTATAAGGTTGCCGCGCACCAGGGGTGATGCGGTACGGGTCTCAAAGAGCCTAAAGGAGAACAGGCAGGCGGATGCAGAGCGCACTGACGCTTCTCAGTTGGGGACCCGAAGGCTGGCTCGACGATATCGCTGCGGGTGTATTTGTTACGGTATGTCTTGCGCTGGCCACTCTGCCCTTCGGGCTGACGCTCGGCTTTTTCGTGGCGCTGGCCAAACAGTCGGAAGAGCCGTCGCTGAGACTGGCCGGGAACATCTACACCACGATTTTTCGCGGAATACCTGAGCTGCTCACGCTGTTTCTGATCTTCTTCGGCATCCCATTGATCCTGCAGTACTTTGTCCGGCTGGTGAGCCCCGGAACGTCCGCCGACGTCAACAGCTTCGTCGCCGGTATGATCGCGCTGTGTTTCATTTTTTCCTCTTATTCCAGCGAGGTGTTTTTATCCGCGTTCCGCGCCATTCCAAAAGGGCAATATGAGGGAGGCTATTCGGTTGGCCTGTCCAGCGGCCAGACTATGCGGCTGATCGTGCTGCCGCAGTTGATCCGCATCGCGTTGCCCGGACTTGCCAATCTCTGGCTTATCCTGCTCAAGGACACCGCCCTCGTCTCGGCCGTCGGCCTCAACGAGATCCTCCGCCAGAGCGGGGTTGCCGCTCGCGTCACCAAGCACGCGTTCCTGTTTTACGGTTTTGCCGGCCTGATCTATCTCCTGCTGGCGATCGTCTCCTCCTTCGGCATCAACGCGATCGAACGAGCGGTCGGCGGCAGCGAGGTCAAGAGATGAGCCTTGCCACCGACGCGCTGAAGGTCGACCGGCCGCCGCCGCCCGCACGCGGCTGGTCGCGCCAACGCATCCTCGGCCATGTCCTGGTCGGCCTGTGGATCGCTCTCGGCATTGGCATGGTCGTCTACCTAGTCGCTGCGTGGAACCCGGAGTTCTTCCAGAAATATGCACCCGGTTACATATCCGGCCTCGGCATCACCCTGTTGCTGGTTGCCATCTCGATTGTGCTTGGCGCGATCCTGTCGGTACCGATCGCCTATGCACGCATGTCGAAGAACCCGATCCTTTCGGGGTTCGCCTATGCCTATGTCTATTTCTTTCGCGGCACGCCGCTGTTGGCGCAGACCTTCCTGGTCTACTACGGGGTCGGCTCCTTCCGGCCGGAGCTCGAGATGGTCGGACTATGGGGCTTCTTCCGCGAAGCGTTCAACTGCGCGATCTTCGCCTTTTCGCTGAATACGGCCGCGTACCAGGCCGAGATCTTGCGTGGCGCGATCGAGAGCGTGCCGCGGGGTCAATGGGAAGGTGCCGCCTCGCTCGGCCTGCATAAACTACAGACGATGTGGAAAATCATCCTGCCGCAGGCGTTGATTGTGGCGCTGCGCCCCTATGGCAACGAGATCATCCTGATGATCAAGGGCTCGGCGATCGTCGCCATCATCACGGTCTACGATTTGATGGGCATCACCCGGCTCACCTATGCGCGCACCTTCGACTTTCAGTCGTATATCTGGGCGGCGATCATCTATCTGGTCATCGTTGAAACACTGCGCCACGGCGTCGAGTGGATCGAACGGCGCATCACCATCCATCTGCACCGCTGACTCCCATCGCCTTGCCTGATCCGGTAAGAAGACCGCAAAGCAGGCTTCTAAGGGATTCGAAAACATGGCTTCGGTGGCATTTCTCGGTCTTGGCGTCATGGGCTATCCGATGGCCGGGCATCTCAAGAACAAGGGTGGTCACAACGTCACCGTCTACAACCGTACCAGCACCAAGGCCGAGCAGTGGGTTGCCCAGCATGGCGGCAGCTTTGCTGAGACGCCAGCGGAGGCGGCCGAGGGCAAGGATTTTGTCTTTTCCTGCGTCGGCAATGACGACGATCTGCGCTCGGTGACGACCGGCGCCCGAGGCGCCTTCAATTCCATGAAGAAAGGCGCCATCTTCGTCGACAACACCACGGCATCGGCCGAGGTCGCGCGCGAACTGGCGCAGCAGGCGCAAGCGCTCGGGTTTTCGTTCCTCGACGCCCCGGTCTCCGGCGGTCAGGCAGGCGCCGAGAACGGCATGCTGACCGTGATGGTCGGCGGCGAGCCCGACGCCTTCGACAGGGCCAAGCCAGTCATAGACGCTTATGCCCGCATGGTCGGATTGATGGGACCGGCCGGGGCTGGCCAGCTCACCAAGATGATCAACCAAATCTGCATCGCCGGCCTCGTTCAGGGCTTGGCCGAGGGCATTCATTTCGGCAAGAAGGCTGGGCTCGACATCGAAAGGGTCATAGAGGTGATTTCCAAGGGTGCGGCCGGTTCCTGGCAGATGGAGAACCGGCACAAGACGATGAATGCCGGCAAATATGATTTCGGCTTCGCCGTCGACTGGATGCGCAAGGATCTTGGCATCTGCCTCGCCGAGGCCGACCGCAACGGCGCCAAACTGCCGGTGACGGCACTCGTCGACCAGTTCTACAAGGACGTGCAGGCGATGGGCGGCAAGCGCTGGGACACGTCCTCGCTGCTGGCGCGGCTGGAGAAATAGGATTTCGCCGTAGCCGAGCTTTCGCCTCAATCCAGCGCCGATGAAATTGTCGCTCATCTGCGCTCGATCGCCTCGGAGGAAAATCGACTTGGCATGCTGCGCTACGGCATCAAGATCGAACGTGCGCTCGGTATCTCGCATGGCGTGCAGCGGCAGATTGCCAAGAAAATCAAGCGCAACCATGAGCGTGCCTTTGAGCTTTGGCAGACAGGCATCATGGAAGCGCAGTTCATCGCTTCCGTGACAGCCGATCCGGAGCGGTTCTCCGCCGCGGATGCAAGACGATGGGCGGCGACTTTCGACTCCTGGGATATCGTCGACGGGGTCTCCGATCTCTTTGTCGATACGGATTGCTGGAAGGAATTGATCGCCGAATTCGCGGTCGACGAACGGGAATTTGTTCGACGCACGGCTTTTGCGATGATGGCCTGGTCGGTGGTCCACCGGAAGAAGGAACCCGAGGCGACCTTCCTCGAATTTCTGCCGATCATCGAAGCGCATGCGACCGACGGCCGCAATTTTGTGAAGAAGGCCGTGAACTGGGCGCTTCGTTCGATCGGCAAGCGATCGATGAATTTGCACGGCCCTGCCCTTGCCGTGGCTCTAAAACTGGCGGCCTCGACAGACAGGACTGCTCGCTGGATCGGCAAGGATGCCGTGAAGGAACTCTCCGATGCCAAGACGCTCGAACGGCTCGCCGCCAGAAAAGCTTGACCTGAGCGAAGTGCGCTTCACGGAGGTGACGCAATTGACGCGCGCCGATTTCGAAAACCTGTTCGAGCAACCCGGCGGGCCGAAATACTGCTGGTGTACGGCTTGGCGCAATCTCGACCGCCGCGAGTATGTCGAGAACGACGAGAAGAAACGCGCGATGATGGCGCTGATCGACACCGGCACACCGGTCGGCATTGTCGCCCAGTTCGATGGCCGGACCGTCGGCTGGTGCTCGGTCGCGCCGCGCCAGACCTACCGCAAGTTGTCACGGCAGCAGGATGACCGCGAGGCCGGGATCTGGTCGATCGTCTGCTTCTTTGTGCCGAGAGCGTTGCGCGGTGGCGGGCTGGCAAGCGCATTGCTTGATGCAGCCATCGATCACGCCTTTGCCAAAGGTGCCACGACGATCGAGGCTTATCCGGTCGACCAGGCATCGCCGAGCTACAGCTTCATGGGTTTTCGTGACATGTTCGTCGCCCGCGGCTTTCGCGAGATCGGCATGACCGGCTCGCGCCGGCATGTCATGCGGCTTGAACGTTGACCTTGGCGACAGCGGCAGCTTTACTTGCTGGCATAGGCCGCAGATCAAGGCCCAGCAGTGGAGCAGGAATGAAAAACCGTCTCAAGTCAGGCGCGACGCTTGCAGCCGCAGTGTTCGTCTCTGTTGTCGCAGGCAACGCTTGCGCCGGGACGATGCATATTTTCTGGAAGGATCTGCGCCCGGCGAGCCAGGCAGCCGCCGAAAGCGTCGGGCTGCCGATGATCGCGGCCAAAATGCCGGATCATGGCGAAACGCTGTCACTCAACTTGCAGGACAAGACCGTACAACTCGCGGGCTATGCACTGCCGGTCGATCGCGACGGTGATCTCGTCTACCAATTCCTGCTGGTGCCCTGGACGGGGGCCTGCAGCCATATGCCGACGCCGCCGCCCAACCAGATCGTCCTCGTTACGCCTGCCCAACCCTACCGGATGTCTGAGGCCTACCAGCCGGTTTCGGTGACCGGCGCCTTGCAGCCGGGCATGGAGAAGAGTCAGCTTTTTATCCTTGACGGTGTAAGTGTCATCCAGTCGGGCTACGCTGTGCGCAAGGCCGAGGTGGTCGACGTCGGCACCGTGCCGGACACGATCACGCTGCCGGTCAACTCGCCCTGGACTTTCCTCAACAAAAAGAAAAACTAAGCAGAAGATCTCAGGCGGCGTTGGCGCCGGACTCCTTGTCGAGCACCATGTAATCCAGCGGCATCTCGGTCGTGTATTTGATCTGCTCCATGGCGAAGGAAGACGACACGTCGCGGATCTCGATCTTGGCGATCAGCCGCTTGTAGAAGGCGTCGTAGGCGGCGATATCGGGCACCACGACGCGCAAGAGATAGTCGACGTCGCCGCTCATGCGGTAGAATTCGACCACTTCCGGGAATTCCTGGATGACCTCCGAAAAGCGCCGCAGCCATTCATGGCTGTGCGAATTGGTGCGGATCGAGACGAACACCGTCACCCGCACATTGACCTTTTCATGATCGAGGATGGCAACGCGCCGCTTGATGACCCCCTCTTCTTCGAGCTTTTGGATGCGCCGCCAGCACGGCGTCGTCGACAGGCCGACCTTCTTGGCGACGTCGGCGACTGCAAGCGTCGCATCCTCCTGCAGGAGGCGGAGAATTTTTCTATCGAGGCGGTCCATTGGGTGCTCCCCTGACGCAAATCGTCAAAATGCGCGGCTTTGGCACAACGACATGCATGAAAACAAGAATTTAACGCGCGTCCCGTCATGCGACGCACTTCGAGGAATAGATTACCATATTCCCTCTTGCTCAAGCCTATTACAAGAAAGAAATTCTGTTGAATAGCGCAAAAGCGAGTGATTTCTTGCTGAACACTTAGCCGAGGCGATAGCGGATTTCCGATCTCAGAAAGGGCAGCAAATCCATTTCAAACCATGGATTGCGCTTCAGCCAGCCGGTGTTGCGCCAGGACGGGTGCGGCAGCGGCACGATCTTCGGGTCAGTCGACGCTGCCCAGATGGCGCGCCAGTCCATGACTGTTTCGGTCAGCGAGGGACGGCGCGCCGCGCCCATATGCCAGCTTTGCGCGTAGATGCCGATCGTCAGTACCAGATCGACCTGCGGCATCAGCGCCATCAGCAATGCGCGCCAGGCCGGCGCACATTCGCGGCGCGGCGGCAGGTCGGCGCCCTTGGCGTCCTGACCGGGAAAGCAAAAACCCATCGGCACGATGGCAAACTTGTCCGTATCATAGAATTCCTCGCTGCCGACGCCCAGCCAGCTTCGCAGCCGGTCGCCGGAGGCATCGGTGAACGGCATCCCTGTGATGTGGACCTTGGTACCCGGCGCCTGGCTGGCGATCAGGATGCGGGCGCTCGACGATGGCCGGAGCACCGGACGCGGCTGGTGCGGCAACGGCCTGCCGGCTGGCTTATCGACGCAGATGCGGCAGGCACGTACCCTCGCCACCAGGGCTTCCAACTGTTCGCTCATTTGGGACTCGTTATCAGGCGGCGGCACTCGGCCGGCTGGAGATTTCCCGATGCCAGCGCAGCACGTTGCTACACTCTTCGGGTACCTTGATGCGAGCCGGCTTCATGAAATCGATGGCGACCAGCCCGGTGATGTCAGCGATCGAATAGGCATCGCCAGCGACGAATTCCCTGCCGGCGAGCTCAGTGTCCAGAAATCTCAGGAATTCGACCGCCTTCGGCTTGTTGGCCTCGCCCCATTCGGGGATCTGCGGGATCTCCCATTCCCTCATTGCGGGGTGGATGTGCCGGAAGGCCGCGGCGACGCAGCCGAACAAATTGAACTCCAGACGTCTTTGCCACATCTCGACGATTGCCTTGCCGAGCGCCCCATGCCCGAACAAAGCCGGCTCGGGGTGCAGTTCCTCGAAGTAACGACAGATTGCGACGGATTCGGTGATGATGGTGCCGTCATCGAGCTCGAGCACCGGCAGACGCTTCAGCGGATTGCGCGAGCTGACCGGCTGCTCTTTGTGCTCCAGCGCGCCCATGTCGACGGGCATCAGCGGAACCTGAAGTCCCTTTTCGGCCAGAAAAATCCGAACCCGACGTGGATTGGGCGCGCGCCCGCCGTCGAACAGCTTCATCTCCATCCTCCTCGTCCGTCCCGACGAACTATAGGCACAACTCACCAGAAGCGAAAAATTTCACGCAGGGCATCGCCGATCGACGCCAAGGCGCCGTGCTTTCTTTCGACCAGCTCATGGCCGTGGCTCTCGCGCCAGTTCTTCGGCTCGTCGAAAGTTCCGCCCCAGATGCCGGCTTTGCCCGCGCGCGCAGCAGCTTCCTCGGTCTCGAAATCACCAAAGGCGACCGCCCAGCCGGCCTCGACCTGTGCGCGGTTGAGATCCTTCCCGCCGGCCTTGCAGTCGCCGAGCAGCCTGCCGTAGCGGTCGCGCTGCCAGCCGCTGCAGGAGACCGCTTTGCCGGCTATCAACCGCACCAGGGACTGCCGCGCGAGCTTGCCGCAAGGATAGTCGGCACCGTCCTTGCGGCAGATTTGCGAATATTCCGGCGCATCGATGCCACGCATGCGGATGCGCTCGCTGCCGAGCGTGATGCTATCGCCATCATTGACGGTGGCCGCGCCCTCCGTCTTGCGCGTCTCCACCCGGTCGAGGCGCGCCGCCAGGAGGATCAGCAGGCCCAGCACGATGAGTGTCAGCCCATAGTCCATCAGTCGGCGCCACAGGCTTCGCGGACGTGGCGCATAGTATCGCTGGCGCGGCCATCGCGACCACGAACGGCTCATATGGCAAACCGTTGGTTAATCATTCGAACGTAGCTTAACGATTTGAAATTGCTGCCCGCGTAAATTGAAGACTTCATGCCCCTGCAACGCTCGACCACGGCGGACAAGTTTATTGTGGACCGCAGGAAACGCCATCGCAACAGCGATGTCGCGCGCGCGGTGCGCAAGACGCGCGACCGTCTTTCGCAGCAAGCCGGAAATCCCGACTTCGACCGCGAGCTGTTGAAGCTCCACGCGCTTTCGATGACCGGCGGCGTGATCGTTATCCCGCTGCTCGTTCTGGCAACTGCCGCGGCAGGCTTGTTCGCGGGCCTCGGCAAGGAGATCGGCGTCTGGGCGCTGTTCACATTCATCTGCTATACCATCGTTGCGTTCATGGCCAGACGCGTCACTCAAGCGTCCGAGCTCAACCCGCTGGAGACGCACAGGGATTTCCTGATCGGCCATTTTCTTTGCGGGCTTGGCTGGGCCTGGTTCGCATGGCTTGGCTGCGAAGCTTGCCAAATCGACCAGTTCCAGGTCGCCAAGGCGGTGGTGCTGCTGCTCGCCATGTCGGCAACCGCGATCCTGGCATCGTCCCTTCGCGGTGCGCTGTTGGCGACCTTCGCCCTCCCGGTCGCCATCTATGCCTATGCCAGTGCAAAATTATGGATGCCGGTCGAAGTGATCATGGCCGGGTTGCTGATGTCGTCGCTGCCGTTCTTCGCCTATGTGGCGCGCCAGCTCAACCGTTCCTCGCTGATGCTGTTTTCGTTCCGCTCCGAAAAGGATGCGCTGATCGCCGAAGTGGAAACGGCGAAATCGATGTCGGACGAGGCACGGCGGCGGGCGGAAGACGCCAATCTGGCGAAATCGCGTTTCTTGGCCTCGATGAGCCACGAACTGCGCACGCCGCTCAACGCCATTCTCGGCTTTTCCGAAGTGATGGCCAACGAGGTGCTCGGCCCGATGAGCAACCCGACATATCGCGACTATGCCCGTGACGTGCACGACTCCGGACAGCATCTGCTCGACCTGATCAACGAAATCCTCGACCTGTCGCGTATCGAAGCGGGCCGTTATCAGCTCAATGAGGAGCCGATGATGCTGCTTTCCGTCGTCGAGGATTGCTGCCACATGATGGAGTTGAAGGCGCGCAACAAGGACATCCGCATCGTCCAGGATTTCGAAAACGCCTTGCCGCGCCTGTTTGCCGACGAACGCGCGGTGCGGCAGATTGTGCTCAACCTCTTGTCCAACGCCATCAAGTTCACCGCGACCGGCGGCGAAATCCGCGTGCGCGTCGGCTGGACGGCGGGCGGCGGGCAATATCTCTCCGTCAAGGACAATGGGCCGGGCATACCGGAAGACGAGATTCCGATCGTGCTCTCGGCCTTCGGCCAGGGCTCGATCGCCATCAAGAGCGCCGAACAGGGTACAGGGCTTGGCCTGCCGATCGTGCAAGGCCTGCTGGCCATGCATGGCGGTGAATTCCAGCTCCATTCCAGGCTGCGCGAAGGGACCGAGGCGATCGCAATCTTCCCGCTGAGCCGGGTGATGGAGGAACTGCCGGCGCTGCCGACCAAGGCGGTTGCTTCACGCCGCCGCTGAATGCTACCCGCCGACCGCGGCTGCCATGCCGGAGCTGGTCAGCGCGGCCGCCTTGACCAGGCCGGCGGCAAGCGCCGCCCCTACCCCCTCGCCTTGACTGACGCCCAGATCGAGCAGCGGGCGAAGGCCGAGGCGCTCGGCGGCCTTGGCATGGCCAGGCTCCGGCGACAGGCTTGCGAGGAGACAATGATCGAGCGCGGCGGGGTTGGCGGTATGTAGGACGCCAGCGGCCGCAGTCACCGCAAACCCGTCGAGCAGCACCGGGATCTTCTGCATCCGCGCCGCCAGAATGGCGCCGCAGATCGCTGCGAATTCCCGTCCACCGACCCGGCGCAGCGCTTCCAGCGGGTCCTTGAGGCTCGCGCCGTGAAACGCGACCGCGGCATCGACCACCTCCGCCTTGCGCCTTTGCATCGCTGCGTCGGCCCCTGATCCAGGGCCGACCCAGTCGGCGCCGGTGCCGCCGAACAGTGCGGTGCAAAGGGCCGCGGCGACAGTCGAATTGCCAACGCCGAGGTCGCCAAGGCAAAGCAGGTCGGTGCCGCCGGCAATCGCCTCCATGCCGAAGGCCATGGTGGCGGCGCAACCGCGCTCGTCCAGTGCCGCATCCTCGGTGATGTCGGCTGTCGGAATGTGCAGAGCCAGATCGAACACCTTCAAGCCGAGGTCGTTGGCGATGCAGATCTGGTTGATCGCTGCACCGCCGGCGGCGCAGAGCTCGACTGCATTTGCCGTAGCGGCGGCGGGGCGCGGCGAAATGCCGTGGCGGGTGACGCCATGATTGCCGGCAAAGATCGCCACCAATGGTCGAGTCACCGCCGGCGGCGCGCGACCGCTCCAGCCGGCGAGCCAGGCGGCGATGTCCTCGATGCGGCCAAGCGAGCCTTCGGGCTTGTCTGCCTTGGCAAACAACTGGCGAACGCGGGTGTTGGCAGCCATATCTGCCGGCGGCAGGCTCACCAGGAGGTCGCGAAAATCGTCGAAAGGCAGTGCGCTGGTCATGTCGATGGCAATCGTCCTTGTGAATTGGTGAGCGGCATAGCCGCCTTGGCGGGCCGGCACAACCTCGGCAAAACTTCGAGGTATTGACGCGAACGCACCCGTTGGCGGCGCATCCCGGAGGGCTTGCATTGACTTTGTCGTTGCACCATGTGGAGGCTAGCCAAGGAAATCCTTATGACGGCCATTGAATCCCCGTGCATCTTGGTCTGCTCGATCGACATGAAAACCGGCTTCTGTTTCGGTTGCGGCCGCACGCGCGAGGAAATCGCAGCCTGGATCGACATGACCCCGCAAACCCGCCGCAGCGTCATGGCCGAGCTGCCGGCAAGGCTGGAAACGGTCGAGCGACGCCCCCGCCGGGAAACCCGTCGCAGCCGCATGGCACGCGAACGCGACGCCCTCTCGTGAACCGGCCGCAGAGATGAACCGACTGCTGTGGATTCTGATCGTCGCGATCGGGGCAGGTGTACTCCTGCTCATGCTCAACGATTCCGCCGGCAATACATTCGGCATTGAGAATTACGATTTCAGCCAGTTGATCTGGCTTGGCGCCTTAGCGGCACTCGTCGGCGCCGGCCTGCTCAGATCGGGCAGGCCGTTGGGCACCATGGCCCGCAGCCTCGGCGCCTGGGGCGCCATCGTGCTGGCGCTGATCGCCGGCTATCAGTACCGCTATGAGTTGCAGGATTTCGCCAGCCGCGTCACCGCCGGCCTTGTTCCCGGCAGTCCGCTGGCGCTGGGCGTGGAAGAAGGCCATGCCACCGTCACCCTGGACAAGGCCGGCAGCGGCCATTTCGAAGCGCGCGTCACGATCAACGGCACGCCGATCCTGACGGTTGTCGATACCGGCGCGACCAGCACAGTGCTGACCGCCGAGGACGCTGTGGCGGCCGGGTTCAATTCGGCGGCTCTCCACTTCACCATCCCGATCTCGACCGCCAACGGCATGACGCGCGCAGCGGCGGTGCGAAGCGACGAACTGTCGATCGGCGGCATCGTGCGCAAGGACATGCCCATCATGATCGCCGCACCCGGCACCCTCGGTCAGAGCCTGCTCGGCATGAATTTCATTAGCTCGCTGTCGGGTTTCGACGTGCGCGGCGACCGCATGATCTTGCGGGATTGAGTTCGCTCAGGCCGCCTCTGCGGTCCTGCCGAAATCGACCTCGGCGAAGGCTGACTTCAGCACCTCCGGTCCGGCACCCGGCCGTGTCGCCTCGGTGGAGAGGATCTGCCGGTAGCGGCGTGCACCGGGCAGGCCGTGAAACAGCCCGACCATGTGCCGGGTGACATGCCCGAGCCGTCCACCCTGTTCGATATGGCGTGCCGCATAGTTCGCCATGGCGTCGATCAGCGCGGCAAAGTCGAACAACTCAGCTGTGCTGCCGTAAAACGCGGCATCCATGCCGGTCAGTATCCCTGGCGTGTGATAGGCAGCGCGGCCGAGCATGGCGCCATCGACATGGTCGAGATGCGTCAGCGCTTCTGCGAGAGATTGAATGCCGCCGTTGATGCCGATGAATTTGTTTTGTTTTCTGGCTTTCAGCCGATAGACGCGGTCATAGTCGAGCGGGGGGATGTCACGATTTTCCTTTGGGCTCAGTCCTTCCAGCCAGGCCTTGCGGGCGTGCACCCACAGCGCGTCGGCGCCGGTCGCGAAAACACCATCGGCCAACGCATCGAGTGCCGGTTCCGGATCCTGCTCATCGACGCCGATGCGGCACTTGACGGTAACCGGTATTTTCACCGCCGCCTTCATCGCCGCAACGCAATCTGCGACGAGCACAGGCGCCTTCATCAGGCAGGCTCCGAAGGTGCCCGACTGGACGCGGTCGGACGGGCAGCCGACATTGAGGTTGATTTCATCATAGCCGAAGGCTTCGCCGATGCGCGCCGCCTCGGCCAGCTTTCCCGGATCGGCGCCGCCGAGTTGCAGCGCCACCGGATGCTCGCTGTCGTCGAAGCCAAGCAGGCGCTCGCGTGCGCCGTGGATGACCGCATCGGCCACCACCATCTCGGTGTAGAGCAGCGCCTCGCGCGTCAGCTGGCGATGGAAGAACCGACAGTGCCGGTCCGTCCAGTCCATCATGGGTGCCACGGCCACTCTATGGTCTTGATTTTTCAGCATTTTTTCTTTAGCATCAAATCGTTAGAACCTGCCAAGTGCACACGAATTTACGCCAGAATACGACCCTTTTCGCCACGTTTCGATCTCTCAGTGCACACGGAGCGCACACGAAAAATGGCCACCTACACAAAGCTCTCGTCCGGTTCCTGGCGTGTCCAGGTCCGTCGCAAAGGTCGCTACGTCAGCGAGACCTTCCTGCGCCGAGACGATGCACGACGCTGGGCGACCGAAACCGAGCGCCAAGTCGATCGTGGTGAGACGCCGACAAAGTCCCGTATAGCGCGCCTGAAGACCTTCGGCGAACTCATCGACCTTCATATCGACGACATGTGCGATGTAGGCAAGTCCCCTCGCCGCTCCAAGGCCGCAGCCCTCGATATGCTCCGAAGACATCTGGGGAAGTGCAACATCGCAGCCCTTGATCGCGAACGGCTCATTCGTTTTGGTCGCGACCGGGCCGACCAAGGCGCCGGACCGATGACTCTCGGTATCGACATCGGCTTTATAAAACTCATTCTGGCTCATGCCGCTGCAGTTCACGGCCTGCCCGTCAAGGTCGAACCAGTTGATCTCGCGCGTATCGCCCTCAAGAGACTTGGCCTCGTTGGGAAAGGTCACCAGCGCGACAGACGGCCGACGCAGGATGAACTCGACAGGCTCATCGGCCACTTCGATGCAAACGCTCGTCAAATTGCTCCGCTTAGCCAGATCATACGTTTCGCCGTCGCAACCGCGATGCGCCAGGAGGAGATCTGCAAGGTGCGTTGGTCCGACCTGGAATCTCGCACGCGGATGCTTCTTATCCGTGACCGGAAAGACCCTC
The DNA here is from genome assembly GCF_040322115.1 of Mesorhizobium sp. M0195. Taxonomy (NCBI): domain Bacteria; kingdom Pseudomonadati; phylum Pseudomonadota; class Alphaproteobacteria; order Hyphomicrobiales; family Phyllobacteriaceae; genus Mesorhizobium; species Mesorhizobium sp. M0195. The sequence continues at coordinate 107,482 of NZ_JAMYSV010000007.1, read as the reverse complement.
GGAACAAGAACGGCAACAATCAGCGCATACCGCTATTCGCGGCAACCGGATACGATGCGTGGGCCATTGTTGAGGAGCAACTGGCAAAGCGCAGCAATGAAGATGATCGAATTTTCCCCTTCAATCATAGGTCAGTCGGCACCGCCTTCCGTCGAGGGTGCGCGGACCTGGACATCCACGACCTTCATTTTCATGACTTGCGGCACGAAGGGACAAGCCGCCTTTTCGAGGCCGGATTCACGATCGAACAGGTTGCGCTGGTAACTGGGCACAAAGACTGGAAAATGTTGAAGCGCTACACCCATCTGAAGCCGGAGGCTCTCCACGCGCTGTTGGCAGCGCGCGCCGCATAGAAGCCGGCGCAAGTGCGATCTGCTGTGTGCTAACAACAAAAACTTCAATCTGCCGCTTCCTGAGGATTACCTATCAACCTCCCTCAGGCGGCTGCGTGGAAAACGCAGCGATGATCGCCTCGAGCGAGACATTCAATGCATTGGAAAAGGTCCTGCCCTTCTGCCAAATCGCAACGTAGTGATAGAGCGCGGACGGTTCCACCGGTTTCGCTTCGAGGTTAAACGCCGCGTATTCACGCGCAATGATCTCATTGGTTATCGAAATGCCCAGGCCAGCCGAGACGTATCCGGCTTCGTGACCGTTGCAATCGAATTCCACCAGTATGTCTGGCTCAACGCCGGCGAAGCGCAAGGCATTGAAGTTCATCTGGTGAGCGGCGAACTTGGGATCGATATCGACGATCGTTTCGCCTGCCAGGTCTTGCGCCTCGATACAGGTCTGTTTTGAAAAGCGGTGGTCGGGATGGAAGATGCATACGTTTCGTGCCGACCCGAGCGGCGCCCATTCGAACAGGCGTGGATCCAGGGGCAATCTCGAGATTCCGAGATCCGCGCGCCCAGCCAGGATGTGCTCGCCAATCTGCTCGTAGCTTCCCGAAATCGATCGGACATTCGAAGCGGTCTTTGAGTGGATAGTCGCCACGACTTTGGGCAAGGTCACGAAGCCGAAAACAGAGGGCGCGGCAATCGCAATCCGTTGCTTTTCCTCGTTCTTCATAGCGAAGATCGACGCCTCCAGGCGATCCAGCGACGTCAGGGCAAGTTCTACGTTTCGCAGGAGTTCCCAGGCTTCCTGCAAGGGGACGATGCGGTTGGCTGATCTCTTGAAGAGTGTGATGCCGAGCGTGATCTCGAGTTGCTTCACGTGTTGACTGACGGCCGGCTGGCTTATCCCGAGCGCTGCCGCCGCTCGCCTTGTCGATCCGGCCCGCAAGACTTCTCGGAAGACCTTCAGTTGACGAAGCTTGAGGTCGCTCTGCAACAACTCCATTCCCTGCGCGCCTTTCCCTGATAACCACCCGGGAAGCAGAAATCGCCATCCTGAGGAGCACCGAACCACCTCAGTATATAACGGCGCGTTATAGATAAAATAATAAAAATTATAGATTGAGTGTGTAATTTCACGCGCTAGAATTAGCGAATATCCCAATTAACTCCAAATTACAAATATAACAATTCACAACCTTGGGTTATACGACTTGGTCTGAGTGACAAAGGCCGGCGTATCCTTCGGTAATTGCGAGTCGAGGAAAGCGCCCCATGGGTGGTTTTACTACTCAGTTTGTTGTCGCACTCACCGTGACCATCAGCCTGGCCCTTGTCAGCGGCTGCCTTGGTACGGCATTTGGGTTGTTTTTGGCGATTTCGAAGGGCACGGCAAAACCGCGCCTCAACGCGGTCGTGACCGCCTACACCACAGTCGTCCGGGGTGTACCAGAACTTCTGATTATCCTGCTCATCTACTTCGGCGGAACCACGCTCGCCAGCAAGATCGCCGGCCGGTATGTCGAGGTGAACGCATTCACCGCAGGCGTTATCGCGCTCTCGGTCGTTTTCAGCGGTTATGCGACCGAAGTGTTTCGCGGCGCGATTGCGGCTGTGCCAGCGGGCCAAACCGAAGCGGCAAAGTCGCTTGGGCTGAACGCCTGGCAGCGCTGGATGTTCGTCATCGGACCTCAGATGCTGCGGTTGGCGCTGCCTGCCTATGGCAATCTCTGGATTTCGCTCTTCAAGGATACCGCACTGGTTTCGATCGTCGGCCTGACCGACATCATGCGCGTTGCGTATGTGGGGGCCGGATCCTTGCGCGCACCGTTGACCTTCTACCTTGCGGCCTCCGCTCTCTATCTGTCGCTGACCACCGTCACGCTGCTGTCGATCCGGCTGGCTGAGCGGCGCTATCCGGCACTCGGCCGGTAGGAGGGATGCGAACCATGAACCTCGGCTTGATGTTTGACGCAATGGTTGTCCTGCCTTCGGGCGTTGGTCTCACATTGACCCTGACGATTTTGTCGCTGACGGCCGGGTTCCTTCTGTCCGTGCCGCTTGCCTTCATGCGCGCATTTGGACGTCCCGGTCTTTCGCTCTCGGTGCTGGCATACACCTATGTCATTCGCGGCACGCCGATGCTCGTTCAGCTCTTTCTGCTCTACTACGGCCTGGCTCAGATCGAGGCGGTGCGAACCAGCATCTTCTGGGTGATCCTGCGCGACCCTTTTTGGTGCGCCCTTCTGACATTTTCGCTGAACAGCGCGGCACACACCACCGAGATCCTGTGCCGCGGTCTCCAGTCCGTGCCTAAGGGTGTCACCGAGGCAGCCACGTCTCTCGGCTTGAAACGCTTCCAGATCGCTCGCCTGGTCATTTTCCCGATCGCTTTCAGGATATCGCTCCCGGCCTACGGCAATGAGATCGTCGGAATGATCAAGGGCTCGTCCCTGGCGAGCACGGTAACGCTGCTCGAGATCACCGGCATGGCGAGACAGATGGTTTCGACCACGTTCGCGCCGTACGAGATCTTCATCGTCGCCGGAGCGATCTACCTATCGCTCACCTCGATGGCGGTGAAAGCGATCCAGTTGCTGGAGCGATGGCTGTCGACCGACGGCCATCCGGTTCGCCGACGAAAGGCGCGATTGCGCCCCGCCCTACCTGACCCAGAGATCACGACGCCCCTGCCCTGACGCCGCCGCAGGTTCTGGGCTCCCCTTTCCATCCAAACCAACGAAGAGGTGCATCATGCGCATACCCCTGGCTATTGCTGTTTCTATCGCATCCCTGATGTCGGCAGTGCCGGCGAGCGCGCAAAGCGAGCGCGTCATATCGATTGCCACTGAAGGCGCCTCGCCGCCCTGGGACGGCACCGACGCGAACGGTCAACTTTACGGTTACGATATCGATGTCGGACAGGAGCTGTGCCGTCGCATTGAGATCAAATGTACCTTCGTCCCGCAGGATTGGGACGGGATCATCCCGGCACTGCTTGTCGGCAAGTTCGACGTCATCATGTCCGGGATGGCGATCACGGAAAAACGCAAGCAGTCGATCGCGTTCTCGATCCCCTATGCCACCGGCTTCAACCAGTTCGTGGTGCGCAAGGACCTGGGCCTCGACGCCGGCGGCACCAAGGAAAAGGTCAACCTTTCGACCATCGGCGACAAAGAGAAGGCGACCATCGAACGCCTCAGATCGAAACTCGCCGGCAAGGCGATCGGGGCCCTGCGCTCGTCGAATTCGGAAGCAGTCGTGAAGGAAATCCTGGGCGATGTCGTGACCATTCGCAGTTATGACAGCCTGGACAACATGAAGCTCGACCTTGCCGCGGGTCGCATCGACGGCGGCCTCGCCGACTATTTCACCTGGCGCGATTTTCTGGAGACACCTTCCGGTTCGGATGCGGTGTTTTTCGGGCCGGAATTGAAGGGCGGGCTCTGGGGGCCGGGCGTCGGTGCCGGCATGCGCAAAGACGATGCCGAGTTGCTCACCAAGTTCAACGCGGCAATCGACGCGGCCACCAAGGATGGGACGATCAAGGCGCTGAGCCTAAAATGGTTCAAGAGCGATATCTCACCGGCCGTGTCGCAATAGGCCTCGGCAACCGACTTCGACATTGACCTGGCGCTGGCCGGAACGCCGGCGCCCTCCCCTCCTTCAAGGCGAATTCCATGAAAGACCAGTTCTGCGCGGTCGTTACCGGCCAATCCCTGATCAAGCACGACGTCCGTGACGTCAAAGACGAACGCTTCATCGCGGTTACGGACTTCCTGCGTCAAGGCGACGTCGTCTTCACAAACTTCGAGTCGACGATCCTCGGCAAGCATGGCGGGTGGCCGACCAAGGGCAAATACTTCGGATATTCCAGGGCTGAAGTGCTCGACGCATTGCAGGCCATCGGTTTCAATGCGCTTGCGCTGGCAAACAACCACGCTTTCGATCTCGGTGCTGGCGGCATCCTCTCGACGCTGGAGGAGGTGGAAGCGCGCGGTTTCCTGCATGCCGGCATCGGTGCCGACGAGACTGACGCCGGGAAACCGGGCCGCCGCTGGCTGGGCGCGCGCGAGGTCGCGCTTCTTGCGATGGATGCAGGCCCCGGCCCGACCAACATGTATGCCGAAGACCGCACGGCCTTCCGCCCGGCTCGGCCCGGCGTCAATCGCCTGAACACCGTTCGCAAGATGGGGGTGCCGGACGGACATTTCGGCAGACTGGCAAGGCTGAGCGCTCATTTGCAAAGCTCCCCGTTTGAACTGGCCAACTATGCGCAACCGGAGGACCCGGTAGAGGTGTCGGCCGGCACGGAGATCAATTTCTACGGCACCGTGTTCGCGCAAGCCGCCGATTTCGGCCGTCTGATCGAAGTCGATCAGCGGAGCGCGAGTGTCCATCTGGCCGCCATCCGGCACGCGGCGGCACAAGGCGATTTCGTCATCGCCTATTTGCACCACCATCATTGGGAACCAGGTTGGCAGGACGTGCCGCGCTGGGTACAGACCTTTGCGCGGATGTGCATCGACGCCGGCGCGAACCTGTTCGTCAGCCACGGCGCTCCGGTGCTGCAGGCCGTGGAAATCTACAAGGGCTCGCCGATCTTCTATGGCCTCGGCAATTTCCTCTTCCACGTGCACGCCGACGAAACCGAATGGGATCCACCGGAAGTCTGGCAAAGCATCGTCGCCGCATGCCGCTATGACGCGGGCGGAAACCTCGCGGAAATAGACCTCCTGCCCGTCCTGATCGGCGCGCAGGCCCAGTCTCTCGGATCGGCAACAGGCAGACTGGTGCCCGTCGCCGTGACGGGAAGCGCGGCGAAAGAGATCCTCGAGGGATTCGCGACCCGCTCGCGGGCGTTCGGCGTCGAAATCGAAGTGTCCTCGGCTTGCGGCCGTATCGCCGTGCCGGCTGCCCGAAAATTCGGCTGACAGGCCTGACTGGCCGTTAGGCGGTCTTGCATTCGGCCGGAGAGGATTCGCCGGCCGTCTCGCTGTCCGCCTTTGTGTCTGGCAGGGCCAGTTCTTCTCCTAACGCTGCGATCAGGGACGAGACGCGACCTCGCACACGCGGCGGAAGATTCACTAGCCCCTCGATCAGGCGCCGGCCCTCCGCGCTGGCAATGAAATCCAAGCGCTCATCGACCGGCAGGGGCCGCGCCTCGACGCGGGCCTCATCGTTTCCCGGCAGGCCTTCGAAGAAGCGGCCGACAGGAACGTGCAACGACGTAGCGATCTCGTAGAGCATCGACGCGCTCACGCGATTCCGCGCGTTCTCGTATTTCTGGAGCTGCTGGAAGCTAATACCGATGGATCGCGCGAGCTGGGCTTGTGATATGTCCGACTGGACCCGAACGGTCGCAATCTGCCTGCCGACATGCCGATCGGCAAGATGAGGTTCACTCTCGATCTTTGGCTTCGACGCCATCCGAAAGACGGGTTGTTGCGATTTCAACAATGCCTTTCTGTGCTCCCATAGTCAGTCGGATAGGGTTGTGGCGGTGTGAACTAGCCTCGTCTCTAGGTCACCTGAATGGCAAACGGCCATTTAATATACCTTATAGGGTGTAAAATAACCCTATATGTGGCAAAGAAAATCGGCCTGCCGATTGTGGACTCATGGTCAGTCCACGACAGATTCGAGCCGCACGGGCTTTGCTTGGTTGGTCGCAGCAGGAGCTAGCTGACAAGGCAATTGTATCGCTGAACGCGCTGGCCCGGTTGGAAAATGGCAAGGTAGATTCCCGGATCAGCACTTTGCAGGCGATTGAGGCGGCTCTGACAAAAGCGGGTATCGAATTCTTATCCGCTGGTCAGAAGGGTGAGGGTGTACGGCTCTTAGATCCTCTGGTTTGAATGTTCAGTTAGCGGAAAGACGGGATCCGGGCCGCATTGGGCTGTGATCTCGCCATTGCAATTGACGTTCGCCTAGATACCCTCCTGCGCGTGACGAAAGGTAAAGTCGTGTTATTGTCGGAATCAGTCATGATCCGAGCTCCAGACAGCTTGGGTTGTGGTTAGGTCGAACGATGTGTTGGAGCACGTCGTTCGGCTGCGAAAAGCGAACCACAAATTACGTACATACCGTACATTACGGACACCATCATTGTCAAACACTCCTGATCCTGTCGACACCAAAACCGAACGCTTCGAGTTGCGACTCTCGACTGACTTGCTTGCTCGCGTTGACGAATGGCGTCGCACTCAGCCAGATCTGCCCACTAGATCGGAAGCGTTCCGCCGATTGGTGGAGGCTGGTCTAGCTTCAAAATAGCTTACGCCTTAGTAAAAACATCTCGCTTACAAATTGGAGCGTCTCAAGGATGCTTACGCGATCGACGGGACGGTCGACTTTATTGGATTCGAAATTGCGCACCCAAACCAGTGACAAGCAGGTCTGAGAAATCTGTGGCTCCCGAAGCGAACACGTTCATGACGTGGGTGCAGCATCGAGCCATCCAATCGCCCCTAGCGTGATTGCCGATGTGGCATTCGTTTGACGATTTACAGCCACACTGGTTGGGCGGTCGCTATCCCGACCGCGGGTCACCCTGGGCGTCTGCAAACCACATTGGCTCCCGGCAGCTTCTAGGCCGGAATCGGACTGGCAGCTTCCAGTATAATGATGGGCAGATGCGGTCGTTCCGCTCTTGGCCTATAGGCTGACCTCAAAGTTTCTTGGCCTGTCCAATAGTGTGAAAATCGTATTTCACACCGACGGGCATATTCAACGCCGCTTACTTCGTAGTTTTTTTCGCGCCAGCCCAACGTGAAAGCACACCCTTCACACGGGGTCGCAGGTTCAATCCCTGCATCGCCCACCAAAATCCATTAAAAATCAGGCACTTAGTAACGTTCTGCTCAACTATACCGCCCTGACGTTTTTCATCTCGCCACCATCTCGCCACTGAACCGACAATTTTTTCGACTTTGGCGTCGCGAGCTGAGCGGCGGCTTTCGCCTCTTTCACGGCGGTAACAGGGGTTCGATTCCCCTTGGGCGTACCAGACTTTTCAAGCACTTAGCAGATTTCCAGTCTGCCCGCGGGCAATTTCCCCTAAGTTTTCCCTAATATTCGCCGGCATTCATTGCCGTCCATTTTGGCGAATCAATTTCCCTTTCATCCCCTGCCGCGTTAGCTGCTTGATGAATTATAGGAGGATTTGCAGTGGCAAAGAGGTTCCCTATGTCTGATGACGACCGCCGTCAGATGATCGAAAACGGCGACCTAATGCCGGACACCAACGGAGACGACAGATTTGCAGGGCTGACGGCTGAAGAGTCAGACGAGTTTTGGCCGCTTAGAGCGCTTGCGATTGCGGGACAATGGATGGGTGATCCCTCCAGAGCACGCTATCTCGCACTCATCGAAAAACGCGACCGAGTGCGCGAAGGTCTATTCAATGAAGAATTCAAAGCTAAGCGGACGGGGCGTTTAACGTAAAGCACGCTCAAGGCTCCTCATGGCCACAGGTGGGGGAACGCGGTCCTCATCCATGCCATAAGTGCCAGGATCTCTTCGACAGGACGGTCCCGGTATTGCTCTTTGATCTGGCGTACGATTTCAGCATTTTTGATCATTTTGATGCTCCTGTGTTTCAGTTCACGAAGCATAGGCTAGACCGAAAGCAATATGGATTTCGCCTCGCTGACGAACCAATTATTTGACGCCGTTTCTGTTCTTTTCAATGGCTTAACGCGTGATGAGAATATGGAAAACCCATATTTCATAGGCGCCGGCCCGGCGCTTTAGATAAAGGCCATCGCGATCGAGACAACTGTCACTATGACACCAAGGATCGTGTAAATCGTCGAATATTTGTTCAAGTGGTCCCCAAGCCGCCCTCCGAAGGGCGATGGCACTTCCGGGGCATTTTTTGCGATTTCCTTTGCGATCGACTCGTTATCGCGTCGGCGACGCTCTTCGGTCGACAACCCCAGTTCGCCGCGGAAAAACTCTTCAGACTTCGCGGCAATTTCCCTCCATTCAAACTCCTGCTTGCCCACTATCCGGATAAAGTCCCGTTTGAAGTTGGGGTGGCGGTGCCAATGACGTTGCACTTCGGAGAAAGCAATCCTGCCAGAATCCAGCGCCTTTTGGGTTGGGGAACCCAGTCCCCCCTCACACTCCCAAAAGACAAAATTCTTTGTTTCCGGCGCACGCCAAGTGAGGTCCATCAGGTTTTCGACGTCCTCATCCTCTGCCAGGTCAGAGTTATAGATGTAACGGAATGAGGACTTCCGAACACTGGACACTAATTCCATCGGGAAAATCGGTAGATCTTCCTCGCCTTCAGACATTGGTCGAGCGCCTTTTTGATTCCTGGGAGAACGCAAAGGGTACAAAAACCTTGTGGGAAAAGCCCGCCTCGGCAGGCGCCCGACGCTTCTTGCCTGTAGATGTATGGTGCTGGCTAGGGTTTGCGGTGTCCCCTGACAAGAGACGTGTGCCGCAAACCCTGCGTTCCAGTAGGCGCAACACCCGCCGGCGGGAGATGGCTAGCACCCATCTCCCGTTGGGGCTGCACGGCAACATTGGCGTGAATTTCACTTTCGCGCAACGTGATCCGACCGCAAATGTTGTGGGCAACAACGGAGTTTTCACCATGCGAGACTGGGAAGACGACTACATTGAGGCGTGGAACGTTGGCGGGGCAGACGCCGTCAACAAGCTGATCAAAGACAGGTGTCCCAATGCGGAAGATCAGGTTCGAGAGGCACTTCGATTGGACGATACTGGCCACTGGGATGTGTTGACTCACGAATCCACTAGCCCGGATTTCTCAAGCCTGAGCTGCTGAAGCGGCGGTTGGCGGCTGATTGAGGCAGGCGGGCCGGGGCTGGCGAGGTGGCCAGCGGGATGGCTCGCGTTGGGCGAGTCTGGTGGTTGGCTGTGATCGTGGAAGTAGTGTTGGCGGGCGCGCGGACGCTGCGGGAGGTCGTCGCGGTGGTCGGCCAGGTTCCGGTTCAGGCGGAAGAGAAGGCGCGGCGGAGATACAGGTGGGCCATTTCGAAGTCGATCTGGTTGGGGCAGGCCGAGGCGATGGCGAAGTGGATGCGCCGGACGCTGGTTCGCACCTGGGCGCCGAGCTTGAACAGCTTGAGGCGGATGGTCTGCACTGAGGCGTCGGCGAACTGGGTGTACTTCAGGGCGGTGCGGCGCAGGGCTTCGACCAGAACGTAGGCCATGGCCGAGAACAGCATGCGCAGCTGGTTGGCTGGCAGGGTGGCCGAGGAGGCCCGGTCGGCGAACAACTCGAACTGCTCGCCGATGCGGTTCTCGGCCTCGCCGCGGGCGCAGTAGAGCTCCTCGTAGAGGGCTCTGGCGTCCCACCGTGACTTGGCCAGCGAGGTGACGACGAAGCGAGGGTTTGAGCCCTGCGGCGTGTGCTCGGCCTTGCCCACCACCCGGCGCCGGCGGCTCCAGCTGTCGAGCGTGGCGTAGCGGAAGTCCCTGAACAGGCGGGCCGCCTTGCCGGAGGCGGCGCATAGGCTCGCCACCTCGGCCAGCTGCGGGGCGATCTCGTCCTGCAGGCGGACATTGCGGGCCAGGCCGAAGACGTAGTCGACCTGGTTCTGCTCGCACCAGGCCATCAGCGCCTCGCGGGCGAAGCCGCTGTCGGCGCGCAGAATGATCCGCACTCTGGGCCAGGCGCGGCGGATCTGGGTGATCATGCGGGCGAGCTCCTCCACCGAGCCTGACGCCGCGTCGATGTTGGAGCGGCGCTGGCGGGCCAGGAGCAGATGGCGGCCGCAGAACACGTAGAGCGGCAGATAGCAGTAGCAGTCGTAATAGCCGTGGAAGAAGCGGCCCTCCTGATGGCCGTGCAGGGGGATGTTGGTGGCGTCCAGGTCGATCACGATCTGGCGCGGCGCCCGCTCATGGGCTTCCACGAACAGCTCGATCAGCAGCGCATCGACCATGGCCGGGTCGCAGTCGATCTTGTGATACTTGGCCCCGTGGCGCCGCGGCGTGTGCTCGATCCGGTTCAGCGTACTCTTGCCGGCCAGCGGCTCACAGTCGCCGCGCAGATGCGGCTTCAGCTTGCCGGCCAAGACCTGCAAGGCCGGATCCTTGCGCAGCTCGTCATGGTCGTTCAGGTCCTCGTAGCCCAGCGCCAAGCCGAACACCCGCTGACCCACCAGCGTCTCCAGTCGATGCTCGACCAGGCGCGGGTCGCGCCGATCGGCGAAGCAGCCGGCGAAGCGGCGGATCAGGCCCAGGCCCTTGTCCAACTGGCCCAGCAGCAGCGCCCCGGCGTTGGAAGTGATGGTCCCGCCGTCAAAGCCGGCGACCACAGACTTACGTTCGACCGCTTCAAACTCGAACAGCTTCGCGCTACAGTCCGCCTGCATCGGGGGAATCCTTCAGAATCCGATAACCCATTGTCGCAAATGAATTATCTCAGATTCTGGCCCTCGATGCACTCGTCAGGTTTGAGAAATCCGGGCTAGGGGCCCCCGGAAAAAAATCGATCGAGCCGTAATAAGGCATTACCTGGGCTAGAAGCCAGATTTTCACAGGAGGCATTATGCGAAAAGAGATCGGCAGATACGCCTGCGTCGGGGACGACCGGAAGCGATACACGGTGGTTGAGCTCCACAATCTCAGGAAATTTCAACCTATCGACGGTCCCGCAGAATATATCCCCACCACAAAAGAATGGTTCCTCTCGACGGGCGAGGACGTCAATCAACTGGAGGACGGTAATTTCAAAACGGTGCTTTCTGAAGTTAGTTTGACACGAATTTGACGTCTCTGCGCCCGACCGAGCGGACATGTCTAGCGATGCCCCGGCGTCTTCGGATGGCTGGTGAAAGAGATGTTCCGGTCAGGGCGCCCCGCGTCGCGGCATGGCTGGCAGTACAGCACCTTGACGAGATCCCAGTGCATGCAGCCATGGTCTTCGCCAAGGCGTTTGACGAGCGCCCGGAGATCGAGATTCACATTGCGCCGGCAGGTCATGCAGTCGACCGAGAGCCCCGATCCGACCTGCAGCTTCTTGCCGAGCGTGTCCTCGACAAACGGATATTTCATGGTCATTGGCGGCCGCCAATCATCCGCGAAACCTCTCTGTGTGCCAAACGATTTTGCCATCCAGCTTCATCGGCTTGTGGATCATCAGCCGTTTCGGCAGATGCTCGGGATGCACCTCCAGCAGGGTTATTTTGATCTGCGGCTTGCATCGACTGCAGTCGAATTTGAGCGACATCGGATCGACACCGCCGCCATAGACCATCATGAGGTCCGCTGATCGGCAGTAGCGGACGTTGCCGCAGCTGCACTCGGCCTTCACAAGCATGTTGTGCCGGGTCGCCTTGCCCAGCGTGTCTATCGGATCGTGCGCCATGGACCTAAATGAGGAACATATTCCTCCGAGGTCAAGGCCCTCTTGACTCCGATGTTCTTATTTTGTTCACTGTTGGCAAAATGGAGACACAGCCATGAAATCGATCATCGCCACCGAATCCGAACAGCCCGAGCTTTACGCCCTGGTGAAGCGTGAGCGTCCAGCGATTAACAGGGCGGTCGACAAGATGACCAAGCAGATGCGTGGCCTTTCCGATGTGAGTCAGAAAGTGGCCATTGCCCAGCTTACCGCAACCTGGGCATTGGCGAACTATCCAGACGACCCCGATCTTGCGTTATCTCTTTCGGAGGCAATCCGCCATCAGACGGACATCTATCTCCGGGAAATCACGAAGGCGGGCGTTCGGCACTAGGGGAAGTTACATGGGCCGCATCAGCGTTGCAGTGGACCTGGAGAAGGCCGCTGATACGATTGCGGACGTCTCCCGTGCGGACCTTCAGATAAAGCTACGTCGGGCCGCTCTGATGCTCAGGAACGTGGGCGGCATTGATCTAGACCCAAAGGTCGATGAATCGCTAACCGGGCTGGCCGTTGAGATGGGATTATCCAAGACGGATCTCATTAGGACCATCGTAGGCGATTGGCTCATCGCCAACGCCTATCTGCCCGTGCCGTGCACCCTTGATGAAGAGGGCGCCACTGAGGGAAGTGCTTAATAAGCCTGCTCAAGCGAGGAAGGCAGCCGGAGGGGCATCCATGGAACGCAGCGACGTCTGGTTCATCGCGGTGGTCGCGGCGACATTAGGCTTTCTGGCCGGAATGGCCTGGATGGATAACGGGCACTCGGCCGATAAGCTGGTAACTTATCAAACTCTGATCACAGGCTTCATGGCTGTCGCCGCCGCGTTCATCACGGTCAACGCAATGAACCGATCGGACCAGGAGCAGAGGCGACGGCACGCTGAGCAGATGGCGCATGTCAAAGAACCTGAGCGTCTTGTCCGGCGGCGAGCTGCAGAGGTATACCCGCACTTCTTCAGCTACCTTGCAGAAATAGCCGAGAATATCGGCCTTCTTACGAGGGAAGACAGAGGCCCCAAACACATCGACAAGCAATTGCTCAAGATGGCCTCGGACTTTCTGATCTTACTGCACCAATCGGTGCATTCCGAGACGATGCGCCAGGCCCGCTCATTTTTTGACGCATCGACAGAGACGAACTTCCAGTTCATCTCGCTAAAGGATAACGACTTCGAAAAGGATGAGTATAGGGAGTCCCTAAGACCCATTGCGGTTCACGTCATGGACGGAACCCTTCCGGATTACGAGGAGTCGGACTATTTCTATCGTCTGTGCGACACGATCCATGATATGCATACACCGCTGGTCGGCCTTTCGCGCGGCGACCAGAATTCGGATGGGCGCTGTCTCGTTTTTTATTGGCCATACGTTGCAGCAACACGTTCCCCAGCGTTTGCTAGCTTCGCCTCGGGCGAAGACGCTATTGCAATTCGTCAACGGACGATAGCGAACTCTGGTGTTTAACTTGTGGACGACTCGTCGGAAGTCTATAGCGGAACGCGTTGAACGCGGCAAATTTTCCTAGCCGGGGGAAAGACCCGGAAGATTTTGTTTATCAGACTTGGAGTAGTCTCCTTGTGCGCGGTCATTTGGTAGTGATCGGATGCGCGATCATTAGTTTGGAAAGGGCTGCAATGCCTAAATATCAGCACAATGGCTGGAAAATTCAGACTCAGATGACCTCTGCTGGCTGGCATGCGCTTATGTGGGCGCCCGGGAGCTCGCTCTGCAAAAGCGAGGTCGCAGAAGCGACAATCGACGAGGGTGAGCAAATGTGCCTGGCTCGTGCAAAAAACATGATCGAAGGCTGGGAAAACGGCAACGCTTAGATCGATCCTCGGCGCGGATGAGACGAAAAAGCCGCCGCCCGAGGGCCGCGCGGCTTGCGGGTCATTTGGTCGTCCGATCGTAGGCCGCTCGATTCCGGCATTCCGCGCAACAGTAGCGAGCCGCTGGGCTGCCGGGCTGAAACATGTCGCCGCACTGATCGCACTTGCGGGGTGTAGCCTTCTGGCCCGCTGCCCTGCACTCGATCGAGCACCAATTCTGAGTATGTCTGTGCGGCTTGAACACGCGCTGGCAATGGCTACACAGGCGTTCGGGCTTCGGGGTGCGGCCGGCGTCAGTGCATGCCCGCGAGCAATAGAGACCGGCCTTGCTACGGCTGAGCGTCTGGAATGCCTTCTTGCACGTTGCGCATTCTTTTTGCTCGAGTATGTCACCGCGGGCATGTCGTGCGCACGATGACGAGCAGAACCGGGAGTCCTCCACGGAAGGCCGAAACGACGTGCCGCAGAACTCGCAGGCCCGCTTGCGAAGCTGTTGCTTTTGGGCAAGGTAGAATGCCCGCTTCGTGATTTCCTTGCCCTGGTAATCGTCCGCCTGTTCACGCCGGACTTTGGTGGCCAGTCGGCAGAGTTCGCTGCACCACGACACGCGCCGCAACTGATGGTCCGACGTGTCGAGCAACTGGCCGCAACCAAGGCAGTTTTCTCGATCGGCGCCTTCCGATTGACCTTGCAGCCAGGTCGGAGCCGCCGAGGACCGACGATCCGCTTTTCTCTCTACCCAACGTCTTGTGCACGCCGCATGTCGCCGCCTGGACGACTGAAGGAACTCAGGCCATCGGCTGGCATGCGGCCAAGAACCTGTGGGCGATGATGAGCGGCGAAGGACGTGCCGATATCGTCAATCTGCACGCGCGTGCAGCGGACGGTCAGGTTCTGGAATGAACTAGCCAGAAAGGTGCCCTTCCGCTGGCGAGCCCCATCTCGGCCGATTATACAATTCCACTGTCGGCCAACACCGTCCCGTAGTGCCCAAAGCCAGATTGTTCAAGCTTGGCAATAAGACTCGGCGCCATCAAGCCAAATCGACACGATCCCAGGTAGGCAAAGCCCTGATTTCGTTGAAATATTGAATAGAATCCTCGTCGTGTCGAATATTGCAAGCCTCATTTTGACGTTGTGACATCGTCAGGTTAAGGTTAGAACCTACATTAGGTCGAGAGAGGTTTGTTCGCATCGCCACAACGTCTAGTGTAGTTAGTATGCATCATCACATTGATCGACGATGCTTGTGAATTGGCCAAAAAATCGAGGTTCTTGCTGCGTACCCGATCGAAGAGGTTGCTGCCTTGTTTTGTAGCGGGCCGTTATCGGCCCGGTTTGGGATTGGGTCTGGCGGAGGATTGAATGTCCGAGCTTAGTGCCACCGCCCGCAAGGTCTCGATCGACAGCGTGGAAGCGCTTCGCGAGGCGGTCGCTGGTGCGGATTTCGATATCGTCCAACTTGCAAGAGGCAACCTGACAGGATCGTTGACGCATCTAAGCATCGGAAGCTTCTCCATGAGCATTGGCCGGTTCTCGTCCGCCGTTCGCTCGCGCGGCGTCGTTAGCCCCGACAGGCTGACCTTGGCAATGCTCCTTGATGGGTCCAACCCAAGATACAGCTGGAGCCACGATGTAATCCCCGGAGACATAGGGGTCTTTCCGCCGCGCCTCGACCACGAGAGCGTCTATCAAGGCCCGGCATCATACGCGACCATCTCGATGTTGCCGCCTAACATCGCCGAGATATTCGCCGATGAGAACCTGTCTCAAGACTTATTTAAAGTCGCGGACCGCTATCGCCTTCCCACACAGATCAGAGCGGAGATCCGGAAACGCTTTCTCGCCATCATCGCACAGGTAGAGCCAAGTACGCTTGAGTTATCGCCCGCCGCCGCTGATTTCCTGATGCGGTCAATCAAGGAGGTGTTCGCGATGGGCATACTTCAGTGCATGCCGCCGAGACTTCCCGTTCCGATCCATCACGGTGCTCAGCTTGTCAACGACGTCGAAAATCATATGGAATCGGCAGGTGTGCGCCCTGTCCACATCTCGGAAATCTGCGGCGCCTTTCGGGTTTCAAGACGTACCCTTCACAGGGCTTTCCTTGAAACCCTAGGCATAGGGCCGATCGGCTACCTTCGGCGAAAGCGGCTGTGCTCGATCCAGGCAATTCTCAAACGAAGCGATCCGGAGATGACGAATGTTTCGGACATCGCCATCGAGCATGGTTTCTTCGAACATGGCAGATTTTCTGGCTACTATAAGGCACTGTTTGGCGAAACTCCTTCGGAGACGCTTCGGACTGGCGCCGGGTGATTTCGACCAAGTTTCTGGCCAGAGCCGGATTTGAGCACGGCTAACGAGTGGCACAAACTGCACAAGACGATGCGTTTGGATCGGCGTACCATCAGCTTGTTTGAGTAGGTGTGATGCGAGGGATTACTGGACACTTGACGGTAAAAAGGACCTGAGCGGCGCGCCAGCACTTGATCTAAGGCAGAACTATCAGAACAGCGTCGGCATTTATGCCCGACGTAAGTTCTAGTTCTGTTTTACGGGAGGCGCACTATGGGCCATTCATTTTCCTACCTCGCCGCCACGGGTGTTGTGACCATCTGCACTCTGTCGTCCGGTGCCGGAGCTCAAGAGGCCAAGGATACTTCGGGAACAAATCCTGCCGTGTTGAGCAGGACCTTGGCGATCTCGAACGAGTATCGATTCCTGCCTGGGGATGATTATTACGATCTCACCAACCTGCGCTACACGGAGCCATTCTTCGACGGGAAGGCATCGGTCCGACTGACGTTGCCGTTTGATGCAACGAACCTGACAGGCGAGAACCAGTTCGGCATCGGCGACATCTCGGCAAAGCTCAACTGGATCCCATACATAAGCCGGCAGCAGGCGTTCATTCTCAGCACCGAGATTTTCGCGCCCACTGGCTCCGAGGATGTTTTCGGCAGCGGCAAATGGGTCGCCGCTCCCGGACTGACCTGGGTCTATTTTGCCAGCCCTGAAATAATTGTCGCCCCCGCCTACATCCATAGCCTTTCGTTTGCCGGCGACAGAGACCGCGCTGACGTCAATCGCGGCGATTTCGACCTCTACGTCGTCTACAAGCCCCACGCCAAACGCTGGTGGCTCACCTCGGATGTGACCGCCAGCTACGATTTCGATGCCAAGAAAGCACCCATGTCCTGGGAGGTCGCCCTGGGCTTCAATCTCGGCAAGCTGGCTCGCGGCGGGGCCATCAACGGGTACATCAGACCCGGTATCGGTATCGGCAACGATCGCCCTTACGACTTCAACATGGAGGTTGGCGTTTCGCTTGTCAGTTTTTAGCGAACTTGAAGCACGGCTTTGGTCGTCAGGCATGCAAGCGAGGACGCAAAAGACAGATTGGAGGCTCAAATGGCCCGATTTCAATTACGTGCGGCGACAGCGTTGACACTATTCACGCCCGTCCAAGCTGCCGCTCCAGCCACTGGAAGGCCTCGACATCGGTTCAGACAACATCTCGGCAGTGGCCCGGACCACAAATCGCCGTTCGAATTCGGCGGCAAGATCCACGGGGTGACAATCGCAGTGCAGAAATGAGCGGCATTTGACCTAAGCCCGCGATCCCAACCGGCAGCACCACCGGCGGTGCAGCGAATGAAATGAAGACCGAGGGAGAACAACTACCGCCGGCGTTGGAAAAGGTGCCAAGACAGGAGGAAATCCGATGTTCACGACCACTGTAAATCGCCTTCGCAATCTGGTGACCGTCTTTGCGACTGCGGGTATCGCAACGCTCGCCCAGACGACATTCGCCCAGAGCCAGGATGCATCGCCTCCCGTTGGCTCATTCTCTTTGCCTAGGCCGGATTTCCATTTCAAGGGACAGGTCGGCCGCACATATCTTGACTCCGACCCAGCAACCTTCCCACAGATCGTGCGTCCGCCAAAAGGCGCGCCCAACATCGTGCTGATCCTTCTCGACGATGTGGGCTTCGGGCAGTTCAGCGTGTTCGGCGGTGGTGTGCAGTCGCCAAACATGGAAAAGCTCGCGGCGCAAGGTCTGCGCTACAATCGCTTCCACACAACGGCGCTGTGTTCGCCGACGCGAGCCGCCCTGATCACCGGACGCAATCACCACATGACAGGCAATGGCAGCATAACCGAAGCTGCTACAGGATATGATGGCTATACAGGTATCATTCCGAAGAGCGCCGGCACTGTGGCAGAAATACTTCGGCAGAACGGCTATGCGACCGCCTGGGTAGGCAAGAACCACAATACCCCAGTGTGGGAAACAAGCGAAATCGGTCCGTTCGACCGCTGGCCCAATGGGCTGGGCTTCGACTATTTCTACGGCTTCAATTCCGGGGACACGAGCCAGTACGAGCCGATCCTTTACGAAAACCACAACCGCGTTCCGCGGTCGACCGATCCCAACTATCACCTCTCCACCGACATCGCCGACAAGTCGATCGCCTGGATGCAAAAAGTGAAAGCGATCGACCCGGATCGGCCATTCTTCCTCTACGTCGCTCCCGGTGCGACCCACTCGCCGCACCAGGCGCCGAAGGAGTGGATTGACAAGTTCAAAGGCCAGTTCGACACTGGCTGGGACCGCTACCGCGAGATAACTTTCGAGCGGCAGAAGAAGCTCGGCGTCATTCCGGCAAGTACCAAGCTCACACCGCGACCAGAGGGTCTGCCCGCGTGGGATTCGCTCAATGCCGAGCAGAAACACCTGTACGCCCGAATGATGGAAGTGTTTGCCGGGTATGGCGCCCATGTCGAGCACGAGATGGGACGCGTCCTCGATGCTGTGGCGAAGCTGCCCGATGCCGACAACACATTGATCATCTACATCGTCGGCGACAACGGCGCGTCGGCGGAAGGCGGCATCGAAGGCTCGACCAACGAGAATGCCTTTTTCAACAGTGTACTGGAGACGTGGCAGGACAACCTCAAGGTCATCGACGAGCTCGGCGGCCCGAAGCACTTCAACCACTTTCCGTCGGCCTGGGCGTGGGCCATGAACACGCCGTTCCAGTGGACCAAGCAGGTCGCTTCACATTTCGGCGGCACGCGCAATCCAATGATCGTTTGCTGGCCGGCAAAGATCACCGATAAAGGTGGCCTGCGCGGCCAGTTCCATGACGTCGTCGACATCATGCCCACTCTGCTGGACGTGGCTGGCGTGCAGGCGCCGGACGTTCTCAATGGCGTGCCGCAAAAGCCAATTGATGGCATCAGCATGACCTACACGTTCGGCGACGCGAAGGCTCCAGACCGTCGCAAATCTCAAGTTTTCGAGATGGGCGTCAACCGCGGCATGTACCAGAACGGGTGGATGGCCTCGTCGCTATCTTTCGTTCCCTGGCAGCCGGTTCGCACTGGCTTCGATATCGATAAGGCAAAGTGGGAATTGTACAACATCGACGAAGACTTTTCCCAGGCTGACGACCTTGCCTCGAAATATCCTGAGAAGCTCCGAGCTTTGGAAGACTTATGGTGGGCCGAAGCAGCACGCAACAACATCCTGCCGCTAGATTGGCGCGGCCCTGAGCGAATGTCAGCCGAACTAACCGGAAAGCCGAGCCTTGCCCATGGCCGCAAGACGTTCGTCTATGAGACCCCGCTCGTAGCGCTGCCTGAGGCCTCAGCGCCCGACCTCAAGAACAAATCCTTCACCATTACTGCAGAAGCAGAGATCCCACCCGGCGGTGCCGACGGCATGATTTTCACCCAAGGTGGCTTTACCGGCGGTTGGGGCTTCTACATCGAGCAAGGCAAGCTGGTTGGTCTGCACAACTATGTGGCTCTCGAACGCTACCGCGTCGTCTCGACCGAGCAAGTTCCGACCGGCAAGGTCACTCTGGAGATGGACTTCAGATCCGACGGTGGCGGCATGGGTAAGGGTGGTGAGATCTCACTCCTCGCCAACGGCAAGAAGATCGGCGAGGGTCGGGTCAATAAGACGACGCCCTTCAAATATTCCCTCTACGAAGGGCAGGATATCGGCGAAGACAGTGGCTCACCAATCGACTTTAGCTACACGCCGCCATTCAAATTTACAGGCAAGCTCGGCCGGGTGACGGTGGACTTGAAATGAATGACCTGATCCGGCTTCCCCGTGGTATTGTTGATATCTGGGAGGACCTGTCGTTTCTTGGGAGGGACGAGATGATCAAATCCAGATCAACTGCATGCCTCCTTGCCACGGCGACCGTCTTTGGAGCTTTCGCTTCCGTCCAGGATGCAAGGGCCACCGAGGCGGTAGCTGGGCGGTATGTGCCCGGCGCTTTCGCTGGCCCAGGCGCGGGCATTGTGCCGCCGACGCCGGGCGTCGCCTATTGGGCGGTCTCCAACGTCTACTACCATGGCGAGGCAAGCGGCCAGATTCCGTTCGGCAATGGATCGGTGGCGGTCGGCATGAGCGGCGATGTCTGGGCTACGGTTCTGGCGGGGATCTACGTGCCCCCATTGCACTTGCCGGGCAACTGGACCTACGCCGTCGAGGTCGCCGTCCCTATTGGCTGGACCGGAGCAAAGGCCCAGGTCGGCCCCTTTGGGGTGGATCAGCAGGTCGCCGCGCTCGGCGACATCGCTTTCGCGCCGGTCGTGCTTGGCTGGCACAACGACGCCATGAACACCTGGGTATCGGCATCCCTGACGATTACGGCACCAACCGGTGAATGGAAGCAGGGTGACCTGGCCTTCATCGGCCTCAACTATTGGACATTCAGCCCGGCCATCGGGTTCACCTATCTCGTTCCCGAGCACGGGCTGGACTTCTCGGCCAAGTTCGGCGTCGACATCAACACCAAGAACCCCGACACCGACTACTACAGCGGCGCGACGGCTCACCTCGATCTTTCGGTCACAAAGGACATTACGAAGAGCCTGTCCGTCGGGGCGATCGCAGGCTTTCTGGACCAGATTGAAGACGACCGCGGTGCATTCGCCGACACCCACAATGGCTTCAGGGGCCGCTCCATCGCGATCGGCCCGCTGGTCAAATACAAGGCCACGTTCGGAGAGAAGACCGAGGTCGATTTCACCTTGAGATGGGCCCATGAGGTCGAGGTCGAAAACCGCATGAAGGGAGACGCGGTCTTCTTTGACGTCGCCGGGAAGTTCTGAGCGGTCGGGTGAGGCGGTGCGCTCGCCGTGATGGCAACACGTTGACCGTGCGGACCGACGATGTGAGTGCCTGTTTTTAGGATCATTTCGATGAGCACCGATACCCTTGCCGAAGTCTTCGATAGCGCCGCGGCCGAGCCGCCTTTTCCGGGTATGCTCTGGATCCCCGGCGGCACCTTCCTGATGGGCTCGGACAGCCACTATCCGGAGGAAGCGCCGTCACACCGGGTCAGTGTCGACGGCTTCTGGATGGACAAATTCACCGTCACCAATCGCGACTTCGAACGATTCGTGGCGGCAACAGGCTATGTCACCCTGGCTGAGAACCCAGCCAATCCCGATGATTATCCCGGCGCCTTGGCGCACCTCCTGGCTCCATCCTCGATGATGTTCAGGAAGCCGGACGGTCCGGTCGACCTCAGCAATCACTACAATTGGTGGGTCTATGTCCATGGGGCCAACTGGCGCCACCCCCGGGGGCCGGCCAGCACGATCAAGAAGCTTGCAGAGCATCCCGTTGTGCATGTTGCCTACGAGGATGCAGCGGCATTTGCCGAATGGGCTGGCAAGGAACTTCCCACTGAGGCCGAATGGGAACTCGCAGCGCGAGGCGGCCTCGACGGCGCCGAGTACGTCTGGGGCCACGATCTTACGCCGGACGGCAAGCACATGGCCAACACCTGGCAGGGAGAGTTTCCCTACCGGAATGCTGTTGACGACGGTTTTGAATATACTGCCCCGGTAGGTTCATTCCCTGCCAACGGCTTCGGTCTTTACGACATGGCCGGCAATGTCTGGCAATGGACGACCGACTGGTATCAGGAACATAAGGCGATCGACAGCCCGTGCTGCACGGCCGTTAATCCGCGCGGAGGCAAGCGCGAAGCGAGCTACGACGCCCGGCTGCCCGATGTGAAGATCCCGCGCAGGGTCACCAAGGGCGGCTCCCATCTGTGTGCGCCGAACTACTGCCGGCGCTATCGGCCCGCGGCGCGAATGGCGCAACCGGTCGACACTTCTGTCTCTCATCTCGGCTTTCGCTGCATCGTGCGCAGAAAGCTGGATTGAACGGTCAATAGCACAATCCATAAGGATACTAACAATGCCGCCCGCCGTCGCGATAGTCCGTCGAATAAATCTGATCTACCTCATCCTTCTTGCGGCGCTAGTGACCATACCCACCTTGGCGGGCATGGACTTCTCGGCGGCGAAGTCGATAGGCGGTGCGGTCGCGGTAACAGCCGACAACTTTACCCGAGCTGAGACGGATTCCTATTTCGCCAACATCGTCAAAGCAGCTGATGGCTTGGGCAAATTCTTTCATCGACGCGAAATTGAGCCGATCGACAATCAAATCGTCATATGCGGCAATCGCGACACGCTGTATTCAGCAGCGGTGTTTGACCTCGACGCAGGACCAGTAACGATCAATCTGCCCGTTTCCGGTCAACGCTTCATGTCTCTCATCGTGATCGACGAGGATCAATATACGCCAGCCGTTTTTTACGGCGGGAGTCATAGCTTTACGCGGGAGCAAATCCGCACACGTTACCTGATGCTGGCGTTGCGAATCTTTGTCGATCCGAACGACCGCGGAGACCTTGAAAAGGTGCATGCACTACAGGACGCCGTGAAACTCGACCAGCCGGAGCCGGGCAGCTTCGAAATACCAAATTGGGATCCTATTTCCCACAAGAGGGTGAAGGACGCCGTTTTGGTGCTTTACGCCACGGTGCCCGACCAAAACCGGATGTTTGGCACCAAGGCGCAGGTTGATTCTGTTCGTCGCCTTATCGGAAGCGCCGGCGGTTGGGGAGGAAATCCTGACAGCGAGGCCAAATATCTTAACGTCACTCCAAACCAAAACGATGGCAAGGCCGTCTATCAGCTCGTTGTCTATAACAACGTTCCTGTCGATGGGTTCTGGTCAATCACGGTCTATGACGCGGGAGGCCGCTTTCAGAAGAACGAATACAACGCGTATTCGATCAACAATCTCACTGGAAAAAAAGCTGCTGACGGTTCGGTCACAATCCAATTTGGCGGTTGCGACGGCAAAGTCCCGAACTGCCTCCCAACCATGCCGGCCTGGAACTATATGGTCCGGCTCTACCGTCCGCGCCCAGAACTCCTAAACGGAATTTGGCGGTTCCCGGAGTCGCATTTGGTGAACCGAGTTACGCTGCCGAAGGCAGAACTTTGGTGGTTCAGGCCTGAATTTGAAGGATCTTCAGCATATCGCCAGTGCGGAAGTTCTCCTTGGGACAAGTGCTAGTCAATGTACAAGCGGCTTAAGAAAATAGTTTCGGTTTTGTGTCTGCTCACGCTGACTGCGTGCGGAGGGGGACCGCAAGGCGTCCTAGCGCCAGTCGCCGCGAACATGTCGGCGTCGACGTCGGAGGTAACGATGTTGGTGGCGACCAGCCGCAAACCTTCCGGCGATCCTGCAACTCTGTTTACAGGCGAACGCAGCCCGACACTTTCGTTGACCGACTTGACGATTTCAATTCCCCCGAACCGGGTATCCGGCACGGTCGAGTGGCCGAAAAAGCTGCCGCCGAATCCCCAAAAGGAATTCGCCGTCGTTGCCGTGAAGAACCTTTCGATTCCCCAGGCGGGCGACTGGCTGCACTCCCACAATTCGAACGGTCATGTCCTCGTGTTCGTCCATGGCTTCAACAACCGCTATGAGGATTCCGTTTTTCGCTTTGCGCAATTTGTCCATGACTCGGGGGCAAAGGTCACACCCATTCTCTTCACCTGGCCATCGCGCGCGAGCGTGCTCGACTACAACTACGACAAGGAAAGCACCAACTTTTCCCGCACCGCATTCGAGCGAACATTGAAGGCTTTGGCCAATGATCGCACCGTCACGGACATTACGGTCATGGCTCACTCGATGGGGACGTGGCTCGCCATGGAGTCGCTCAGGCAGATGGCATTGCAGGACGGGCGGGTGACTCCCAAGGTCAAGAACGTAATTCTTGCATCTCCCGACCTTGATGTGGACGTCTTCGGGCGCCAGTGGACCGAACTCGGGCCGGAAAAACCCAAGTTCACGATCATGATCTCGCGGGACGACCGGGCGCTTGCCATCTCGCGTCTGATTTCTGGCGATGTCGATCGGGTGGGGCAGATTGATCCGTCAAAGGAACCGTACAAATCAAAGCTGCAGGCAGCAGGGGTTACGGTAATCGACCTCACCAACGTAAAGACGGACGATCGTTTAAACCACAGCAAGTTTGCCGAGAGTCCTGCAATCGTGGCGTTGCTGGGAGCTCAATTGGCCTCCGGTCAAATCCTGACGGACTCGCGAGTAGGCCTTGGCGACGGACTAGGCATGGTGATTGCCGGCACTGTGGGAACCGTAGGCAAGGTCGCGGCAACGACGGTCAGTGCTCCCATCGCGATGGTGGAGGGAAAAGGAAGCACCCCCGCCCCCGATCAGCTCGGTACGATTCTAAAGCACGATCCGGCGGCGGAATGATGCCGATCCGGCGGAAGGCTCGTCATAATGAGAGGATTGATCATGTTCAGAGGAGAAAGTGACGCTTGCGAGCGCATCCGAGCTGTGAGCGCCATTTCGCGAAGTGCCGCGATAGGAGCACAACATCGCTGAAGCGCATCCTAACGTCAGCGCTTCGGTTTGTTCTCGCCCAACATATTGGGCCACAGCAGTTCGTGACAGAGCACCGGCTGAATCATTGTGCTGCCATGTCGCGACTCCCGTAGGAGGCGAGACAGGTAAAGCTAAACGGAGGAGCAAACACATGACAAAGGATAGAAATAATCCAAGTCCCGTCCGGGTCAATAGACGCTCTCTTTTGCTGGGCGGCACCTCCTTGGCAGCCTCGGCACTGGGGGTAGCCGGCGCGAGTCAAATCCAAGCCGCGCAAGCCCAGAACCAGCCCGCAAATTCTTCCTCGGGGCGACAACCGAATATCCTCGTGATTTGGGGCGATGACATCGGCTGGCAGAATGTCAGTGCCTATGGGATGGGCACGATGGGCTACACCACTCCCAATATCGACCGCGTCGGGTTGGAGGGTATCCGGTTCACCGATCACTATGCTCAGAACTCCTGCACCGCAGGCCGAGCATCTTTCATCACCGGCCAGTATCCGATCCGCTCCGGAATGGTGACCGTCGGGGTGCCGGGTGACAAACTTGGCCTGCAAGCGGCATCACCTTGCTTGGCGGAGGTGCTGAAGAAGGCCGGCTACGCCACTGGTCATTTCGGCAAGAACCACCTTGGGGATCGCAACGAGCACCTGCCGACAGCGCACGGTTTCGACGAATTTTTCGGCAATTTGTACCACCTGAATACCCAGGAGCAGCCCGAGTATCGCGACTACCAGGAGTTCGCCAAAGCATATCCCGGTGGGTCGAAAGCCTTTGCAAACAAGTACGGGACGCGTGGCGTGCTGCACTCAGTCGCCAGCGACACGGACGATGTCACGGAGGATCCACGATTTGGTCGCATCGGCAAGCAGATCATCGAGGACACCGGACCGCTCACCATTGAGCGGATGAAAGATTTCGATGCCGCCGAGGTCATCCCTAAAGCGTTCGATTTCATGAAAAAGGCGAACGGCAGCGGGAAGCCATTCTTCGTTTGGCTCAACACCAGCCGCATGCATCTTTACACCCACCTGAACGACAAGTGGCGCTATGCCGCCGATAAATACACCTACGATGAAGATATCCACGGCAGCGGGATGCTCCAGCACGACCATGATATTGGCCTCGTCCTCGATTGGCTCAAGGAGAACGGGCTCGAGGACGACACCATCGTTTGGTACTCGACCGATAACGGGCCGGAACATTCATCCTGGCCGTGGGGCGGGACAACGCCGTTCCGCGGCGAAAAGATGACCACCTACGAAGGCGGCGTGCGGGTGATTTCGATGCTGCGCTGGCCGGGCGTGATCAAGGCTGGCCAGGTTCTGAACGGCATTCAGGCTCATATGGACATGTTCACCAGCTTCGCTGCGGCCGCCGGCGAAGCTGGTGTTGTTGAACTGATGAAGAGTGAAAAGAAACAGTATATCGATGGTGTCAACAATCTAAACTATTGGACAGGCAAAGCGCTGGATAGCAGCCGAACGAATTTCTTTTACTACTACGAAAGCAAGTTAATGGCTATCCGAATCAGTCCGTGGAAGGTACATTTCCAGACACGCGAAAACTACTACGATATCATTAGACCACAATTGATATTTTTTAACATTCGAGCTGATCCATTCGAGAGTTACGACAGCATCGATTCCTTCGGTCATCTGGAGCAGAGGGTATCGTGGCTGTTCCAGCCAATGAACGAACTCGTCGGCGAGCACCTAAAAACACTCGCCCAATATCCGCCGGTGCAAGGCGGAAGCTCATTCGACATGTCAAACGTTGTCGAGGATTTCTTGCGGAAGTCGCAGCAATAGCCGCGCAGTTGAGTTGACGCTGCGCATCTATTGACCAGGCGACGCCATCGTTAAACTAACCTAGCAGCCCCCAAAGTGAAAAAGGTGCCTTAGACAGAGGAGAAAGCTGAAATGAACACCGTTCTCAAAACGATTGCCATAGTTTCGACCTTGGCAGTGGCACAGCCCGCATTTTCTTTTCCTACAGATGTACGACCGTCCGGTGAGCAGTGGACTCGCCCCTTCGCAGAGCCGGTGGTCCGCAGAAAGGTAATCAGGCCGAGAGTGGTACGTCCGAGGCCGAACGTGATTATCAGGAGAAACGTGGTGGTACGGCCGGTTCGTCGTTGGGTCCGCAGGCCATATTTTGGAGCCATTGTGGCTGGAGTAGCATTGGGGACAATCGTCGCCGTAGCGGCCGCATCTGTGCCACCCCCTGCACCTTCTGCAGATCTGTGTTGGTTCTGGTCGAACAACGCCAGAACGAGAGGATACTGGGACTACTGCGTAGCGCGATAACGCTGGCAAGCTTCCCCACAAGCTGTGAGAACCGGGGAGAAAGTGACCGTGTTCCTCGATGGTGGCCGCACGACAGGTATGCGCGGAAACCGGCGCTGCGCGCAAGCCCGATCTATAGACTGACGACGTCTGCTTTTAGTAAGCGGCAGAGCTTCCCTCAACGGCTGAAATTAGGCGCGAAGCAGCCATTCGCAAACCCGAATACACATGCCAATTGCTGGAAGCGCATAAACGTTTCAGGAAAAGGCCCATTCCTCATCGGTCGGCCCAATCAGCCCGTTTCGCAACCGGCTGTGAAGTTCATGCCATGACGGGTCAGTCACGAAGCCTCTCATGCTTCCACATGCCTCGGCGAAGGAAATGTCGCTCAAACGGTCGATAAGATCACTCATCGCGCCGTTCCTGCAATTTAGGAATAGCTCAAGCGGATCATCATCACACTCAATTACCCGATGTCCCCAAGCACCCGGTACGTCGTCGGTTGCGAGAGCCCGCCGAAGATCTTCATCCACGCCTGCGGCCTCGAGCGCCCGGCAGACGACATAGCGCATCAGGGGGTAGTAGATCGGTTGATAGCTGCCGCCAAGCGCGCGCACGCCGGGCAGGATCGACAAAACCAGAAACATCATCAGGAGATTTGGGACAAGGCTGCGGTTTGCCAGCCGCTCGAGGATGTCGGGGGCTGTGAAGCACGCCACCTTTATACCGGTCGCAGGGTCGATGAGTTCTCCGGCCACCAAACGCAGCGGGAGGCGTTTGCCATTTTCATAGAACCAGAAGAAATCAGTACCGCGCGCGAGCCAGCCGCTCCAGGGGCCGGACGCGAGCCCGTCGAGGCCGGCAAGGATATTGTAGGCGAACTTCGGGTCTTCCAGCAGTCTCATGCGTAGCCAGGAATTTTCGTCCGACAGATGGTCGGCCACCAGGTCAGCGATATCCTCGTCGTCAATCTGCAGGAAGGCAAAGCGGCCTCCGAACATTTTTGGCCAAAGCATGAGATTGGCTGCCTTGATGGCGTGCGCGGGCCGCTCGAATTGCGTCTTCGGCAGAAGGCTACGAAGCAGCGTGAGCGCGTCTCCCTCAGTGTTCGGCTCCCTCGGTAACAACTCGAACCTGTAGGGTCCCGGCCCGGCTAGCAGGCTGTATCCGATCATCCGGCTTCGGCTGAGGCCGAAGACGTTGACCGGCTTCCCGCCAACGGTGAGCCAGCCTGGCCCCTTGCGTGCCCTTTCAACGAGGTTCACCGTCGAAACGGCGTAGGAAACATAGGTCGAACAGCCATGCGCCGAGAGACCAAGGAGGCTGAAGATATGCGTGTAATAGGCTTCTGGCTCCATGAGGAGAAACAAATGAGGGCCTGTCTGCAACACGCGGCGCCTTTCGAAATCCCTGCAGATTTCCGAGGCGGAATCGGTCGATAATCCGTTTCGTGTCGCTGCCTTCCTGATGATGTCGAGTAGTTTGGTGAAGGCTCGAAACCGGATTTCTGGCACGGACCTGGAAGCTGGCGCCTCGAACAGGCGAAACGCATAATCGCGGATCGGCCGGGAATGGTATGGGCTCATCCAGGGGTAGAGTGCCGTCAGCGACCCCAGGACTGCCTGTTTCGCATCTACGCCTGCTGTTAGCTCTTCCACCTCACGATTCACCTTTTTCTTGTGTCTGAATTACACCGACGCTCAAACACGAAATACTGATGAGGAGCACCACTCCGAAGCTGAAGAAAATCGTCGAAGGAAATGCTCGATCTCCTACAGCGGCGGCGATGCCGAAGACGAGTAATCCGAGCGCCACGGCCACACTGTGCATAATGCCTTTTGCCCGGCCCAACAGATAGACCGACACTCGCAACTGCAATGTGACTTCAACGCTGACGCGTCCAAGATTGTACAGAAATCCGAGCGCGGCAAAAAGGATCACTGTCCAGGGCGTGCGCACAGATGTCAGCGCCATGAGGACCAGCGCCGTTAAGCCCAAAAGCATGAGATGCCGCGCGTGGGTACTCATCGCTCTTTCAATCCGGAATAGAGAGACCGCACCGATCAGTGAGCCCACCGACCATGCAGCCTCGAGGTAGCCGAAATCCACGGCGGTACCCTTCTGCTCCTGGAAGACGAAGCTCGATCCCATGACGCTGACAAGCACCGCGCTTGTATAGAGAAGCGCGTAGACGACAATGAGACGACGCAGGCTTGGATCGAATTGTGCTGCCGAGATTTTGGCGATGCGGACATCGCGCGAAACCGGTTCCAGCCGCATCAAGGCCAGGCAGCCGGCTGAAAACAGGAAGAAGGCAGCAAGAACGGTGAATGGCAGGGCTGGGGAGCGCTCATGCAGCAAAGGCCCTGCAAGCAGAGCTGCGCCGAGATTGCCGACCTGCATGACGAAGAAGACGGCGGAATTCGAGGCTACAGGATCCCGGCCGTCAGCGATCACGGGGATCATTGATTGAGAGCTCGTTAGCGCGACACGGTCGCAAAACGAAAACAGGGCCGCTGACAGGCAGATGATCAGAAACACGTCCATGTAGAGGAGCGCGCAAGCGGTAGCCAGCATAACGACGAAGCGGCTGAGGTCTGCCGCAACGTTCAGGCATCGCCTGTCAAATCGATCCGCCGCTACGCCGGCCAGAGGGCTCGCGATGAATTCGGCAATGCTTGCGATCGCAAGGAACGTCGCCACGCCGGCGGTCCCGTACCCTCGCTCGACGAGAATCCAGGCGGATGCGATGTAGTAGCCGTTTCGGGCAACAGCCGCCGATAGCGTGCTGGCCAGGAATCCGAGGCAGGGATTGGACCGGCCGGCCCGTCCTTTGCCATGATGAATTCGAACCAGGTTTGACATGAGCGGCGTATCCCGGGCTGACCGCCGATGGATACCTTCTTCCGCCAAGCCTGCTTTACTGTGATGTTGGGGATTTCCGATACTTGCTGAGAACCGACAGGCGGCGACCTAGATTCTGCACTTACGACGAAATTCCGTCGGGCCCGCACCGAAAGCCCGCTTAAAGGCGGTCGCGAAATGGCTCGAGCTGCCGAAACCACATTCCATCGCGATTTCCGTCGCCGACAGATTGGTCGATCGCAGCATGTCCGCGGACTGCTCCAACCGTCGCTGCGCAATGAATGCGTGCGGCGTCATGCCTGTCGACTGCTTGAAGGCCCTCCAGAAATGGAACCGGCTAACCCCAATTTCTTTTGCCAGATCGGCGAGCGTAGGTCTGCCGTCCGACAACGTCTCGATCATTCCCACCGCTCGCTTGAGATCGAACGATGACAAACCGCCTTTTGCCGGCTCCTGATGGAAGCCGTTCAACCTTAACATTTGCCCGAGCAATTGCGTGGCCTGGCACTCCACCATCGTTGCGCTGATGGGGTCAGGCTGCTTGAGCTCCAAGGCAATCCTCTGCAACGCCAACTCTGCAGTGCCGTCCCGAAATCCGATCGAAGGCGGCAGCACTGCCGGGCGATGGCGAGCCATTCCCGCAAACACCTCGTCGGCGAACCCTTTTTCAATCGAGACCAGGAGGTAGGAAGCGGTCGCGTCCCCCTCGTCCCACCCATTCCAATCACTGCCGGCGGGCATGAAGATTATCGAACCGGCCCGGCGCGGCAAAAAGGCAATCCGGCGCCCGTCCACAATGTCTTCTCCGCGGCACGCTGTGCCCTTCAGATTCATCAAGAACACATGGTTTGGCTGGAGGATTCTTGTCTCCTGGCGCTCAAGCCCGGTTCTTTTGACTACGTCCGCCCGCACGCTCCCCCAATTCTCATACTTGTGGGCAAGCGATTGGTGCCGTGAACGGCGATTCTCGGTCGGGTCGAGGGCAAGAGTATTCACGTATCGACAGCCTCCTTACTGGCGAGTGGCCAGTCGTTGCATGATGTGGCGAACCATGGGTTGCTGAACAACACGCGAATAACTCTGGATTGGTAGAAGATGTGACTTTAGCGAAAAAATGGCAAACGAGTGAAAGCCGCCTGTATCCGGCAGGCCTACCAGTTGGCTCAGCCAATACTTGAGCCAGGTGAAATATTAGACTCCACTTATCTTAGTGGAATTTCCCCCATCGACGTATCGGCATCTCACCAATGGAACGGTGCTGGAGGCATACTGCGATGCGTGGACTCGACGACTTTCTAACTGAGTGCGACCATGGCCCACGGATCAACGGACTAGCCGGCTTTTTCGCCGCTACCGCCGCTGGCAAGAGCGGGATGCCAATCCGCAAGCCGGTCGCCGACGCCCGCCTTCTGCCGAGCGATGAACCGCTGCGCGACCTGGTCAGCCTGCATGCGGCACGACAAGGTTTTTTCGACCAGCACTATCACGGCAGCATTCCTTACAGATTGGAGGAAGAGTGCCGGATGGCCTACGCAGTGCTGAAATATGCACGGCAGCGTGGCGCTCCGCTTGCGCTATACAGCCTTGGGACAGCGGAAGGCACGATGGCGCGAACATTGTCGGAACTGTCCGAGGGACAAATACGCACGCTGTCGTGCAGCCCAAACGCGGAAAATTACAAGTGCTTCATGGCCTATGGCGAACCGCCGCACGCCGACTTCTTCATTGGCCCCTTTCATAGGTTGACCAAGGACGTCCTGAGCTCGAATCCGCGACTGGCAAATTTCGCTCACGGGTTCGATATTATTCTGGAAGATACGACCTTCCAGATGTACTCGCCCAACAGAGCAAGTCAGATCGAGTTCGTAACCCAGCACCTCAAGGCGGACGGAATCTTCGTCTTCGTCGAGAAGTTCCGGGCAACCGAGGAGCCGGACTACAGGCGTCGCGAATATCAAAAGGATTTCGGCTTCAAGGCGCGCTATTTTCCCCCAGACGAAATCGAGAAGAAGCAAACCCTCGTTCTGGATACGATGTTCGGCAATGAGGTGACTTTGGCAGAGATGGCTGACGCAATACGCGCGCATTTCAGCTACTGCTCCCTGACGTGGAACAGCGGAAATTTCTGTAGCCTCGCGGCGAGCAATAGCGAGAAAAACCTGAACCGGTACCTCTACCAGATGACCACTCCAGCCATTCCGCACGAGTACGTCTACGAAACGAGCTTGTATCCGACTCTGCCCGTTAGCGTCCCCGCCGCGCAGGAATAGGCTCCTGCGCCTTGAGACAGGTCAACAACACGCTCCGCCGTTTGGACCATGTCTTCGCAGCTGTCGATCATGGTAGCCTCAGGCAGGCCGCAAGAGTTCTCAGAGTGAGGGAATCCTGTGTCAGCCGCAACATCGTTGCTCTCGAGCAATTGCTAGACATGCAGTTGTTTGACCGCGACGTCCATGGCGTTCGGCTGACCGAGGCGGGCCGGGCCTGGGTCGATCTTGTCCGGGCCCATTATGAAGCCTTGCAGGATGCCTTGGCTGGAGGTAGTCGCGGTCACCAGGATTCCAAAACGGTCAGGATAGGGTTATGCGCCCAAATGGGGCGCACTTTCGTGGCACGTCTCATCGATCGTTTTGGCCATTTGCATCCGGACGTATGCGTCTCGATCGAAGACGTTCCACTCGAGCAGTGCCTTGCGGCTATACGCCGCCGGCGCCTCGACATCGTCTTCACGCACGGACTCGAGAACGCCGCCCTATGCCGTAGCGAGATATTTGCGCACGAGCGCTTGTTCGTTCTACTGCCCTGCTACCATCCGCTTGCTGAAAGGCCTGCGGTCACATGGGCAGATCTTGCAGATACGTGTCTGCTGGTTTCAGGCGGATCCTCCCGGGATCTGCGTTTGCTGGAGCATATCGCTGCAAATGGTGGCCCCACTGTCCAGATATGTCGCACCAGCGAAGCAACGGTCATCCTCAAGGTGCAACTCGGTCAAGGCGTCACTCTGGCGGGCGAGGGTTTTGCCAGGACAGTCGCCATCGACGCCATGGTTTGGAAACCGATCAGTGGCCAGAGTAGCGTCAGTTCGATCAAGGCAGTGTGGCTGGAATCGAACCCAAAGCGCGCGCTTTTGCGGCTGGTTGGGACCGCAAGAAACATGGTGGCAGCAACGCGACCCAGGCCCACCCCTGTCAATGCAGGAAGTACGGAACGCCGCGGCGCGATTTCTGAAGTCACGCCATGACTCGGAGGCGCGACCGTCGCGGTTCGACTTCAGTCGTCCGGCCCTTAGCCACTTTCGGAACGCTTTGCCCTGGCAAAGCCCCGATCCGTCGCAATGAACCTCTCCAACATCGCAACGATAAGGCGCGGCGCATCGGCTGGCCGTTGCCCCGCGTCGCGGCCGAGTATCTCGGCATAGGCGGTCAGGTCACGATGCAGTGCCGCGGGGAGTTCCACCATGACCTTGACGGGTTTGTCGTCGGTGATCGGTCCCAGTTTCAGCTTGGCCATTTCAGCCTCCGTAAGGTTCAAGCACGAGATCGCGCGTGACGATGACGCGCACCGGGAATCCCGGTCGGATGGTGAGCGTCGGCGCTATGTTGAGCTGCCGCTGGACGATCTGCTGGCCGGTCTGGCTGATGCTGTCGGAAGCACCCTGGCGCAAAGCGCGCATGATGTCGCTCTCCTGGTCCGACGATCCTGCTTGCGCCCCGATGCTCAGAACCGTGGAAAGTGCTGCAGCCTTGAAGAGCTCGCCCCAATGATAGTCGACGCCATCCTTGAGGCCAGCATAGCCCTCGGCGTCCGCGCCAGGCTCACGTTCCAGAACGATGGAGCGGCCGTCTGGAAAAATCAGTCTGGTCCATACCAGCAACACGCGACGCTGGCCGAAGCCGACACCATTGTCATACTGGCCGATGAGGCGCGTCCCCTGCGGAATGAGAAGGATGTGGCCGGTTGGGCTGTCATAGACATTCTCCGTTACCTGCGCGGTGATCTGACCCGGCAGGTCGGAACGAATGCCGGTGATGAGGGCGGCTGCGATGACGGCGCCCGCCTGCAGGACGTTCTTCGACGCTGGCGGCGCAACACGATCCGACGAGACGGTGCGCTTGTCCGGCGGCTGATTGAGGAACGCGAGTTGGCGATCCTGCGCCGAGGGCATCGCTGGTTGCGGCGCGAGGCCAAGGCTGGCGAGGTCGGTCTGTGGCATGGTGCCTGTCGTGCCTGTTCCAGGCTGAGCGGCGGTCGCGTCGCTTGCGGGCCGCGTTTGCGTGGACGCAAACAGACGCGCGGTCCTCGCCGCTTCCAGTTCCTGCTCCCGGCGCTGTTCCTCCGGGTCCGGTCCAACGGGGCCTGTCGATGGCGCGGGGCCGCCATTTTGCGCGTTGAGGATCGGGCGGCCGAAATCGCCCGGAAGCGCTGGGCCAAGCTTCGGAACGCCGGCATAATCCTTTGGCAGGCCGGCGAGCCCATCGGGGGTCGAACGATTATCGGTTGAATACAGCTCCTGACCCTGGCCTTGCTGACGGTTCTGCAGCGCATAAATCAGCGTCCCGCCTACAGTGAGGCTTGCGGTGAGCCCCAATGCGGCCAGCGCCTTGCGGGACAGACGTGTTACGCGCGGCGGCTCCGCGCGCAGCCGCATGGCCGCCGGCTCGCCCGTCAACGGACGGGCGCGATCTTCGGCTGACTCCACCCTTTCTTTGTCATTTATCGGCCCCCGGGCTTCTTCCTTCCCGGGATCCATTTTGTCGCTCATGATGACGACCCTCCCCTGTCTGTTCGGAGGTACGTCGCTGGCGGGGTCTCACCAGGGCCACGCATCCAGGAAAATCGACTGCTCCTAACCCCATCGGTACGTGAGACGCGGACGCGCTGCTGCTTCTTGCCGGCGCCGAAGCGCAACTCGGCGGCGGCAAACAGCCGGTCGACGATCATGTAGTTTCCGCGCACGCGAAAGTTGACCAGCTCGGAAGTGTCGCCTTCTGGCCCAACCACGAAGACTGGCGGCATCTCGCCCTGGCCGATGCCCCGCGGGAACTCGATGAACACCTGCTTGCCATCGTCGAAGGCGCGCAGCGGCCGCCACGGTGCGCGATCGCCAGTCACCTCGTAGCGGAAATTGACGCGAGAAAGATCGATGCCCGTCGAGACCGGCTGTGCAGCCTCAGCCTGCTGGTTCTGCCTGCGCAAGGCGATGAGTTGGTCCTGCGGGTATTGCCAGGAGACGGACGCCATATAGGTCGACGGCGTCGAGCGCAGCTCCATGTGATAGGTACGCAGATCGGTATTGATGACGAGATTGGTGAGAAGGTCGGCGCGCGTCGGCTTGACGAGGATGTGGACCTGCTTGGCCCCGCCCGTACCGCTCTCGGTATCGCCGATGATCCAGCGCACGGTGTCGCCGGCGGCGACGGGACCGGAGCCGACGAGCTGCTCGCCGGGCTGGAGCGCGATGTCGGTGATCTGCCCCGGCGAGGCATAGACCTGATAGAGCGCGCCATCGACGAACGGATAGACCTGCATCGAGTTGATGAACCCGTTGCGCACAGGCTGGACGCGCGCGGCGGCATTGGCCAGGTTCACGCGCGCGGCCGGATCGGTCGGTTCCAGCTCCGGCTTTGCCTCCTTGCCGACCGGCTTCAACTGGCCGGGAAGCGGCAGCGGCTTTGACAGCTCGACCACCTTGACGGGTGCGGGCGGATCGACGGCCTGCACGGCCGGGACCGGATCGTCATAGGAGATCTCCGGCGGCTTCTGCCTGGTGGCACAGCCCGCAAGCGCCGATGTGCAAAGCAGAAGTGCCGCAAAGGCCATTTTGCGGAAGGCCGGCATTGCGTGGATGAGGAAAGCCGGACGCCCCCAGGGGGCGGCTTTGCAGAGTGCGGGCGTCATTGTCCAAGCTCCTTCGACCAGTTGATGGCGTTGATGTAGATGCCAAGCGGGTTCTTCCTCAGCGCATCGGCGTCGCGCGGGGGCTGCACGACAATGGTGAGAATGGCGGACCAGCGCTCCGTGGAAGCGAGTGAGCCATCCTGATAGCGGCGTTCGACCCAGGCGATGCGGAAGCTCACCGGCGATGCGCGGATGACCGACGACACGTCGACGGCGACTTGCTGCTTGCCGACCTTGGTGAACGGGTCATTGGCGCGCGCATAGTCGTTGAGAGCCAGCGCCCCGCCCTGCGTCGCGAAGTCATAGGCGCGCAGCCAGTTCTGCCGCACGATGACCGGATCGGCGGGGATCGACCTCACCTGTTCGATGAAGTGCGCCAGGTAGAAGGCGATCTGCGGATCGTTCGGCTGATAGTCGCCGACTGCGGGTCCCACAGCCTGCGCCTGGCCGAGACGATCGACCTGCACCACCCAGGGCACGATCGAGCCGTTGGCGGATTGCCAGACGAGTGCTGTGGAGAAGCCGGCGGCGAGCGCCAAGCAACCGAAGGCCATGGTGCGCCAGTTGCGCGCCTGCACACGAGCCGAACCGATGCGCTCGTCCCAGACCTGGGCAGCGCGTTGGTAGGGCGTCTCGGGTTGTGGGGATTTGCCATAGTGCGTGGACGGTCGTTTGAACATGCTCAGTCTCTTTCAGAGAGGTTGATCGAGGAGCCGCCGCCATGGCTGTCGCCACTGCGAACGGCGTGGGCGGCGGCCTGGACGCCATGGGTCATCTGTTGCGAGCGCTTCATGCGCTTCGCCCAGGCTGGCTGACTTTCGGTTGCGGAGGACGCGACGGGTGCGGAGCCGGCTTCGGGCGCGTTCGCGCCGATTGTGCCAGCCGTGGATGACCCGCCCGTCGTCTCGAAGGCAGCGCGAGCGCCGGACTGGTAGCTGTGCTTCATGCTGCCTGCCGCATTATTGGCCGCGCGCTTGAGCGGTGAGATGGCACCTTGGGCACCGGCGCTGATGACACCGCCGAGCCCGGATGCAACCCCGGAAAAGCCTGACTGTCCCGCCGCGCCGAGGCCGTAGGCTGTGGATGCCCTGCCCGCAGTGGCGGCACCGCCACGGGCCGCCGCTGCAGCACCGCCGCTGACAGCCGCACCTCCGGACACGACGGCGCCGCCGGCCGCTGCGCCCACTGCTGCCATGCCGCCGGCGGCGAGCCCGGTGCCGACCGCCGCACCCGCGCCGAGCTGCGGGCCGCCAGAGACGAGGCCGTTGGCAATGCCAGGTCCAAATATGCCAAGGCCGAGCAGCGACAGTGCGGCCAGCACGATCGCCATGGCGTCGTCGATCGACGGCGTGGTCCCGCCGAATCCGGAAGTGAACTCGGAGAAGAGGGTCGAGCCGATGCCGATGATGACGGCGAGCACCAGCACCTTGATGCCGGACGAGATGACGTTGCCGAGCACCCGCTCGGCCATGAAGGCGGATTTGCCGAACAGACCGAAGGGAATCAGCACGAAACCGGCGAGCGTCGTCAGCTTGAACTCGATCAGCGTGACGAAAAGCTGGATCGCCAGGATGAAGAAGGCCAGCAGCACCAGCGCCCAGGCGAAGAACATGCAGGCGATCTGGATGAAGTTCTCGAAGAAGGACCAATAGCCCATCAGGTCCGAGATCGAGTCCAGCAACGGCCGGCCGGCATCGAGCCCGGTCTGCGCCACCTTGCCCGGGCGCATGAGATCGTTGACGGTAAAACCCGTACCCGAGGCCTTCAGGCCAAGCCCGGCGAAGCTTTCAAAGACGATGCGGGCGAGATTGTTCCAGTTGGAGATGAGATAGGCGAAGACGCCGACGAACAGGGTCTTCTTGACGAGGCGCGCCATGATGTCGTCGTCCGCGCCCCAGGACCAGAAGAGCGCAGCCAACGTCACGTCGATGACGATCAGGGTCGTGGCGATGAAGCCGACCTCGCCGCCAAGCAGGCCGAAGCCGCTGTCGATGTAGCGCGTGAAGACTTCGAGGAAATGGTCGATGACGCCCATGCCGCCCATGTCAGCGAGCCTCCGGCCGGGGCGGCTCGACCTGCATCGCGGGAGCGGTCACATCCATCCGCGTCCCTTCTTTCCGGTCGGCTGACGCCGGCACATTCGGAAACAGCGTTGTCGGCGCTACCGGAGCAGGCGCGGTTGCCGAGTCACGTTGACCGAGAAACCGGCGCCGGCTGGCTGCCCACGCTTTCAGACAGCCGGGATCGCGAGGACCGGCCTCGCCCATCCCGGAACAGCGGCGCAATTCGGATGCGAGTGGGTCTTGTGGCGCGATGGAACGGTCCCGCGTCGCAAGGGCGTCAGGCTCGTCGTCCTCGCTGCTCATCTCGATTGCGGTCACTGTCAAAGCGACCGCGATGAAGATGACCGCGCCGATGCGAGCGAGGAGCTTGCCTTCCATCGCGCCGACCTCAGTTCTTGCCATAGAACATCTGCGCACTGCCGGGCTGGTAGCCCGAGCCCTGCGTCAGGAAGCGCCGGCGCTGCTCTCGGCCCTGGTCGGCAGCGGTGGCCTGTTCGGCCGATTGCAAAGCCTGCGCCCGACCGTTCGCGGCGACGACAGCGGTGAGATCGGCGAGTTGCTGCGCCTGAAGCGCGAGGAGCTGGTTGCCAGCCTGTGTTGCCTGAAGCGCTCCGGTCGCACCCTGGCTCTGGCCGACCAGCGCCGACATTTGCGTGCGATTGGTGTCGATGTTGCCGACGACGCCCGCCTGCACTCGCATGGCATCCTGAAGGCCACCAACCGTGTTGCCCCAGCGCGAGCGCGCGTCGGCGACGAGTTGCTGATCCGAAGCCGACAGCGAGACGTTGCCGTATTTCTGCTGGAAAGCCTGATCGATCTGCTGGACGTCATAGGCAACGTTCTGCGCCTGACCGAGCAGTTGCTGCGTACGCTGGACAGACTGCTGGAGCTGTTGCAGCGAGGAGAACGGCAGGCTTGCGAGATTGCGGGCCTGGTTGATGAGCATCTGCGCTTCGTTCTGAAGCGAGGTGATCTGGTTGGTTATCTGCTCGAGTGAGCGCGCTGCCGTCAGGACGTTTTGCGAATAGTTCGACGGATCGAAAACGATGAAGGCGTGTGCCGGCGTCGCCAGGATGGGCGAGAGCGCGACGGGCGCGACAAGCAGTGCGGCGGCGAACTGCATGCTAAGGGAGCGGCGCAGTTTCATGGGGACTTCTCCTTGTTGGTGAGGGCG
This sequence comes from Mesorhizobium sp. M0195, assembly GCF_040322115.1. Lineage (NCBI taxonomy): Bacteria > Pseudomonadati > Pseudomonadota > Alphaproteobacteria > Hyphomicrobiales > Phyllobacteriaceae > Mesorhizobium > Mesorhizobium sp. M0195. Next base: position 68,871 of record NZ_JAMYSV010000007.1, on the reverse strand, counting down.
GGGCTGGTTAGGGCGGGAACGAGTTCAGCGGCCCAGCCGACGCCGCGGTGGCTAAGCCAGGCAGCGAGGAAACCCTCGCGGCCGTGCTCGGCGAAGATGCGGGCGATCGCGGCCTGGTCGGTCTTCGCGGATACAGCGCAAAGCGCGAGTGCCACATCCGACAGACCGAGCTCGAACAGCCGGTTGCCGCGACGGGACTGGCAGTAATAGTCGCGCTTCGGCATCGCCCGCGCGATGATCTCGATCTGCCGATCGTTGAGGCCGAAGCGGCGATAGATCGCGGTGATCTGCGGCTCGATGGCGCGCTCGTTCGGCAACAGAAGCCGGGTCTGGCAGCTCTCGATGATCGCGGGCGCGATTGCCGAAGCATCGATGTCGCTGAGGGACTGCGTGGCGAAGATGACGCTGGCGTTCTTCTTGCGCAGCGTCTTCAGCCATTCGCGGAGCTGGCCGGCAAAGCCGTCATCGTCCAGGGCAAGCCAGCCTTCGTCGATGATGAGGAGGGTTGGCGCGCCATCGAGCCGGTCCTCGATGCGATGGAAGAGATAGGACAGGACGGCGGGCGCAGCCCCCGTTCCGATCAGTCCTTCGGTTTCGAATGCCTGGACCGACGCCGATCCGAGATGTTCGCGCTCGGCATCGAGCAACCGGCCGTAGGGACCACCGACGCAATAGGGGCGCAATGCCTGCTTGAGATCATTTGATTGCAGCAGCACGACCAGACCGGTGATGGTGCGCTCCTCGACAGGCGCGGAGGCCAGTGAGGTCAACGCCGTCCAGATATGCTCCTTGACCTCAGGCGTGATCGTCACATTCTCGCGCAACAGGATTGCCACGATCCAGTCGGCGGCCCAGGCGCGCTCCGGGACATCATGAATACGCGCGAGCGGTTGAAGGCTGACGCTGTCGATCGCCCCATCGCTGAGATCGCCGCCGAGATCGTGCCAGTCGCCGCCCATGGCGAGTGCCGCCGCGCGGATCGAGCCGCCGAAATCGAAGGCGAAAACCTGTGACCCTGGATAGCGGCGGAACTGGAGCGCCATCAGCGCCAGCAGCACGGACTTGCCGGCGCCGGTCGGGCCGACGATCAGCGTATGGCCGACGTCGCCGACGTGAAGCGAAAGCCGGAACGGGGTCGAGCCTTCGGTCTTGCCGAAGAGCAGAGGGGGCGCTGCAAAATGCTCGTCCCATTCCAGCCCCGCCCACACCGCGGAAAGCGGGATGATGTGGGCGAGATTAAGCGTGGAGATGGGAGGCTGACGGACGTTGGCGTAAACATGACCCGGCAGGCTGCCGAGCCAGGCGTCGACGGCGTTGATGGTTTCGATAATCGCCGTGAAATCGCGGCCCTGGATGACCTTTTCGACCCGGCGCAGTTTTTCGTCAGCGATGCCGGGATCATCGTCCCACACCGTCACCGTCGCGGTGACATAGGCCATGCCCGCATAGTCGGCGCCGAGCTCCTGCAGCGCCATGTCGGCGTCGGCGGCCTTGTTTGCAGCGTCGGTGTCGACGAGGACGGACGCCTCGTTGGTCATCACCTCCTTGAGGATCGCGGCGACCGATTTTCGCTTCGCGAACCATTGACGCCGGATCTTTGTCAGCAGCCTGGTGGCATCGGTCTTGTCGAGCAGGATCGCGCGTGTCGACCAGCGATACGGGAAGGCCAGCCGGTTCAGTTCGTCGAGCAGACCCGGCGTGGTCGCGGTCGGGAACCCCGTGACCGTGAGAATGCGCAGATGCGACGCGCCAAGCCGCGGCTCGAGCCCGCCGGTCAGCGGCTGGTCGGCCAGCATGGCGTCGAGATATATCGGCGTTTCGGGAACGCGGACACGGTGGCGATTGGTCGAGACGCAGCCATGCAGATAGGTCAGCGTCTCGGCGTCATCGAGCCAGCGGCACTCCGGCATGAAGGCTTCGACAAGGCGCAGCACGCGGTCGCTGCGGTCAGTGAACCCGGTGAGCACCTCATTGGGGTCCAGGCCCTTCTTCGCGCGCCCTTCATAGAGCCAGCTTTCCGCGCGCGCGGTCTCTTCGGCGGGCGCAAGATAGGTGAGCGTCAGAAAGTAGCTGGACTCGAAATGCGCGCCGGCCTCCTCGAATCCCGCCTTTCGTTCCGCATCGACCAGAGTGGAGGCCGCATCCGGAAAGCTGCTGTCGGGATAGCGGGTCGAGGGATGGCGCTGCGCCTCGACGAAGATCGCCCAGCCGGAGCCGAGGCGGCGGAAGGCATTGTTGAGCCGGCCTGCGACGGCGACCAGTTCGGCCGGAACGGCGCTGTCGAGATCGGGACCGCGAAAGCGCGCGGTGCGCTGGAAGCTGCCGTCCTTGTTGAGGACGAGGCCGGCGCCGACCAATGCCACCCAGGGCAGGAAGTCGGCGAGCCGGCTGCTGCGGTTGCGATATTCGGCAAGGTTCATCATTGGCGCGACCTCGCTTAGACCGTGAGATGCGCGGGGATGCGCAGATGCCGGCGAACAACGTCGACGAAGAGCGGATCACGCTTGGCGGCCCAGACGGCGGCAACATGGCCGATCGCCCAGATTGCGAGGCCGACGAGCCACAGACGCAGTCCCAGCCCCACGGCGCCGGCGAGCGTCCCGTTCATGATGGCAATGGCGCGCGGGGCGCCGCCGAGCAGGATCGGCTCGGTCAGCGCCCGGTGCACGAGGACCGCATAACCCGGCACTGCGTAGTCCGGCATTGACCCGCTCTGTTCGACCGAACCCGCCATCAGACCAGCGCCCCGCCGCCGAACGAGAAGAACGACAGGAAAAAGCTCGACGCCGCGAAAGCGATGGACAGGCCGAACACGATCTGGATGAGCCGGCGGAATCCGCCCGACGTGTCGCCGAAGGCGAGCGTCAGGCCAGTTACGATGATAATGATCACCGCCATGATCTTGGCGACCGGCCCTTCGATCGACTGGAGGATCTGTTGCAGCGGCTGTTCCCACGGCATCGACGAGCCGGAGGCATAAGCGGGCGCGGCCATCACCAGGACGAGCGTGGCACCGGAAACGGTCATGGCGAGACGATGGCGCGCGAGGCGTAGGCGTTGGATCACGGATTTTCTCCTTCAGGGCTTTGGATGAGCAAGGTCGGGCTGTCGCCTGTCGCGAGGACGGCTGGCGCGACCCGGTAATCACCGTCCGGGCGAAGGCCATCGACACGGGCGAGTTCGGACAGCCGGCGCGCGGAGCCGCGGCCGGAAAGGACGGCAACCAGGTCGATCGTTTCGGCGATCAGCGCGCGTGGAACGGTGACGACGGCTTCCTGGATGAGTTGTTCCATGCGGCGGAGCGCGCCGATGGCGCTGCCGGCGTGGATCGTGCCAAGGCCGCCGGGGTGGCCGGTGCCCCAGGCCTTGAGCAGCTCGAGCGCCTCGGCCCCGCGCACCTCGCCGACCGGAATGCGGTCGGGGCGCAGGCGCAGCGATGAGCGAACAAGATCGGAGAGCGACGCGACCCCGTCTTTCGTGCGCATCGACACGAGATTGGGCGCGGCGCATTGCAGCTCGCGCGTATCCTCGATAATGACGACGCGATCGGCAGTCTTGGCCACTTCAGCGAGCAGCGCGTTGATCAGCGTGGTCTTGCCCGTGGATGTGCCGCCAGCGACGAGAATGTTCGCGCGGCCGGCAACGCCCAACCGAAGTGCGTCCGCCTGGCACGCCGACATGATCCCGGTCGCGACATAGTCTTCAAGGGTGAAGATGGCGACGGCGGGCTTGCGGATCGCGAAGGCGGGCGCCGCGACGACGGGAGGAAGAAGTCCCTCGAACCGCTCCCCCGTCTCGGGCAGCTCGGCCGAGACGCGTGGGGCGCCGGCGTGGACCTCGGCACCGACATGATGAGCGACGAGGCGAACGATGCGTTCGCCGTCCGCTGCCGACAAACGCTCTCCTGTGTCGGATAGGCCCTCCGACAGGCGATCGATCCACAGACGCCCATCGGGATTGAGCATCACTTCGACGATGCCGGCGTCGTCGAGATAGCGCGCGATCGCGGGTCCGAGCGCTGTGCGCAGCATGCGTGCGCCGCGCGCCAGACCTTCTGAATTGTGATGCGAAGCTGCCATCCTGTCCCCGTTTGGATCCGGGGGAACATGGACGGCCCCTGGACGGGGATGATTAAGAGAGCCGCATCTCGAGTGGTTTCAACACCTATGTCGAGGCGTAGTGGCGTAGCGTGCAAATACAGGAGATTGGCGGTGCCGACCAGCAATCAAAGGCTGACGATCTTCAGGCAAGGGCGGCGCTCGCCGTCAATTGTGCGCTCGTCGGCAAAGCCATCTGGTCAAGCGGCCTCACGAGTTGACCGTCGAGGCTTGTGGCGAACCACCACGTCGACCTTGTAGTCGAGCCGGTCCAGACAGCGAACCAGCCTGTCTATTGAAAACTTACCCGTGCGCCCGGTGGCGATCGCGGAGACGTCGGGCTGTTTCATTCCGAGCAGTTCAGCCGACTTCGCCTGGGTCAGGCGCCGGCGCTTGATGATGGCGCGGATCTCGCGGGCCAGCTTGGCCTTGAGCAATTCCTCTTCGGGATTGTCAAAGCCGAGGTCCGCAAACACGTTGCCGCTGCTCACTTCGGCCGTGATGTCTTCTGTCATGACTTTGTTCCTTTCCCATAGTTTTCGCGGTAGTGCGCCTCGGCCGCCTTCAATCGCACTGTCACGAGATCGATTTCGTGCTTGGGTGTCTCCCTGCCCTTCTTCGACTTCTTCTGAAAGCAATGAAGCACGTAGATCACGCCAGCGAAGCGGACGGTGTAGACCGCGCGGTAGGTATCTCCGTCGAAGTCGTCGACCACCTCGAGGATGCTGCGGCCCCCAAACCCTTTCAGGGCTTTGACAGCCGGGTGCTCCTCACCATTCTGGGCGTCGTTGATTGCGACACCCATCAACCGGCGAACATCGACCGGAAACTCGCGCAGGTCGTCCTTCGACGACCCCATCCATACCGTGGGCTTTTGGTTTCTCATTCGCCCTTTGCCTTATAGCACACAGACTATAATTTTCAACGAAAAATCCTGACACCGCCTAGCCACTGAAAATAACTGGTTCGGCTCAGACGGCTATTTTTTCCAGGTGATCATAGAAGCTCATAAAGGCGTGGTCCCTCATGCAATCACGGACATTAAATTGCGGATTTCGCGCCCAAAATGGTTTCCGGATAAGAGACTCCACCCTGCGGCCGTCTAGTTCTGTTCTGCCAAACTCGACAGGTTGGCAAAGCGCGTTCTGTGACAACATATCGTTCCAACGCTTTGATATGTTTTGACATATCGATGCTTTCAAAATCTCGGTCCGCCTCATTTAGTCTAGCGCGCGGGTATGCCGGGCTGGTGTGTGTCCAGACCGCCATCGATGTCCTCGGAGATCTCCTGCCGAAGCTTTGGACCTCTCGCCAGGCGCCGGCCGAGCGCGGTGACGAAGGCATCATAGCGCTCGCCCGCCTTGGCATGGGCGGCCTGTGCCGCTGGCTCGGGCAAAGCCGGTGTGGTCGCCAGCCAGAAGCGGACGAAAACCGCGAGCGTCTCCACGGCAATTGCGACATCGCGCTCCTGGCGTGTGATACGCCGATCGATCTGGTCGAGCCGCTTGGTGATCGCCGCCTCCTGTCGCTCGGCGGCATCGGGTGAGAGGAACGATTCGATGGCCGCCTCCGCGACGAGCGACCGGGAAAAGTCGCGGCGGGCCGCATGTTCGGCCAGCCTGCTCATGACCTTCGGATCGAGATAGACGGAAAGGCGTTGTTTGCGGGGTGGCTTTACCATGGGAGCCTCACATATCCACGCCGTCGCCGGGGTCGAGCGACACCTGTCGCGCAATGCCTTGCATCAGACGCGTCAGTCGACGGTTGCGGGCAACCTCGTCCTCCACGTCGTCAAGGTGATCGATCTCGAACTCGTTCTCGGTCGAAGGCTTCACGACCTGCTCGACGCGACTGAGCTCAGGTTGCCGACGACGCTCGGAATCAGTTGTGTCGTCATCGGTGGCCGACGGCGCCGACGTGGCTTCAGCCATCTGCGGACGGGAGGGCAGAGGCAGTTTCGTCCAGTCGTCGGGCCTCCCCTCCTCCGCCGCCGCCGTCAGCACCGGCGGCGGCAGGATACGTTCCTGGAAGCGAGCATCTTCATGATAGCGGGCCTTCTTGGCACGGATCGGCGGCGCACCCGAAACCATGACAATCTCGTCGGTGGATGGGAGCTGCATCACTTCACCCGGCGTGAGCAGAGGGCGAGCCGTCTCCGAGCGGGAGACCATGAGATGGCCGAGCCACGGCGACAGCCGATGGCCGGCATAGTTCCTCATGGCCCTCATCTCGGTCGCTGTTCCCAGCGCGTCGGACACGCGCTTGGCGGTGCGCTCATCGTTAGTGGCAAAGCTTACCCGAACATGGCAGTTGTCGAGGATCGAGTTGTTCGCGCCGTACGCCCTCTCGATCTGATTGAGGGATTGAGCGATGAGGAAGCTTTTCAGCCCGTAGCCGGCCATGAACGCGAGCGCCGACTCAAAGAAGTCGAGGCGGCCAAGCGCCGGAAACTCGTCAAGCATCAGGAGCAGCCGGTGCCCTTGCGCCCTCACCTGCAGATCTTCAGTCAGGCGGCGACCGATCTGATTGAGGATCAGGCGAATGAGCGGCTTGGTCCGGTTGATGTCGGACGGCGGCACGACGAGGTAGAGTGTCGTTGGATGCTCGTCATCGACAAGGTCGCTGATGCGCCAGTCGCAGCGGCGCGTGACCTCGGCCACGACAGGATCGCGATAGAGGCCAAGAAACGACATGGCGGTGGACAGCACGCCGGAGCGCTCGTTGTCGGATTTGTTCAAGAGCTCCCGCGCGGCGCTGGCGATGACCGGGTGCGGACCGGCTTCATCCAGATGCGCCGTTTTCATCATCGCGGACAGCGTCGATTCGATCGGACGCTTTGGATCGGAGAGGAATCCGGCGACGCCGGCAAGCGTCTTGTCCGGCTCGGCGTAGAGGACGTGCAGGATCGCGCCGACCAGCAGGGCATGGCTGGTTTTCTCCCAATGGTTCCGCCTCTCGAGCGAGCCTTCTGGATCGACCAGGATGTCAGCGATGTTCTGAACGTCGCGGACTTCCCATTCGCCGCGGCGCACCTCGAGCAGTGGGTTGTAGGATGAGGATTTTGGATTGGTTGGATCGAACAGCAGGACCCGGCCATGCCTGGCGCGGAAGCCTGCGGTGAGTTGCCAATTCTCGCCCTTGATATCGTGAACGACGGCTGAACTCGGCCAGGTCAGAAGTGACGGGACGACGAGGCCGACACCCTTGCCCGAACGTGTGGGCGCGAAGCACAGCACGTGCTCCGGTCCATCGTGGCGCAGATAGGCGCCGTCAAACCGCCCAAGCACCACTCCATCGGAGCCGAGAAGGCCAGTTGCCTTGACCTCCTGCTTGTCTGCCCAGCGGGCGGAGCCGTAGGTCTCGACCATCTTGGCCTCGCGAGCCCGCCATACCGACATGCCGATGGCGACGGCGACGGAGGCGAAACCGCCGGAAGCCGCGATAAAGGCTCCCTCCACGAAGATCGACGGCGCGTAGGCATCGAAGCCGTACCACCACCAGAAAAAGGATGGCGGAAGGTAGAATGGAAAGCCCAGGACATGGAACCATGGCCTGCCGAGCTCGGGCTGGAATGCCAGGCGCCAAGCCACCCACTCCGTCGCGCCCCAGGTCGTGAAGATTACGATCGCGACGACCGCGAGGATCTGGCCCCAGAGTATCTTGGTGGCAGACATAGAAGTGGTCCTTTCTTCAACATGAGGTTAGAGGCCGAGGCCTCGCTTGCGGCCAAAACTCCAGTCGATGCCGTCGTCATTGCGAGCGACGCCAGAGACGTGGCGGCCAAGATGTTTTTCCAGGGACGGCGTCCAAGGCACCAGTTGGAAACCGAGGCCGTCATCGATCATGGCGAAGCGGCCCGACGCGAGCGTGAAACGTCGCCGGTAGGAACCGGCTATGAACTCGCCGCCGCGGGCGCGATTGAAGGGCTGGCCGGTTTCGGCCGAGAGCTTTTCGCCGAGCGCCTCCAGTTCGCGGCGACGCAGCGTGTCAATCAGGCTGCGAGTGAAGGTTGTGCGTTGGCCATGCCGCTCGCCGAGGCCCTGTTGGACGAGGTGGTCGGTACGGCGCTCCATTGCCTGCCGTACCTCGGCGCCGAAACCGGATTCCGACAGCGCAGTCGGTTCGCGGGCAATATTCTGCCGGTCAAGCCAGGTTGCGCCGGCGGCGGTAACCTGCCGCTCAATATCGAGATCGGAACGAACAGCGAGTGCTGCGCGCGGATGTCCCTGCGCGTCACGGAACTTGCGCAGCTCGACGATCGAACCCAGAGCGCTGTCGCCGGCGGCGTCGAGATCGTACAGCTTGATGTGGTGCGTACGGCCGTCGGTGCCATCGACCACGGCGTAAGCGCTACCCTGCAGCTCATCATTGAGACCTCGGTCGACCAGCCGACCCATGATCGGCGTGTCGAGGCGCTCTGCCGCCAACACATAGTTCGCCGCGCCACGCTCGATGCCCTGTTCGGTCAGCGCGCGGTGCATCCGCTTGATGATGTCGCCCCGCTCGCCAAGCTCGCGCAGCGTCGCCTCGGCCTTTTCGTCGATCATCCATTGGCCTGGGCCGACCTGTTCGGCAAGGCCAAGGGTTTCGAGCTTGCGCACCCGCCCGACCTTCAGCACGTGATACTCATCGGGCTGAGCGTTCGCCGGGGACGCAAGATCGACAACGCCTGTGTCGCGGCCATCGCGAACAAGCTGCCGGTCAAGCTGGGTCCAACGTTCGGCCTCGACCTGACGCTGCAGATTGCGGCGGATGTCGAGATCGGTGCGCGGGCCGAGCTCCTGGGTAACAAGGTCGGCGGCGCGGGCGCGCATCCCCTCCTTGATGTAATCGCGGGAGATCACAAGATCCTGCCCGTCATCAGTCTGGCCGCGCAGGATGATGTGAAGGTGCGGGTTGTCGGTGTTCCAGTGATCGACGCCAGCCCAATCGAGCTTCGTGCCGAGGTCCTTTTCCATCTGGCCCATCAGATCGCGGGCGAAGGCTTTGAGATCCGCCATGTCGACGGCATCCTCCGGCGAGACGATGAAGCGGAAGTGGTGGCGATCATCGCTGCACCGCTCGGCGAAAGCACCGCCATCCACCTCCCCGGTCTCCGGCCCGAATAGCTTTGCCTTCTCCCCGTCACGGGTGACGCCCTCGCGGCGCAGATAGGTGAGATGGGCGGCAAGCGGCGCGGCGCGCAGGCGATGGCGCACCAGCCGTGTCTTGACGATCACGGTGCGCGAGCTCCCGGTGAGGAGACGATTGGCGCGCACGCTCGCCGAGCGGCCACGCCCGAACGTCGAGCGATTGCCCGGACTGATCCGGCCGGAGCGAGAGATGCGGGCGCCGGCCTTCTGGGCGGCGGCGAGCGCCTGCGCGATGAAGGGCCTGGCGCGCTGGGCGCTGGACGAGCGGATGCGGCCGGGCCGGATGCGGAAACCATCCTCGCTGGTCATGGCGAAGGCCACACACATCGAGCCAAGGCACGGAAATCACAGGGAAAACGGCGGCACGGCGCGGTGCGCCAGATACTCGCACCTCGCGGAAATGCCACATAACCTCTTGAAACAACACGACCGACCGACGCCGCACCTCGCGGCCTTTTATCTAGCCATCTTCCGGTTGTTCTGCCCACCTTCCGCCTCCATCCACGCCACGGTGCGCTGGAGCTTGCGGTTGCGCGAAAACGCCCAGGCGCGCTCATGGCTGGATCCCTTCGCTCGCTTGCGCCACGAAGAGGCCCTCGGACAGCGGCACGATGGCGGAGACATCGCGCACGGTGGGTGCGGAGCTCGCGTCATTTGGTGGTCGCTCGGTCGGCACGAGAGCGACAGCCTGTATGCGATCCGGCTGACCTGCGAAGAGCGAGCCGCGCTTCCGGGGAATGGCCTCGACAGACGTGACGGCGAAAGGGCGCATACCCTCGCTTTCACCGATCAGGGGGGCGAGCATCGCGACATAGGCGCGGGTCTCGGCCGGCAACGGACGCCCAGTGAGGTAGGCTTCGTAGCGTGCAGGTCCCGCGTTGTACGCGGCCAGAAACCCTGGCGAGCCGAAGCGATCGTGCAGTTCGCGCAGATACGCCGTTCCAGCCAGGATGTTGTCCCGGGGATCGAATGGATCGCGGCCAAGCGACCAGCGGGCGCGCAGATAGTCCCATGTGCCGGGCATGATCTGCATCAAGCCGCGGGCGCCTGCGCTGGAGACGGCGCGCACATCGCCCGCACTCTCCTTGCGCATGATGGCGCGTATCAACGCGGTCGGAACGCCGAAGCGGTGCGAGGCTTCGCTGATATGCGTGCCGAAAGGATCGCGCTGCGACGATCGTGTGAGAGGTGTTTCCTGCGCCAAGGTCGCCGCCGGCATGACGGTCGCGACGGCCAGGCCGCAAAGGAGGAGCAGAGCCATACGCCGGGCAGCACGAAACGGCCCGGGCGCACCGCGATGGCTCGTCGACGGACGGCGAGCGCGCATCGTTCAATCCTTCTCGCTACGGTCGCGCGGGCGCGCCCAGTGCAGCGACCAGGACGTTTTGTCGTCGCCATTGCGAAAGAGGTTCGCGCGTATGGGCTGCGCGAAGGTCGGGTCGTCGAGCTGGATCGAGACATAGTCTCCGGCCTTTTCGCTGGAGCGTTTCCAGCCGGCGCCGATCTCGGGGCCGTCCTCGCTTCCGGCGTGAACGCGGTAGTCAGGCGCATTCTCCGTTTCGCTCGCCTCTGCCGCCACAATGGCGATATCCAGGTTGAGACTGAGCGTGTGGATGCGCCCGCTATAGCCAGTCTTCTGGCGCGTGAATTCCCCGATCTGTTGCATGTCTGACTCCTGTTTTCAGTGGTGCGGTGATGAGGGCTGGCGGCACGACGCGCACCGCCGGTCGCGCGCTCACCGCGTCGGCGCGCGCCATTCGAAGCGTCCGTTGCCGTCCTCGTCTGTCCACAGCGGGACGGCACGGCCGATGATCTGGCTGGTGGAGAGGAGGCCGAAGTAACGTCCGTCGAGGCTGTCGCGGACCTGCCAGTTCATCAGGAAGACTTCGCCGCTCGCGATGCGGCGACAGCCCTGCCAGGCCGGCAGCTCACGTCCGGCCCGATCACGCTTGAGCGCCGCGCCCGCCTCGATACCATCGACAGTGACAGTGAGGTTCGAGCGACAGACACGCTGCCCGGAAACGCCAAGGATGCGCTTCAAGAGTGGCACGCCCCTCGGCAGATAGCCGCGATCGGCGAGGAAGGCCGCGAGCGGCGCAGGGGCGTCCACGGCCACAAGATCGGTGACCTCGAACGGTCCGTGGAAGTCGATCGTGTAGAAGCCGATCGGTGCGCTAGCTGACGCATTCCAGATGAGCTTCGTGGGCATCGAAGTGAGGCCGGGATAGCCGATGCCCATGGTTGCGAAAACGCTAGCGAGGATGATCCCGGCGCGCGTCACAGTTCGGTCCTCTGGCGCAGCAGGAAAGCACGATGTTGGTCGAGCGTGTAGCTGCGCGGCGCGTGGCCGGCGGTTATCCGGTTGTGGATGTGCCGCCAATGATCGGGCGACACCAACTCAGGCTCGATGTCGAGGCGCTGGATGGCGTCGATCGCCTGCAGCACGCGTTCGACCTTGGGCCAACTCTCGACCTTCAGAAGGATGTCGCCGCCGGGGCGCACGAAGGGCAGTGTCTGATAGGCTTCGCCAGACGCGACCGCACGCACGATGTCGATGCGTGAGATGATTGTTCCGAAGTCGTTCGCGGCCCAGCGAACGAAGGCGAAGACCGTCCCGGGGCGATAAGACAGGATGCGTCGGCGACGATCAACGATCTGTTCGTGGGCGTGGGTGCCGAACCGTATCCAGTTCTCTTGTCTCTTCTCGACCCAGGTCAGTTCGACATGGACGAGATTGTCGGTAGCGTGGTGCGTGGCCGGGAACGCGCCGCGCATGCGGGGAGCCGCGATGCCAGTCATTTCGGTTCTCCTGATGCGGTGGGAAATTCGCGCGCGAGCCTCGCGCGCAGCGTGTCGGCGACGATGACGTCGTGCTGGAAAGCGGCGATGCGGTCGCGCTCCTGAGTCGTCATGTCGGTGGTCTGGCGCACGACGAAGGTCGCGAACTGATTTCCCTTGCAGGTCAATTCACCGGCGAGAAGCAGCGTCAAAGTTGCCTTGCCGACACCGCTCTTTTGATTGAGGAGTGCGACGATCATCGGGTGCTTCCCGAGCGCGGATCAAGAGGCGGAGTCGGAGCTTCGGAAGCGTTGGTTGCCGTGTCGCGGCCACCAGAAACCGTTGACTTTTTCGGGGTCTTGTTGGTGGTTACGCTGAATGCGTTGCTGGCTCGCCGTCCGAGCCTCTGCACATCGCGCGCGCGCTCTTCAGAGTTAGATTCTGGGTTAGAGTCTAAGTTAAGGGCGCGATTTCGGCTTTGGTTTCCTAGGGTTAGGCCCCGTTTGGGTTCCTGATAGCACGAGCCTGCGGTTCCCGATGGCACGATAGTTCCGGTTCCCGATAGCACGATGCCGTCCACAGGCTTTCCACAGGAGGCGATCCGCTCGAAAGCGAGCAGCGTCCGGCCGCCCATCTCCACTTCGAGGAAGAGCGTGTAGCCGGGCAGCGGCTGGCGGCGGATGATGTCGCGCAGCTCGAAGGCAAAGCGCTTGTGGGGCGACAGGCTGCCGGATTTCTGGTGAAGGTGACGGAAGTCGAAGCGCCAGCCGTCGGGCTGGCGGCCGCCATGCTTGCGCACCAGCCGATAGAGCCAGCGCTCCAGCCCGCCAGTCAGGTCGAAATAGGCGCGATCGATCGTCAGCACGAGCGCGTCATCGAGGACTGCCTGGTAGAACCAGTCGGGGACGATCAACTCGATCCCCGCGGGTTTGCCATGGCGATCGATGCGCTCCTGCCACTCATTGATCCATGAGAAGCGGTGACGCCGGCCTTCGGCGGGCTGACGAATCGTCGTCGAGACGGTGGTCGACTGCAGCCGGTCAAGCCCCGCCTTCAGGCGCTGATAGTCGCGCAGGCTCTTGCCCCGGCCGACGAAGGTCAGAATCTCATAGGGCGTGGCGGCCATCAGGCGCGAGGTGCGAAGGCCGGCGTCGCGCGCCTCGACGATCTGGCTCGCGGCCCAGATCAGGATGTCGGCGTCCCAGATGGTCGCCATACCATGATCGGGTACGGCTTCGACCCGGATCGTGACGTTGCCGGCCATGAAGTCGATTGGCGCGACGCGATGGGTCTTGGAGAGGGAGAAGAACGGATAGGCCATGAGATCCTGCGCATCTCGTGGGGCGAAGTCGCCAGGCAGCGCCCTGAACAGGTCGAGCTGCCCGCGCTCCGAAAGGGATTGGTTTCGCGCCGCCATTTGGAAATCCGCGCGCGGTCAGCGTGCGTATCGTCCGCCGTGCGTCGGCGGCGTCGGCGTGTGACGCTTGGCCGGCAAGACCGACCCACGCGGATCGGATGTAGAGGTGACAGCGCCGCGTTCGGCCCAAGCCTGAAGATCGTCGACGGCATAGACGACACGGCCGCCGAGCTTGCGGTAGGAAGGACCAGTGCCATAGGTACGGTGCTTTTCGAGCGTGCGGGCGGACAGGCTGAGGAAATCCGCAGCTTCCTTGGTACGCAGGAAGCGCGGCGGCAGAACGGCGATATCGGGTCGCATGGGTCGGACCTCCGTGGGGTTTTGGACGGCCGCTGGCGTTCAGCGGTGGACGGCGACCACGGTGGCGGAGAATGGGCTTCGCAAGGGATGGGGAAGTTGAGGGAGGCTAAAATCCCACCCCCCTGTCCAGTGTCACAACCGCTACGATCGGCGGCGATGACGCAGGATCTGCAAATAGCCGCCGCCGATCATGGCGGTGGCGCCCTCGACCAGGCCGATCACCGCATCGCGCAGTGCGGAGGTTTTCCAAGGATCGGCAGCGACGCGCTTAGACCCGTAAAGGGCGATGGCAATGTCGCGGTAGCTCGCGCCATTCGAGTGGCCGTCAGCGGCCTGCATCATCAGACGAAAGCGGCGTCGCTGCTGTGGTGTCATCCGCGTGTCCGAAGCTGTTGGGCGCTTTTGCCAGGAACGCCAGAAACGGGTGAGTGCTTCGATCCGTCCCAACGTTTGTGCATCCAAGGGGATCAGCGCCGCCAGGTGGCCGTGCGGGTCACTGCCGGGCAGAAGGAGAAGTTGGGTCGCAACATCTGCACTATGGACACTGTGACGTCCTTCCGGGCTGTCCTGGAGCACGCCCAGGCCGGTCAACGGCGCCGATCGCAAGGACGACAGGAATTCCGGTGCCGGCACGAGAGAAACCACAGCTGGATCGACGTCAGGCGACCAGAAAACGTCTTGCGCCAAGGCGGACAAATCCGGCCTAGCCGGGAAATCGTAACCCCCACAGCCGCTGCGCCTCAGGCCGGAATGGTGCTTTCTCGGCTCTTGTGGTCAGGAGCGCTTGGTAGTGCCGTTGATAGGGTTCGTGACGTCGCAGACACTCCCAGGCAAGCCCTTCGATTGGTAAAGTGTCGAAATAGTCATAGCTGTCATTGTCTCGCCAATGCGACGTATCCGGCCTCATCCAAGAGCTCCTCGCAAACAACGCGTAGACCCCGCCTCCAAACGATTCCGGGTTGTAGCGATTGGCGGAAGACCCTTGCCGGGCATCGGGTGATGCCACTTCGGCATCACCCGCGAACCACAGGCGCTGTGGTTCTAGTTGCCGGGTCGACGCAAGAGATGACGGTAGCCTGCACGCGCCATCCAGCGCGCTCGCGCCAGATGGCTGTCGTGGATGCGCCGGGCGCGTTGCGGCTCCTTCGTCAGATCAATGCCGAAGAGGATTTCGACCACCTCGCGCCAGTCCGCACCGTCGTCGGCGGCGTCAAGCAGGCGCATATAGAGCTTGACGTGTTCCCGATCGTATTCGGTGAGTTCGTCACTGGTCGGCGCGGTTTCGTCAAACGGCTCGATCATCGCTTGCCTCGTCTTCACAGAGTGAGCCTGCATTTTATAGAAGCAATTTTGCCAGCGGAGGATGGTTGATCAGCATCGGGCGATGCGGTTTCGGCATCGCTCTCGGCTTGCGAGAACCGAACCGGACGTCCGCGGAAGAAGGCCCCGGCCTTCCAGCCGGGGCCTGCGCGGGTCCTTAGTCACCCCGCCGCGCGTTCGGGCGGGACCAGATGAGCGAGAAACCCTCACCTTCCTCGTCGTCGAAGAGGTTGGCGTAGATCGGGGCGTTGAAGCTCGGATCGTCGAGCTTGAGACCCAGGTAGTCGCGGCCCTCGTTGGAGGTCTTCGACCATGCGGCACCGATCTCGGCGCGGCCGACCAGCACCCGGTGGCTGGGAGCGTTCTCGCCAGTGGCGCGTGTGTCTGGGACGATGCGCACGTTCTTGGCCTGGACGCTGAGGGTGACGATTTCGCCGGTGAACTCGTTCGCGGTGGTCTTCTTGAAGGTGCCGATGGTAGCCATTGTAAGTCTCCCGTTTTCTGTTCCCGAGCCCGCACCATGCGGCCTCGATGGCGATCACGTGGCCGGAGGCGACCGATGACGCATCGCTTGCGACCGGAGCAGCGCGGAAGACGGCGCAGGAACGGCTTTCTTGTCTCGCGAGGAATGGCGGCGCTCGGGGTCCCCATGCGCTTGCGGCATGGGGTGGGAGCCGGCAGGGGAAGAAAGTCGAGACGCGCCGTTGCGGCCTAGGCGGTCGAGGCTTCAGCCGTCCTTCGGCCAGATCAGCCCATTGAAAAGGCCGTTTGGAGCGCTCTTGGGACAGATTGGCAACGGAGACGTTGGCGTGCAACGCGCCTCCGGCAGATCGCTACGAGTTCACTGGCGTCGTCCGCATTCCAGGTGCCGGGAACCGCACGCACCTCCAACGCCGCAGCCACCGGCCGCGCTGCCGTCCTGCTACCGACTGGTCGACCTGCCATGGGCATCGACCGAAGAAAGTCCAAGTCCACAAACGAGGCCGCGCCGGCACGTGGCCGTTGCTCGATCCTGGCATGGAACCCGATTGCTCCAACCACCGATAGTGAGGTGGCTAGGCCTTCGTCGGTCTGGTCCGCCCGCGTCGCCCGCGCGGGTCTAGGCTCGAACCACGTCCCTGCCGGATTGGTCGGCGGCTGTCATGCCCGCGACCCGGAGATATGCCGTGACGCCGACGGCGGTCGCGCCAATGACGGAAAAGACGATCTGCCAGGTTTCCGAAGGCATCATGTGCTTCGCGATGCCATGGGAGGCATGGTAGCCGGCAACGATCGCAGGCGCGATGAAGACCAGCGTGATCGCCAGCTTGGCCCACATGGGGCTGATAACGCTGAGGAGGATTTGGCCGACGCCGAGCGTCAACCCGGCTGCGAGGCTACCAACGAGGATCGCGCCAAGCCAGCCGGCACCGGTGTTGAATGCCCACGTGCCTGCGCTGACCCCGACGAACAACGGAAGGGCGAAGATAGCAAGCGTGAAGAGCAACCAGCACAGGATACCGATGGCCGCGATACAAACGAACATGCTGAGGATGATCATGGTGGTGTCTCCGAGAGAATAGCTCTGGCGATTGCGCCTTCCACCACCACCTCGGCGCAGCGCAGAGCATAGCAACGAAAACCGCAGGCGAAAACTGCCAAAGCTCTGTTTCGCCAGCGGCAATGTTCGCCCCGTCATGGGGTGAACGGGTCGATTTCGCCGATGATGGCGGTGTCGTCGCCGTCATACTCGTTTGCGGGCACGACCGAGAGAGTGCCGTCGCCGGCACGAAAGATGACGATGGCTACCATGAGGGTGGCGGCGAGGCTGAAGGCGAAGGCATGCGCGTCGGCGAGGGACATCGATCCGGCTCCTGTTTGAAGCGGAGGACCCTCCCCCGCTGACAGGCGCCCGATGTGTTCGGCCGATGGCCGCAATCACCGCGAAGGCGAAGCCGGAGCGGCGGCACGCTTCGCGTAGTCCGACCCCTTGCGGGTTGATGGCCTCAGGCCGTCGGCTGGACCAAGGATCAGCGCAATGGATCGCGGGGTGCGGGCATCTTCAAGTCAGGAGTGGTGCCGTTGGCGCGACCCACTAGCTCCAGGAGATTCTGAACGAGCTGCCGCGCGATGTGGTTGGCGCCATTATGCCGGATACGTGCCTCTTAGATCTTCAGGTGCTGAAGAACCTTGTCCGCAGTTCCCTCCCCAACCTCGCCCGCATCGTCGATGCGGCCGAGCTTCAGCACCGCCCAGCTGTCAGCTATGCCAAGCGCGAAGGGCAGGTTCTGTTCGACGATCAGGATCGTCGTGCCGTTGGCCCGGCGTTCTTCCCTAAGAGCTGTGGCGATGCGTTCGACGACGGAGGGCTGCAGGCCCTCGGAAATCTCGTCGATCAAAAGCAGCTTTGGCTGCAGCATCAGCGCGCGGCCGAGGATCAGCATCTTCTGCTCGCCGCCGGACAGCGTTCCGGCGCGTTGCGACAGCCGCTCCCTGAGGAACGGAAAATGCCCGTAGACCCGCTCGACGGCTTGCGCAAAACCGCGATCCGAACGCAGAGCGAGCCGCAGATTGTCGCGGACGCTGAGATCCTGGAACAGGGCCTGTTCCTGCGGCGCATAGCCGACGCCCGATGCAATCAGCGAAGCCTGGGAAACGCCTGACATCGACATACCGTCAAGGCGGATATCGCCCGAACGCAGCGCGACGAAACCGAGAATGGTTTTGAGCACCGTGGTCTTGCCCATGCCGTTCTTGCCCATCAGCGCAAAAATCTGCCCGGGCGCGATGGCGAGCGACAGCGCCTCGATGATGGCAACCGGCCCATAGCCACTCGAAACGTTCGACAGTGAGAGTTTCGGCACGGTGGTTTTGGCCTCTCTGGTCTCAAGCATGAGCGGCTCCCGAGTAGATCGTCCTGACCACCTCGGAATTGACGACCTCGGCGACGCTGCCGTCGAGCACAAGCCTGCCCTGGTGGAGAACGACGATCCTGGTCGAGATGTCGCGGACGAAATCGAGATCGTGCTCGACCAGGATGGCGGCGAACCCGAGCTCGCCGGTCAGCTTCTGCAGCGTGGCGCCGATGGTGGTGCGCTCTACCTTGGTCAGCCCTGCCGTCGGTTCGTCGAGCAGGATGAGTTTTGGCTCGAGCGCGACGACCATGGCAAGCTCGAGGCTCTGCTTCTGCCCATGCGACAGCAGCGACACCGGCCGGCCGAGCATCTGGTCGAGACCGGTGGAGCGCAAGATGTCGGCGGCAGTTGCGGGCAATCCAAGCGTGGCGGAGCGGCGCAGCGGGCTTGGCGCCTGGTGCGAGGCGCGTGCCATGCGCAGGCAGTCGGCGACGGTCAGGCTGTCGAAGACGCTCGCCACCTGGAATTTTCGCCCGACGCCAAGCGCCACGATTTCGTCCGGCGTCATGCCGATGATGTCCTGGCCGGCGATGCTGACGCTTCCGGTGGTGGCTTCGGTGCCGTCACTGAGACACCGCATCAGCGTCGTCTTGCCGGCGCCATTCGGGCCGACGAGGCTGACCAGTTCGCCAGGGCGCACGTCGAGGTCGATGCCTTGCAGCACCTGCAGGCTACCGAAGGATTTGCCGAGGCCGCTGACGGAGAGCACGCGGTTGTCGCCAGCGCTGCCGTTGCCAGCCTGCGCGACGGCGATGGCCGGGCTCCCGGCGGTGTTGGTTTGAGCCGCATTGCGGCGCGGTAGCAACATTGCGAACAATTGCGCCAGCCCGTTCGGCAACAGGATAATCATGACCACAAACAGGGTTCCGACGACCAGGTTCCACAGGAAGGGCAAATCGCCCGACAGCTGGGCGCTGAGGTAGTCGATGCCGATCGCACCCATCACCGGTCCGATGATGGTGCCGCGGCCGCCAAGGGCCGTCCAGATGACGATCTCGGTGCCGAAGACGAAGCCGGTGTTTTCCGGCGCCACCACGCCCGACGCATTGGCGTAGAGGAAGCCGGCAATGCCGGCGACGCCGGCGAGGATCGTTGTCAGCACGATCTTCAGCCGTTGCGGATCGAGGCCGAGATAGGCGCAGCGCGCTTCATTGTCGCGAATGGCGACGAGCAGCTTGCCGGCATCGGAGCGGGTGAAGACCAGGGCGACGACAGTGGTGACAATCAGGCAGATGCCGGTCAGCCGGAAATAGCCCGGCAGGCCGAGCGGCAGGCCGGAATAGCCGACCAGCCCGCTGCTCGATCCTGTCCACACGCCGCCGGAAAACACCAGCTGCGTCACCACGATCGGCACAACCAGCGAGATCACGGTCGCATAGAGCGGTGTCGAGCCATGGCCGAACGACAGCCAGCCGACGAAGGCGCCGAGCAGCACCGGCACGAGGATCGCCAGGGCCAGCGCCAGTGCCAGAAAGGCGGGCGTCGAGCCGAGATGGCTGAGCACCATGGCGCTGGCATAGGCGCCGGTGCCGAAGAACGCCGCCTGGCCGAAGGTTAGGATGCCGGTGTAGCCCCACAGAATGTCGACGGTCACCGCCAGCATGGCGTAGATCATCGAGCGGGTCAGCACGTTGAGCGTGAAGCGGTCGAACAGCGCAGGGCCGATGATGACGACGACCGCCGTTGCAAGCGCAAGGGCTGCAAACAGCCAGGCCCGCGGCGGGATGGAACGGCTTTCAGGCATGGGCAAATCCCTTCGGGCTGATGCGCAGCACCAGGGCGCACAGGACCGCCACCGTGATGCCGCCAAGAATGGGGCTGACGAAGGTGCTGACCAGAACCTGGGCGCCACCGAAGACGAGGCAGGCGATGGCCAGCGTCGAGAAGGACGAGCCGGCGACCATGACTAGCATGAACGAGCCGATCAGCCAGGCGACGCCCATATTCGGATCGACGCTGGTCAGCGGCGTCAGAAGCACGCCGGCGAGTGCCGCCAGTCCGGTGCCGACCATGAAGGTGGCCAGACGCACGCGCGCCGTGTCGATGCCGAGCGCACGGGCCAGCATCTCGTTCATGATCACCGCTTGCGCCGACAGGCCGAGCCGCGTGCCTTCGAGCAGGAAGGTGAAGGCAAGCCCGATCGCCAGCGCGGCAGCGACCGCGAACAGCCGGTAGAGCGAATAGCCGACGCCAAAGACATCGACCGTTCCCGAGAGGAGATTGGGGGTGAATTGCACGTCGCGCCCGAACCACAGCGTGATCAGCTGGCCGATGACGATGCCGAGACCCCAGGTCGCCAGAATGGCGTCGAGCGGCCGGCGATAGAGCGGCCGCACGATCACCAGTTCGGTGATGCCGCCAAGGATTGCGCCAACGGCAAAGGCGATCGGCAGCGCTGCCCAGGGATTGAGCCCGAGGCCGGCCGTTGCCACTGCACAATAAGCGCCGATGGTCAGCCAGGCGCCGTGGGCGAAATTGATGATCTTCAGCACGCCGAAGATCGCCAGCAGGCCGGCAGCGACGATGAACAGGATCGCCGCCGTCGTCACCATGTCCAGGAGAAGCGTCATGGCAAGTTCCCGTTCGTGTGGAACGGGGCGGCGCGGAACCGCCGCCCCATTGCTGATACAGACGCGACTACAGCTTCGGGCACTGCTCGCCGGGGTCGACATCCTTGAAGGTGTCGACGACGGAAACCGAACCGTCCGCCTTTACCTGGCCGAGATACATGGTCAGCGGAGCGTGGTGCTGCTTGTTCATCGAGACCGTGCCGCGCGGGCCGGTGAAGGATACCTCGGCGAGTGCCGCAAGCACAGCTGCAGTGTCGGTCGACCCGGCTTTCTCGACCGCGGCCTTGTAGAGGTAGATGCCTTCATATTCAGGCACCGAGAGGTCGTTGGGGGTGCGCAGATCCGCACCGAACTTCTTCTCGATCGCTGTAAGGAAGCTCTTGTTGGCGTCGCTGTCGATGCTGGTGACGTAGGAAGCTGAAATGAAGATGCCAGCCGCGTCCGCGCCCATGCTCTTTGCGGTCCCCTCGTCGACCGCGAGGTTGCCATAGGGGATGGTGACACCGGCGCCGCGCAGCTGCTTGGTCAAGGTGACGTTCGGCGCGCCGCCCGCCGTCGAGGTGATCACCGCATCGGCGCCCGAGCTCTTCAGATTGGAGATGATCGCCGTCCAGTCACTCCCTTCCATCGGCAGATACTCCTCGCCGACGACGCTGGCGCCCGACTTCTCGATATAGGCCTTGGCGAATTCCAGCATGCCGCGGCCGAATGAATAATCCGAGCCGATCAGGAAGAACTTCTTGGCGCCTTGCGTCTTGATGAAATTGTCGACGATCGGCGGCACCTGCTGCTCCGGCACCCAGGCATTGACGAACAGGTTGGCGTTGCAGGATTTGCCCTCGTAGAACGAGGTGTAGATGTAGGGGATGTCGCCCTTGGAGATGATCGGCAGGCCGGCATTGCGGGCAGCACTGGTCTCCATGGTGATGACGGCGTTGACCTCCTTCTGGAAGACCAGCGAATCGAAGGCTTTTTGCGCGCCGGCCGCACCCGAGGCATCGTCGGCGATCTCCAGCGCAAGCTGGCGTCCGAGCACGCCGCCGGCGGCATTGATCTCGGCGACCGCGAGTTCGGCCGATTGGACGACCGACGGTGCGACGACGCTGTTGGCGCCGGAGAGACCGACCGGGATGCCGATCTTGATCGGGCCGTCCGCGGCGAAGGCGGCGCTGGTCAGGGCGGCGCCGGCGAAGGCAAGGATCACTGCTCTGTTCTTCATGGTATTCCCCTTTCTCTGGTTGATCGTACCGGGTAGTGCCGGCTTCTTCTTGGTTATCCGTAGACGTCTGCGCGGCGGTCGCCGATAGCGTCGTTGCGCTCGCTCAGCGCGCGGGCCCTGGCGACCTCGCCGAGGTTGATCGTGGCGATTAGGATTTCCTCGTCGGCTTCGCTGGCCGGCCCGGCGATCGGCCAGCCGGTCGGGCCGACGATCAGGCTTCTGCCGACAAAGGGCTGGCCGCGCTCGATGCCGACACGGTCGGCGCAGGCGATGTAGATGCCGTTGCTGTGGGCGGCCGCCTTGTGCAGGATGTTGGCCATCGGCTCCGGGTGATCGCCCTGAGCGGGCATCGGCACCCAGTTGGTCGGCACGCAGACCAGCTCAGCACCCTTCAGCGCCAGTTGCCGGTAGGTTTCCGGGAACCAGCCGTCATAGCAGATCGCCACGCCGATCCTGCCGATCGCGGTCTCGAACACCGGCAGGCCGAGATTGCCCGGCTGGAAGTAGAGTTTTTCGCGGTTCCACAAATGCAGCTTGCGATAGGTGCCGATGGGACCCGATGGCCCGCACAGCATGGCGGCGTTGAAGAACCAGTCGCCGTCGCGCTCGGCAAGGCCACTGACGATGTGGAGGCCGAGTTCGCTGGCCAGCGAGCACAGCAGCGCTGCACTGCGTCCCTCCGGAATGGGTGCTGCGAGTTCGGCGAGCTCTTCCCGGCTGTCAAAGACATAGCCGCTGTCAGCGAGTTCCGGCAGCACCACCACCGACGCACCGAGACCGGCGGCCTGGCGGATCAGCCGCTCCATCGATCTGAGATTCTTGTCCAGCCGGCCGATCGCTGGTTGAAACTGGATGCAGGCCAGACGGAGGTCCGTGGATGCTGTCGCCGATAGTGCCAAAGCCTGCCTCCAAACGCAAAAAACCCCTGGGCGCGGAAGTCATCCGCGAGCCAAGGGCTACATAGCCATCAATGTGAAACGGCATTCCTGCCGAAGAGCAAACCTGCTCGTGCTTTAAGAAGTTGCACGGACCGAAGACTGCGTCAAGGGCCTAAGATTCCGGCGCCAAGAAACGGTGAAGAGTTCAATTTATAGAAGTAAAATCAGCCGGTTATAGAAGCTTTCTGCCGTGCCCCGCCGCCGGCACCCTATCGATCGTTCGGCTGTTTCTGATTGCCCTGCGCGGAAATCCCAAAGCCGAAAGCCCGCATCGCTTCCTGCGCGGCAAGGATGCCGTCGGCCACGGAAACCAGCGCGATGCGCTTCGACGTCGCCTGGTCACGGATCAATTTGTAGGCGGTCTCCTCGTCGACCCCGTTCATCTCGACCAACACCTTGACCGCCTTCTCGATCGTCCGTCGACCTTTCAGAGTATCCTCCAGCTTGCGCACCTTGTTGGCCAGCCGTCCTTCATAGCCATAGCGGTAGCGGGCCAGCGCGAACTGCGTCAGCACGCCGAGCTGCCGGAGCGGCTTGGTGATGACGCCATGGGCGTTGAGATCGATGATCGCCTTGATCGAAGTCGGGCTTTCGTAGGTGACGATGGCGACGACGGCGGCATTGACGCCTTCGATTAGCGAAACCATTGCATCGGTCGGCGCCTCGCCCACCTGCACGAACACCGTATCGATGTCGCCCGGGATCGAAGCCGGCGGCGGCCACGCCGCGCGAACCTCGCAGCCGAGCCGCCTGAGGTGATCGACAAGGGCGGCACCATCCTCGTCCTTGGGGTGGATGACGAGGATCTTCGCCTGCCTGAGATCGTTGAGGATGCGTTTGAGCGTTGCCGTCATTACAGCCACGGCTCTTCGAAATGGGTCGAGGCGAGATAGGGGTCAGGCCGAATCGGCGCCTGCGACTGCCAGGCGATGTCGAACTGGCCGGCAGCGTTGGCGATGCCGATACGCGGCGTCGACCAGACGTGACGGTTTTCCTGGTCGAACATTATCCGTCCCTCCGGCGACGCATAGTCGACTTCTAGCGCCGCCTGACTGAGGCGGAAAGTGTCGAGGGTTCCGGCCTTCTCCAGCGCGCGGGCGAACAGATGCACCTGCGTATACGCAGTTTGCGACCACATGGTCGCGGTTGTGCGGTCGCCAAAGCGGCGGGCCAGGTCACCGACAAAGCGCTGGTTCTCGTCGCTGTCGACACTCGCCAGATAGGGCGCTGCCAGCACATGGCCCGTACAATGCTCGGCGCCGATCACGCGGATCTCGCCTTCGGCCAGCGTCAGGCTGGCGATCGGCCGCTTTGTCCGGTCGATGCCGGCCTCGGCATAGAGCCTGTAGAGGATTTGCGCGCTGCGCCCGATCACCGTCGAGAAGACGGCGTCCGGCGCGGCCTTCTCGATGTCGGCCATCAGCCGGTGGATCCGGCGTTCGTCGGCATCGAGCGGCACATATTGTTCCTCGACAATGGTGCCGCCCTTGCATTCCAGCAGGTCGCGCATCACCCGGTTGGATTCATGCGGGTAAATGTAGTCGGACCCGGCCATGAACACGCGCGGCCCGTAGCGTTGCAGGATGAAGTCGGCCAGCGCGAAGGTGTTCTGGTTGAGCGTGGCGCCGGTGTAGAGGACGTTTTCGGAATATTCGAAACCCTCGTAGATCGAGGGATACCAGAGCAAGCCGTTGTAGCGCTCGACGATCGGCAGCACCGCCTTGCGGCTGCCCGACATCGAACAGCCAAAAATGACGTTGACGTCGTCCTCGGTCAAAAGCTTGCGGGCCAGCGACCGAAACGCCTCGGGGTCGCTACCCGGGTCGTAGGCTATGGGCTCGATCTGCCGCCCCAGCACGCCACCGCCGGCATTGATCTCCTCGATGGCAAGCGCAGTCCCGTAGAAATGCTCGCTTTCGGTGACCGAAGTGATGCCGCTGCGCGAAAAAAGGATGCCGACGCGCCATGTCTGGGCTGTTCCTGTCACGGCAATCCTCCCCTGCGCTTTTCCGGCAAAGGCCTATTGCACGCGGGGCGCCATGGCAATCGCGTAAACTTGCCGTTTGCGTCGTGAAAGATGTATTTCCTCTTGAGCGAGAAAGAAGACATTGCAAATAGGGCGGGCCAAACCTGCTTGGCGTTTGCGTGGGTCAAAAAGGCGGCACTCACGAGTTGCCGAGCCGATAGACCGGGATGCCGAGCTTGCGGGCCTTGTCCGCGAGGTTCTCCTGAATGCCGGTGCCCGGAAAGATGATGACACCGATCGGCATGACCGCCAGCATCTGGTCGTTGCGCTTAAAGGGAGCGGCCTTAGCATGTTTGCTCCAGTCGGGCTTGAAGGCGACCTGCGGCACCTTGCGATGATCGGCCCAGCGGGCGGCGATCTTTTCGGCGCCTTTCGGTGATCCGCCGTGCATCAGCACCATGTCGGGGTGCTTGGCGCGGATTTGGTCGAGCTTTGCCCAGATCAACTCGTGATCGGCGGTATCGCCGCCGGAGAAGGCGATCTTGGGGCCGGCGGGTAACATGACCTCGGTTTCCGCGCGCCGCCTGGCCGCGAGGAAGTCGCGGCTATCGATCATTGCGGCGGTGAGATGGTGGTGGTTGACCATCGACCCCGTGCGCGGTCGCCAGGCCGAGCCGGTGTACTGATCGTAGTGGTCGGCGGCCTGGTCACGCATGAGCTCGAAGGCGTCGCGCCGTTCGATCATGGTCTGGCCTTGGGCGGTGAGGTTCTCGAGTTCAACCGCCTTGATCTCGCTGCCGTCCTGTTCGCGCTGCAGTCGGCGCTGGGCCTGCTCGTTGTCGTCCAGTTGCCGCTCGATCCGTTGTACAGCTCGGTGGAAGACATTGGTGACGGACCAGAGCAGGTCATCGAGGTCGGGTTCGAGGCGCGTGTCGGCCAGGGTGGCGATGAGGGCGTAAAAGATGTCGGCCACGGCTCCGGCCACGTGGTCGCCAACGGGGAGCGGTCGCGGATCGGGCTCGTCCGCAAATGGGCGCCAGCCATAGAGCTGGAGTTCGGTGAGAATGTGATCGGTCGGAGAAGCGGCGTGGTGCGGTTCGGTGTCGTCGTGCTCGCTCATGGGGATGCTCCCGTCGGTTTGACCGCGACCCTCGCGGCCTTCATGGCGACGAGAGCCCACGGGCGGGTTGGCCCGACACCCGAAGTGAAGCGGAGGGCCGGAGCGCAGCGGAGGATGGCGGCGGCCGGCTATTTTGCCTCGCGATGGAAAGGCGTCGCGCCCAATCGCTGCCATTCGCGAGCAGTCGTGCGCCGCCGGAAAATAGTCGGCCGCCGCCATTGCCTGGCCGGCCAGTTCGTGGGCCCGATCGCCCTCTCGAAGGCCGGGTCGCGGTTCTCTGCCGGCGGGCCACGCATCCATGCGGCGCAGCCGGCACCGTGCGCCGCGCGCTTCCCCTCACGGCTCATGCCGCCTGTTTCAGATAGCGGATGCGATCTTTGCGCATGAGCTGGTCCGCAATCGAGGCCCGGAAGGCGGCAAGTCGGAAATGGCGGAGATCTTCGTTGAAGTCCCCCGTCTCTGGCGACAGCACGATTGCCTCGATTCCGGCGTCCGTCGCGCGCTCGAGCAGGCTGTCTCGGGCACCGTCACCGGCCGGATCGTTGTCGCGGATGACATAGAGCCGCTGCAGGTTTGGCGGGAACAGGATGGCGGCGAGATGAGCCGCCGAGAGAGCCGCCGCCATCGCCATGTCGGGCAAGGCGCATCTGAGCGACAGCGTCGTCTCGATGCCTTCGCCTGCCGCCATGACGCTGCCGGGTACGCCGAAGCGGACGGCGTGACCGAGAAGGTCACCCATTGCCCGACGCGGCGTGTCGACGGGTGCCTTGCCGGTGCCGTCCCGTGCGAGCCAGGTGCGGTGTGCGCCGGTCAGATGCCCATCCAGATCGGTAACGGCGGCAATCATCGCCGGCCAGGTCTCGGTCGGTCCATGATCGTCTGGCCGGTAGTAGCAGTGTGGATGGAACTGCAAGGCTGCGGTACCGTGCAAAGTCGCAATGGCACGTCCACGCAAATACGTTTCCACGACGGTGCCGATAATGGGCTTCGACATGGCGACCAGTCGGCGAGCCGCTTCCGGAGATCCAATGGGGACCTGCGTGATCGGCGCGGCCGGTCGGGGTGCCATGGCAGCTGGCATAGCGAGAAACACGCGCGCCTCGTCAGCGACGTCCCGGAAGTTGACCAGTCCGAGGCATTCGCGGATGACATCGAGCAGGTCGCCATGCTCGCCGGTAGCGGCGTCGGTCCATTTGCCTGGCGGTCCCTTCTGGGATGGCTGCAGACGCACGAACATCGAGCGGCCCGGCGCATTGCGGACGTCGCCGACGGTCCAATAGTTGCCCTGGCGACGGCCATTGGAGAGGTAGTGGCGGCACACCGCCTCGGCATATTCGCCGAGGCGGTGTGCGAGGTTGGATGCAGCGTGACGCGGAATCATGCAGTCTCCCGCTCACTGACCCGCTCGATTGGGAAGCGGTCGAGCACGCGCTCCAGCACGGCGAGCCCGTTGGCGTCGATCGGCACGAACATCCTGAGCTTCCACGAAATGATCTCGTGGAAGAGACCGTAGGCGGTGAGGCGCTCGCGCATCGTGTCGGTGAAGCCGGACAATTCGATGCGCCATGCGCCCATGACGCGGCTGCGGCGAAGCTGGAGATCCTCGGCAAGTTCGAGGATCGTCCGGCCGTCCATGAGAGCCGCAAACGCCTGTTCCGGCGACAGCGCAACCACGTTCGTCGCAGAGGCGTTGGCGGCCCATGCCGGCGAGACACGGCGGCCGATGAGGCGCTCGCCCTCGTCGGTCTGAAGTCGATAAACGCGGGTCGACTCGTTGGGCAGGCGCTTCCAGATCGGCAGCAACAGGCCGGTGACCATGTGCAAGACCGAGTCCGAAAACTCCGACACCCCGGCGATTTCGGCCGTCCAGGCAGTTATGAACGCCTCGCGGTCGGCCTCTACCCAGCGTGTTTCGCCCATGGCCTTAAGCGGCATGTTCTGGCCTTCCATCGGCCGGATCAGGCGGACACGTCGCTCAACCTCGCCATCGTCGAGCATGACGCTGGGGGTCGGGATCTGCACGGCGGCGCGGCTCGATTGCTCGTTGATGAGCAGTAAGGCACGCGGATCGCAAAGGTGATGGAGCGCCGCATCGATTGTGACTGGCCGATTGAGCTTGCGTTCGGTGATCGTGAGAAGGCGCGTTTCGGCGCCGGTGCGCGGATGGGTGTAGATCACCTGCCGATCGGTGACGACGAAGTTTTCGGCCTGCAGCGTCTCCAGCCCGGCATCGTAGGTGCCTGAGGCGATGGCGCCATCGATCCGAGCGGCCAGCAGCTGCTCGAACGCGCCGAACAGCACGCTCTGCAGCTCGATAGTCAGCGCCAGCAGCCGGTTCAGGAAGGTGGTGATCGGCGGCAACTCGTCCTTGATGCCATTGGCATCCATCAGCTTGAGACCCGTCGCCGCCTCGAAACGCTCGAGCGAGCAGCCCTCGACCTTGCCGCGTACGATCAGCAGATAGAGTTGCCGTAGCGCATCGCGGGCATAATGGCTTTCGAGGTTGTCCTCTGGCCGGAACAGGCCCTGACCACCGGTCTGGCGCTGGCCGCGCGTGATTGCGCCCAACGTGTCGAGACGGCGGGCGATCGTCGAGAGGAAGCGCTTTTCCGCCTTCACATTGGTCGAGATCGGCCGGAAGAGCGGCGGCTGCGCCTGATTAGTGCGATGCGTGCGGCCCAGGCCCTGAATGGCGGTGTCTGCCTTCCACCCGGCTTCGAGCAGATAATGCACACGCAGCCGCGTGTTCCGGGCCGAGAGTTCGGCGTGGTAGCTCCTCCCCGTTCCGCCCGCGTCCGAAAAAACCAGAACGCGCTTCTGGTCATCCATGAAGGCTTGCGTCTCGGCGAGGTTGGCTGACCCGGCACGGTTTTCAACGACAAGGCGCTCGCCCTTGCGGACAATGCGGCGCGAGCGACCGGTGACCTCGGCCACGATGTCCACCCCGAAATGCTGGACGATCTGGTCGAGCGCGCCGGGGACAGGCGTCAAGCTGGCGAGTTTGGCAATCAGCTCGTCGCGCCGGGCGACCGCCTCGCGGCTCTCGACGGGCTGGCCATCGCGGTTGACCGGGCGCGACGACAGATTGCCTTCGGAGTCGGTGAAGGGCTCATAGAGCTGCACCGGGAAGGAATGGGCGAGATAGTCGAGGACGTATTCGCGCGGCGTGATGTCGACTCGGACGTCGTTCCATTCCTCAGTCGGCAGCTCGGCCAGCCGCCGTTCCATGAGCGCCTCGCCCGTCGAGACGATCTGGACAACGGCCGCATGGCCCTCCTCCAGATCGCGGGTGATGGAGCGGATCAGGGTCGGCGTCTTCATGCTGGTCAACAAATGACCGAAGAAGCGCTGCTTGGCGCTTTCAAAAGCGCTGCGCGCGGCCGACTTGGCCTGGGCATTGAGCGTGCCGGTGCTGCCAGTGATGTTGGCCGCCTGCATCGCCGCATCGAGATTGTTGTGGATGACGCCGAAGGCCCCAGCGTACGCGTCATAGATGCGGACCTGTTCGGGCGTCAGCTCATGCTCGAGCAGTTCGTATTCGACGCCGTTGAAAGAGAGCGAGCGGGCCGTATAGAGGCCGAGTGCCCTGAGGTCGCGTGCCAGCACTTCCATCGCCGCCACGCCGCCGGCCTCGATCGCCTCGACGAACTCGGCGCGGGTCGAGAATGGAAAATGCTCGCCGCCCCAGAGGCCGAGCCGCTGGGCATAGGCGAGATTGTGCACGGTGGTGGCGCCAGTCGCCGACACATAGACGATGCGGGCTTGCGGCAGTGCGTGCTGCAGCCTCAGGCCGGCACGGCCTTGATGGGAGGGAGCGGCGTCCCCGCGTTCGCCCTTGCCGCCACCGGCGTTTTGCATGGCGTGCGCCTCGTCGAAAATGATGACCCCATCGAAATCCGGACCCAACCATTCGACGATTTGTTTGACCCGCGAAACCTTCTCGCCGCGATCGTCTGAGCGTAGCGTGGCATAGGTGGTGAATAGGATGCCTTCCGCCAGCGTGACCGGCCTGCCTTGCGGGAAGCGGGAGAGCGGGGTGACCAGCAAGCGCTCCATGCCGAGCGCGGACCAGTCGCGCTGCGCATCCTCGATGAGCTTGTCGGACTTGGAGATCCAGACCGCCTTACGACGGCCCTGCATCCAATTGTCTAGGATTACGGCGGCGGATTCGCGGCCCTTGCCTACCCCCGTACCGTCGCCGATCATGAAGCCTTGCCGGAAGCGCACGGCACCCGCGGTGTCATCGGCCGCGGCGCTAACCACGTCAAAGGTATCGTCGAACGTCCAGGCGCCGGCGAGATACTCGGCATGAGCCTCGCCGGCATAGATGACGGTCTCGAGCTGCGCGTCCGAGAGCAGGTCAAGGACGTTCTTCGGCAGGCGCGGCCGGTAGCTCGGCTTGGGTGGCGCCACCGAGGCCATGGCCGCCGATTGAACGAGCTGGGTGGGGTGAGCCCGCGAGCCGGGGATGCGGATCGCCTGAAGCTGGTAGGCCTCATAGATGGCGTCGCTGATCTGACCCCCCTCGGCCGCCTGCCAGTCGACAGCCTCATAAGCGAGGTCGATGGCTTCCGGTTCGGCGATCGACATGCGTGGCGTGGTTCTCGCCGAGCGTTTGAGATAGCCGTGCACGGTGCGGGGAGCGGCGACCGCCGATGCCGCGCTCGAAACGGCGGCCATCACGACCGGCGGCCGCGCGGGAAGGCGCTCCTCAATCCACGTGAGGAGCGTTGCCGCATCCGGAGCGACGTCGGGAGCATCCGGGAAGACGGTGGGATCGTCCGCCGGCAGCTTGTCGATGACGGTGAGGCGTGTCGGAAAGGTCGTGCCATGCTTGGCGTAGGCCGAGCCGTCGATGGCGGCGGAGAAGACGACGCGGCCACGTTCCTGCAGGCGCGTGAAGGCAGCGGTCCAGGCCGGATGGTCGGGCGAGAAGTTCGCACCAGTGATCGTTACCAGCCGCCCGCCGGGAGCCAGTCGCGTCAGCGCCGAGGCAATGTGACGCCAGGCCGCATCGGCCATGCGGCCCTCGACATTGGCCATGACGGAGAATGGCGGGTTCATCAGCACCACGCTCGGCACGGCGCATGGATCGAGATGGTCATCGATCTGAGCAGCGTCGAAGCGGCTGACGGGAACGGCCGGAAAAAGGGAGGAAAGAAGTTCCGCGCGCGTCGCGGCGAGTTCGTTGAGGACGAGCGAGGCACCGGCGATCTCCGCCAGGATGGCGAGCAGCCCAGTGCCGGCGGAAGGCTCCAGCACACGGTCGCCGGGCGTGATGGCGGCGGCCGTTGCGGCGACCAGGCCGAGCGGAATCGGCGTCGAGAACTGCTGGAAGGTCTGTGCTTCTTCGGACCGGCGCGTATGCGTCGGCATGAGCCCTGCGATCTTCGACAAAGCGGACAGCCGTGCAGCCGGAGATTCGGCTTTGCGGAAGAGCGCCTTTCCGTACTTGCGGAGGAAAAGGACCGTTGCGGCCTCGCAGGCATCGTAGGCCTGCTTCCAGTCCCAGGCGCCGGCGGCGTCGGAGGCGCCGAATGCGGCTTCCATCGCCGAGCGCAGCTTTGTCGCGTCGATGCACTCGCCGCGTTCGAGACGGGGAAGCAGCAGGCCGGCGGCGGCGAAGATAGCGCCGGCTGCACGGGTTTGGGCGAGCGGGAGCGGCGCGGCGGTTGGAACCGCCGCAGCGGGCGAGATCATGTACATGGTGTGAACCTCGGGAGAGCGGGGACAGGACCGAGCCGCGCGGCGCTCTCTCTGGACCGCACGGGTTCAAACCCATCCCGGCCCGCCTCTCCCTCTCAGGTCCCGCCGAAGCTAAAATGAAACAAGCGCCCGGCCATGAGGTGGAGCGCTTGCCGGTATCAACCGATCTCGATCATATTCCGCCGTCAGGCTCCGACTTCTGTAGGAAACCTTTGGCGTCGTCGGGATCGGGCGGCAGGTAGGCATCATAGGGATTGCCGTCGGCAAGATGACCGAACGGCGTGAACACGTAGTCCGCGCCCTCCCGCCCGACCGCGCAGATTACATAACGCCGCTGCCCGGTCGCCGCGTCGGCGCATTCCATCAACGCGAGGTTGCCGTCGCCGGCGGCACGAAGCAGAGTCTGGAAGTTGCTGCGGGCATGGTCGGGAATGCTCATGGCAAGTCCTTCGCATCTCCGGGTTCAACTGGATCGCGGGCGCCCGCGAGGATCGCTTCGCCGCGCGCGATCGCCCATTCGGCCTTGCCGAGCCACCCCGGCGGCGTCGGTCGGCGGGCCTTAGCATCGCCGACAATGATCTTGAGCAAGCCCAGCATGAGTTCGAATTGTGCGGCCTTGCGCTGCACCGCTTCCCCAAAATGTGCAGGAACCGGAATGGCCTGTCCACGATACGCGGCGCCGGCACCCTGCCATATGCCGGTGACATGGGTTTCGCCCGAGGACTCGCAATCCTCCCGCTGACCCGACCAGTCAGTGTCCTCGATGGCAAATCGGCACGCGACGTCGGGTGTCTCAGCCAAATAGGTTGAATGCCGGAACACTGGCAGGTGGTACGTCGTCTCGATGGTGAATTGCGGCATTTGCTGCTCCTAAAAAAACGGGCGGCCCGGCGTTCGTCTCCGAGCCCCGGCCGTGGCGGGTCGAGGTTGATGTTCATGCGTGCAGGTGTGATGTTTCGCGGTTACGCCGCCGCCCGCCCCTCGACGACATCGGCGCCGACTTCGTCGGCGGTGACGTCTTCAAGACGCGCATTGCGGTACCCGGTCTTGGCCAACCAGAGTGCGGCCGCCTCCCGGCTCTCGGCGAGGTGCAACAACTCGTCGTCGTCGCCGATCTGCTGCAGGACCCGGACCATGCCGATACCGGGCTGCTCGACGATCTTGAAGCTGAGGTCGCTGTCGACCGAGTAGGTTCGCATGACCGTCACGAGGATGACGCCGCCGGAGGAGAAGTTCCCTTCGTTGAGCGTGATCGAGGCCGGTGCGCTGTAGGTCGGACGGTCGCGCGGCGATGCCTTGCGGACCAGACGGCCGAGGCCGTTGCGACGGCCCCAGTCGGCGAGCTTGCGGGTAAAGCGCGCGGGCGGTTTGGGGGTGCCGTCCGAGTACTGGATCAGCGAGCCGAGCGGGGCGTTGTCATAGACGATGTGGG
This sequence comes from Mesorhizobium sp. M0195, assembly GCF_040322115.1. NCBI lineage: Bacteria > Pseudomonadati > Pseudomonadota > Alphaproteobacteria > Hyphomicrobiales > Phyllobacteriaceae > Mesorhizobium > Mesorhizobium sp. M0195. The sequence continues at coordinate 35,982 of NZ_JAMYSV010000007.1, read as the reverse complement.
CGGACATGGATGTCTCCTGAAACGAAAAGGCCCGACAGGGCGTCGGGCCATGAGGGTGAGGTGAAGAGGAACGGGGCGACCGGAGTCGCCCCGTCGATGGGTGCTATTCGGCAGCGACAGCGTGTACGATGACCTCATCGGCTGCCGCCGAGTCGTCTTCGTCATCGCCGGCGAGGAATTCGGGCAGGTCAGGTTCCTCGCCCTCGCCCGGCTGCGCGGGCGGTGCGTCATGATCGATCAGACGGAGCGGTTCGGGTAGCCAGCCACTATCGGCAAGGAGGCGTTCGGCCTCCTTGGCCATGTCGCCCTTCTTGAGGTGGTCGATGAGTTGAGCCGCCTGCTCGCCGGCACCTTCGCGCACGGCTTCGAGGATGCGGGACTTGGTGACCCGGCCGAGATAATTATCGACCGTCGGCCGCCAGCCCGCATCCACCATGTCGAGCCCGGTGGCGTGGGAGAGCCGGTCGGCTTCGCGCAAGCGCTGCTCCAGCCCGTGCTGGGAAACGCCGCTGCCATAGGGGTTAGGTCGCTCGAACAGCGCGTTGATCCCATAGCTGACGCAATGCGCCAGCAGTGTGTGCTGACTGGCTTCATCGAGACTGTCGAGCCAGGTCCACAGAGTCTGGTCGTCACCGAGCGGGATGTCGCCCTTCCACGCCTCATGGCGTTCATCGATCGCCTTGGCCGCGGCGCTGTCTTTCAGGTCGGCGTCCTGCGTCGGCAGGTGGACATGTCGAACGAACGCCTCGACGCAGCCGGTGGTGGAGCGATGACCGAAGGTGTCGAGGACGAGCCTATGCAATAGCGCCGTGATGGCCACATGCTGGTTCTCGGCCACGGCGTTGCGCAGCGCCAACGTGCGATGCGCGGTGAGTTCGATCACCAGGCGCTCGGGCAGCGGCTTGATGGTGTCGCCGTCATCCTCCTCGGGCTCGGACGCCTGCGCGCCGATGGTGATGGTGGCGCGGCGGACCGAAGGATCGTCGCTGCCATCCTCGCTCCCGGTCACACCGCCGGGCTCGGCGGCGTCGCCGTCGACCGCTTCCGGCGCTTCGTCCTCGAGGCGCACATATCCGCGATCGACGACCAGGTCACCGTCACGGTCGATGCTGATGAAGGCACCGGCGCGGCCGATATCGGCGGGATCGTAGTTCATCGGGCGGCTCTCGAACGCCTCCAGCACAGACTCGATCTCGCCGAGACGTTGATCGACCGCGTCGGGGAGTTCGTCGGATTCGCCATACTCGGCTTCCAGCCGTTCGTACTCCGCGCGCAGGGCTTCGCGTTCCGCCCGCTCCGCGTCGGTCAGATCGACGGGGGTGCCGGCCAGTGCCCGCAGACCGTGATTATGGCCATAAGGCAGATCGACATCGACCACGATCCACTTCCAGCCCCCCGCCGCGATTTCGTCGGCGATCGACTTCAGCTTGTCGCGGACCAAGCGGTCGAGCAGAGCCGTGTCCTGCAGCCAGCCGCCATTGTCGGCCTCGAACAGGTCACGCAGCACCACGCCGCCGGCGGCGACATAGGCCTCGACACCGACGAACAGCGCCCGGCGATCGCTCGCGCGCACCGTGGTCTCCGTCAGTAGGCGCCGGATCTGCTGCGGCTCCTTCGACCAGGAGTTTTCGAGCGCCTCCCAGACCTGCTCCTGACGGGCGTGATCGTCGGTCACGGTAAAGGCCATGAGCTGCTCGAGCTGCATGCCCTCCTGCTCGTAGACCTCGTGCAGCTTGCGCGAAACTTTTGCGAGCCGCAGGCGCTGCTGGACAAAGGTAGCGGACACGAAGAAGCGTGCCGCAATCTCCTCGTGGCTGGCGCCCTGGTCGTACAGGGTCTGGAAGGCGCGAAACATGTCGAGCGGATGTAAATCTTCGCGCTGAAAATTCTCGGCCAGCGAATCCTCCTCGATCGGGATTACGCTGTGGGCGTCACTGACGACGCAGGGAACTGGCTCGGTCTTGATCATGCGCTTCTGCTTGACCAGCAGTTCCAGCGCGCGATAGCGGCGCCCGCCAGCCGGCACCTCAAACATGCCGGTCTCGTTACCCTCGCCATCCAACACTGGGCGGACGTTGAGGCTCTGGAGCAGGCCGCGCCGTGCGATCGAGGCGGCGAGATCCTCTATCGTTTCCCCGCGCTTGATGCGCCGGACATTGGACTGGCTCAGCATCAGCTTGTTGAAGGGGATGTCGCGTGAAGCGTTGAGGGTGATCTTCTGCTTGGGCGTAGCCATGTGGACTGTCTCCGCGACGGGCGACCGAGACTCTCTCGACCTCCAAACCCGTCAAAAGAGACGGGCGCAGCCCTCTCACTCTGAGGACTGCGCCGCACACCGAAGATCCGAAGGGGACAGGGCCGCAGACACGGCTTTGCGCATCTGCGGCTTTGCGGATTTCAAGTTGAGATCTCACGCGCCGTCTCGGCCAGACTGGGCGGCGTGGTAGAGGAGGCGTTCCGCGTCGCGAAGGCTTCCGGCCCGGCGGGCGGCCTCTGCCCAGACCGAAATCGGCAGGTCGGTGGCAAAGAGGATGTCGCGCTCGATGCCCATGCCGAACGGCAGCCGGATCGACGTCATCTCAAGGAGCGAGAAGCTGCCCAGCTCGGGATAGCCGAGATCGGCGAGACCGAACATGGTGTCACCATTGGCATCCAGTTCGGTTGCGAGCCAGATCCCTTCGCCGAGCGGATTGACGAACTTCACGACCGGTACGTGATCGGCGTTGCGCTCGCGGCCATTGGCCAGCAGGCGCTTGCGCAGTTCGTCGGTGAGGAGGATCATGCCGCCCTCCTCTCGATCTCGATCTCGGTCTCATCGACCTCGGCGTGGCCTGCCCTGGTTCCGCTATCAGGTTGCGGAAGGAAGGCGAGCAGCCAGTCGGCCGCCTTGCTGGCCTGGGAGGCGGCACGTACGATGGCGCGGTTGTCTTCGCGCAGGACCTCAAGCCACGAGGCCAGGTAGTCGGCGTGGCGCACGGTCGGTACAATACCTAACGAGGCGCAGCAGAAGGCTGCGTTCATCTCGGCGACCAGTTCCTCGAAAGCATATCTCTTGGTGCCGAAGGCGCCGCCGAGGTCACGGCCGACGCGGGAGGCATGGCCGGTCGCATGCCCAAGTTCATGTAGGGCGGTGCGGTGCCAGTCGATCGTCTCGAAATAGGCCTGCGGAGGCGGCACCTGTACGTAGTCGTGCGCCGGCACATAATAGGCGCTATTGCCGCCGATGCGGAAATCGATCCCTGTCGCCTTGATCAGTGCGTCGACGGCCGGCTCGATCAGCCCGGGCTCTGGTGCAGGCGCAACCACCGCCAGATCGTCGGGCAGATCCTCGCATTGCGCCACGTTGAACACGGTGAAGCGCTTCAGGAACGGTATCGCCTGTGCTGCCTCGCCGGTTTCCCGCGCGCGATTCTTCTCGTCGTCAGGGATGAAGCGGTCAGCATAGACGACGGTGGTCCCGTGTTCGCCCTTGCGGACATGGCCGCCCAGCGATAGCGCCTGGCGGAAAGTCAGCCACCCCTGGACGGGAAAGCCATGCTCGACGACCGCGCCCCACAGGATTAGCACGTTGATCCCCGAATAGGCGCGGCCAGAGGCGGCATTGGCCGGCATGGCGAGGGGGGCTTGCGCCGCCGCCGTGCCCCAGGGCTGCACCCAGGGAAAGCGCCCAGCTTCCAGCTCGGCGATGATCTTATTGGTGATATCGTCATAGAGGCTTGTCCGGTCGGCGCCGGCGCGAGCGTAGTGTCTGGACATCGCGGTTCTCCGCGACGGGCGCCGGAGGCCTTCCCTCCAGCTCTCAACCCGTCACGGCAAACGGGTCCGTACTCTCACTCTAGACGGCGTTGCGGGGGCCTCCCGCAGAAGGGGGGGACGCTCTCGAACTTGGGGCAAAGGCGGACCGCGCCAAATCAGCAAATGTCGCTGACTATCTAGGTATGGTCATGGCTACCGGACTGCGTGGCGGATGCGGTCGGTAAGCGTTTGTTCGACGTCGAAATAACCTTCCCAGGCTTCGGGCAACTGAGCCCGCGCGGCGGCGGCGAAAACATCGAAACCGTTGGCGCTTTCGCAGGTGGGCAACTCATCCCAGCTGACGGGCACCGCGCACGACGCCCCCGCGCGTGCCCGAGTCGACCAGGGGCAGATTGCAGTGGAGCCCTGGCCGTTGCGCAGGTAATCGAGAAACATTCGGCCCTTGCGCTTCGCCTTGCTCATATTGGCGACGAAGCGCGGCGGATCTGTACGGGCCAGCAGTTCGGCGAAGTCTTGGCAGAAGCTCTTGACCTCGTCCCAGTCTGCCAGGGGGACGAGCGGGACGACCACATGAACGCCCTTGCCGCCGGACAGCAACGGCCACGACTGCAGTCCAAGCGCTTCCAGAATGCCCCGAATGTCGAGGGCTGCCTGCTTGACGGTAGCAAAGCCCAAGCCCTCGTCGGGGTCGATGTCGAAGATCATGCGGTGCGGCAGATCCGGCTGCTGGCGACGGCTTCCCCAGATGTGGAATTCGAGCACGTTCATCTGGACGCCTGCGATCAGCCCAGCCAAGTCATCGACCCACAAGATGCGGCTTTCCTTACCGGACATCTTCTCCAGCTGGCCGTCATGGATGGCCTTGGGCATGCCTGGCAGTCTGTGCTTCTGAAAGAAAGTCTGTTGCAGGTCGCCGTCGGTGTCGCGCACCAGCGACAGCGGCCGATCCTGAATGTGCGGCAGCATCTTCTCGGCGACCACGGCATAGTAGGCGGCGAGCGTGGCCTTGGTCACCTTGGTCCCCGGATACATGACCTTGTCCGGATGCGTCAGCTTGACGCCGACAGCAGCGGCGATCTCCTTGCCGATTCCCGGATCGATAGTGGCGGAGCCAAGAGTTGCCGGCGTCTTCGGCATTTCCATCACCACCTGGTCGGCCCGCTTGTCTTCGCGTATGCCCTCAAAGCTTGGATGCCGCAAGCTGCCGTCCGGTGTCACTTCGGCATAGGTAACCTCGGCAACAAGTTCGGGCTTCACCCATTTGGCACGTCGGGCAATGTCTCTCGGAACGGAGGCGAAAGCCGGTTTCTCAAGACGGCGTCTCTCGAGCTTCGCGAGGATGTCCTTGCGCATCGCCGCGGTGAACCCCGTGCCGACGCGGCCGCGATAGATGAGCTTGCCGTTGTCGTAAGTGCCGAGGATTAGCGAGGCCATGCCATGTCCTGTGTCACTTAGGCGATAACCGCCGACAACGAATTCCTGTCGCTTCGTGCACTTGATCTTGAGCCAACTCGAGGTGCGGTCGCCGACGTAGGAGCTGTCGGCGCGCTTGGCGATGACGCCTTCATGGCCGCCCTCGCACATAGCGTCGAACACCCTTTTGCCTTGGTCGACGATGTGGCTGGAGAATTGCAGGCGGTCGTCAGGGCCGCGCGCGCCAAGCAGGGACTCAAGTCGTTCCTTGCGCTTTAGGAGTGGCTGGTTCGACAGATCTTCGCCATCGAGTTCAAGCAGATCGAAGGCGTAGAATTTGAGGGGCATACCCGCGGCAATGCCGGTTTTCAGCATGGAGAAGTTCGTGCGGCCCTGGCTGTCGATGGCAACGATCTCACCATCAATCAGAACCGCGCCTTTGGTCAGTCTCTGAAGCGGCGGCAAGATGACCTTGAACTGTCGGGTCCAGTCGTGGCCATTGCGGGTATAGACGACGACATTCGAGCCGGAGATGGCGACTTGGGCACGATAGCCGTCGAACTTCATCTCGAAGAGCCAATCCTCGCCCACCGGTATGTGGTCTGTCAGCGTGCATAGCTGGAAGGGACGAAACTCCGGGAGCCGATATGTAGGGACAGATTCTGAGTCTCTGGGCCGTGTGCGCCTTTTGCTGAGGGTGCCGTCTACGGCCGACATGCGGAACTCGGATACATAGTCCGATTCAATACCGTGCCTGGGATTCGGTTCCGTGCCCAAGCATCCCGCGCCGGCGAGCGTCGGCGCTCAAAGGAAGAACGGCGTATAAAACGCAGTCCTGCGCGCGTCCGCAACAGCGGACAATCGTCGCGCGCAGGACGGAGGAAATTCGCCCCCGCCGCGGGCGGTGAACAGGACAGCCGTAGGAGCGTCAGCATAGCGCCGGCCGCAGGACGGGACGCGGGACCGACTGTCCCCGTTCGCGGTGGTCCGCATAGCTTGCGTCGACGCCGACCGGCGGAGATCGCGCGCATTTCCGGCTCTCGACAGTCCGGCCGCTGATCGGCGACGATGCGATAGGATTGTCCAACCCAGCGCCGAGTTGGCCTGGACGAAATCGATGAGGTCTTGCATCCCTTTACCCTCAATTGCGTGGCAGCTTGTGAATCTCCAGCCTGACAGGCCCTCCCCTGTCACAACTTGTGCAGAAGAGCGCTCGCTCGACCGAACTGAATAGAGCGCCTTTTCCGTAGCGTTCGATGAGCCCGGCAGGCTTTACCGTTGCATGGTGCGAACAGGATCTGCACCAAGCCCGCAATACATGCCATTCGCGAAGATCGCCGAGCGCCACATCGAGGCCAGCGTGAAGGCTGCCATCGATGATCGCCTGCGGTGGGACCTTGACCTCGCCTGGTGTCAGGATTTTCTCCATCACATGCCGACTGTTGTAGTGGATAAGCAACATTCCCGGCCGGCGCCGGATGGCGGCTTGCCAAGCCGCCTGACTCACCGTTGAATCGGGGGAACGCGAAATCGTTTCGGATAGGGCCTGCTCGTCGCGATCCCACACCTCGATCCGGAAATTGTCTTCCGCTGTTTTCGCCATAGCTTCGCCGGCCAGCGCGATTGACGCCGAGCCATGGTCCTTTGCTGCTCCAGATCTCGCTGAAATAAGGAACATATTCCTCTCTCGTCAAGAGGAAGCTTGACTCTGCGTTCTCTTTTTGTTCACTATTGGCAGGATTAGCCACAGGAGGCGAACCATGGAACTTCGCTTGAACATTGAAGACGCCACACCCCGAGAGCTCGCACGCGGCATCGCGGCAGCCGAAGCGGTGTTTGCACGCGCCGGCATTACGGCCTTGCAGGGCGCGGAAGGACTGTTCGCGTTGGAGGGCTGGGACATCAAGGGCTTTCCAGAAGACGACAAGCCTACCGAGGACGAGGACCGGGCTGCCACTGTTTGGCTGGAAGCCGACAAGGCTGCGGCGGCGGCATGTTGCGCGGGCTGGCCCGCGGAAAAAGTTCCGCACCATCAGGTCATGGAACTGATCAACGTCCCCCGCACGAAGTTGCAAGCCGAGGCGATTCCGGACACTTGGCCGGATCGTAAGCAGCTCTATCCTGACGTCGTCAAGCGGCTGGAAATCTCGACCGGCCCGGACCGCCAGATCGATTTCGATATCGCCTTTGTTCTCGGTTGGGTTCCCGAGCGGCCGACGCTGGATCGGGTTGAGCCGCTTTCGGAAGATGGAGACCGTATCCCCTTCTTCACCAGCGACCTTGCCCAGGTCGAAGAGATGGCCCGCAAGGCGCTCAAGGACTGGACAATCGAGATTGATCGGGATCCCTGCGATGCCCACGTTTTCGACCCGGCGGCTGGCGATGATGATGATGAATTGCGCATGGCGGCATGGCGTGATTTCGACGGCTCCTTGCATATGGAGAAGCCGCCGGCAAACCCTGCAACCGCGCTGACGCTGGCAATGATGCGCGGCCAGTCCATGCATTTCGAATAGTGGTCAAACGCAGCCGGGGCTCACCAACGCCATCGGTCATAGACCGCGACTGGCCACACCAGGTTGCGCTGCCCGATGACCTCTGCACCGACCGGAACTTCACCATGATCGCGAAGTTCTGCCAGGAACGAGGGCTTAAGCACCAGACGCGGCATGTGCAGGCGATATGGCCGAACGGCAAATATGAGACCTATCGACTCCATTGCTTCAGCGATGCCGCATCGGCAGAGGCGTTCCTTGATCACTTCGAGGGGCAGATGTTCGATCCGATGCGGGATCGGGAGAATGGAAAGGTACGGGGCGTCTGGCGCCGCATGGGCGAATACACCCCAGTTCTCGATCTCGGCCCGCTCAGCGTACCAGAGATCCTGCGCAGCTAAGTCACGAGCTTTCGGGGCGAACTGTCTCCGCCGATAGCGATCCGGCCGGAAGCGGTCGCAAGAGCTCAGCCTCGGGCTTTGTCAAATTGATCCAGGCTGCCCAATTCTCGGGCTGAAGGACCACAACCTGACGATTGTGATAATGCGCGACATCCGGCCCTGGATCAGTAGTCAGCATGGTGAAGGTGGGTGGCTTGTTGCCGACCGCTTCGCGCCAAAGCCCCGCGATGGCCAGAAAGGGATAGCCGTTCAGCGTGAAGCGATGTTTCGCCTTCGGATATTTCGTGCCGGTGAATTCGAAGAACGCAGATGCCGGAATGAGGCAGCGGTTGCTGTTTCCGAATTGCCGACCTTCGGAGCGGAAGTTGAACACCGGTCCGCCCTTTGGAGCGGCCGGCGGAAATCCGAACGTCATCGAAGCCAGTTCGATCGCATCGCCGGCAGAACGCATTATAGGCGCCGGGTCATTGATACGGACATCATCAGCCTGAGGCAAATCAAGTTCGGTTTGGTGGGTGGGGATTTTGAGCGCCAGCGACGCCATCATCCGGCAATATTCGGCCCAGAGTACATGCTGTTCATAATCGTTGCACATGGGAGGCTCCGGACCTGGCCGACTTGTTTACAGTAAGGCTATCGAGGGCACGATGAAAAGCGGATCGGCGCTCAACTGAACGGATCCCGCTCAACGAGGATGTCTGCCTCCTTTGCGGCCTCGACGAAGGCCTTGCGGGCGTCGCCGGTTTCTTTCAGGCCCTCGATCACGCCAAGGCAAGCGTCTTAGGAGGCCCAGCGGCGGCCCCTTCGCAGGAACGAAAATGGAAGAGAAGCAGAACTTGCCAAGAGGCAGGCACTCAAACGTCACCTATTTTACGATTGCGCCGCCTCAACAGCCCATATGGCCAATAGAAAAAGGCCGGACTGTTAAGTCCGGCCAAGCATGAAGGTTTGAAACCTTCAGAGGGGAACGCGCCGGACGAATGGGAGGAGACATCCGACGCGTCACGCATATGGGTCGAGGTCCATAACGTTTCAACCAAACCGGCTGGACCACCGTTGCCGCTTCATGGAGCCAAGCATACAATGCTCGAAACGATCGGCGGGCAGCTTCACTTCGGCCAATCATCTCACTGCAGGAGCTCGCGACTATCTCGCATGATCGCTCCCAAAGACTTGCAGCAATCAGGCACCCGGTCGTCGGATCACGTCATGTTTCGTGCGCGCTCTTTTTGCCGCCGTCAGTACTTCGTGACGCTGCCGCGCCGTTCCGGCACTGCCGGGGCGCACGAGAAAAAATCAGTCCGCTTTGCTCAGGCTACCAGCAGAGGACTTGCCGGTGCGGCGGTCCTGCTCAATCTCATAGTTGACCTTCTGGCCGTCTGCGAGGGTGGAGAGCCCGGCGCGTTCAACGGCGGATATGTGGACGAAAACGTCCTGACCGCCATTGTCGGGCTGAATGAATCCAAAGCCCTTGGTGCTGTTGAACCACTTCACGGTTCCAGTCGCCATATTCATATTCCTTGTGACATTTGCAGCGCGTTTGATCCGACGGTTTAAGTCGGATCGGTTTGTATCGAGATTTGGTGATAGACGCAGCAAACGCGAAAAATCGCAAGGCCCGGATCGATCGGCGGAAGTGTTAAAATCACTCACCTTGGACACCAATATCGATTTGTACGGCCTCGAAGGAATATTCTCTTCGATCTCACGATCCCACGAGAGTCGCTCAAAATATTGTTCTTCGCACCGGAATCCCGCCGAAAATCGAATAATGGTCGTTTGGGCGGTCAGCTTCGCCGAACGATCGGCGGGAAGACTGAGTAATTTAGCGCGTCCGCCCAAACGTAGCCCGATTTACGATTCTGCCGCCCAACGGATGACCCTTGGCTATATCGAGGTTTTGAGGACACATAGTGCACACGAAAGCGTGCCACACCAGAGCGGGCAGCGACGACACAGCGACCAGGCGCAGGATCGCCCTCCCCGCCTTGGAAAGTGGCCCTACGAGAAGCAATCACGTTGGGCATCCAACGAGAGTTCCATTGCGAGGCGCGACCCGCGTGACCATCGTGATCTGGTAGGCGCTGGACCTATTGAACGAGCGTCTTGAGGCGACGTACGTCATCGGCGGCCTCGGCCAACAGCCAGTCGCGGAATGTCGTGATTTTGGGGAGCGTCGACGTCGCCTTGGGGCAGACGATCCAGTAGGTCTTGGACAATCGCAGAGCTGTGGCGAATGGTCTTACGAGGCGCCCGTTGATGAGGTCCCAAGCCGCAAGCGTGGTGCGGGCGAGTGCAACACCCTGGCCGTCGACAGCGGCGTCTATGACCATGCTGGCGCGGTTCAAGACCGGTCCGTGGGAGAGATCGGTATCGACCACGCCGGCGGCCTCGAGCCATTCCGACCAATCCTTTCGGTCATCAAGATGCAGCAACGGAAAGTTCAGCACATCGGACGGCTCGCGCATCCGCTGGTGAAGTTTGGGACTGCAGACCACGAACAGTTGCTCGGAGCACAGGCGGACAACATCGTGGCCCGCCCAATTGCCATCGCCATGCCGCACGGCAAGATCGACGTCCTCTCTTGCGAAGTCGACGTGATGCATGGTTGCGGAAATCCTGAGATCGATGTCCGGATGCGTCTCGGCAAACCTGCCAAGGCGGTTTACCAACCACTTGGCGGCAAAGTCGGGCGACGTGCTGACGGTCAGCGCTCCGGCCCGAGATAGATGCTGGATGCGTTGTGTGCCGAGTGCTATGCGATCGAAGGCATCGCGCACCACCTCCAGATAGGAGAGGCCGGCCCGCGTGATGCTCAGCTTTTGACGTTCGCGATCGAACAGCCTGATGCCCAATTCGAGCTCGAGCGCCTTCACCTGATGGCTCACCGCACCCTGCGTCACGGAAAGTTCGTCCGCCGCCCTGGTGAAGCTCTCGTGGCGCGCCGCCGCCTCAAAGGCTTTGAGGGCGTTGAGTGATGGCAGTCGGCGGGCCAATTTCGCACCATGTCATGAGAAAAATTGGGCCAAGCACGAGAAACCATGCTTTGCACCCTTGGAGAGATTGGAGCATTTCCGCACCACACGTCAACCAGCGCATTGCGGAAGGATGAGAAATGTTGATTGAGACGCCGAGGCGTTCATCGCCACAGGCAAGTGCCCATCGTGTCATGGAAAATTTAGTGCGCTCGATGGCATCGGTGGCGCGCTGGATCGAAATCCATCGCCAAAGGAAACAGCTGGCCGAACTCGAAGATCATCAGCTGGCAGACTTGGGTCTTAGCCCTGCGCAGGTTCGGAAGGAATGTGCAAAGTGGCCGTGGCAGGCCTAATTCTCGACTGAGGCCGACATCCCCATGGGCAGCGCACGGTCATCATTTCGCTTGTCGTTGCCAAGTCAGGCAAGGCATTTGCGGCTGCTACTGACCATCTCGTCGTTCCTCCGGCGGACGAACCTTTCGGAACATTGCAAGCAGAAGGATGTCGTAGAGAATTTTCAAGGCGCCCGCGATGAGCAGCGGCCAGCCGAAACTTGAAACGGCAAGCAGCGAGCCGGCAAGCATGGGACTCGCCGCCGACGCGAGGCTGCGCGGGACAGCTGTCACGCTCGCCGCTGCAGCACGCTCACCAGGCGTCACCACCGCCATGACGTAAGAGGTGCGGGTCGGTACGTCCATCTGCGACAATGCGCTCCGGATCAGCAGAAGGACGATCACCGGAGCGAGGGTCTTCATGAACGGAATGAGCAACAGGCACAGGCTCGATGGCAGGTGGGTGAACACCATTGTGTTCACCAGCCCGATCCGCTTGGAGATTTGAACGGCCACCAAATATGACACGGCTGAAAGCACGCCCGTACAGAAGAAGATTGCGCCAGTCGTGGCGAGGGACAGGCCAAAGGTTTGATAAAGCCATAGTGCCAAGAGGGACTGCACCACAAGCCCGCCGGCAAATGCGTCCAGGCTGAAGAGTGCGGCAAGCGTGAAGACGATGGTTCGAGACTTGCGCAAGGGCTCCGCCGGCGCCGCACTTTCGTCGATCGACTCGTCCGGTAGCCGCCGATACAGCAAAAGCGCTCCGACCCCAAGCAATGCGTACAGCAGGAAGGCAAGCTGGAGGGCTTGCTTGATCTCCAGGCCGACAAGCTGTCGCAGGAGATCGGGGGCGCCGGCCGCCAGAGCGCCGACTGCCCCTATGAGGGAACCGACAACGCTGTAGCGGGCAAACAGCGCCGTACGGTCGCGATCGGTGACACTGTGCGCGAGCTGCGCATGTTCCAGGGGCAGAAAGACGCTCACGTCGCCAGAGGATGGGTTCAAAGTCCCGACGAATGCGACCACGAGCAGCGGCCAGAAATCATGGACGAGCGTAAAGGCAAGTCCGGTCAGAACCATCAGGCCTGCTGCCGCGATAAGCAGTGAACGGCGCGAGAAACGGTGCGCGACGGCCCCGACGCCCAGCGTGAGCGCTGCCGACCCCGAAAGCGTTGCCGTGGCGAAGATGCCGATCTCGAAGGCGTTGAAGCCGAGTGCCGCCAGATAGGCGGGAAGCAAAATGCTGACGAGTCCGTCGCCGAACGCCCGCAATCCCCTTGAGGCTAACAGGTAGGAAGCCGCAGGGCCGGCGCCCGAGGGCAGCAGCGCAAGTCCGTGCTTCGGATATCTCAAAGCTTCGGTCGACCTTTGGGCTGTCAAATCTGGCTCCTGCCGGGCGAGCGGTTTGCGCCGAACGATTGGCCTAGATCGAACCCGCCGCAACGCCATAAAGCACGCCCAATATCGAACATGCGGCGAGCACCGGGATCACGCCGACCTTGAAGCGAAACACTGCAAGCATCGCACCGAGGGTCAGCAACAGCGACGGAATGTTGATGGAACCGAGGACTGGTACGTCGAGCCTCATGCCGAGCAGGTCAACTTGATGCAAATCGCGGAACAAGACATGAAGTGCGAACCACACCGCGAGATTCAAGATCACCCCAACCACCGCTGCCGTGATGGTCGACAGCGCTGCTGACAAGGCCTTGTTGCTGCGCATCGTCTCTATGTATGGCGCGCCGAGAAATATCCAGAGGAAGCACGGAACGAAGGTCACCCACGTCGTCAGAAGGCCGCCGAGCGTTCCGGCGACCAACGCGTTAAGCACGCCCGGCGCGCGGTAGGCTCCCATGAAGCCGACAAACTGGGTGACCATGATCAGCGGACCGGGTGTCGTTTCGGCCATGCCTAGGCCGTCCAGCATCTCGCCTGGCTTGAGCCAGCCATAATGGTCAACGCCTTGCTGGGCGACATAGGCAAGCACTGCATAGGCGCCGCCAAAGGTGACCACTGCCATCTTGGAAAAGAAGATCGCGATGTCGGTGAAGACGTTGCCTTGCCCAAGGAATACAAGCAGCCCAAGGACCGGGACCAACCACAGCAGCAATCCCACCCCGGCGACCTCGAACCACCACCGGGCGGATGGCCGTGCATGAGCCGGCACGCCCTCGCCAAGGATCGAGTCGGCATCATTGACCTGGGTGCCGCCTAGCTTGCCATGTCCATTGCCTGGCTGGAATGCAGCCCAGCCTGCCCGGCCCCCGACGTAACCGATCACAGCCGCGACCAGGATGACCAGCGGGAACGGAGCCTGGAAGAAGAACAAGGCAATGAAGGCTGCTGCAGCGAGGCCTACCATCACGTTGTTCCTGAGCGCCCGCCTGCCGATCCGCAGAACCGCTTCGAGCACGATGGCCAAGACCGCCGCCTTCAGGCCGAAGAAGAGCGCCTGGACGGCGCCGACATTGCCGAAAATCGCGTAGATCCAGCTCAGGACCATGATGGCGATCGCGCCTGGCAGCACGAACAAGATTCCCGCGACGAGGCCGCCTTTGGTCTTGTGCATGAGCCAGCCGATATAGATGGCCAATTGCTGCGCCTCCGGACCGGGCAGCAGGGTGCAGTAGTTCAGCGCGTGCAGGAATCTGGTCTCGCCGATCCAGCGCTTTTCCTCGACAATGATCCGATGCATCATGGCGATCTGGCCGGCCGGGCCGCCGAAACTGAGCATTGCCACGCGAGCCCATACGCGCATGGCGGCAGAGAACGAAACGCCATGGTCGTGAGTGTCGGCCGACGGCGGCTGGGTCGCGATGGGCTGCGCTAGATTGGCCATTGCTTGGGTCCTGACGGTCATCCGCGTTTCTTGCGGAAATACTGATAGAGGTTGTCGAAGACAGGAGCGCCCTGTGTGATCCGTTGCTCGTCGCTCTCGTTCGCCATGGCGATGCCGGCGATCAGGCTGGCAATGCCCGTTGCCTCCTCGCGGCCGAACTTGCCATCCTTGAGGTCGATGTCATGGACGATTTCGGCGATGGCCTGGAGTGCCGGATCGTTCATTCCGGCCCGGGTAAGCAGCACCTCAAAGCTGCAACGGTCACCCTCATGGGTGATTTCGCCCTCAAACATGTCGAAGCGCAATTCCCCCTCGTTCGGCACGTATCCCTTGCCCGCCACGAAGCGAATGACCGCATCCGGGTCGATGAAGCGGCGGATCAGCCAGCTGCAGGCGATCCGGTCGACGTACACATCCCGGCGCGTGACCCAGGTCCGGCGCTTGAGCTCGCTCGGCTCGGCCGCCTTCTTCGGTTCCTTGATCATGGCCTTGTCCTCTATAAGCTGTGCCTCGAGCTCGGCGATCAGTCCCTCGCTGGCGAGGCGACCGTTGGCGCCGAAGAAGTCGATCGTGACGACCTCGGCGAGCCGCTTGCGCAAGCGGCCGAGTTGCGGACGCGCTTCCGCATATTTATCCGCTGTCGCGTCGGTCTTGATTGCTGCGGCCAGAGCGCGCGCTTCCTCGACGATCTCCGCGTAATCGACGTCACGGGCTGCGTCGAAGAGCGCGCGGACCTGGCCGTCGGACAAACCATCGACGAGGCGCGCCTCGCACATCATGGCTTCGCCGCCGCCAGCGACGATCTCCTTGAGAAGCCATTCGAAATCCTCCTGCATCTCGGCATTGGCCGGCAGGGCGTAGACGGTGCTTTTGACTGCGACCGCGCCGATGCCTTGCAACCGTCGCCAGATCTTCACCCGGAAGTAGGCGGGTTTGCTCGGCAGTTGATGGATCAGGAGCAGCCAGCGCTGCTCCTGCGATTGCCCCTCACTCATAAGTGAACCGTATCACGGACAAAGCTAAATGCAACACTTGTATCATTTTTTATTCAGGCATAGCGTTCGTTTCCTCACGGGAAGAGCCGTGCCCCAAACCGCCGGCCGCCCATTTTGGTGCGGCTTGATTCTACACATCACCATAGAGAGTAAGCATATGACCGACGGAATAAGACGACGCGACTTCATGCGGAATGCCGGACTCATTGCTGGCGCTGCCGCGACGGCGACGCTGATTGAGAGCCCAGCTCTGGCTCAAGCATCTTCCACTTCGAGGCTCAAGCCCATGAACTACGAGATTAAACCGCTCCCGTTCGACCCCAAGGACATCAAGGGCATATCCGAGAAGGTGCTGGTGAGCCATTACGAGAACAACTACGTCGGCGCTGTAAAGCGGCTCAATGCGATCGGCACGCAATTGGCGGAACTAGATTTCGCCAAGGCGCCCGTCTTCATGATCAACGGCTTGAAACGGGAAGAGCTAATCGCCACGAACTCGATGATCCTGCATGAAGCGTATTTCCAAGGTCTCGGTGGCGGCGGTGCGCCGAAGGGGGCTCTGGCGGACGCGATCACGAAGGACTTTGGTAGCGTGGACCAGTGGCGAACGGAATTCGCGGCTATGGGCAAAGCCGAGGGCGGTGGGTCGGGCTGGGTAATCCTCGCCTATTCGCCGCGCGACAAGCGACTGGTCAACCAGTGGGCCGCCGATCATACGACGACCTTGGCGGGGGGGCGGCCCGTACTTGTCCTCGACATGTATGAGCACGCCTATCATATGGATTACGGCGCCAAGGCCGCCTCCTATGTCGACGTCTACATGGAAGCGATCCGGTGGGAGAATGCAGCGAAGCTCTTTGAGGGCTACAGTCGCGAAGGGTGACTTTCAGCGAGGGCGCGAAACACGGAAGGCATGTCATTCATGATGCGTTTGAAGACGGCGCGCGTGTGGCGCGCCCTGCTTGCTGGATTGGAAGTCGCGGGCGGAGGCATGGCTTCCGTGCCGACGCTCGCGGCCCCTCCTCCTCCCGCGGACCAGTTCGTCGCGCTGGAGCGCGATGTGCCGCTCGGGCCGAAGATCGACCGCTTCGATTTTCAAACCCTCGACCCCGGCACCGGCCGTTTGTTCATCTCCGGCATGAGCATCGGCAAATTATTGGTATTCGACACCAGCACCAACAAGCTGCTCACAGAGCTGGACGGGTATCCCCAGGTCACCGGCGTGCTTGCCGTTCCGGAGTTGCACAAGGTCTATGCCAGCGTGCCGGGCGACGGCATCGCCGCCTGGCATGCGATCGGCGCGCCAACCGTCCCCCTGATGATAAGCGAAGAAAGGATAGCGTCATGAAATGGGTTACCCGCGAACGTCCGGTCATCGACCGCATTGCCTGCCCCTGGCTGATTGCACGCTTCATCGACAAGGAACCTGAGTTCCTGTTCGTGGTGCCTGATCAGGTGGTCCGCGTTGCCCAGGAAACGGGTGCGACACCCTACGACGTGCCCGGCGTCGAATTCACGCATGTCGGCGACGGCTGCAGTTTCGACACCTTCGTCTCGAAATACGGCCTCGAACGCGATCCGGCGATCGTGACCATTGCCGCGATCGTGCGCGGCGCCGACACGGATCGGCACGATCTCACGCCACAGTCGGCGGGGCTGCTGGCGATCTCCATGGGTCTGCGGGATGTGACGCCTGACGACCACGAGGTGTTGAGGCACGGCTTCATCATTTACGACGCGCTCTATGCCTGGGCCTCGCGCCGCAAGGCAGAGACGCACAGCTGGCCGCCTGCCTCGAAGCCGGCGGCTTGATAGTTGCCTTGTGTCTACCTGAAATCCTCTATGGCGCCGCCCTCAATCCATGGCTTGCGTCCGGTGCAGGCCTCGCTTCCAAGGCGACTGTCAGGGTGGAAGTGGCGCAGAATGGCGAATGAGACATGCGTCTGCTGATCGTCGAAGACGAGATCCGTCTTACGGAACTTCTCCGCCTTGCCCTTGCACGAGCTGGGTTCGTTGTGGATGCGGTTGCTTGCTGTGAAGACGCTGAAGAAGCTCTTTCCGTCATTCCATATGATGCGGCAATTCTCGATCTAGGACTCCCCGACGGTGACGGCCTCGAGGTGGTCAAGAGATTGAGATCGGGCGGCAATCTGGTCCCAATGCTCGTACTGACAGCGCGCGATGCAGTTGAGGATCGCGTCCTCGGTCTCGATACAGGCGCCGACGACTATGTCATCAAGCCATTCGCGATGTCCGAACTGATTGCTCGCACCAAAGCGATGCTACGGCGCCCCGGAGGTGCCCTCGGGGCTACGCTCAACGCGGGGAACATTGCGCTCGACACAATTGGTCGAGACATACGCGTCGATGACGTCCCCTTGCCGCTCCCGCGGCGTGAATGCTCGATCTTGGAGCATCTGATGCGCCGGCTCGACCGCGTCGTTCCAAGGACGGTGCTTGAGGACAAGCTCTACGGCATGGATGATGAACTTGAGTCCAATGCCATTCCAGTTCACGTCCACCATCTGCGTCGCAAATTGACGGAAGCGGGAGCTACGGCGGAGATCCACACAGTGAGAGGGGTCGGTTACCTTCTCACCGAAACCAGGACATGATTCGAGGTCGCTACCGCCACTCTCTCCAGCTACGCCTGGTGACGCGGTTGGCTGTTGTTTATGTAACAGCGACCGTGATTATCGTCGGCGTATTGGTCTATCGGGCATATGACACTGCCGGCACGCTCAACGATCGGGAACTGAGTCTTCGCGCGACGGACCTTGCTCGGTCTATCTCCATGGACGCCGGAGGGTTTGCCCGGCTCAATTTGCCGCCGACGCTGCAGTCCGCCTATCAAGCGGCATCCGGTGCCGACATCTACGCGATCCGCGGGCCCAAAAATCGGATTATCGCCGCCTCACCGACAAGCTTCGGTGCGCTGGTGGAAGGATGGCCAGCCGCGACGGACGACCCTGATTATTTCCGTCTCGAGCGTTTTGGCAGCGGATCTGAAGATTATTATGGTTTGAGCATAAAGCTGGACAGTGTCGCTGGTCCGCTTTCAATTTCCGTGGCGCGGGCCGCTGACGCTGATGCGCTGATCCGCTCCGTTTTGCGAGATTTCGTCCTCGATATCGCTTGGGTCATCCCGCTTCTGGTATTGATAACGCTGGCAATCGGAATCCTTGCGATCCGCAGCGTCTTGAAGCCTGTCCGCGAAGTTTCGGAAATGGCAGCGGCCATCGGCCCGAATGCAACCGGCGTCCGGTTATCGGACGAGCATCTTCCAACCGAAATTGCCCCTCTTGTCGCGGCGATCAACCGCGCGCTGGATCGGTTGGAGCGCGGCTTTGAGGTTCAACGTCAGTTCACTGCCAATGCCGCCCACGAACTGCGAACCCCACTTGCAATCATTACCGCCGCACTCGACACCATGGAGGACGTCGGGGATCTGACCAAATTCAAGACCGACGTGGCGCGCATGAACAGGCTCATCGAGCAGCTTCTCAGCGTTGCCAGATTGGACGCGATCGAACTGGACACTTCGGATACCGTGGACCTAAACGCCATTGCAGCGAGCGTTGTCGAAAGCATGGCACCCTGGGTCTTGGCCCAAGATCGGATGATCGCCTTCAATGGCCACGTCAAGGCCGTGCGAGTGAAAGGAAATGTAAATGCCATAGGCGACGCGATCAGGAACCTTGCCGAAAATGCCGTCCACCACACGGCTCCCAAAACCGAGGTGACAGTCAGCACTTATCCTGATGGAAGCGTCAGTGTTGCGGATCAAGGCCCCGGCATTCTCGTCGAGGATCGACATCGGGTTTTCCGGCGTTTCTGGCGCGGCAGCAGCGCCGCCTCCCAGGGAGCCGGTCTTGGATTGGCGATCGTGGCGGAGATCATGAATGCACATGGTGGTGGCATCCTCGTCGACGACAATCCCTACGGCGGCGCCACCTTTACACTCTGTTTCGTGTCACTTGATCCGGATAACGCAACGGGTCCGAGCGAAAAGCCGGACCCGTTACACTTTTAGGACGTGCAGGTTTCGCAGGGTACGTCGCTCACCTCTCAATCGCCGTCGTCGTCACCGTCATCGGCGCCACCACTGACGTTTCCGGTTTGCGAATCAACGACTAGCTTAGCGTTTTTCCCGTCTTTGGATCCGCTCACATCGAGATACTTGCCCTGGCGGACGATCTGTACGTCCGCATAACCATCCGACTGCATTTTTTGTCGGACCTGATCTTCGGTCATAGGCTTTCCGTCAGCGATGAAAGCGGGGCCGCCGCTTTGCACAACCGTTGCAACTACCGCTCCGGTCGCTCCGAAAAGCAGACCCGCGCCAAGGAGCCATACAAATAGTCGGTTCATTGATTTTCTCCATTATCGAGTAACTTCCACGCTCATAATCGAACATCCGAATTTTAAGGCAGAATTAACCCGCACTTTCCCCGAGATATCCCCGACATCGTCAAGGAAGCTCCTGACGGCCATTTGCGATGAGGACACGCAAAGGTCGCGTTGACGGTGTCGGAAGGTGGGCGGCGCGTTCGGCACCTTGGGTTCCCGACACACTTAAAACTGCCTTAAAAGAGAGCGCCCAAGATCGCTGCCTCGCACGCTGGGCTTCCAGCGCCGGCGCAACGGTTTTTGGCACAAAGGGCACGGGATGGCTGGCTCGGCGAATGATCATGCAGGAGGCCGTGAGAGGGGCAGTCGGATCGCGCGATGGATAGACCATCGCTTGCCAATCTTCACCTTCATTGACCATGATCTGAGGGACTATCCGACGCCGAGGAACCTGAACTATTTGTGGAATTTCGGCTCGTTGGCCGGGTTCATGCTGGTCGTCATGATCTTCACCGGCGTGGTGCTCGCAATGCACTACACAGCGGATTCGAAGCTCGCCTTCGGCTCCGTCGAGCACATCATGCGCGATGTAAATTACGGATGGATGATCCGCTATATCCACCTGAATGGCGCATCGTTCTTCTTCATCGCGACCTACATCCATATTTTTCGCGGCCTCTATTATGGTTCGTACAAGGCACCGCGCGAGCTGTTGTGGATGCTCGGAGTCGTCATCCTGCTGCTGATGATGGCGACCGCGTTCTTTGGCTATGTCCTGCCATGGAGCCAGATGGGGTTTTGGGGCGCTACGGTGATCACCAACCTGTTCTCCGCAATTCCGGTAGTTGGAGAGAGCATCGTCACGTGGCTTTGGGGTGGGTTTTCCGTCGACAATCCGACGCTGCAGCGCTTCTATGCTCTGCACTACCTCCTGCCGTTCGTCATCGTCGGCGTCGTAATGCTGCATCTCGTCGCGTTGCATCGGCACGGTTCCAACAATCCGCTCGGCATCGACCGCAACGGACCGGGAGACAGCATCCCCTTCCACCCCTACTACACGGTCAAGGACCTGCTCGGGTTAGCGGCTTTCCTGATGGTGTTCGCCTTCTTCGTTTTTTACCTGCCGAACTATCTGAATTCCGCCGACGCCTTCATCTCGGCCAATCCACTGCGAACGCCTGCCGAGGTCGTGCCGCAATGGTATTTCCTGCCGTTCTACGCAATCTTGCGCTCGATCCCGAACAAGCTTGCCGGCGTCATCGCCATGTTCTCGGCCGTGGCTGTCCTCTTCATTCTGCCCTGGCTGGATACATCGAACGTCCGCAGTGCTCGCTTCCGGCCAATCTACAAATGGATCTTCTGGCTCCTGGTCATCGACGTCATCGTTTTGGGCTGGGTCGGGGCCAACAAGCCGGAGGGACTTTTCGTTCTCATCGGCCGCGTCGGCACGTTCTATTACTTCTTCCATTTCCTGGTCGTGATGCCGCTCCTCGGCATTTTCGAGCGGCCGCTACCGCTCCCGACCAGTATCGTCTCGGCAGTCCTGCCGAAGGGCGGCGCGCATCCTGCCGCAGCGCAGGTGATGGCAGATGCGCCGTAACCAATCCAGCCGTCGCGTACCGACGGCGAAACCAACCCAAATGCCGAAGATCACGGCCGACTGATCAATTGGCACTGAAGAAAAGAGGAATACCGCTATGACACTACCTACCCGCCTGGCAGTTCTTATGGCTGCCGCAACTCTCGTCACCCCCTCGTTCGCCGCCAATCCCGATTGGAGCCAAGTCGGAAAGGCGCTTGGCAAGGGAGGAACCACGCTGTCCGACGGCGTCTATAGAGTTGGCTTGCCACGAACCGACCTGAAAGTTTCGCTCGATGGCGTATCGCTGAAGCCAGGATTTGCCCTCGGCGGCTGGATAGCGTTCGAACCAATGGGGAACCAGGCCATGGTCATGGGTGACATCGTTCTGACGCAGGACGAGGTGAACCCGGTCATGAAGAAGCTTCAAGAAGGTGGGATCGAGATCACTGCGTTGCACAACCATTTGCTGCGCGCGGAGCCAATGACACTCTACATGCACGTCTTCGGCCAGGGCGACCCGGCCACGCTCGCCACAGCGCTACATGCCGGGTTGGCGCTGAGCAAGACACCGATGGAGAATGCCGCGTCCGGTGCCGCACAGCCGCAGATCGAATTCGATGCGGCAGGGGTCGACCAAACCATTGGTTATACAGGTAAGGCCAATGGCGCGGTCTACCAGTTCACGATTCCGCGCGCTGAGCCGGTCGAGGAAAATGGAATGGAAGTGCCGGCGTCCATGGGCTCGGCAATAGCAATCAATTTCCAGTCGACTGGCGGCGGCAAGGCGGCGATCACCGGTGATTTCGTGCTGACGGCAAAGGAGGTCAATCCAGTCATCAAAGCCCTGCAAGACAACGGCATCGAGATCACGGCGCTGCATAGCCACATGCTCGATGAGCAGCCGCGGCTCTTCTTCATGCATTTCTGGGCGAATGACGACGCGCAGAAGCTTGCAAAAGGCTTGCGCGCTGCACTCGATAATGTCGCGGTCAAAAAGAGCTAGGTTGGTCCCGTTCGAGCGTCAACGTCGCTCCGCCTGACATGTGAGCTTAATCGGTGGGTTGGCCCACCTGCCACTCACCGTTAAGGCCTTGCCGATCGCTCGAGCCATCAGTTCGATGAGATCTGCCAGACAGCAACGCCGGCTAGAACAAAGCCTGCGATGCCTTCGATAGCCCGCGATATGATATCAAACAGGCGTGGCCGGCTGTCGAAGAAATGCACCAGCCGCTCCCGAAACAGGATCGACAACACCGCCACGCAGGACAGGGTCAGCGCCACGCCGGCCATCATGGTAATTGCAAACAGGATGCCGGCGAGCGGAACGCCTCTGGCTATTGCGAAGGTCATCACGAAAAGTGTCAGCGGGCATGGGATCAAGCCGGCCATCACACCCACCGCCTCACCTTCATGCTTGTGGTGATGACCGTGGCTCAGAGCGCGCCAGAGCATCCAGACACCAATCAGGCCAAGCAACCCGCGGCTGACGTCTTCCAGTAGAGGCGCACGGCCAACACTGCCCAGGGCAATCGATACCAACGGCAACGAGAGCGCCGCGATCAGCACCGCGATCGTCACGTGCGTGAAGGAAAGTGTCAGCGATACCAGAAGCCCACGAGGGACGCTTGCATCCGATCCGGCCAGATAAGTGGCCAGCACGGCTTTGCTATGGCCCGGCGTCAGGGCATGTGCCGCACCGAACAGAACGCCCATCGGCAGAAAGGCCGTGAAGGCCAACCAGCCGCCACCGGCCGAAAGCAGTTTGATCTGCTCGGCCAGCGCCAGGTAGATTGTGCGTTGGAATTCAACAAGGGTCTGGAAAAACACGATCGAAATGGCTCCGCTTCAGCCGCACGTCAATTCAAGGCGCGTCGCGAAAATCTTGCCGAGATCGGTCCCCGTCGGATCACTGAAGAACGCGTCTGTCAGGCTCTTCTGGTTCTGCGCGATGGCCGTGTCCGGATCTGGACGCACGACCGCGCGTGAGCAGCCTTCAGGCAGGCCAGCCACCACAATCTTGTTGTCGTCGGTAAAATCGATCGCGGTGTAGAAAGTCGGATCGTAGACGCCGATGCTGACTTTTCCAGCAAGGGCCAACAGGTCCTTCGGCTGCGTTTCGAACTGGACCACGAGCTGATCGTTTTCATAGCTGACGCTGAATTTCGGCGGTGGCGCCATAGCCACGTCCTTGCCGTTCAAGGTCACCATCTGAAAGTAGTTGTACTCGGCCAGCGACGCATGGACGGTGAGAGCGACTTCATCGAGTTCCTTGGCATCCAGGACAAGGTCGGAATTCTTGTCGAATTCCATCAGCACGGTGCTGGAAAAGAGGTCGTCGAAACGCCAGGAGTGTCGAAGCGACTTGACCGTCCTGTCTGGACCGACGGTCAGGTCCAGCTTCGCTTCGGCAAACACATGCGGATGGGCGTTCGCCGCCGCGGCGGAAGCGAGCAACAACGCCGCGCCTGATATCATGCCAGTCAGTCGCATTTTTCGCTCACATTTCACTCGTCGATTCCGCATCAGGCAGGACACCTGCCATTGCAAGCAGGCCGAAATGGGACATTCAAACGCCAATTCTTCAGAACAGGGTCGCCATGCAACTAGCGCCTGAGCGTCATCACGACGCCTGGCCTGGCTGGTCCTTGTTCGTCGTCGCGCGAATATAGCTCAGGTTCTTGGTACCTATGGCGCCGATATCGCTGACCTGGAATCCGCTCTCGGTCAATAGCGAGGCGACCGAATGCAGATCGACATGGCCATGCTTGTGAAGCTTGGGCAATCTGGATTTGCGCACCGGCCTGCCGAAATCGATGAGCAACAGCCGGCCCGCTGGCTTCAAGACGCGTGCCGCCTCGCGGACGAAGGCCGATCGAACGGGCTTCGACAGGTGATGCAGCATCAGCGTGCCGACAACGATGTCCAATTGCGCGTCTTTGAAGGGAAGCTCCTGCGCCGTCCCGTTGACGAAAGTCAGATCGAGACCGGACCGCTCGGCCTTGGCGCGCGCCCTCTCGATCATTTCGGCCGACGCATCGACGCCGGTGACGCTCCCATCCGAACCGACCAGCCGCTTCGCGGCAATGGCAAGGGTTCCCGTCCCGCAGGCGACATCGAGCATCGCTTCGCCGGGCTGGAGTTTTGCCGGGCGAAGCATGAGCTCGCGAAAGCGGCCCTCGCGGCCAAAGGTCAGAACGCGCGCGAGCAAGTCATAGGCCGCCGCCCGGTGCAGGACAATGCCGATGCCCCTGTCGCTCGCGCTCTGCGCGCCGTTGCCGACGAGGCCCTTGTGACGCAGGCCGCCCCACAGCGCAAATACCGCGATCACCGCGAGGACGAGGCCATGGAATGCCGCCGTCCAGGCGCCGGCCTGAATATAGCCCATGCCCAATTTGGCGAGGACGAGGAAGCCGGCGACCAGCGACAGCTTGGCAAACAGGGCCAACGCTATCATCCTCTTGCGCGAATGCGATCCGTTACCGGCGTGATGATCAGATGAGTGCATGTCTGGCGACCTTCTGCTTCATTGCGGCGTGCCCAAACCCGATTTGAGCTCCTGGACTTGGCGTATCATAATGGACACAATGTCTGGAAATGCTGTTGTCGGACATCGGACCGCCGAATGTCCGAAACCGGGCACTGCAGAGAGCCATGGCCATGAAAATCGAACGTGCGGGCGAGCGGAACACGATCGATCGACGCGTCGCGCGGACGCGCGGCCTGCTGCAGGACGCGCTCATCGCCCTGATTCCGGAGCAAGGATACGCTGCCATCACCGTCGATGACATTTGCCAGAGGGCCAATATCGGCAGGTCGACCTTCTATACCCACTATGCCGACAAGGATGCTCTGCGCAGCGCAACCATCGAGGCGCATCTGCGGTCGATCGGCCGCAGGCGCGAGGTGGCAAGTCAAGCGACAGGTAGCCGCCTGTTCGAGTTCAGCCTGCCCATGTTCGAGCACGCCCATGCATTCCGACCGCTTCACCACGCATTGCTTGCAAGCAGCGGCGATACGATCCACGACGAATTGCGTGAGCGTATCCGGCGAGCCGTCCGGGAAGAACTCGTCGAGAAACGGATCGGCGATCGCGGCATGCCTGCCGAATTCGCCATTCAGTTCATAGCCGGCGCATTTCTTGCGGTGCTCGCCTGGTGGGTCGCCACCGACATGAACCTTTCACCGGCACAAGCAGACGACCTGTTCCAGAGGATGGCGGGAAAAGGCATCGGAGCCTGACTAATCGTCGGCTATCGAGCTTGCAATGATCGAATCCGATCGCCCCATGTCGACCGGCGATGTCAAATGGACGAGCTGTTTTCGATTGCCGGCAATCAATATGTAGAGTTTGGAGAGATGAGTCCCGGCCCGGTCCTCGCCGATCTTTTCGGCGTCTGTCCGGGCGAAGAAGCGTTGCTCGAATGTCGCGCGGTCGACGTCGAACAGTCTGATGGAACAGGTCTGCACGGCCTTGCCGTTCAAGGTGGCTTTGGTCACCGCGATTATGGTTCCGGCAGGTAGATCGTTGCCAGTCACCGCCCACCCCTGAAAGGCATCCACGTCATCGACTGGAGCAAGCGCTGCGTCACCGGATAGCGGTGTCCACCCCCGCGTCTTCGCCACAGCGGCGGTTCGCTCGAAGTCGGGGCCATGGGCAAGACAGGTTTCGTGAAAAGCTTCTAGCCCCAGATCGACATTGTCGGCATACACCGGTGTCGATATCAGGCAGACGCCTGCGAGCGCAAAAGCGAAAAGGGCTGTCGACATATCAGTTACACCTCGCGCTGAGGAGCGAGTACCGGTACGATTAAGATGGAGCCATTGGCACGTTGGTCAAGCGATCGCCAGGGCATCGACCTGCAGAATGAAGCGGGGCACGTTGCTTCACGTTGGCTCGGGCATGCCGCGGGCTGCTACGGACCCTCTCGTCGTTCCTCTGGCGCAAGCGGAAGGATGTCGTGGACAATCTTCAAGGCGCCAGCGATCAGCAGCGGCCATCAATCTCGAAGTCGGCGACAACGAGTTCGTCTAACTGGTGGGCGCATCGGGCTGCGGCAAGAGCACGCTGCTGTCAATCATCGCCGGGCTGCAGGACTACGATGAGGGCGAAATGCTGGTCGATGGCAGTCCGATCAATGGGCCGGGCCGCGACTGTGGCGTCGTCTTCCAGTCCTAGACCTTGCTGCCATGGCTGACCGCGCTGCAAAATGTCGAAGTCGCGCTGCGCGAGACCGGACATGATGCAAAGGACATCACCGAGGTGGCGCATAACACCTCGACCTGATCAAGCTTAAGGTGCGGCTCGATATCCGAAGCCTAGCAATCATAGTTTCATCCAAGAACCTCCTCAGATGCGTTAGATGATAATCTTGCAGTGCCTGCTCCTGCAAGCGCCTTTCAGTTATCGAGCCTCAATCTGCGACAGGAACAGCTTTGTGCGCTCGTGGCGCGGGTGGTCGAAGAATTCGGCCGGCGTGTTCTGCTCGACGATCTGGCCCTGATCCATGAAGATCACGCGGTTGGCGACCTTGCGGGCAAAGCCCATCTCATGGGTGACGCACAGCATGGTCATGCCTTCCTCGGCCAGCCCAACCATCGTCTCCAGCACTTCCTTGATCATTTCCGGATCGAGCGCCGAGGTCGGCTCATCGAACAGCATGATGCGCGGGTTCATACACAGCGAGCGGGCGATGGCCACGCGCTGCTGCTGGCCGCCGGACAGCTGGCCGGGATATTTGTTGGCCTGTTCCGGGATTTTCACGCGCTTGAGGAAATGCATGGCGATTTCCTCGGCCTGCTTCTTCGGTGTCTTGCGCACCCAGATCGGCGCCAGCGTGCAGTTCTCCAGGATGGTCAGATGCGGGAACAGGTTGAAGTGCTGGAACACCATGCCGACCTCGCGGCGCACCTCGTCGATCTTCTTGAGATCGTTGGTCAATTCCTTGCCGTCGACGATGATCTTGCCCTTCTGGTGCTCTTCCAGACGGTTGATGCAGCGGATCACCGTCGATTTGCCGGAGCCCGAAGGGCCGCAGATGACGATGCGCTCGCCGCGCATCACTTTCAGATTGATGTCCTTCAGCACATGGAACTCGCCATACCATTTCTGTATTCCCGCCAACTCGACAGCGACTTCATCGTTTCGAGATACAGACCGACGACTGGAATTGCTCGCGATGGTTATTGTCATGTACCCCTCTCAAAAAGAGACCCGGCCACGCCGTTCCAGGAAATCGGAAAACCGGGCGAAGGAAAACGAAAGCGCGAAGAAAATCGCGCCAATAAACAGGAACGTTTCGGCCGCTGGAGAAGGCCAGGCGGGGTCGGCCAACGCCGCCTTACCCGAACTGATGAGATCAAACAGCCCAACCACAAGCACCAGGCTGGTGTTCTTGATCATCACGATGATGGTATTTGCCAAAGCAGGGATCGCGACCTGAATTGCTTGCGGCAAGATCACCAGTCGTTGTATCTGCCAGAAGGACAGGCCGAGAGCCTCGGCTGCTTCATACTGCCCAGCTGGAACGGCTTGCAGTCCACCGCGTATCACCTCGGCCAAGTAGGCAGAAGCAAACAGCGTCAAGGCAATCAACGCCCGCACGAACTTGTCGGGAAGGAGATAGTCCGGCAAAAACAGAGGCAGCATGATCGAGGCGACGTACAGGATAGACAATAACGGCAGCCCGCGAATTCCTTCAATGAAAGCCACTGTGAAAATTCGCATGGCAGGCATCGTCCTCGAGCGGCGTCCAAGTGCCAGCAATATGCCAGCCGGAAACGCTACGCCGATGGCCACGACGGTTAGGATCAGTGTCACTGGAAGTCCGCCCCAGGACGATGTGGGAACACTCGCCAGTCCGAATCCGCCACCCATCAGCCACCCAACCAGCATCAGGGCGACAATCCAGAGCGCCAACAGAACCGGTTTCCAACTCGCTGGCCGAACCGACCAGCCGAGGAGTCCTATGATCAACACACAAACCAGAGCTGGACGCCAGCGCCCGTCAAAAGGATAGATTCCGAAAAGCAGTTGACCGGATTTTGCATAGATAAAACTCCAGCAGGCGCCCGACGCCGCCCGGCAGGCATCGGGATCGGGGTCGAACAGGACCGCATCCAAAATCAACCAGCGCAGCATGGCAGGCACCGTCGCGAGCAAGCCAGCGCCAAAAACTATGGTGAGCATTGCATTGAGGGGTGAGCCAAAGAGAAGTTTGAGCGTTTCACGAACTTTGTTGACCACCGCTCTCACCGAAAATGAAAGCATTATTGGCTGTTCATCAAGCTCCACAGACAGTGGCTTCATGATTATCGCTCCACTATCGCGATACGGCGGTTGTACCAATTTGCTATCGCTGACAAGGTCAAGTTCAACGCGAGGTAGACACCTAGAATGATGAACAGTCCCTCGATCGCATGGCTCGACTTGCTTATGGTGGTGTTCATGACTGCCAGGAAATCCGGATACCCTACCGCGATCGCCAGCGTCGAGTTCTTGACGACGTTGATATACTGGCTGTTTAGCGGAGGCACGACTATCCGCAGCGTCTGCGGGATAATGATCAGTCGCAATATCCGCGTTTGGGATAGACCGAGCGAGCGGCCGGCATCCCATTGACCTTTGCCGATGGCCAATACGCCGCCTCGAACGATTTCGGCAACGAACCCACTGGTGTAGATCGTCAAACCGATGAGGATCGTGCTGAGTTCCGGCGTCAGCGCAATTCCACCCCGGAAACCAAAACCTGCAAAGACGGGCCAATCGATTTGGATCGATGCACCGGCCGCCCACAGGCCGAGTGCCGATGCGCTCAACAGTGCAAGCACCAAAAACGATAGCCTTCGCACAACGAACGCACGCAACAGGCGCGCGCCGATCAGCAGGCCAACAAGTCCGACAAGACCCCATTCGATTGATTGCAGGCTGATGGTGACTGCCGGCATCACCAAGCCGCGCATTGAGACATAAACGCCAGGCGCAAGATTGGCGGCTTGAGCGATCGGCGGAAGGACCTTCCACCATAGGGAATAGAGAAAGATGAGCAGGACAATGGGAGGCGTGTTGCGCGCTACTTCGACCCACACCTTGCACGTCCCTGAAGCAAGCGGATTACTGCTTAACCGCGCAATTCCTAGGATCAAACCTATGATCGACGAAAAGACGATGACCAATGTCGAGATCAGGATTGTATTCGCTATCCCGACAACGATCGCCCAGTAGTAAGGGTCACGCGGCACATATGGCAGGATGGATTCGGAAATCACGAGCCTTGACGGGACGGTAAGGAAGTCGAACCCAATCGGAATGCCGCGGGCCTCCAGATTGGCGATCGTCGTGGTAACGAGAAGAGTCGCAAACCCGACGAGCGCGAACACCAAAGCGCCTTGGATAGCGATCGATCGAGCTTTCGCGTCGTTGAGCATCAGGCTCTCCTTATCTTGTGATCTCGTATAGTTACCGCGGTCAATCCCACGGTAGCGGGTAGTTCAAGCCGCCATCCTTGGCGAGGGCGTTCATACCGCGTTCAACCTTCAGGGGGCTGTTCTTGCCGAGGTTGTTGTCCCAGATTTCCGAATAGTTGCCCATCTGCTTGATAACGTTGTAGACCCACTTGTCATCGAGCCCGACCGGCTTGCCGAATCCAGGCTCCTCGCCCAGGACACGTTTCACCTCATCGCTTCCCGTCTTGAGTTTTTCGTCGATGTTTTTTGAGTCGATCCCGTTGGCCTCGGCCCAAACCAAGGCGTTGACCGTCCAGCGAACGATGTCGAACAGTTGATCGTCGCCGCGCGCGATGGCAACTCCGTTCGGCTCGACGGTATTTCCGACCCTGATGATCACGTAATCATCCGGATTTTTGGCGACAGTGGCGCGTTGTCCGGCAGCGGCGGTCCCATCCGTGACATAGCTGTCGCACCGCCCACCGAAGAAAGCATCCCGAGCCTGGATCGTGGAGTCAAAGTAAACTTTTTCCATCGCTATGTTGTACTCGGCCTCGGTCTCCTGGATTGCCTTTTCGGTAAGGCTGCCGCCGCCCTGCAAGCACACCGTCCTGCCGTCCAGCTGTTTTGGATCGGTGATATTGTCGGCTTTGCGGACCAGAAGGCCGTCGACGTCGTACAGAGTGAGCCACACGAAGCGAACGACCGTGTCGCGCGTGAAGGTCAAGGTCGAAGTACGGGAAAGGATATCGATTTCACCTGTCTGCAGTGCCGAGAACCGCTGGCCTGCGTTGAGCGGCACAAAACGGATCTTGTCCTTGTCACCCAAAATGGCGACGGCAAAGGTGCGACAAATGTCCGAGTCAAAGCCGCGGTAGTAGCCTTTCTCATCCGGCCGCGAGAGGCCTGGCACGCCTTGACTCGCGCCACAACTCACATAGCCGCGCTCCTTGATCTTGTTGACGACGCTCTGTGCGTCCGCCGGCGTTCCAAGCAGGGCCGAGGCGGCGATGCCGAGGCCAACTGCCGCCGATTTGAATGTCCTGAATTGCATGTCTTGTTCCCCTTTCTTGGTTCGATAGTTAGATTCCAAGCCGTACTGGCGGTTCGAAATGTTCCGCCTTCGGTTCCAGCATCCGAAATGCCTTTTCCAGATCAAGAAGGAGGTCATCGACGTGCTCCAGGCCGACGCTGAAGCGCACAAGAGGGCCTTGCTCGACGGCTCTTGTCGATGTGCGAACCGGAGGCGGATCCATCACAGCAACGATGCTTTTCGTGCCGCCCCAACTGGCCCCTATGCAAAACAACTCCAGTGCCTCGATCGCCGACGCAAGTTGAGGGCGCGTCCAAGGCTGCAAAATCACGGAAAACAAGCCCGATGATCCCGAGAAATCGCGTTGCCAGATCGCGTGTCCAGGATGGGAAGGAAGGGCCGGGTGAAGAACCTTGACGACCTCCGGGCGCCCTTCAAACCATTTTGCAATCATCAAGGCGTTCTCTTCTGCCCGATCGAGTCGAACGGGAAGGGTCTCGATACCACGCAAGACGAGCGCGCAATCTTCCGGTGAAACGCCATAGCCAAGATAGCGCGATACGTCTCGAAGGCGCCGGTAGAAGGCTTCATCGCGAACAGTGACTGAACCCATAAGCACGTCGGAGTGGCCCGCGAAATACTTCGATATCGCGCTGATGGAGAAGTCTGTGTTCTTTTCGAGAGGCTTGAACCGAAGCGGAGTGGCCCATGTATTGTCGACCGCTACGAGCGCACCGTGTGCCTGCGCGGCCGTTGCAATTGCCGCCATGTCCTGGATTTCCATTGTCGCCGAACCAGGAGATTCAACCAGGACCAGCTTGACTCGATCATTTAGGAGCGCGGCAATACCGCCACCGATCAACGGGTCATAATACCTGGCCTGAATTCCGAGAAATGATAGAAAGTTATCCGACAGGGTCCTGACAGGGTCATATACGCTGTCCGGGATCAGCACCTGATCGCCTGCTTTTGCGACAGCAAGAATTGTCAGCACAATTGCGGCAAGACCCGACGGAACGACCAGAGTCTTGGTCCCGTTTTCAAGTGAAGCGATCCGGGCTTCGAGAGCCCTTGATGTCGGGGTGCCGTATAGCCCGTAGGAATAGCCATCGTAAAAATTCTCGCGGCGGCGTTGATAGGCTTCCACTGTCGGAAACACGACGGTGGACCCGCGGCAAACGGGAAAGGACAGGCTTTGAAAGCGGGATGCCGCAATGGCATCGTCTGTCTCTAGGCATCTTGTATCGTCGTGCATTCCGGAAATCCCTCGTCGCGCTCAAAGAGTAGACTTGTAACAATCGCATCACAAATGCATAGTGATCACCGAATTATCCATTTCGGTTATAATGGCCTTGCATGAATCTTGCTCTGATCGAGATCTTCAGCGCCGTCATGAAGACAGGCTCGACCACAAGGGCCGCTGCCCTGTTGGGAATCTCGCAACCTGGGGTCAGTCGAGGGTTAAGAAGGCTCGAGGACACGACCAAACTCAAATTGTTCGAACGGTCTGGCCCGCGGCTCACGGCAACGCCTGAAGCCCTCCTTCTTTACCGCGAGGTTCAGGCAGCCCACGCGGGCCTCGATCGATTGCGGCAGGCGGCCGCGCGTATTCGCGAAGTGGGAACCGGTTCGCTCAAGGTGGCGAGTTCGGCCGCTTTGGGCTTGAGCTTCATGCCGCGCGTAATCGCGAAATATCTGAAGCGCCGTCCTGATGTACCGATAACATTTGAGATCGCCAGTTCGTCAGCCGTACGCGATCTGGTGACAAGTGGTCTGTTCGACTTCGGGCTTTGTGCGAATGAAATCGACACAACCAATCTGGTTGCCGAGCCCTTCATCGAAAGTTACGGCGTGTGCGTGTTTCGCCAAGGCCATGCTCTGGAGCGCAACCGCTTCGTCAGTCCACATGATCTCCAGCAGGAACGCCTGATTTGTCTCGCACCTGAGGATACTGCTCGCAAACAGCTCGACCATCATCTGGTTGTCGCGGGTGTCTCGCCGCGCATGATCGTGGAGACGCAGTTCTCTGCCACAGTTTGCCAGCTTGCGATCGAAGGAGCTGGTGTAGGCGTCGCCAACGTCCTCAGCTATGTCTCCGAGGGCTATGAAAAAGCTGGGCTCGTTGCCCGCCCATTGGTTCCCACCGTCAATTTCGTCACTTTGCAGATCCTGCCGCCACAAAGGGCAAGATCTAGACTCGTTGACGAATTCTCCGCGGATTTGGTTCAAGAGCGCGATAGCCTTCTTCAACAATGCACGAGATACAACCCGGACGGATTTCTAAAGCGTAAGTAAACGTCAGTCGTAAATCAAATCAGTTTACATACAGCGCGTATCTGCAGGAAGGTGAAGCCGGAGGCTGCGGCCTCGGCGGCCTTCGCTTCACCGAGCAGGCTGAGCGATGTCGGGACACCGCCCGAAAGGGTCCAGAGCACACCGGTGCCCGCCCCGATCATGCACTCCCTGGTGCTGTGCTTCTCGATCGGCCTTGCGATCACTCTCGTCACGGTCGGGGCCGCCGCTGCCCTGAGCGTCCGGCACGCGACCAGGCGTTGGTCGTGGTTCTCGACATCGCGCGCTGGGCGCCCTATTTCTCATCGCCGTCGGCCTCTATGTCGGATACCATGGCTGGACAGGACTATCCGCCGCGGGGGCCTGATGCGCTCACGCTTCAAGCCAAAACCGCAATCCGAGATAGCGAGCCAATGGAATCCGAGATAGCAGGCACCGAAAGCGTTGAGCCGGCGCCTAAGGCGGTTCCATCGGGTTGGCGATCGCTGATGACGCGCGAACGTTGGACCGAAGTCGCGCGCATTATATTTACCGGCCTGATGGCCTTTCTGTACTGGCAACAGCTGATTCCCATTCAAGCCTTGTGGGTGGCCGTTGCCATCGGCTTGTATCCGCTCGTCAAGACCGGCGTCGTTGACCTCGCAAAAGAGCACAAGATCGGTACCGAAATATTCGTCACCATCGCCACGGTGGTGGCTCTGATCGGAGGCGAGACCGTCGCCGGCGCGGTCCTCATGGTGATCATTCTGATCGCGGAGTTCATCGCCGATCTGAATATGGATCGTGCGCGAGCCTCAATCAAAGACTTGATCGGCTCGGTGCCCCAAGTGGCGCTTGTGCGGGACGCAGGTGGCGAACGCAAGGTCCCGATCGAGAATCTGCGCGCAGGCAACGTTGTCTTGGTGCGGGCCGGCGAGAAGATCCCGGTCGATGGCACCGTCGTCGGTGGAGCGGCTTCGGTCAACGAAGCATCGATCACAGGAGAAAGCATTCCGAAGGACAAGAGCGATGGCGCCGATGTCTTTGCCGGAACCATCGTCGAATCCGGAGCCCTCGACATCGAGACCGAGAAGGTTGGTGCCGATACAACCTTTGCCCGCATTATCAGTCTGGTCGAGAATGCCGAAGCAGAACAGGCGCCCGTCCAGAAACTGGCGGATAAGGTTGCGTCATGGCTGATCCCGGTCGTGCTGATCTTCCTCGTCGCGGTTTATCTTTATACACGCGACGTTCGGATGATCGTCACTCTGCTGATTTTCACATCGCCTGCCGAACTCGGATTGGCGACCCCTCTGGTGATTATCGCAGCCATTGCGCGAGCCGCACGCAGTGGAATTCTGGTCAAGGGCGGCGTCTATCTGGAGTCTTTGGCCAAGGTCGACGTCCTGGTGTTCGACAAGACAGGCACCCTGACGGCAAACAAGCCCGAGGTTGTCGGCGTGGAGATGCAGGACGGCACGCTTTCGGAAGCTGATCTGATCGGCCTTGCCGCCGCCGCCGATCGGCGCTCGGCTCACCCCTTGGCGAAGGCGGTCGTCAATTATGCCGCGCGGATGAAAATCGATGTCCCGGAACCGGAGCAGTACGAGCAGTTGCAGGCGCGCGGTGTGAAGGCGACGGTCTCCGGACGCACCGTGCTGGTCGGGAATGCATCGTTGCTGCGCGAGGCCGGCGTGCCGCTTTCCGATGCGATCGAAAAGGGCGGACAGACGCCGGTTCACGTCGCGGTCGATGGGAAATTCGCGGGCGTGATTTTTATTGCCGACACATTGCGACCAGGTGCGCGCGAAGCGCTGGCAAAGCTCCGTGCAACCGGGGTCAAGCGCATGGTGATGGTGACGGGTGACAATGAGGCCACAGCGCGGACCATCGCCAAGGAGCTCGGCGTGGATGAAGTGCGTGCCAATCTGATGCCGCAGGACAAGGTCGCCGCCATCGCCGAACTGCAAAAGCAGGGCCATCGCGTAGCGATGGTCGGCGACGGGATCAACGACGCGCCGGCGCTGGCACGCGCCGATGTCGGCATTGCGATGGGCGGCGGCGGCACGCAGGCAGCGCTGGAAGCCGCCGACATCGCATTGATGAAGGATGATCTGGCAAGAATTGTCAGCGCCCGCGCGATTGCGCGACGCGCTTACCGGACAATTCAGGAAAATATCTTCGTCGGTGTCGGTGTTGTGCACGTTTTAGGCATTACCGCAGCGCTGATGGGCTGGATCGGTCCTATCCAGGCAGCGATTTTGCACTTGGGGCCAGATGTCCTGGTGTTCCTGAATTCGGCAAAACTGCTGCGCGTTCGAATCCAAGATGTTTAGCGCATCTCTTTGGAGCCTAAGGCGCTTGCAGTTCTTTGGACGACAAATGCGTCCAATTCGCATGGCCCACGAAACCGGGCAACCCGCAACCAGAGCACGCTTACTTCTGGGGCGCTGGTGGCGGTTGCCGCCAAACCACCCAGCCGCATACCCGATCACAAGCAATATCACGATCACGGCTGCCACACCGTACCAGCCGCCTGTCCATGCAATTCATGGTTACACCAAATATCGCGCTGCGCTTGGCAAGCCAGCGATTTCTTCGATCCTTTGGTCGTCGGTTTCGTGACGAGCGACCCATCTGATCCCCTGATGACGGAGTAGGCCAAGTAGGGATTCCTAAGAAGCGCGTAGGCCTCTCTGCGGTGCCAAAGCAGCCTCGGGTGCAAATGCCTGTCGGCTGCGCTCGTGTTTCTAAAACTGATAATCAGGATCTGGCCTGCAGCTGCGTGCTCTCAAAGCCGCCGGCTGCAAGCGGCTCGCGGAGGAGCGAGCATCTGGAGGGGACCGACCCGAGCTCCATCGGCTTCTTGGCGAGCTAGACGAAGGCGACATCGTGGTTGTCTGGAAACTCGACCGACTGACGCGTTCACTCAAGGACATGCTCCTTATCCTCGAGAAGATCGAAGGCCGCCGGCGCCAGGTTCTGCTCACTGACTGAGGCAATCGAAGTAAGCGCTGTTCTCAGGCCACGGCCTTGAGCTCGAGCTTGTCGATGTAGGCCCAGGGCAGGAGATCGTCGATCTGGCTGTTAGG
>NZ_JAMYSV010000006.1:0-279476 GCF_040322115.1 Mesorhizobium sp. M0195 | reverse complement strand
CTCACAAAGACGAGCGAAATCCCTGCGATCCCGCCCCATCCAAACATCCCCGGTTACTGCGCAACAGGCCCATCGTGGGAGAAGGAAAAGTCCCCTCCCGCGTCAGAACGCGTCCATCCTGGCCGCGACCTTCGCGATGAACCTCGTCCGCGTCTCGTCCGTCGACAGGTTCATCGAGTAATGCGCGAGGTAGGAGACCGACCCGCCGGGTTTGATGGTGGCGCGCAGCACCCGCTTGACCAGCTTGCGCGGCGGGTCGCCCATCAGCATGGCGCGGAACCGGCTGCCGCCATAGGTGGTGACCGCCGCGACCTTGTGAATGTTGTGCAGCGACGGCTGCACCTTGCCGTTGACCAGCTTGAACGACACGCCGGGCAGGAAGACGCGATCGAAAAAGCCTTTCAAAATGGCCGGATAGCCGAAGTTCCACACCGGAAACGACAGCACCAGCGCCTCGGCCCGCAGTAAGCGCTCGACATAGGCTGACGCCGGATCGCCGTCGCTGCGTTCGTCGTGATAGGACAGCCGTTCGGCCCGCGTCAGCCTGGGATCGAAACCCTCCGCATAGAGATCGCAGTCGTCGACGACATGGCCGGCGGCCTTCAGCCGCTCGATGATCGTCCGGTGCAGATCGGCGTTGAAGCTGGTCTCCACAGGATGAGCGTAGAGGACGAAGACGTTCACAGGAGAACATCTCGCAAGTCGGCACCAAGCACCCCCCTCTGCCCTGCCGGGCATCTCCCCCTCAAGTGGGGAGATCGGCTGTCAGTATCGCTTTCGCCAGTTGACGACGTTGGAAGATGGTCGAGACGATGGAACTGCCAATCTCCCCCCTTGAGGGGGAGATGCCAAGTGGTGGCAAAGAGGGCAGGCCAGAGGGGGGTACAGCGCCACACGCCCGTCATCGTCTCAACCCGCCTTCTCCAGTCCCTTGAACAGGAACGACTTGCCCGAGCGATAATCATAGTCCGGGTTCTCCCAGGCGATCATCTTGCCCGGATTGAGCAGCCCTTGCGGGTCGGTTTCGCGCTTGAAGGCGAGCTGCACCTCGTCGGTGCGCTTCATGCCGCCTTCTTCCAGCGTGTAGCGGTGCGGGTTGAAGATCCAGCAGCCATTGTCCTCGTGGATGCGGATGATCTCGTCGAGCCGCTCCGCCGTGGTGAAACGCACCAGCGGCAGCCCTGCGATGCCGATGGCGCCGTCGAAGCGGATGAATTCGAGATGCGCCGGCACCTCGTCGCCGAAGCGATCGACCATCGCCTTGACGTGGCCGAGGTGGTCCGGCGAAGGGTAGCGGGTCTGCAGGTAGGTGATCGTCGGATCGACCCGGATGGCACGCAGCGTCGTGTGGTTCCAGGTCAGCTCATAGGCCGGCGGCAACCCTTTGAGATCGGCCTCCTTGTCGGCCCGGAAGACAATCTCGCCCTTGCTGCGCGCCGTGAAGGCAAGGAAGGCATCCATCGCATGCGGTGCGATCATCAGGACGACGATGCTTTGGCCGCGCCGGAAAAACCGCTGGTGGCGCTTGAAATAATCGTAGGGGATCGGTGCTGCGATCGGCGTGATCAGTTTCGCCAGTATGCCGTCCTGGATGGCGAGGTCGTTGCCGAACCCGGCCGCATCCATGAAATCGTCGAAGCCGACGATGACGTCGATCCAGTCATAGCTGGCGGTCAGCGGCATCTCGACTTCGGTGATGATGCCGTTGGTGCCGTAGGCATGCATCACCTTCAGCACGTCCTCGCCGGTGAGCTCCATGACACGCGGCTCAGCCTCCATCGTCACGGTCCTCAGCCGGATGACATTGCCGAGGTCGCGCAGTCCGCCCCAGCGGATCGAGCCGATACCGCCGGAGCCGCCGGCGACGAAGCCGCCGATCGACGCCGTGTTGTAGGTCGACGGCGACATGCGGAGCTCCTGGCCGGAATGCGCCCGCGTCGCTCTGTCCATGTCGGCGAGCACGGCGCCGGGGCCGGTGACGACACGGCCGGGGGCGATCGTCTTGACCGCGTTCATCTCGGCGAGATTGAGCACGACGCCGCCGGACAAGGGCATCGCTTGGCCGTAGTTCCCGGTGCCGCTGCCGCGCGGCGTCACCGGCACGCCATGCCGGTGACAGGCGGCGAGAATGCGGACGACCTCGTCTTCGGTTTTCGGCGTCACGATCAGGTCGCCGGTGACGTGATCGAGCTGCTGCTTCAGCACCGGGCTGTACCAGTAGAAGTCGCGGCTCTTCTGCTGGACGATCGCCGGATGGTCGTCGATCTTCAAACCGTGCAGGTCGCGCTTGAGCGCCGCAATATCCATCATTCCACCATCAGATCATCGAGTTCGGCATAATCGGGCAACTGGCGCTCGATCGCCAGGCCGTCGCGTACAACGATGCGATCCGATTCGGGCCGTGACAGCAATTCCGTCCAGCTCCGCCCCTTGAAGACGACGAAATCGGCCGGCGCTCCGGCGGCAAGCGTGCCGAAACCGTCGAGCCGCATCACCTTGGCCGGCGTCGAAGTCACCGCTTTCGGCCAGTCGGCGACGGGATGGTCGAGATGCAGGATGCGCGTCGCCATCCGGTAAACCTCAAGCATGTCGAGATCGCCATAGGCGTAGAACGGGTCGCGCGTATTGTCGGAGGCGACGGCCACGGCAATGCCGCGCGCCTTCATCTCGTGCAGCAACGTCACCCCGCGCCAGCGCGGCGTGGTGTTGTCGCCGCGCCGGTCCTGCAGATAGAGATTGCACATCGGCAGCGACACCACCGCCAGGCCGGCCTTGGCGACCTTGTCTAGCGTGTCGAGCACGTCGAGATCGGGCTGGCGCGCCAGCGAGCAGCAATGGCCGACCAGGATGTTCCCCTCGAAACCGTTCCAAAGGGCGGCTTCGGCGATTTTCTTCAACGAGATCGCCGCGATATCGTCGGTCTCGTCGGCATGGAAATCGAGGTCGAGGCCGTGCTTGATCGCCTGCGCAAATACCTGGTCAAGCAGTTCTTCGAGATCCGGCACCATATAGGTGACGACGCCGAGCACGCCGTTGGCCGCAGCCACTCGCTTGGCCAGCCTCTCGAACCATTTCCTGTCGCGCACGCCCTCGATGCCGAGCAGGCAGACCGCCTGCAGCTCGATGCGGCCGCGCCATTCATCCCGCATCGTCTCGAACACCGGCCAGGAGATCTCTTCCTGCGGCGCAACGCTGTCGAGATGCGTGCGCAGCGCCCTGGTACCATGCGCATAGGCCGAGCGCAGCGAAAAATCCATGCGGCGGGCAACGTCG
This sequence comes from Mesorhizobium sp. M0195, assembly GCF_040322115.1. Classification (NCBI taxonomy): domain Bacteria; kingdom Pseudomonadati; phylum Pseudomonadota; class Alphaproteobacteria; order Hyphomicrobiales; family Phyllobacteriaceae; genus Mesorhizobium; species Mesorhizobium sp. M0195. The sequence goes on along the minus strand of NZ_JAMYSV010000006.1, from coordinate 276,203 downwards.
TCGGCGCTCCAGCGCGCCGCCCGGTCGGCGCCCGTTGCATTCAGCGCGCCCATGAAGGTGCCGTCCGGGTTGGGCTTTCGAGGCCAGATATGGCCCTTGTCGATATGGGTGTGGCAGTCGACGAAGCAGGGCAAGACGATCCGGCCGCCGAGATCGGTGGCGCCTGCCGGTGCATTGGATCGCTGATGTGCTGCAATGCTGGAGATTTTTCCATTGGCGACGGCGATATCCGTAAGCGCAAAGCCGTCGGCATCGAAGGCAGCCGCAAGTCCTGGCGTCAGCGACTGATGAACACGAACGTTTGCAAGATGATAAGGACCAGAGGCTGGTATCAAGCCGCACTCCCCTTTGTCCTGCAGGACATCTCCCCCTCAAAGGGGGAGATGGGCAGCTTCAACCGGGGCACACGCCTTGCCACGTCAGTAATTGGCGAAATCCGAAATGAGGTCCAATCTCCCCCCATGAGGGGGAGATGTCCGGCAGGGCAGAGGGGGGTAACGGCGCCGACCATGCCTACCGCTCCTGCCTCAGTGCGCTCTCGTGCCAGCGCCGCAAAATGAGATGCGATACCAGCGACAGAACCAGGAAGATCAGGATGCCGGTGAGCGAGATCAGGATCAGCGCGGCGAACAGCCTTGGCGCGTTGAGCCGGTAGCCGGCCTCGATGATGCGCGAGGCGAGGCCGGACGACTGGCCGGTGGCACCGGCGACGAACTCGGCCACCACCGCGCCGATCAGCGACAGCCCGCCGGCGATCTTCAGCCCGCCGAGGAAATAAGGCATCGCCGCCGGCAGCCGCAGGTAGCGCAATTGCTGCCAGCGGGTCGCACCATTGAGCTTGAACATGTCGCGCAGATTGCGGTCGACCGAATTGAGGCCGAGCGTGGTGTTGGAGAGGATTGGGAAGAAGGCGACGATCCAGGCGCAAAGCAAAAGCTTTGTCGTCTGGTTGTCGACATAGATGTTGATCAGCGGAAAGATCGCGACGATCGGCGTCACCTGGAGCACGATGGCGAACGGAAAGAACGACATCTCCACCCATTTCGACTGAGCGAACAGCACCGCCAGCCCGACGCCGCCGATGACGGCGAGAAGCAGGCTCAAGAAGGTGATCCTGAGTGTCACCAGCAGCGAGGAGAACAGCAGCCCGGCATCGTCATGCAACGTCTGCAGCACCACGCCGGGACGCGGCAGGATGTATTTCGGGATGTCGTTCCAGACGCAGACACGGTCCCACAGCCAGATCGCCAGGATCATGATCGCCAGCGGCAGCAGCCATCTGCCGATGCGCTCGAAGCGCTCCTGGCGGACGCGGCGCGCCTCCTCCGGGTCGAGCGCCAGGACTGGTTCTTCAATGGCCGTCATGATGCGGTCCGGCAGTTGAGTTGATGGCGCCGATCAGCACGTCGGATGCCTGGCGGCAGAGCGCGGCATAGTCGGGCGAGGTGCGAAACGCCTCGTCGCGCGGATAGGGCGCGTCGACGGCAAGCTCCGCGAACACTCGGCCCGGCCGCGCCGCCATGACGACGACGCGGTTGGAGAGGAAAACGCTTTCGAAGACGCTGTGGGTGACGAAAACGACGGTGAAACGCTCATCCTGCCATAGCTCCAGAAGGTCATTGTTGAGCTTGAAGCGGGTGATCTCGTCGAGTGCCGCGAACGGCTCGTCCATCAACAAAATCCGTGGCTTGGTCACCATGGCGCGGGCGATCGAGACGCGCATCTTCATGCCGCCCGACAGTTCGCGCGGCACCGCCTTCTCGAAGCCGGTCAGGTGAACCCGCGCCAGCATCTCCATCACCGTTGGTGCCGCCTTGGCCCGCGACACGCCCTTCAGCCGCAGCGGCAGCCAGACATTGTCGAAGACGTCGGCCCAGGGCAGCAGCGTGGGCTCCTGGAAGACGAAGCCGATATTCGAGCGGTCGCCGATATTCGAATGATCGCGGGCGCCGCTGCCGCGCCAGTCGAGCAGGCCCGAGGTCGGCGTCGACAGGCCGGCAATCAGCCGGAGAGCCGTCGATTTCCCGCAGCCGGACGGCCCGAGCAGGCTGAGGAAATCGCCTTCCCGGATCGTCAGCTCGACATTGCTGAGCGCGGTGACGCCGTTGGAAAAAAACTTGCCGACGCCACGCAGCGCCAACAGCGTCGGCCCCGGTACACTTCCTGGCTGTTGCGCCACTTTCTCCAGCTTCACGGTCTACTTCTTCAGGTCGAGCCCGACGCTCTTGTTGACGAAGGAAAGCGTGTAGGCCTTCTTGATGTCGATGCCCGCCGACGCGACCTTGGCCTTGACCATCTTGTCGTAAAAACTCTGGATGCGCGCGTCGGTCATGGCGCCGATGCCGAGCTTTTCGCTGTCGCCGGAATCGACCACGCCGAACTTCTTCAACTGCTCTATCGAGAAGGCGATCTGCTCATCCGTCATGTCCGGATTTTCCTTCTTGATCATTTCGTTGGCGGCCTTGTTGTCGCCGTAGAGATAATTGTACCAGCCCTTGGCCGAACCATCGACGAAGCACTGGACTACCTCGGGCCGCTTGTCGATCGTCTCCTGCATGGTCTCGACCGTCGTTGCATATGTGTCCCAGCCATAGTCGGCCAGCAGGAACTGGTTCGGCGTGAAACCGCCCTGCTTCTGGACGGCGAATGGCTCCGAGGTGACGTAACCCTGCTGGATCGACTTCTTGTTGGCGATGAACGGCGCAGGGTTGAAGGTGTATGGCACGCGCTTGGCGGCATCGAAGCCAAGGTCGGTGACCATCCACTGGAAGAAGGTCTGCGCACCTTCGTCGCCGAGGATGTACTGGTCGGCGTTCTTCAGGTCTTCCCATTTGTCCAGCCCCTGGCCGGGATGCGACATGATGACCTGCGGGTCCTTCTGGAAGTCGGCGGCCACGACGCGCATCGGTATGCCTTGCTGCACGGCATCGAAGGCCGACAGCAAATTGCCGCCCATGTAGAAATCGATCTTGCCGGCCAGCAGCAGCGGCCGGCCGCTGACCTGTGGGCCGCCCTGCATGATCGTCACGTCGATGCCGCAGGCCGCATAGGTGCCATCCGCCACCGCCTGGTAGTAACCGCCATGCTCCGGCTCGGCCAGCCAATTGGTGCCGAAGGTGACTTTTTCGTTCGCTGCCGCAGCAAGCGTGCCTGCGCCAAGCAGCACGATCGCGCCGGCCGAAATCTTCAGTTTTCCGTACATCCACACCACCCTTTGTTCGCTCCGGCGCGTCACGCGGCGGGCTCGACACCATTGTTTCAAGAAGCAAGACACATGCCACCGGCGCGTTGCGCCGGGACCGCCCGCTTGTGCAATGCCCGCCTGTGCAATGGCGGCGCGAAGGCCGGACGGGTCATGCTGTACGAAAGGCATCGTGCCTATTTTTTGATCGCCTGTCCACATTCGCCCTCGTGACATGCACCGCCATCTTGATGCCCGTATCGATCCCGCATTAGAGCGACGTGCGTCCACTTGGACGCACAAAGTACGCTCTAAAACTTCGTATCCTGTCGCATCGTGCTTTCCGAAAATCGATCTCGATTTTCGGGCCGATGCGATAGGCTGCCGTGAACGGAGATTGCCATGTTCAAATTTCTCACGCCGAAGTCGATCAAGCCGCCCTTCGCCCGCTACAGCCACGGCGTCGAGCTGCCGCCCGGCAAGCGGCTGGTGCTGTGTTCGGGCCAGGTCGCGATCACAGCGGACGACCAGATCCCGGAAGACGCCGGCGCACAGGCCGAGCTCTGTTTCCAGAACATATCGGCGATTCTCGGCGAGGCCGGGCTCAGCCTGTCCGACATCGTCCGCATCAACGCCTACGTCACCGACCGCGCCTTCCTGCGCCCCTATATGGAGGTTCGCGACCGGCTGTTCGCCAGCCCTGCGCCGGCCTCGACGCTGATGATCGTTTCAGGTTTTGCCCGGCCGGAATTCAAGGTCGAGATCGAGGTCATCGCGGCGGGTTGAGCAGCGCTGGCCAGCGGCTGGAATCGACAGGCCGATGATCTCAAGTTACACGACAAAGGTTGGCGCTGCCCCTCATCCACCTGCCGGCGCCTTCTCCCCGTGTAGTGACGGGGAGAAGAGCTAGCCGGAACGCTGGCGATCCCCCTCTCCCCCGTCCTTCACGGGGAGAGGCTAAGGGTGAGGGGCAGCGCAAACCCATTCAGTCTCTTCGAGGTTCAAAATGGCCGGAACAAAAAAGCGCGTATGGTGGGGTGACTACCGGACCACCGAATACGCGACCATCGATCCTGAGGCGACCATTGCCGTTCTGCCGCTGGCAGCGATCGAGCAGCACGGGCCGCATCTGCCGGTTTCGACCGACACCTCGATCATGAACGGTATGCTGGAAACGGTGATCGCCCGCCTGCCCGGCGATCTCGACATCCGCATCCTGCCGGTGCAGGCGGTAGGCAAGTCGAACGAGCACCTGCATGCGCCCGGCACCCTCACCCTGCCGGCGACGACCTTGGTCGAGGCATGGACCGAACTCGGCCTGTCGGTCGCGCGCGCCGGCGTCCGAAAACTGATTGTCGTCAACTCGCATGGCGGCAATGAAGAGATCATGGGCATCGTCACCCGCGAATTGCGTGTGCGGGCAAAGATGCTGGCGGTAAAGACCAGCTGGCAGCGCTTTGGCCGGCCGGCCGGTATGTACACCGATCTCGAAGACCGCCACGGCATTCATGGCGGCGACGTCGAGACCTCGCTGATGCTGCATTTCCGGTCCGACCTCGTCGATATGGCCAAGGCCGACAATTTCGTGTCCAAGGTCGCCCGCGCCGAAAAGGAATTTTCGCTGCTGCGCCACACCGGAACGCACGCCTTCGCCTGGATCGCCAGCGATCTCAACCCGAATGGCGTGGTCGGCGACGCCAGCATTGCCACCGCCGAAAAAGGCCGGCTCACCGCCGAACATCAGGCCGACGGCTTCATCGGCTTGGTTAGGGACATGCGGAAGGCCAAGCTGGCGGATTGGCTGGCGTAGGTGTTTGATCCCACCAGCTCAGGCCTCGCTCACGAGGGGCGATTCCATTCGCGCGAGGATCCTCACTTCCCCTCTTGAAGCGGCGACACCGTGTAGATTTCGTCCAGTATCTTCACCATCAAGGTGTTGGCGGTCGTCTGGCCGTCGAGCGCGAGAGTCAGGTTGGTCCATATGACCAGGGTGACGTCATTGGCCGGATCGTAGCCCATGAAGGACTGGTAACCGGGCATCTCGCCTTCGTGATAGTAGATTTCGTTAGGCCCGAAGGTCAGCGTTAGGATGCCATAGCCGTATTTTTGCATGGCGGGTTCGCCCGGCTCCGGCGCCACAGGGCTTGCAAGCCACTGCCGCTGGAAGTCGGCATTGAAGAGCTTGCCCCCGACCAGCGCGCGCATCCAGGTCGCGAGGTCATCGGCGGTGGAGATGACCCCGCCAGCCGCAAAGTAGGCGGACGGGTTCTGCCATGTGTCGTCGTTGGGCTTGAGCGTTCCGGCCCTGGCCGCAGCTTGGAGGTCGTCCGGATAGGGCGCATCAGCCAGGGCGTACGAAGTACTGCCGTAGAGGTAACCGTTTGAGTATGGCTCGGGGATGGCGTTCGACGTGCTCGGCGGCAACGCCGTGTTCTTCATGCCGAGCGGCCCGAACAGGCGGTCCCGGAAGATGGTCGAGAGCGGCTTGCCGTCGATCCTCTCGGCAACAAGGCCGAGCAGATAGTAGTTGGTGTTGTTGTACTCGAATTCGGCACCCGGCGCGAAGTCCGGCGGCCGTTTGAACGCCATGCCGAGTACTTCATCAGCGGCCCATACCCTATAAGGATACGTGTCCAGGCTTTCGGCAAGTTCCGGCGCATTTGTGAAGTTAGGGAGGCCGCTCCGCATTGTTATGAGCTGCCGAATGGTTATCTCGTCGCCGTTGGGAACGCGCTGGACGTATTTCGAGATCAGATCGGCAAAGCTCAGTTTGCCTTCCTGCACCAGTTGCACGATAACAGCGGCGGTCATCGTCTTGGTGTTCGAGGCCGCACGGAAGTGGGTATCGGCGCGCGGCGGGTTCGTGGCACCCAGTTCAGTCGTACCGTAGCCGAAGACGAGGTTGCCCCGCGGAGTCTCGAGCAAAACCATGGCACCGGGCAGCATAAGTTCCTTGGCCAAACCCTCGACAGTGGCTTGGAGCGCTGCCGGGTCGATCGACTTGAGAGCCGGCATGGAGGCGGCCACGGCGCTGCCTGTCGCGCAGACCACGCCAACAACGATGGCCAAAATTCTCCCGATCATCATTCGCCCCTTGGCCGTTTCCTAGAACTCCTGCGCACTTTCCTGGAATTTGTTTTTAGGCTCAGATTTTCAATTCGAACGGTGTGCCTTCGAAAGCATCCGCGCCGCGCCCGATCGCCTGGATCGCTTCGATCATCCGGCCCCTGCGATCGAGCAGCGTGTCGGCGATCGCGATCAGCCGCGGATTGGGTGTCGCCGTCGGCGACAGCCTGCGCAGAGTCTCGGCCAACTCGGCCTCGTCGCGCTTCGGCGCCAGCGCTGCCGCGATGATATAGGCCGAGGCGGTCGAGCGGCTGATGCCGGCATAGCAATGCACCACCAGCGGCCGCGAGCGATCCCATTGGCGGGCGAAATCGAGCAGGGTCACAACGTGCTCCTCGCCCGGCATGGTCATGCCCTCCTGCGCCACCGCAATGTCGTGCATGACCAGATGCAGATGGTTTTCCCTGGTGATCGAGGCCGGTCGCACCACCTCCGTTCCGGCGGCGAGCAGCGAAAGCAGCCGCCCGGCGCCGGTCTTCGTCACCGTTTCCTCGACTTTGGACAGCGAGCAGACATGGATCATTGGGTCGTTTCTCCCTTGGCATCATCGTCGCGCCGCGAGGCCCAGCCGGCAAGCGCCGATTCGAGCCGCCGCCATTCTTCATCGGCTCCCGGCAGGCCGGCGCGCAGCACATCCGGCCGGCCGGCGAAATGCCGAAGCAGGATGCCGCGCTGGCCGAGCACCGAAAACAGGCCGGCGGCGCCCGCCAGCCTGAGATAACGGAACAGCGTGGTGCCACCGGCGACAGGCACGCCGAAGCGGCCGAACAGCGTGTCGAGCCGTGCGGCGTCCTCGGCCAGACGGTGCCGCATCCCGGCCTGCCAGCCGGTGTCGGCAAGCGCCCTTATGCCATATTCGAGCGCCGGCCCGGCAACCGCCCATGGCCCGAATTGCGCCTCCAGCCGCTCGACCATCAGCGCGTCGGCCAATGCAAACCCAAGCCGCAGGCCGGCCAGGCCGAAGAACTTGCCGAATGAGCGCAGCACGACGATGCCGCCCTGGTCGACGTCGCCGGCCAGGCTCTCGCTGCGCGGGCCGACATCCATGAAGGCCTCGTCGACGACCAGCAGCCCGCCTCTGGCGCGTAATGTCCCTGCAAGTCGAAGCAATCTTTCGCGCTCGACGACGCGCCCGTCCGGGTTGTTTGGATTGACGACGATCGCAAGGTTGGCCGCCGCCAGGGCTTCGCAATCATCGACTTCAGCCGCCGCGTGGCCAGCGATCGCTGCTGCCCGTCGATGCTCGGCATAAGTCGGCCCGAGCACCAGCGCCTTGCCCGGGCTGACCAGCGAAGCGACGCGCGGCAACAGGATTTGCGTGCCGGGCGCCGCCACGACGTTCGCCGCCGACGGCGCGCCATAGGCGCTTGCCGCGAGTTCAGCCAAGTCGCGGCTGCGCGCCGTTTCCGGCAATCGCGACAGGGCGGTGGCGGGCAAATCGAAAAGCGGGTAGGAGTGCGGATTGATCCCGGTCGAGAGGTCGATGAAAGGCAGCGGCGCGTGAGGGAAAAGCGCCCTCGCCCGGCCAAGGCTTCCGCCGTGGTCCACCGCCGCCGTCACTCCATCAAGAGACTTCATGTCGATCCTGATCACTTCCCTGTCGCTGGCCATCGAACTTGTACTCGGCTACCCGGCCCGGCTCTTCGATGCCATTGGCCATCCCGTCACCTGGTTCGGCAGGCTGATATCCTTTCTCGACCGCAGGCTCAACCGCGCCACTGATTCCGACGCCGACCGTCGCCGCTGGGGCGTCGTCGCGCTGCTGGTGATCGTCCTGGTGCCGGCCGCCCTCGCCTTCTGGATCGAAGCCATGCTTTGGAGCATTCCCTTCGGCTTGTTGGTCACCGCAATCCTGGCGACGTCGCTGCTGTCGCAGAAGAGCCTTGCCGAGCATGTCGAAGCGGTGGCCGACGCACTCGACAGCGGCGGACTGGACATGGGCCGCATCGCCGTCTCCAGGATCGTCGGCCGCGATCCGGAAAAGCTCGACAGGGCCGCTGTCTGCCGCGCAGCGATCGAAAGTCTTGCCGAGAATTTCTCCGACGGCGTCGTCGCGCCGGCCTTCTGGATCGGTATTGGCGGGCTCGCCGGCGGCGTCGCCTACAAGGCCGCAAACACCGCCGATTCGATGATCGGCCACCGCACGCCGCGCCACGAAGCCTTCGGCTGGGCGGCTGCGCGCTTCGACGACTGGATCAACCTGCCGGCGTCGCGGCTGACGGCGCTGCTGATCGTGCTTGCGGCTTTCCTGGTCAAGGGCGCCGACGCCAAAGCCGCCTGGCACGCCGTGCGGCGCGATGCGAAAAAACACCGCTCGCCCAATGCCGGCTGGCCGGAGGCAGCGATGGCCGGCGCGCTCGGCCTGGCGCTCGCCGGCCCCCGTTCCTACGACGGCGTGATGGTCGAAGACGCGTTGATGGGCGAGGGCGGCCGCCGCGACGATGTCGAGAGCACCGACGTCCGACGGGCGCTGAAACTCTACCAGGTCGCCGACTTGCTGCTGATTGCGCTGTTCGGGGTGGTCGCAGTGGTTGTTATCTTGGCGTGACCTGCGCTCGAGATCGACGGAAACAAAAAACCCGCCAAGCGGCGGGTCGTTGGAGCCAATTAGCACCATAGCGAAATTAATAGCATAGCTGCCGGCACAAAGCAAGAACAAAATAGGGCAACGCCTCAAATAATCGGTTCAGGTCGGCGCTGCCCCTCAGCCTTAGCTCCCCGTGAAAAGACAGGGAGAGGGAGATCGCCAGCGTTGCGGCTAGCTCCTTGTCCCCGTCCTTCACGGGGAGAAGTCGCCGGCAGGCGATGAGGGGCAGCGCTGACCTTGACAAACCAGCAACACCCCTCAGAACTCAATCCCCTGCTGCGCCTTCACGCCGGCGGAGAAGTGGTGCTTGGTCACGGCCATCTCGGTGACCAGGTCGGCCGCCTCGACCAGTGCCGGCTTGGCGTTGCGGCCGGTGACGACGATATGCAGGCCTTCGCGGCGTGACTTCAGCGCCGCGACCACCTTTTCGAGGTCGAGATAGTCGTAACGCAGCGCGATGTTCAACTCGTCGAGCACCACCAGGCTGATCGACGGCTCGGCCATCAGCTCGAGCGCCTTCGCCCAGGCGGCCTCGGCCGCCGCGATGTCGCGTTTCAGGTCCTGCGTCTCCCACGTAAAGCCCTCGCCCATGGCGTGCCAGAGGACACGGTCGCCGAAGGCGGCAAAGGCGTCCTTCTCGCCGGTGTGCCATTTGCCCTTGATGAACTGGACGACGCCGACACGCTTGCCGTAGCCGAGCATCCTGAGCGCCAGACCGAAGGCGGCCGTGGTCTTGCCCTTGCCCGGCCCGGTGTTGACGATCAACAGCCCCTTCTCGACCGTCTTGGCTGCAACCTCGGCGTCCTGCACCGCCTTGCGCTTGGCCATCTTGGCGCGGTGGCGTTCCTCGTCCCCCTGTTCAATGGTCTTGGGATCGATAGTATCAGCCATGTCATTTCACCTTGAGCGGCAGCCCCGCCACCATCAAAAGCACGGTGCCGGCGACCGCCGCGACGTCCTGGTTCAGCCGGCCGGCGGCATCGCGAAACCGTCTTGCCAGCGCATTGTCCGGCACGATGCCCTGGCCGACCTCGTTGGACACCACGAACCACGGGCCACGCGGCCGCGACAGCACATCGGCCAGCCTTTGGCATTCGGCCTCGACATCATGGTCGGCCAGCATATGGTTGGTCAGCCACAGCGTCAGGCAGTCGATCAGCACCGGCTGGCCGTCGGGCAGTGCCTCGATCGCGCCGGCAAGGTCGAGCGGCGCCTCGATGGTCGTCCAGCCATCGCCTCGCCGCGAGCGGTGCAGCGCGATGCGCTGACGCATCTCCTCGTCATAGGCTTGCGCTGTGGCGATATAGCTCCACGGCGCCGGACAGGCGCTCACCAGCCTCTCGGCATGCGCGCTCTTGCCGGAGCGCGCACCGCCGATGACCAGGGTCAGCGCCCCGGCAGCGCGGTCAGGCAAAGCTGTCGCGCAGGCTGGTTGCCGCGCCGGTGAAGCGTCCGCGCACCAGCCCGACGACCATACCGAGCACCAGCCAGAACACCAGATTGGTCAGCGTCACCGCCACCACGAACTGATGATGCAGGCCTTCCGGGATCGCCGTCTCGAAACTGTCGGGCTGCGGCGCGCCGACAATATGCGGCGCAACGATCAACGCCACGGCAAGGATCGCCAGCGGCAGCGATCTGCGGAAGGCGATAAGGCCGAGACCGGCCGCTGTCGCCACCACTGTTGCCCACCACCAGATCTGGCGTTGGACAAGGTCGGCCGCCGGCATCGCCGGCAGTTCCGGCGCCAGGCCGAGGCCGGGCGCCAGCGTGAACACGGCAAAGCCGGCCAGGCCCCAGAACAGGCCCTGGCGCCAATTGCCGATGCCGCCGGCGAATTCCGAAACCGCGACCAGGACCAGTGCGAAGCCAATGCCGGTGACGATATTGGCAACGACGCTGAAACCAAAGCGCTCGAAGCCGTCGGCCGGCGCCCAGCCTTCGTCTTCAGCCGGAGCCATTGCTTCAGCCGGTGCCGGCGCGGCGCTGCTCATAGCCATCGTGCCGGCGGCGTTTTCGGCCGGTGCCGCAGGTGCCGCGGCATGGTCATGGCCGCCGCCGGCCTGTTCGTAGACTTCCGCTTTCAGGATGAGCGGCACGGTGGCGTAGGCCTGCATGCAGGCGAGAACGACGCCGGCCACAAGCCCTGCGATCGCCGCGATGAAGACGACGTTGCGAAACAGTGTCATGATGTCAGCCCCTTGTCAGTGGCAGGGAAAGCCCATCGAGTGGCGATAGTCGTGCGCGGCATTGTGGACCGCATCGATATGCGAGAAGCCGACAAAGCCCATGACGAAAATGCCGAGGAATGCAGCAAGCGCCAGCTGCAGGAGACGCGACTGCGAGGAGGCGGAAGCGCCGAGCGAAACGGAAGCGGTATTCATGTCTTGTCCTTTCGCCCTCCACCCGAGGGCATAGAAGTCAGTTTCCTGTCGCCGGCAGGTCTCCTGGCTCGCGGATCAGCGCCCTTCCCCACCTTCCCGAAGGCGAACCTTCAGTGGCATATGGAGAGGACTACCGCACACAGTTGCGGGGGCAGCCACGGCATTGGGCAAACAATTTCGCCCGCACCGCATTCCCTCTTGGTTCCAAACGGAACCGACGACATCAGCGACTATAGGCAGAATCGCCGCGCCCGGCAAACCAAATTCCGCCGGATCGTGTGGCGAATGCGCCGCCTCGCCAAACCGGAGAACTGGCGCCGCAGACGTCGCGATCTGCGCGGTCAAACAGAACGGCCTGCGTTCGATGCGGCACTGCACCGCTTCCACAATTGGGTGTTCGAGCGCCATGCGGCGCTCGAACATCAAAGCGATTTGGGCAGATAGCGCCAGGTGACGAAGCCGCAGATCGCCGCCAGCAGGCCGAGTGTCGCGAAAACCGCGCCCAGGCCGAAGAACGCCAGCACCACGGAATAGACCAGCGGCGGCGTCAGCTCGGAAAAGTCGAGATAGGTGCGGTAGACCGCCGCCATCTGTGCCCGCTCATACGAGCGCACCGAGCGCATGAAGGCGGTCGAGCCCAGCGCATCGAGCGCGATGGTGAAGAAGGCACCGCAAAGCAGCAAGGCGCCGGTGATGAGCGGTGCGGCCTCGCCGACGGCGCCGGCCGCCAGCAGCGTTGCCGACATCGCGAAATAGGCGAACGTCATGGTGCGCCGGCCGCCGAAACGCTTTCCTGCCCTGCCCCAGAAGATGGCCATGAACAAAAGCGCATTGCCGGCCGAAACCAAGAGGCCGCCGGCGAGCTTGCCCTCGCCGGTGATCACCATGAACAGCGGCCCATAGACGAAGAACGTCGTCCAGAAGCAGGAGCGGCCGAAAGCGATCAGCCAGGCCAGCCTCAGCCTTGGCTGCGCGACGAAGCGGCCGATATTGGCCAGCGGATTGACCGGCCGCGTCTTGCCGGGGCGGATCGACGGGTTATCGCCAAGCCGGTAAGTCCAGAACAGCGCCAGTAAAGCCATGGCGAAGACGGCCACCGCGCCATGCGCGGCATAGATGCCGAAACGCGTGTAGAGGTAAATTCCGAGGGTCGGCCCGGTGGTCCAGGCAAGCATCGACCACGCCATGCGCAGCGACTCGGCCTGCATGAAATCGGTCTTGCGGATATGGTCCATGATGTAAAGGTTGAGCGTGATCGCCAGCGCGCCGGCGCCGACGATGCGGCAGAGCATGCCGACCACCTGGCCAGCCAGCGTATGGGTGACGAAGAACAGCGAGCCGGCGGCCAGCAGGCAGGCGCCGGCGGTATAGACCCAGCGCCGGGCAAAGCGGGCGATCAGCATCGGCATGAACAGCGTCGCCGACAGGCCGAGCATCGCCACGATCGTGTAGAGGATCGAAACAATCTGCTCGTTGTGCAGTATCTCATAGGCCTGGATCGGGATGACGCTGGACACGGTGGCGCGCGCGAAGGATTCGACCGCATAGAGCGAGGCGAAGGTGCGGGCATCCGCCGGCCGCAAGGCCGCAAGCCAGATCGGATGGCGCACATGGGTAGCCATTGTGTTCCCCGAAGCCGAATCGCCCGAAGCAGGGTTGGAGCACAAATCTGCCGCGGCGATTCCTGGCCGCGTAACAGGAAACCGACGCCTTCACGGCAAAAAGCGAAGCCGGCCAAAGGCTTTCCGGCTCTGGCCTAAAGCAGCCCTGATGCCGCCGTCACCAACGCAAAGCAAGGCCCTGCTTCTTTTGACGGTGGCAACCGTGATAGTCGTCTTGCCGGGGCTGAACCAAGACAGCGAGACCAATGAGCATCGACACGCCGAGCGCAGCCGTTCAGGATCAACCGAAGTCGAAGCGCATCGCCGCTATCGACATTGCACGCGGCATCGCATTGCTTGCCATGGCGAGCTATCATTTCACCTGGGACCTCGAATTCTTCGGCTACACCGATCCCGGCCTCACCGCCTTCGGCTGGTGGAAAATCTACGCGCGCTGCATCGCCTCGAGCTTCCTGTTCCTGGTCGGCATCAGCCTCTATCTCGCCCATGGCAAAAAAATCCGCTGGACCGGCTTCTGGAAGCGCTTCGCCATGGTTGCCGGGGCAGCGCTCGCAATATCGCTGGTCACCCGCATCGCCACGCCCGACGGCTTCATCTTCTTCGGCATATTGCACGAGATCGCGCTCGCCAGCTTGCTCGGCCTGGCGTTCCTGCGGCTGCCGGCGCTGCTGACGCTTGCCGTGGCGGCCCTCGTTATCGCCGCGCCTTTCTACTTGCGATCCGAGCTTTTCGATCATCCGGCTTTGTGGTGGGTCGGCCTGTCGGCGACCAACCCGCGCTCCAATGACTACGTTCCGCTGCTGCCCTGGTTCGGCGCCGTACTTGCCGGCATCGCGGTTACCAAGCTCGCCGCCACCTCCGGCGCACTGACGCGGCTGTCGGCCTTGGCGCCCGGCCGCTGGGCAAACCCGCTGGTCTTCATCGGCCGGCACAGCCTTGCCTTCTATTTGATCCATCAGCCTGTGCTGATCGGCTCGGTCTGGCTGTTTTCGCAATTCATGCCGGCGCCGGCCGAAACCAGGGAGGTGAGTTTTCTGAAATCCTGCCAGATATCCTGCGAGCAGGCACGCGACACCGAGTTCTGCTCCAGCTATTGTGCCTGCATGCTGGACACTCTCCAGGGCGAAGCCTCGCTTGACCGGCTCTACAGCAACGACCAGTCCCTGGAGTGGAAGGCGCATATTGGCGAGCTCGCCGGCACCTGCACCGCCCAAGCCGAGGCGGCGGAACTGGGAACGCGCTAATCGAGGGAGGACAATAATGAGCGACAGTCACCCGAAACCCGTGCAGCAAAATCCTGGGCAGCCGAAGCTGGGGCACATCCCATGGCCGCCGCTGATCTATATCGCCGCCATCATCGTCAGCGTCGCGCTAGGGCTGTTCTATCCGCTGCCGTGGATCGGCGATCTTCTCGGCGACATCCTGTTCGCCGCCGGCCTTGTGGGGTTGGTGGCGGTTGCCGCGCTCTGGTTCACGGCAATTCGCACCATGATCCGCGCCAAGACGACGCTCAACCCGAACGGCGTGCCTGACCATCTGGTGACCACCGGACCCTTCGCCGTCAGCCGCAACCCGATCTACCTCGCCAACACATTGCTGCTGGTCAGCCTCGCCTTTGTCACGGGGATCGCCTGGTTCCTGCCGCTGGCGGTCATCGCGGCGTTCTTGACGCAGAAGCTGACGATCGAGAGCGAGGAGAAGGTGCTGACCGCCAAATTCGGCAAAAAGTACCGGGACTACGCCAAAAGGGTGCGGCGCTGGATTTGAGCCGAGGCTGACACCGCGCCTATGTGGTGACGCCGAGTTCCACCAGCCGCTCGACGCAGGATTCCTCGGCTTGGTCGAGTTCGGCCAGGGTCTCTTCGAGGTCGCGGCGTTTCTGGCGCAAATGCTCACGCTTTTCCTCGATTCGCTTGATCATCAATTTGAGTTGGCCGACCTCGCCGGGCGGCTCCCTGTACATCTGGATGATTTCGCGGATCTCGTTGATCGAGAAGCCGAGCCTTTTTCCCCGCATGATCTGGCGGATCAGATGCCGGTCCGATGGCCGGAACAGCCGGGTGCGGCCGCGCCTTACCGGCTGCACCAGCCCTTCATCCTCGTAGAAGCGCAACGTCCGCGTCGACACGTCGAATTCCCGGGTCAGTTCCGTGATCGAATAATATTCCCGCATCGTCACTCCAATGCCCCGACCACGCCGCGAGTTCCAACTGGCCGGCGCCGCCGGCGCTCAGGCGCGTACCAGAATCGGCGGACAAGGCGCTTTCCAAAGCCTCGCACGGCATTTACGTAAAAGTCAATTTAGGTGCCGTTCAGCGCACGCCGAACCACCATGTGGCGAGCCCGAGAAAGGCAAAGAAACCGACGACATCGGTGACCGTGGTGACGAAAACCGCCGAAGCCACAGCCGGATCGATCTTGAAGCGGTCGAGCAGCAGCGGGATAAGGATGCCTGCCAGAGCCGCCACGAACATGTTGATGATCATCGCAGCCGCAATGATGCCGCCGAGATTGCGATCGTGGAACCAGGCAGCAGCCACGAGGCCGATCAGGATGGCGAAAATGATGCCGTTGATGAAGCCCACCCCGATCTCGCGGCGGATGATGCGGCCGGCATTGTAGATGTCGAGGTCCCTGGTCGCCAGCGCCCGCACCGTGACGGTCATGGTCTGCGAGCCGGCATTGCCGCCCATGCCGGCGACGATCGGCATCAGCACCGCCAGCGCCACGATATGCTCGATGGTGCGGTCGAACAGGCCGATCACCGAAGCCGCCAGGAAAGCCGTCAAAAGATTGACCAGCAGCCAGGGCACGCGCGAGCGCGAGGTCGAAAAGATGCTGTCCGAGAGTTCTTCGTCACCGACGCCGCCCATGCGCAGCAGATCTTCCTCGGCCTCCTGCTGGATGACGTCGACGACGTCGTCGATGGTCAGCACGCCGACCAGCCGCTCGTTCTCGTCGACGACGGCGGCGGACAGAAGATCGTATTGTTCGAATTCGCGTGCCGCCTCCTCCTGGTCCATGGTGGCCGGGATGGCATGCCTGGTCTCATGCATGACC
Organism: Mesorhizobium sp. M0195; assembly: GCF_040322115.1. Taxonomy (NCBI): domain Bacteria; kingdom Pseudomonadati; phylum Pseudomonadota; class Alphaproteobacteria; order Hyphomicrobiales; family Phyllobacteriaceae; genus Mesorhizobium; species Mesorhizobium sp. M0195. Next base: position 260,243 of record NZ_JAMYSV010000006.1, on the reverse strand, counting down.
TCTTCGACCTTGACCGAGCGCTTGGTACGCAGGATCTGGTCGAGGTCGATGGCGCCGAGCAGCTTGAAGCTCGGATCGATGACGAAGATCTGGCTGAAACGGTCGGGAAGATTGTTGTCCTCGCGCATGTAGTCAATCGTCTGGCCGATCGTCCAGAAGGGCGGCACCGCGACGAACTCCGTCTGCATGCGGCGGCCGGCGGTCTCTTCGGGATAATCGAGCGAGCGCCGCAGCCTGATCCGCTCGGTGAACGGCAGTTGCGACAGGATCTCGTCCTGGTCCTCCTGGTCGAGGTCTTCGAGAATGTAGACGGCATCGTCGGAATCGAGATCCTGCACCGCCTGGGCGATCTGCGCATTGGGCAGACTGTCAACGATGTCGCGGCGGATCGCCTCGTCAACCTCGGTCAGCGCGGAAAAATCGAAATCCTTGCCCAGCAATTCGACCAGCGCGCGTCGCTGTTCCGGATGCAGCGCCTCGAGCAGGTGGCCGAGTTCCGACTGGTGCAGATCGTCGACTTCACGCTTCAGCGTCAGCGTATCGCGATCGGCGATCGCGGCCCCGATCTGGGCGAGGAACGACGACAGGATGACGCCGTCCTCGTCATAGATGTCGGCGCGGCGCTCCTCGGCGGCCCTGGCGCCGGTCATCTGTTCGTCCTGGCCTTCCACCAGCGCCTCCCGCCATCGGATTTCCGGATAAGGTGCCTGTCAGGTCTAACGCATGACCCTGACAATCGGAATCGATTTTGCGAAAGGACCATGCGCAACGGCAAATTGCTACAGCGCCGTTCGCGCGTCCAAACGACGCAACGCATACCGGATGGTAGGAGGAGAGGACGTTCTACAAACCTGCGGCGCTGCAAAACCTTTGCGGCGCCAGGTAAAGGGCAGCGTATCTCCCCGCCCGGTCAACCAGATGGGGAGATCGACACTGATTCAAAACGGCGAGGCCGGCAGTGCGAGGGCCTCGCTGGTATTGGACTGGAAGGCTTCCCGATCAGGCGGCGTGGCGCTTCGCCTCGGCCGCATAGCGGTCCAGGAGACCGCTCCAGCCACCCTCGGATTCGAAGGCCTCGCGCATCGCCTCTGCGGTTTCGCCCATGTTCTCCAGAAGCCTGTGCTCGAGTTCCACACGCGTCGCGTTCTCACCGAGCGCGACAAAGCGGATCTCGACTTCGGTCAGCAGTGCCGGATCGTAGCGCCAGCCGGCTCCAATGCGCCAGGCGAGCGTCAGCCTGGACGGCGGATCCCAGGCGAGAACCTCGCCCCAATCGCATTGTGACCCATCCTCGCCAATCTCGTACCAGCGGCCGCCGGCTTTCGGTTCGATCACCGCGGTCGTCAGGGCGGATTTGCCGATCGAGTGCGAAGCCGGCCACCAGCGCCCGAATCCTGTGGTGAACACATCGAATGCCTTGTCGAGCGGCACCTCCACGGTCACCGACTTCCTGACCGGCGCGGGCTTGATCATGGTCGTCATTTCCTCTTCTCCTTGCTGTTGTCGACTTCCCGTTTGAAGGCGTCGAGCGCATCGCCCCACATGCGGTCGAGCCAGGCGCGCATCTCGCCAAGTCCATGCGGGTCGAGATGATAGATGTTGCTGGCACCTTTCGGCTCTGCGCGGACCAGCCGGGCTTCCTTCAAAACCTTGAGGTGCTGCGATACGGCCGGCTGCGAGACCGGAAGCACTCGCGTCAGATCGATGACCGAGCGTGGCCGATCGGCGATGAGCTCGAACACCTTGCGGCGTGTCGGATCGGCCAAGGCCACCATGCCTGCGTAATCATAAATCATGACTTATGATAAGCTAAAACTTATGATACGTCAACAGGAGGCGGCAGGCCGCGTTAAGCACCGACCAGTTCGGTTTCCAGCCCCCGGGGCAATCCCTTCACGCAGGGGCTTGGACAGCAAATGCGGATGCAAGATTACAGGGAAACAATCCGTCGCATGCGAGCCGGCGGCAAATGTCGACCACCGGGGAAAAGTAAACCTGGCGGCAAGGTTTTTACCTTATCGGTATATGTGTCTCTCCGGCGAAACGTTAAGAACGGGTAAATTGGTTTGGCCCTAACCACGGAAGCCTCTCGCTACAGGCCCTCCGCCATATGGCAATTGCGCCTCTCATTGTTCATGGCGACATATGTTTTAGGCGCATCCGCACTATACCCAGAAGTATTCTATACGTCTGCCTCAATCTATTCTCACAAATTTCTTGTTGGGATCCCGGTGTTGTTTATCGGTGGCGTCTGCTGTGCCGCGCTAATCCATGGCCGGCGGCAACCGGTTCGCTACGCACTGGATTTGGCTCAAGGGCGCTGGCGTGGTTGTCTGCTGGTGCTGCTGTTCTTCTTTGCCAGCTTGACCGCGTTCTCTACCTACAAGATCGCCATCCCGTCCGTCGTCCCATACTATGCCGACAACTGGTTGGCCGACGCTGACGAATGGCTGCACGGGATGCCGCCATGGGAGATCGTCCATAAGCTCGACAGCAACGATTGGTCGTCCGTCGTCTTCAACAGCTATGAAGTCATTTGGTTTTACCAGTGGTTCGGCACCATCCTTTTCGTGTCGCTCTGGTCGGACGAGATTGCCCGCATCCGCTATCTCTGCGCAGCAGCGCTGACGTTGTCCGTCCTCGGAACGGTCTTGGCCCTGGCGCTGGCATCGGTCGGACCGGTTTACTACCACCACTTTGTCGGCGTGGATCGCTTCCACGGATTGAATGCGGCCCTGGACAGGCTGGACCATAGTTACATGGTGCGGGACCCCGCGGCATATCTCCTGATGGCTTACCAGAGCGGCCGGCCAAGTCTTGGCGGCGGCATCTCGGCCATGCCAAGCATGCATGTCGCCTTTGCCGTATTGAACGCCTATTTGCTGTCATCGATCAATCGCTGGCTTGGCGTTCTGGGTTGGACCTTTGCAGCCCTGATCCTGTACGGATCGGTGTTCACTGGCTGGCACTATGCCGTGGACGGCTACGCATCGATCGTTGTTGTATCGGTGATCTGGTGGGCGACCGGACGCCTGGTGCGCGAATAGCTATGTGCGCTTGTCGATGGATGGCCATGGCCGCCGATGGCCAGTTCGCATAAGCCAAACTCGCGACCGCAATCAGGCACAAAGCACGTGCCCCGACAAGGACGCTCCCCGCCGTGCGAGAATTCAACGAGGAAGAGATTCCGCTTTCGAATTTAATGGTGCGGTCGAGATGCAGCGCCGCAACGCCTCCCGCGTTGATTTTAAAGCATTTCTCTACGATTCCGCGGCGATTTGTATTGAGGGCGGTTCGGCAGCGGCAGAGCATGTAGTTCCAGCCAGCCACTGTCGGCGGGCAATTGGCCGCCCTGGCAGCGCATCCTCCTCCTGACAAACACCTAGTGCGGTCAACCCTTAGGCGCCGCGCCGCGCCGCTCGAGCGCGGTTTTGCGAATGATTTCTGCGATCTCCGGGCTGCTGCTGCACAGCATCTGGAAATCCGCCGAGTGTAGCGACAGGAGTGAGACCACCGTTGTGGCGCTGACGGTCGCCGAGCGCGGTTCGCCGGTGATCAGCGCCATCTCGCCGAAGAAGGCGCCAGGGCCCAGCTCCACCGGGTTCGGCGTCGCGACGCTGACGCGCCCCTCCACGACGAAGAACATCTGATCACCGGTCTCGCCCTTGCGGCAGATCACAGCGCCAGCCGGCACGCTGCGAGGTCGTAATGCGCGCACGATCTCGACTAGTGTGGCCGGGCCGAGCTTCTGAAACAACGGCACGGCGGCGACCAATTGCCAATTGCGGACGAAATCCTCGCGACGGACTTCTTGATAAAAGCCGGTGGCAAGAATGCCAGCCCAGAGCGCGAAGATGCCGATGCCACTCATCATGACCGCCCCGGCAAGGACGCGGCCGGCGAAGCTTTCCGGAATAGCGTCGCCATAGCCGGTGGTGGACAGCGTGACCACCGCCCACCACATTGCCTGGGGGATGCTGCCGAACTTTTGCGGTTGGACGTCGCGCTCGATTACATAGGCTGCGAGCGCAACACCGAACAGAACGATGCCGAAGACCGTGGCGACGCCGATCAGGTTGCGCGCTTCGTTGGTCAGGATTCTGCCCAGCAGCGGGAAGAAAGTTGAATCGCGCAGCGGTTTCAGCAGCCAGACAGCACAGTAGAGGCTCCGATCGGGCGTGCCGACGAGCAGAAATGCGGCGAGTGGAACCAAAACCGCGAGCATATCAATGGCGATTGCCGGCGTCCTGTCCCGAACGTCTCCCGCCCGGCGCTTGAGCAGTTTCTCGGCCAATTCCAGGAGATAGACGCCCCAAATGACCGCGAGCACGGCAGCCAAAGCCAGTCTGCTTCGCCCGGACATGTCCGGTGTCGTGAGCGCAGCCACCGCCACAAGCCCAGTCGCAGCCAGCACCGCGTTGAGCGGCGCGTAAATTCTTAAGAAAGGCAGTACCGACATTCTATGCCCACGAGCGGATGCTACCCTCCAGAATAGGATGCCTTCAAGGCAAGCGCAAAGGTGCTTGCTTTCGCTGCGATGCCCATCACCAACCGTGAACTCAGATGTCCGGGAAAGTGAACAGACGGCATAGGACGCGAATTAACAAATTACGGTGACAGTGGGCTTTTTGCCGTATTTGCACGGCTGTGCGACAAGCCTGAAAAATCGCAATAACTTCCACAGCCAAAGACTGAACAGCCAGAAGACTGATTGGTGCGGTCGAGAAGACTCGAACTTCCACGGGTTGCCCCACAGCGACCTCAACGCTGCGCGTCTACCAATTCCGCCACGACCGCACGTGGTAGGAGCCGGAACCAACCGGCCCGCGGCGTGTAGCAAATCGTTTCCGGTGAAACAAGTGCGCGGCCAGCAATAATCGGCCGGACATCGGCATAACTCTTCAAGGGCCGAACGTGCCGGAACTGGACGTTTGTACCGATTGCCGCCATATGAGTGGCGAGACGAGATATCATGACGGACCGCAGCCAGATCGCCACGTCGTTCCTGCCCTTGCCCGGCTCGGCGCCGGTCGAATGGCGCATCGAGCCTGGGCTCACCGCCTATCCCGATGCGCTCGCCCTGATGGAGGCGCGAGCCGAGGCAATCCGCAGCGGCGCCGCCGGCGAGATGGTCTGGCTGGTCGAGCACCCGCCGCTCTACACCGCCGGCACCAGCGCCCGCGTCGAGGACCTGATCGAGCCGGACCGCTTCCCGGTCTTTGCCGCCGGGCGTGGCGGCGAATACACCTATCATGGGCCAGGCCAGCGGGTCGCCTACGTCATGCTCGACCTGAAGCGGCGGCGCGAGGATGTCCGCGCCTTCGTCGCCGCTCTCGAACAATGGATCATCGGCTCACTGGCCGCCTTCAACGTACGCGGCGAACGCCGCGAGGACCGCGTCGGCGTCTGGGTGGTTCGGCCGGACCGCCCCGCTTTGCCCGACGGCTCGGCGGCCGAGGACAAGATCGCCGCCATCGGCATAAGGCTGAGGCGCTGGGTGAGCTTTCACGGCATCGCCATCAATGTCGAGCCGGACCTTAGCCATTTCAGCGGCATCGTGCCGTGCGGCGTCCAGGATCACGGCGTCACCAGCCTTGTCGACCTCGGCCTTCCCGTAACCATGGCCGACCTCGACCTGGCGCTGAAATCCGCTTTCGAGGACGTGTTCGGGCCCGCCGCGGTGTCGCCTGTCGAAGTGTCCCGCAAGGCCGGCTGAAACACTCGCCCAATGCCTGCGCCAATATGCGAAGGCGGCCCTCGCTCATCAGCATCGAGCCCGCCCTTGAGCTCAATCCTCACATCGCGCCGATCCAGATTGCCATGGAAATGAGGAACGTGCTCATGCACACCAGCGAAACGACATCCTGAACAAGATCGGTCATAACTCTCTCCTGTTGTTAGTATGTTCGTATTTTGTTCTAATTTTGTTCGAATGTCAACGATCGCAGCCCGGGTGTCACCGGAATTGCGCTCGGTCATTTCGACAGGGTTAAGAAAGGGTTGAAAAGGGAGATGCGGGCGTTTCGGGGCCGACAGGCGCGCGCAAGTGGCGGGACGGCGCACGGCAGCTCGCAGGCCGGCATCGCCTCAATAGCAGCGCACCCCTAAAGCGGCACGACCTTGCCGTCGGCCAGCGTCACGCGGCGGTCCATGCGCGAGGCGAGCTCATGATTATGAGTGGCGATCAGCGCCGCCAGGCCCGATTGCCGGACCAGCGCTGCCAGCGCCTCGAACACATAGGAAGCAGTCACCGGGTCGAGATTGCCGGTCGGCTCGTCGGCCAAAAGCACCAGCGGCGCATTGGCGACGGCACGCGCAATGGCGACCCGCTGCTGCTCGCCGCCGGAGAGCTCGGAGGGGCGATGCTGTGCCCGCTTGCCGATCTGCATATAGTCGAGCAATTGCGCCGCCCGCTCGGCCGCCTCCTTGCGCGGCAGCCCTTTTATCAGCTGCGGCATCATGATGTTTTCCAGCGCCGAGAATTCAGGCAGCAAATGATGGAACTGATAGACGAAGCCGAGGTCGTTGCGGCGGATCGCCGTGCGCTCGTCGTCGGAAAGCCGGCCGCAGGCGCGCCCCGCCAGGATCACGTCGCCGGCGTCCGGTCGCTCCAGCAGCCCGGCGGTGTGTAGCAGCGTCGACTTGCCGGTGCCCGACGGCGCCACAAGCGCCACCATCTCGCCACGCTTCAGCGAAAAATCGGCGCCGTTCAGGATGGTCAGCTTGCGCGGTCCCTGCACATAGTGCCGTTCGACGCTCTTCAGCTCGATAATGGCTTCGGCCATCACTCGTACCTCAGCGCTTCGACCGGATCGAGCCTGGCCGCGCGCCACGCCGGAAACAGCGTGGCCAGGAACGACAGCGCCAGCGCCATGAGAACGACGGAGATCGTCTCGCCGGCATCCATGCGGGCCGGCAATTGGCTCAGGAAATAAAGCTCGGGATTGAACAGCCGCTCGTTGGCCAGCCAGGAGAAGAACTGGCGAATGCGCTCGACGTTGAGGCAGATCACGATGCCGAGCAGCACGCCGGCGATGGTGCCGACAACGCCGATCGCAGCCCCGGTCATCAGGAAGATGCGCAGGATCGCGCTGCGCGTCGCGCCCATGGTGCGCAGGATGGCGATGTCGTGGCCCTTGTCCTTCACCAGCATGATCAGGCCCGAAATGATGTTGAGCGCCGCCACCAGCACGATCAGGGTCAGGATCATGAACATGACGTTGCGCTCGACCTGCAGCGCGTCGAAGAACGTCTTGTTGCGTTGCCGCCAATCGACAAGGCTGATCGGCCGCTGCGCCGCATCTTCGACCTTCGGCTTCAGCGCGTCGATATTGTCGGGATTGTCGGCGTAGATCTCGATCGTCTGCGCCCGGCCGTCCATGTTGAAGTAAAGCTGCGCTTCCGAGAACGGCATGTAGACGATCGAGCTGTCATATTCCGACATGCCGACCTCGAAGATCGCGGTGACCGGATAGCCTTTCATGCGCGGCGTCGTGCCAAGCGGCGTGATGTCGCCCTCGGGCGAAATCAGCGTGATCGTATCGCCAAGCACTAGCCCGAGATTCTCGGCCATGCGGCTGCCGATGGCGACGCCTTCGCCGGTGTCGAAGCCGACGATCGAGCCCTCCTTGATATTGTTGGCGACGATGGTGATCTTGCCGAGATCCTCGCCGCGTATGCCGCGCACCAGCGCGCCGGTGCCGCCGCCGACATTGCCTTGCGCCAGCACCTGCCCGTCGATCAGCGGGATGGCGTATTTGACGCCGGGCACGCCGTTGATGCGGCCGGCGACCTGGGCATAGTCCTCCAGCGGCATATCGAGCGGCTGCACGATCAGGTGCCCGTTGACGCCTAGGATGCGCGTCAGCAGTTCGGCGCGAAAGCCGTTCATCACCGCCATGACGACGATCAGCGTGGCGACGCCCAGCATGATGCCGAGGAAGGAGATCGAAGCGATGACCGAGATCACCGTCTCCTTGCGACGCGAGCGCAGATAGCGCCACGCCACCATGCGCTCGAAGCCGGAAAAAGGCCCGGCGCCCGATGGTCTTGCTGCCGCCGCTTTGTTCATGCGGCGGCACCGAAACGCTGCTTCACGTCCGCGATCGGCAGCGTCTCGCGCTCGCCGGTCCTGCGGTTCTTGATTTCGACCTCGCCGGCGGCGATGCCGCGCGGCCCGACGATCACCTGCCACGGCAGCCCGATCAGATCGGCGGTGGCGAACTTGCCGCCCGGCCGCTGGTCGGTGTCGTCGTAGAGCACCTCCTTGCCGGCGGCGGCAAAAGCGGCGTGCAGCTCGCCGCAGACGCGATCGCATTCGGCATCGCCGGCCTTCATGTTGATCAAGCCGACATCGAACGGCGTCACCGCCTCCGGCCAGATGATGCCGTTATCGTCATGACTGGCTTCGATGATCGCGGCGACCAGCCTGGACGGGCCGATGCCGTAGGAACCGCCAGAAACGAAATGATCCTTGCCGTCCGGGCCTGTCACCTTGGCGCCCATCGGCTTGGAATATTTGTCGCCGAAATGGAAGATATGACCAACCTCGATGCCGCGCGCCGAGACCCGGTCGCTCGCGGGCACCTTCTCCCATGCCGCCTCGTCATGCATCTCGTCGGTGGCGGCATAGGGCGTCGTCCATGTCTTGACGATGGCGCCGATCTCGGCGTCGTTCGAAAAATCCGTGTCTGCGCCAGGCACTGCCAGCGAGAGATAATCGCGGTGGCAAAACACCTGGCTCTCGCCGGTGTCGGCCAGGATGATGAACTCATGGCTGAGGTCGCCGCCGATCGGCCCGGTGTCGGCGCGCATCGGGATAGCCTGCAGCCCCATGCGCGTAAACGTCCTGAGATAGGACACGAACATGCGGTTATAGGCGGCCTTGGCGCCTTCATAATCGAGGTCGAAGGAATAGGCGTCCTTCATCAGGAACTCGCGCGAACGCATGACGCCGAAGCGCGGGCGCACCTCGTCGCGAAACTTCCACTGGATGTGATAGAGGTTGAGCGGCAGGTCCTTGTAGGACTTGACGTAGGAGCGGAAGATCTCGGTGACCATCTCCTCGTTGGTCGGCCCGTAGAGCATATCGCGGTCTTGCCGGTCCTTGATGCGCAGCATCTCCTTGCCGTAATCTTCATAGCGGCCACTTTCGCGCCACAGCTCGGCCGATTGGATGGTCGGCATCAGGATTTCGAGCGCGCCGGCGCGATTCTGCTCCTCGCGGATAATCCGGCAGACCTTGTCCAGCACCCGCTTGCCGAGCGGCAGCCAGGAAAAGCTGCCCTGCCCCTGCTGGCGGATCATGCCGGCACGCAGCATCAGCCGATGCGAGACGATCTCGGCCTCGCGCGGGTTTTCTTTGAGGATGGGCAGGAAATAGCGCGACAAACGCATGAACTGGTCCGTGAGAGAGGATGGCGGCGCCGGAATCGGCGCGGCACAGGCTTGCTTGCCCCGGCTTCATAGCCATTTCATGGCGGAATGGAAACCCGGCCCAGGCGCTGCACAGGCGCCGCAATTGCCGCACGCGGCTTGCTGGGCGTTTCGCAAGCAACGCCTGCCGTACTATTGTGCACTGCAGCACGAGATTGCCTGTTTCCGGGCAAAATTCTTCGTGACATTTTCACCCGCCTTAGGCTAGTGTGCCCACATAACCGAGAGGGTAGAGAAAAATCTGCCCTCCTACGCGGTCAAAGTCTTGGGAGGATGCGATCTAGGCGCGGTAACTCGCTGCCGCCGGACACCGGAAACAGATCGGACGCGTTTAAATTGCAAGGCCTCGCGCCTTGCATTTTTTTTGTGCAATCATTTGGTTAGCACGACAGATTACCAAACTACATGACGTTGCGTCAGCCCAAACCCACCCCGGGGCTTTACTTGGGTTGACCTTGCTGGCTCAGCTTGATCGCAGGGCGTCGGCTAGGCTGGGATAGCCGGACACGGTAGGTAGCCGGCTAATGCGCTGGGCTCTGGTTGAAATCCGGCACGATGTGCGGGATGTCGTCGATGCCGAGGCCAAGCCCTCTCGTGATGCCGTAGAAGATGCCCATGAGGACCAGCGTGGCGATTGTCGTGCGCAGCGCCGCGCGCAGCATATGCGGTCCGCGCGGTGCGCTCGGAACCGTGCCAAGCGTCACGTCCCGGTCCTCGTCCTGTGTCCGCATGCTGAACGGCAGCACGGCGAACAACACCACCCACCATGTGGCGAAGAACAGGGCGACAAACGAAACCCAACTCATGCTTGCTCCAGTTCGACCAGCGTGCCGAAGAAATCCTTGGGGTGCAGAAACAATACCGGTTTGCCATGCGCGCCGGTCTTCGGCTTGCCGTCGCCCAGCACGCGCGCGCCGCTGGCCTTGAGACGGTCGCGTGCCGCAACAATGTCGTCCACCTCGTAGCAGAGATGGTGCATGCCGCCGGACGGATTCTTCTCGAGGAATGCGGCGATCGGCGAGGCTTCGCCTAGCGGCTCGAGCAACTCGATCCTGGTGTTGCCGACGTCGACGAACACCACCGTAACGCCATGCTCCGGCAGCGCCTGCGGCGCGGTTACGTGCGCGCCAAGCGTATCACGATAGACCGCCGCAGCCGCGGCCAGATCCGGCACCGCAAGCGCGACATGGTTGAGGCGTCCGAGCATAGGGTACTCCCGGGTTAGGGGGTAGGGGAGTAAGGCAGTAGGGGAGTAGGGAAAAAGGATCTAGAAGTGCAGACTGTTTGCGCTCCTACTTCCTACTTTCCCTACTCCCCTACTGCCTTACTCCCCTATTCCCTTGTTCGTCACCGCGTGACGAACACTGTCACCAGTGGCTTCTTGCCCCAGGCTTCGTTGGCCGCGCCGCGCACCGCGCGCCGCACCGCCTCCTGGACCAGGTCGAGGTCTTTTCGGCGCTGGCGGGGGATGGAGTCCACGGCGCCGATTGCCGCATCGATCATCAGGTCTTCCAGGCTCTCGCCGCTGCCGTCGGCCTCGGCGACGCCGATGGCGACGAGATCGGGATCGCCGGCAAGCTCGTATTTGTCGTCGAGCACGACGTTGACGGCGACATGGCCGGCAAAGGACAGCTTGCGGCGGTCGCGAATGCCCATCGCCTGATCGCTGCCGATCAGCCTTCCGTCCTTGTAGATGCGGCCGAACGGAACCTGGTCGATGATGGCGGCGGCACCCGGATACAGCCTGAGCATGTCGCCGTCGCGCACCTGCGCCACCTGGCCGATGCCGGACGTCGACATCAGCGAGCCCTGCGCCACCAGATGCGCCGCCTCGCCATGAACGGGAACGCCGATCTGCGGCCGCACCCATTCATACATCTTGCGCAATTCGCTGCGGCGTGGATGGCCGGAGACATGCACCAGCGCATCGCCGTCCTCGATGATCTTGATGCCGAGATCGATCAGGCGGTTCTTGATTTCGAGGATCGCCTTCTCGTTGCCGGGAATGGTGCGCGAGGAAAACACCACCGTGTCGCCGGCCGTCAGCGCCACCGATTTCATCTCGTCGCGCGACAGCTTGGCAAGTGCGGCAAGCGGCTCGCCTTGGCTTCCGGTGCAGATGATGACGAGGTTTTCGCGCGGGATGAAGCCGTAATCCTCCTCGGCGATGAATTCCGGCAACCCGTCCATATAACCGAGTTCATCAGCCACATCGATGACGCGCTTCATCGAGCGGCCAAGCACCAGGCATTGGCGGCCGGCATCCCGCGCTGCCTTGGCGATCGAGACGATGCGGCCGACATTGGAGGAGAAGCTGCTGACGGCGACACGGCCCTTGGCATTCTGGATGACACCCTTGAGGCCCTCGCCCACCGCCACTTCCGACGGTGATTCCCCCTCCCGCAGCGCGTTGGTGGAATCGCAGATCAACGCCAGCACGCCCTTGTCGCCATAGGCACGGAAGCGTGCCTCGTCGGTCATCGGCCCCACCGTCGGCGCCGGGTCGATCTTCCAGTCGCCGGTATGGATGACGACGCCGGCCGGCGTGGTGATCGCCAGCGACATCGGTTCGGGAATGGAGTGCGCGACGGGGATGGCCTCGATCTCGAACGGACCGACGGTGAATTTCTCGCCAGCCCGGTAGATCGTCACTGGGATCTTCGGCGCCCCTTGCTCGCCCTGCCGCTTGGCTTCCAGCAGGCCGGCGCCGAACGGCGTCATCCAGACCGGCGCCTTGAGCTTCGGCCAGATGTCGTGCAGCGCGCCGTAGTGGTCCTCATGTGCATGGGTAATGACGATGCCGCGCAGATTGGCGACATTCTCCTCGATGAAGCGGGTGTCGGGCAGTACCAGGTCGACGCCGGGCAGGGTTGCATCGGGAAAAGTGACGCCGACGTCGACGACGATCCATTCGCGCGCATTGGCCGGCCCATAGCCGTAGAGGGCGAAGTTCATGCCGATCTCGCCGACACCGCCGAGCGGCACGAAGACAAGTTCGGCATTTTCCGCTGTCGCCATGGTCTTTCCTTCCTTGCCGGTCAAATTGTGGGCCGGTCAAATTCAAGCTGGTCAAATACCTGGCCAGTCAAACGTATTGGCCAGTCAACCGACGGCCGATGCGACCGCGCCGAAATGCACGTCGCCGGCGGCGATCGTCAGAACCGAGCCTTCATCGTCGCGGATCACGAAACGGCAGTCTTCGTCAATGGTCTCGAAGGTGCCGCGCACCACATTACCGTCAATTCTGACAGCAACCTGCCCGCCAAGCCCCGCCGCACGCGCCAGCCAGCGCCGCCTGACGGCGGCAAGCCCACGCCCTTCGTTCCACAGCCGGGCATTCTCGCTCCATGCATCCGACAGCGCCAGAAACAGCGTCTCGGCATCGCAAGCAGACCCCAGCGCGTTGAGCGACGTCGCTGGATAGGGCAAATCATTGGGATAAGCCACCACATTGACGCCGATGCCGACAGCCACCGCCGAACGGTCGCCATCCAGCATCGCCGATTCCAGCAGGATGCCGGCGAGCTTGGCGCGCGAGGCAAGCACGTCGTTCGGCCATTTCAACTCGAAGCGGTTCTTGCCCTGGCTCGCACCATCGAGGCCGATCGCAATCCTGCCTTTCGGCACGACGGCGTCGAGCGCGTCGGCCAGCGCCAGTCCGGCAACGAAGCCGAGCGTCGCGGCAAGTCGAAGCTCGGTGTTGGTGATCACCAGCAGCGTCGCCGCCAGGTTGCCCTCGGGCGTCGCCCAGGCGCGGCCGCGGCGGCCACGTCCCGCTTCCTGCTTTTTTGAGACGACCCAGAGTTTGCCCGGATCGCCGGCCCGCGCGTGCTCCAGCGCCAACGCATTGGTGGAGCCGACCGTATCGTGCGCCTCGAGCCGGAACCCTTCCGAAGCCGCGGTTGGAGCCAGCCTGAACGTCATTCCGTTAGAAGAAGGTCTTGGCCGCGGCGGCTGCGTAGGTTCCGATCGGGCCGCCGATCAGCACGTAGAACAGCACGAAAGCGCCGCAGGCGCCGAGCACGACGCGCAGTTCGGTCGCCATCGGCACGAAGCCCCCGACCGGTTCGTCGAACCACATGAGCTTGATGATGCGCAGATAATAATAGGCGCCCACCACGGAGGCCAGCACGCCGATGATCGCCAGCGCGTAGAGGTTGGCATTGATGGCGGCGAGGAACACGTACCACTTCCCCCAGAAGCCGGCGAGCGGCGGGATACCGGCCAGCGAGAACATCAGGATGGTGAGGATCGTCGCCATGATCGGGTTGGTCGCCGACAGACCGGCGAGATCGCTGATCTGCTCGACATTGCCCTCCTTGCGCCGCATGGCCAGGATGAAGGCGAAGGTGCCGAGCGTCATCACCAGATAGATCAGCATGTAGATGGCGACGCCGCGCACGCCGTCCTGGCTGTTGGCGGCAAGGCCGACCAGAGCATAACCCATATGGCCGATGGAGGAATAGGCCATCAGCCGCTTGATGTTGGTCTGGCCGATGGCCGCGAATGCGCCGAGCGCCATCGAGGCGATCGAGATGAAGACGATGATCTGCTGCCAGTCGGCGGCGATCGGCTTGAAGGCGCCCATGGTGACGCGCACCATCAGCGCCATCGCCGCCATTTTGGGTGCCGCCGCCAGAAAGGCCGTCACCGGCGTCGGCGCGCCCTCATAGACGTCGGGCGTCCACATATGGAACGGCACCGCCGAGATCTTGAAGGCAAGGCCGGCCAGCACAAAGACCAGGCCGAAGACGAGGCCGAGCTGGCGCCCGCCGCCGCTCAGCGCCGCGGCGATCTCCTGGAAGCCGGTGTTGCCCGTGTAGCCGTAGACCAGCGAGATGCCGTAAAGCAGCATGCCCGACGACAGCGCGCCAAGGACGAAATACTTCAGCCCGGCCTCGGTCGAGCGCAGATTATCGCGGTTGATCGCCGCCAGCACGTAGATCGCCAGCGACTGCAGCTCGAGGCCGAGATAGAGCCCGATCATGCCGTTGGCCGAGATCATCAGCATCATGCCGAGCGTGCAGAGCAGGATCAGCACCGGATATTCGAACTTGTCGAAATGCTCCGCCTGGGCAAAGCGGACCGACATGACCAGCGTCACCGCCGAGCCGATCAGCGCCAACATCTTCATGAAGCGGGCGAATGGGTCCTGGATGAAGGCTTCGCCATAGGCGTTGCCCTGTCCCGGGGAAAAGATCAGCCAGGCGCCGGCGATCACCAGCACGGCAACAGCAAGGCCGCTCACCGTGACGGCGGTGTTGGCGCGCGAATAGGCGCCGAGCATCAACAGCGCCAAGGCGCCGATGGCGAGGATCAGCTCTGGCGTCGAGAGCGACAGGCTGGAGAGAAGGTCCGGCGTCATGGTTCGCAAACCCCCAGTCAGTTCGCCGCCGCGGTCTGCGCGGCGCCGATGGATGCGGTGACATTGGTAACGAGCGCCTTGACCGATTCGGCCGTCGCGTCGAAGATCGGCGCCGGATAGACGCCAAAGAAGATGACCAGCGCGACCAGCGGATAGATGATCACCTTTTCGCGCGTCGACAGGTCGAGCAAACCTTTCAGGCTTTCTTTGGTCAGTGCGCCGAAGATCACCTTGCGGTAGAGCCAGAGCGCATAGGCCGCCGACAGTATGACGCCGGTGGCGGCGAAGAACGCCACCCAGGTGTTGACCCGGAACACGCCGAGCATGGTCAGGAACTCGCCGACGAAGCCGCTGGTGCCGGGCAGGCCGACATTGGCCATGGTGAAGATCATGAACACGGTTGCATATTTCGGCATGTTGTTGACCAACCCGCCATAGGCGTCGATGTCACGCGTGTGCATGCGGTCGTAGACGACGCCGACGCAGAGGAACAGCGCGCCGGAGACCAGGCCGTGCGACAGCATCTGGAAGATCGAGCCCTGGACGCCTTCCTGGTTCATCGCGAAGATGCCCATGGTAACGAAGCCCATGTGAGCGACCGACGAATAGGCGATCAGCTTCTTCATGTCCTCCTGCATCAGCGCCACCAGCGAGGTGTAGATGATGGCGACGACGGAAAGCGTGAAGATCAGCGGCGCGAACATTTCGGATGCGATCGGAAACATCGGCAGCGAAAAACGCAGGAAGCCGTACCCGCCCATCTTGAGCAGGATGGCGGCCAGGATCACCGAGCCGGCCGTCGGTGCTTCGACATGCGCGTCCGGCAGCCAGGTATGCACCGGCCACATCGGCATCTTCACCGCAAAGGACGCGAAGAAGGCAAGCCATAGCCAGGTCTGCATATTGGCCGGGAAATTATGCGTCAGAAGCGTCGGGATATCGGTGGTGCCGGACTGGAAGAACATCGCCATGATGGCGAGCAGCATCAGCACCGAGCCGGCCAGGGTGTAGAGGAAGAACTTGAACGAGGCATAGACGCGCCGCTTGCCGCCCCACACGCCGATGATGATGAACATCGGGATAAGGCCGGCTTCGAAGAAGACGTAGAACAAGACGATGTCGAGCGCACAGAACACGCCGATCATCAGCGTCTCGAGCAGCAGGAAGGCGATCATATAGGCTTTGACGCGCTTCTCGATCGATTCCCACGAGGCGAGAATGCAGAGCGGCATTAGGAAGGTGGTCAGGATGACGAACAGCATGGAGATGCCGTCTACGCCCATATGGTAGGAGATGCCGGAATCCAGCCAGGCAAACTTCTCGACGAACTGGAAGCCAGGTTGCGAATTGTCGAAGCCGGTCCAGATAAACAGCGAAATCACAAACGTGAACGCAGTCGTGAAAAGCGCGATGGCGCGGATGTTGCGGCGCGCGTTCTCGCTGTCATCACGCACGAAAAGGATGAGCAGCACACCAACCAGCGGCAGGAAGGTGACCAGCGATAGGATCGGCCAGGCGGTCATCAGAGCATCATCCAGGTGACGAGTGCGGCAACGCCGATCAGCATGGCGAAGGCATAGTGGTAGAGATAGCCGGTCTGCAGCTTGACGACCCGGTTGGTGACGTCGACGACGCGCGCCGAAATGCCGTCCGGCCCGAGTCCGTCGATGACGGTGCCGTCGCCGGTCTTCCACAGGAAGTGGCCGAGGCGCTTTGCCGGCCGCACGAACAGGAAGTCGTAGAGCTCGTCGAAATACCATTTGTTGAGCAGGAAGGCGTAGAGCAGGCGATGGTTGGCAGCGACGCTCCGAGGCATTTCCGGCGCGCGAACATAGAACTGCCAGGCTATCGCAAAGCCGATCAGCATGGCGATGAACGGCGACAACTCGACCCATAACGGCACTTCGTGGATTTCGTGCAGGATCTGGTTGTCCGGCAGCGTGAACAGCGACGCCTTCCAGAATTCGGCATAGCCCTCGCCGATGAAGGCGCCGTGGAAGATCACACCGGCGAGCAGCGCGCCAGCCGCCAGGATGAACAGCGGCACCAGCATGACCGGCGGCGATTCATGGACATGGTGCATGACCTCGTGGCTGGCCCGCGGCTCGCCGTGGAAGGTCATGAAGATCAGCCGCCAGGAGTAGAAGGAGGTGAAGCAGGCAGCAATGACCAGCAATATGAAGGCAAATGCGGCGACCGCATTGTGGCCGGCGAAGGCCGCTTCGATGATGGCGTCCTTGGAAAAGAAGCCGGCCGTGCCGATGATCGTTACCGGAATGCCGACACCGGTCAGCGCCAGCGTGCCGATCACCATCATCCAGTAAGTCGTCGGGATCAGCGTCCTTAGGCCACCCATTTTGCGCATGTCCTGCTCGTCGGAGACGGCGTGGATGACCGAGCCCGAGCCGAGGAACAGCAGCGCCTTGAAGAAGGCGTGGGTGAACAGATGGAAAATCGCCGCGCCATAGGCGCCGACGCCGAGCGCCACGAACATGTAGCCGAGCTGCGAACAGGTCGAATAGGCGATGACGCGCTTGATGTCGTTCTGGACAAGACCGACTGTCGCCGCGAAGAAGGCGGTGAAGGCGCCGATGAAGGTGACCACCGTCAGTGCCGAATGCGACAGCTCGAATAGCGGCGACAGCCGCGCCAGCATGAACACGCCTGCCGTCACCATGGTGGCGGCATGGATCAGTGCCGAGACCGGCGTCGGGCCCTCCATGGCATCCGGGAGCCAGGTGTGCAGCGGCACCTGCGCCGACTTGCCCATGGCGCCCATGAACAGGAGCAGGCAGACAACCGTCATCGCGGCCTGCTTATCAAGCGCATAGCCGAGGAAGGTCAGTACGGCCGCGCCTTGCGGCGCGCCTTCCGCCGGAATGAACGTCGCCGCATTGGCGAAGATGGTGCCGAGATTGACCGAGCCGAACAGCACGAACACGCCGAATATGCCGAGCGCAAAGCCGAAATCGCCGACGCGGTTGACGACGAAGGCCTTGATCGCAGCTGCATTGGCCGACGGCTTCTTGTACCAGAAGCCGATCAGCAGATAGGAGGCAAGGCCGACGCCTTCCCAGCCGAAGAACATCTGCACGAGGTTGTCGGCCGTCACCAGCATCAGCATGGCGAAGGTGAACAGCGACAGATAGGCGAAGAAGCGCGGCCGGTCCGGGTCGTGATGCATGTAGCCGATCGAGTAGACATGGACCAGCGCCGACACCGTATTGACGACGACCAGCATCACCACGGTCAGCGTATCGATCCGCAGCGCCCACGACGCTTCGAGGCCGCCTGACTGGATCCAGCGCAGCACCGGCACGGTGAACACCTCCCCGCCGCCGAAGCCGACCGAGAAGAAGGCAACCCACGACAGCACAGCCGCGATCACCAGGAAGCCGGAGGTGATGTATTCAGAAGCCTTGGCGCCGAGCGAAGTGCCGAACAGGCCGACGATCAGGAAGCCGAGCAGCGGAAGGAAGACGATGGCCTGATACATGGTGGTTCCGTCAACCCTTCATCATGTTCACGTCTTCGACCGCGATCGAGCCGCGGTTGCGGAAGAAGACGACGAGAATGGCAAGGCCGATCGCCGCTTCGGCCGCCGCGACCGTCAGCACGAACAGTGCGAAAACCTGGCCGACCAAATCGCCGAGCGCCGCCGAAAAGGCGACGAAATTGATGTTGACCGCAAGCAGGATCAGCTCGATCGACATCAAGATGACGATGACGTTCCTGCGGTTCAGGAAGATGCCGAACACGCCGAGCGTGAACAGGATCGCCGATACGGTCAGGTAGTGCGCGATGCCGACGACCATCTCAGACTCCTTCGCCCGTCTTGACCTTGCGGATTTCCACTCCGGTTGCTGCCGTGCGGCCGACCTGGGCGGCGATCGACTGCCGCTTGACGCCCGGCTTGTGGCGCAGCGTCAGCACGATGGCGCCGATCATGGCGACCAGCAGCACCAGGCCAGCTACCTGGAAGTAATAGACGTAATCCGTATAGAGGATGTCGCCAAGCGCCGCCGTATTGGAGCGCGCGGCCAGGTCCGGAATGGGCTTGGCGACCGTCGCCGCCAGTTTCGGCGCGAATGTATAGCCGCCGAGCACCACGATAAGCTCCGCCGCCAGGATCAGCCCGACCAGCGCGCCGATCGGTGCATATTGCAGGGCGCCTTCCTTCATTTCGGCGAAGTCGACGTCGAGCATCATGACCACGAACAGGAACAGCACCAGCACCGCGCCGACATAGACGACGAGCAGGATCATCGCCAGGAACTCGGCGCCGGTCAGCATGAACAGGCCGGCGGCGTTGAAGAAGGTCAGGATCAGGAACAGCACCGAATGCACGGGATTGCGCGCCGAAATGACCATGAACGCCGATGCCACCGCGACAAAGGCGAAGAGGTAGAAAAAGGCCGCCTCTAGTCCACTCAGCATGGGTTCCCCCGGGTTTCCTGTCAGAACAGGACGTTCGTCCTGTTTTTTGCCACCGCCTCCGGTCGGCAAGTTGCGTGTTCCTATCGCATGTTCCGATCGGGTTGAAAGACCCGATCGAAAAGAAAACATGCGACACTCTTTCATTCCGGAGGATGATCTTGTCCGAAAAGTCTGCAACTTTTCGGGATCATCCTCTGAACGAGGCCCTCGCCCCGTTCATGCATCAAATATCAGCGGTAAGGCGCATCCAGCGAGATGTTGCGCGCCAGCTCACGCTCCCAGCGGTCGCCATTGGCCAGAAGCCTGTCCTTGTCGTAATAAAGTTCCTCGCGCGTCTCCGTCGCGAACTCGAAATTCGGCCCCTCGACGATGGCGTCGACCGGGCAGGCTTCCTGGCAGAAGCCGCAATAGATGCATTTCACCATATCGATGTCGTAGCGCACGGTGCGCCGCGTGCCGTCATTGCGGCGTGGGCCGGCTTCGATGGTGATGGCCTGCGCCGGGCAGATCGCCTCGCACAATTTGCAGGCGATGCAGCGTTCCTCGCCGTTCGGATAACGGCGCAGCGCATGTTCGCCGCGGAAGCGCGGGCTGACCGGTCCCTTCTCATGCGGATAGTTGATCGTCTCCTTCGGCGCGAAGAACTGGCGCATCGATAGGAAGAAAGCGCCGACGAAATCCTGCAAAAGCAGTGACTTGGCGGCCTGGGATAATGCAGACATCAGGCAAACCCCGTGATTTTTAGGAAAGCGGCGGTGGCGACCACCATGAACAGCGAGATCGGCAGGAAGACCTTCCAGCCGAGCCGCATCAACTGGTCGTAGCGGTAGCGCGGCACGAACGCCTTCACCATCGAGAACATGAAGAACACCAGGCAGACCTTGAGCACGAACCAGATCAGCCCCGGCACCCAGGTGAACGGCGCGAAGTTGAAGGGCGGCAGCCAGCCGCCAAGGAACAGGATGGTGGCCAGCGCGCACATCAGGACGACGGCGACATATTCGCCGAGGAAGAACAACAGGAACGGCGTCGAGGAATATTCGACCATGTGGCCGGCGACGAGTTCCGATTCGGCTTCCACGAGGTCGAAGGGCGGACGGTTGGTCTCGGCCAACGCCGAGATGAAGAAGACGATGAACATCGGGAACAGCGACAGCCAATGCCAGTCGAGGAAGGTGTTGGGCAGGCCGAGCCGCGTGCCCAGCCCGTCCTGCTGCGACAGGACGATGTCGGACAGGTTGAGCGAGCCGACGCAAAGCAGCACGGTGACGATGACAAAGCCGATCGAGACTTCGTAGGACACCATCTGCGCCGCCGAGCGCAGCGCGCCAAGGAACGGGTATTTCGAATTGGACGCCCAGCCGCCCATGATCACGCCATAGACCTCGAGCGAGGAGATGGCGAAGACATAGAGGATGCCGACATTGACGTTGGCGATCGCCCAGCCTTCATTGACCGGTATGACCGCCCATGCAGAGATCGCCAGCACCGCCGACACCAAGGGCGCCAGCAGGAAAACGCCCTTATTGGCGCCGGACGGGATCACCGGTTCCTTGAAGACGAATTTCAGCAGATCGGCGAAGGCCTGCAGCGTGCCCCACGGGCCGACGACGTTCGGTCCGCGGCGCAATTGCACCGCCGCCCAGATCTTGCGGTCTGCGTAAAGCACATAGGCGACGAAGATCAACAGAACGACGATCAGCACGACCGACTTCAAAAGGATCAGCAGCGCCGGCAGCACATAAAAGGAGAAGAAGGTGTCCATATCTACTCCGCCGCCTGCCTGAAGCCGTTTTTCGCCAAAGCCGAGCATTCGGCCATCACCGCGGAAGCCCGCGCGATCGGATTGGTCAGGTAGAAATCCTTGACCGGTGAGGTGAAGGTGCCCTTGTTCAGCCGACCGCCGAGCTTGGCCACCCTGGCGATGTCGGCCGGGTCGCCGGCCGCGACATGGTCGACGCGGGCAAGATGCGGGTATTGCGCATAGAGCTTTGCGCGCAGTTGCTGCAGCGAATCGAACGGCAGCTTCTTGCCGAGCACATCCGACAGTGCCCGAAGGATCGCCCAGTCCTCGCGCGCTTCGCCGGGCGCGAAGCCGGCACGGTTGGTCTGCTGCACGCGGCCTTCGGTGTTGACGAAGGTGCCCGACTTCTCGGTATAGGCGGCGCCCGGCAGGATGACGTTGGCGCGATGCGCGCCCTTGTCGCCATGCGTGCCGATATAGACGACGAAAGCGCCGCCGATCTTTGCCATGTCGATCTCGTCGGCGCCGAGCAGGAACAGCACGTCGGTCTCGCCCAGCATGCCGGCGACATTCCTGCCGCCCTCGCCCGGCACGAAGCCGACATCGAGGCCGCCGACGCGTGCCGCGGCGGTGTGCAGCACGGCAAAGCCGTTCCAGTCGGCCCTAGCGGCGTTGACGGCGACGGCGAGCTTCGCCGCCTGGCCGAGCACGGCCGTCCCGTCCGGACGCGCCAGCGCACCCTGTCCGACGATGATCAGCGGATGCGTCGCCTTCTTCAGCAGCTGGAAGAACTTGCCGTTGCCGTCGGCCAGATCCTTCAGCGATTCCGGCCCGGCGCCGAGCTGCTCGTAATCATAGCGCGTATCGCCGATATCGCCGATGACGCCGACCGGCAGATTGCCGGCCCGCCAGCGCTTGCGGATGCGGGCGTTGAGCAGGGATGCCTCGAAGCGCGGATTGGCGCCGATGATCAGCACTGCATCGGCCTGTTCGATGCCTTCGATGGTCGGGTTGAAGACATAGCTCGCCCGGCCGAGCGACGGATCGAGTGCGGCACCGTCCTGGCGGCAGTCGGTGTTCCTCGAGCCGAGCGAAGCCATCAGAAGCTTCAGCGCGTAGATCTCCTCGACGGCTGCGAGATCGCCGGCAATGGCGCCGATCTTTTCGGGTGCGGCATTCGACACCGCTTCCTTGATCGCGGCAAAAGCCTCGGCCCAGCTTGCGGGGGCCAGTCTGCCGTCCTTGCGCACATAGGGCCGGTCGAGGCGCTGCGTGCGCAGGCCGTCCCAGATAAAGCGGGTCTTGTCGGAAATCCACTCCTCGTTCACCGCCTCGTTGGTACGCGGCAGGATGCGCATCACTTCGCGGCCCCGGCTATCGACGCGGATGGCCGAGCCGACGGCGTCCATCACGTCGATCGACTCTGTCTTGGTCAGTTCCCAAGGGCGTGCCTGGAAGGCGTAGGGTTTGGAGGTCAGCGCGCCGACCGGGCAAAGGTCGATGACATTGCCCTGCAGTTCCGAAGTCATCGCGCTTTCGAGATAGGTGGTGATCTCGGCATCCTCGCCGCGGCCGATCAGACCAAGCTCCGATATGCCGGCAATCTCGGTGGTAAAGCGGACGCAGCGCGTGCAATGGATGCAGCGGTTCATGATCGTCTTGACCAGCGGCCCGATATACTTGTCTTCGACCGCCCGCTTGTTCTCGTGGTAGCGCGAGGAATCGACGCCGAACGCCATCGCCTGGTCCTGCAGATCGCACTCGCCGCCCTGATCGCAGATCGGGCAGTCCAGCGGATGGTTGATCAGCAGGAATTCCATCACGCCTTCGCGGGCCTTCTTGACCATCGGCGTGTTGGTGAAGATTTCCGGCGGCTCGCCATTTGGACCGGGGCGCAGGTCGCGCACGCCCATGGCGCAGGACGCCTGCGGCTTGGGCGGGCCGCCCTTCACCTCGATCAGGCACATGCGGCAATTGCCGGCGATCGACAGCCGCTCATGGAAGCAGAAGCGCGGCACTTCCGCACCTGCGTCCTCGGCCGCCTGCAGCAGCGTGTAGTGGTCGGGTACAGTGATCTCTTTCCCGTCGACCTTGAGCTTTGCCATTTCGCCTCAAACCCCTGCGGACGTTCCGCAATCTTTCCTTCCGTGCGCAGCCGACGCCGCGCACGATATTGAATTCAATTTTTGGCCTCGGCCAATGCGGCCGCCTGACCGATCCAGCCGTCACGGCCGATACGGCCCTTCAACGACAGGTAATCTTCGACCCAGGCGATCTCTTGCGGCGTCCACGCGGCAATCTGGGCGTATGTCCAGATGCCAAGGCCGTTCAGCACCTTTTCCAGTTTCGGCCCGATGCCCGATATTGCCTTGAGGTCGACGGGCACGGCTGGCCGGTCCATCGGCTTGGGCTGCTTGAAATCTTCCGGCATGAGCCCGGCCGATGCGTCCGCTGCAACGGTGCTCGCATTCGCCACGCTCCGCGCCGCAGTGCTTGTCGCAATGTCGGTCACGTCATTGGCGAAGGACTGCGCCTCGGCAATCAGGGTTTTGGTGGCTGCGCGCGCCTTGGTCGAGGAGGTTTTGCCGGTCGCGGAAACGCGTTCGGTCCGGGCCTCGAAATCCTCGGTGACCGGCTGCCAAAGCCGCTGCGAGGTCTCGGCCACGCCTGAAAGCACGCCTATCCAGACGCCAAAGGCGTGGTTGGCAAGCCCGATGCCGAGTGCCGTCATCGCCGCCGCGCCGGCGACAGGATGCGCCAGGAGATTGACGGCGCTGGCCATCTCCTTCGGCATTGTCCTGGTCAGGTCCTGGTTCATCTTCAAGAACGGGTCCCCATCTGGCGTCAAATCGTCGGGTATCGAAAACAGCGACATAGGTGGTCTCCTGGTCGTTTCCGTCTGCCCCGCGCTCGTTTCCTCGTTTCGGGCATTCGCCCGCATTTTTTGAATTCTTCTATTCCGCCGCCGCCAGCACCGGTTCGGCGCGGTGTGCGTTGCGCGAAAACTCGTCGATGCGCCGCTCCACCTCGCCACGGAAATGCCGCATCAGGCCCTGGATCGGCCATGCCGCCGCATCGCCCAGAGCGCAGATCGTGTGGCCCTCGACCTGCTTGGTCACGTCGAGCAGC
Organism: Mesorhizobium sp. M0195; assembly: GCF_040322115.1. NCBI lineage: Bacteria > Pseudomonadati > Pseudomonadota > Alphaproteobacteria > Hyphomicrobiales > Phyllobacteriaceae > Mesorhizobium > Mesorhizobium sp. M0195. The sequence goes on along the minus strand of NZ_JAMYSV010000006.1, from coordinate 236,133 downwards.
ATGTCGATCTCGCGCTTCTGCGCCTCACCGCGCACCAGCCGTTCCATCACCCGCCACATCCAGCCCGTGCCCTCACGGCAGGGCGTGCACTGGCCGCAGCTCTCGTGCTTGTAGAAATAGGACAGCCTCGCGATCGCCTTCACGACATCGGTCGATTTGTCCATGACGATGACAGCCGCGGTGCCTAGGCCCGATTTCAGGTCGCGCAGCGCATCGAAATCCATCGGCGCGTCGATGATCTGCTCGGCCGGCACCAACGGCACCGAGGCGCCGCCCGGAATGACCGCCAGCAGATTGTCCCAGCCGCCGCGGATGCCGCCGCAATGCGTCTCGATCAGTTCGCGGAACGGGATCGACATCGCCTCCTCGACGGTACACGGATTGTTGACGTGGCCGGAGATGCAGAACAGCTTGGTGCCGGCATTGTTGGGCCGGCCGAAGGACGAGAACCAGGCCGCACCGCGGCGCAGGATGGTTGGCGCCACGGCGATGGACTCGACATTGTTGACCGTCGTCGGGCAGCCATAGAGGCCGACATTGGCCGGAAACGGCGGCTTCAGCCGCGGCTGGCCTTTCTTGCCTTCGAGGCTTTCGAGCAGCGCCGTTTCCTCGCCACAGATATAGGCGCCGGCACCATGGTGCATGTAGATGTCGAAATCGTAGCCGGAGGTGTTGTTCTTGCCGATCAGCTTGGCCGCATAGGCCTCGTCGATGGCGAGTTGCAGCGCCTCGCGCTCGCGGATGAACTCGCCGCGCACATAGATGTAGGCGGCGACCGCGCCCATGGCGAAGCCGGCGATCAGGCAGCCCTCGACCAGCGTATGCGGATCGTGGCGCAATATATCGCGGTCCTTGCAGGTGCCGGGTTCGGACTCGTCGGCATTGACAACGAGATAACTCGGCCGGCCGTCGCTCTGCTTGGGCATGAACGACCATTTGAGCCCGGTCGGGAAGCCGGCGCCGCCGCGGCCGCGCAGGCCCGATGCCTTCATCTCGTTGACGATCCACTCGCGCCCCTTGGCGATGATGCCGGGCGTGTTGTCCCAGGCGCCGCGCGCCATGGCGCCGGCCAGCGACTTGTCGAAGCGGCCGTAGATGTTGTTGAAGATGCGGTCTCTGTCCTGAAGCATTGCTCGTTCCTCAGACCGGCTTCTTGCCGGTCGGCCGGCTCCCGTTTCCGGGCGACGGCTTGGCCGCTTCGGCGGCAGCCTTCGCCGGTTTAACCTTGGCCTCCGGCGCTTTGAAAGCAGACGCCGGCTCGGCCTTGTTCTTGGAGCCTTTGCGCTGTTTCGAGACGTCCTCGACCTGCGGCTCGGCCTTGTTGGCATTGGCGGCCGAATGCAGAGGCGCTGCAACGCTCGCCGCCTTCTCCGCCGCTGGCGCGACTTTTGTCGCCGACGGCGATTTCAGCGCCGGGCTGGTCTCGACCGCATCGGTCTTCGGCTTGCTGGCATTCGAGGGCGCAACTGGCGCCGGTGCAGGCGCGGCAGCAGGCGGAACCGGCGCTGCGGCAGCGGCCGCCGGCGCCGCTTCCTTGGCGGCTTTGGTCGCGGCCCTGGTTTCCCGGTCGCGGGTCGCCTTGAGGATCGCCTTTTCACTCTTAAGGGTCGTCAGGCCGCTGGCCGGCTCGGAAGTGACGCGGCCGTTTTGCGGTCCCGGTTCCACCGTGGCGCCCTTACCGGCGTCATAAAGGTCGATGATCTCGGCAAGCCGCTCCGGCGTCAAATCCTCATAGGTGTCCTTGAATATCATCACCATCGGCGCGTTGACGCAGGCGCCGAGACACTCGATCTCCTCCCACGACAGCGTGCCTTTGTCGTTGGTGTGGAACTGGTCGTGATGGATCTTCGAGCGGCACACATCCATCAGCGCTTCCGAGCCGCGCAGCATGCAGGGCGTGGTGCCGCAGACCTGGATATGGGCGCGGCTGCCGACCGGATTGAGCTGGTATTGCGTATAGAAGGTGGCAACTTCCAGCCCTCTGATATAGGGCATGCCGAGCATGTCGGAGATCGCCTCGATCGCCGCCTTGGTCACCCAGCCTTCCTGCTCCTGCGCCAGCATCAGCAAGGGAATGATCGCGGATTGCTCGCGCCCCTTCGGATATTTCTTGATCCACTGCTTCGCCGCTGCCGCATTCGCCCGGTTGAAGGCGAAGGAGGCTGGCTGGAGGCTGGCTTCTGCGAGACGGCGGACTGACATTTAGCGATCGACCTCACCAAACACGATGTCGAGGGAGCCGAGAACGGCGGTGACGTCGGCCAGCATGTGGCCGCGACACAAAAAGTCCATGGCTTGCAGATGCGCAAAGCCCGGCGCGCGCAGCTTGCAGCGGTAGGGCTTGTTGGTGCCGTCGGAGACGAGATAGACGCCGAACTCGCCCTTCGGCGCCTCGACCGCGGCATAGACCTCGCCGGCCGGCACGCGGTAGCCTTCGGTGTACAGCTTGAAGTGATGGATCAGCGCTTCCATCGAGCGCTTCATCGCCGCGCGCTTCGGCGGCACCACCTTGCCGTCGAGGTTCGACACCGGCCCGCCGCCCTCCTTGCCGAGCAACAGGTCGACGCACTGGCGCATGATTTTCGCCGACTGCCGCATCTCTTCCATGCGTACAAGATAACGGTCGAAACAGTCGCCGTTCTTGCCGACTGGAATGTCGAAATCCAGCTCGGCATAGCATTCGTAGGGTTGCGATTTGCGCAGGTCCCACGGCGCACCCGAGCCGCGCACCATGACGCCGGAAAAGCCCCAGGCCCAGGCGTCCGCCAGGGAGACGGTGGCAATGTCGACATTTCGCTGTTTGAAGATGCGATTACCGGTCAAAAGCGCGTCGAGGTCGTCGATCGACTTCAGGAACGGGTCGATCCACTTGCCGATGTCCTCGATCAGCTTCTGCGGCAGGTCCTGATGCACGCCGCCCGGCCGGAAATAGGCCGCATGCATGCGCGAGCCCGAGGCGCGCTCGTAAAACACCATCAGCTTTTCGCGCTCGACAAAGCCCCACAGCGGCGGCGTCAGCGCGCCGACATCCATCGCCTGCGTCGTCACATTGAGGATGTGCGACATGATGCGGCCGATCTCAGAGTAGAGAACTCGAATAAGCTGCCCGCGCTTCGGCACCTCGATGCCGAGCAGCCGCTCGGCTGCGAGCGCAAAGGCATGCTCCTGGTTCATCGGCGCGCAATAGTCGAGCCGGTCGAGATAAGGCACCGCCTGCAGATAAGTCTTGTGCTCGATCAGCTTTTCCGTGCCGCGATGCAACAGTCCGATATGCGGATCGACCCGGTCGACGACCTCGCCGTCGAGCTCCAGCACGAGGCGCAAAACGCCGTGCGCAGCCGGATGCTGTGGGCCGAAATTGATGTTGAAGTTGCGGACGGAGGTTTCAGCCATGGAGGCGCCTCTGGCGAAGAGTCAGTAGTGAGTAGTGAGTAGTGATCATCAACCTCAATGCCTGCTTCATTCCGCCTGCTTGGCCTGCACCGTCCGGATAAGAGATCTCGTCATTTTTCCAATCTCTTCGCATCGCAGTAGCAGTTCAATCTCATCGTCTTTTCGTAGCAGCCCAACCCGGCATGCCAGCAAAATGTGCGTTTCCAGTTCCTTCAACGAACCTTGCGCCATGCGCAAAAATTGAACGAACGAACCTCTGTTTTCTCGACCGTATCCCTCCGCGACGTTGGCTGCGATCGAAACCGTCGATCGGCGCATCTGCGAGGTCATGCCGTAGATCTCCTCCTTCGGAAACCCTTTACTGATGCGGTAACAATCTTCAGCAAGCACCATCGCCGATTGCCACACCTTCAGGTCGCGATAAGATTCGATCCTTTTTTCCAATTCCTACTCACTACTCACTACTCACTGTTTTGCCTTCTCGTCCCCCGGCAGAACATAATCCGTGCCTTCCCATGGGGACAGAAAATCGAAATTGCGGAATTCCTGCTTGAGCTCCACCGGCTCGTAGATGACGCGCTTGGCTTCGTCGTCGTAGCGTACCTCGACGAAGCCGGTCAGCGGAAAGTCCTTGCGCAGCGGATGGCCTTCGAAGCCGTAGTCGGTCAGAATCCGCCGCAGATCGGGATGACCCGAAAACAGCACGCCATAGAGATCGTAGGTTTCGCGTTCGAACCAGTCGGCGCCGGGATATATGCCGGTGATTGACGGCACCAGCGTCTCTTCGTCGGCCTGGACCTTGATGCGGATGCGGATATTCTGCCTCGGCGACAGCAAATGGTAGACGACGTCGAAGCGCTTTGCCCGCGACGGGTAATCGGCGCCGCAGACGTCGATGATCGAGATGAACTGGCATTTCGGGTCGTCGCGCAGGAAGGTCACTACCTCGATCAGGTCGCGCGGTTCGACTGAGATGGTGAGTTCGCCATAGGCGAGCACCGCCTCGCCGATCCGGCCGGTCAGCTTCTCGCCGAGATAGGTAGAGAGGTCATTCAACGCCTGGGTCATGACAGCCTCGCCAACCAGCCTAGAACCTTGTGCGAGTCATCCGGATCTTTCTCGCCAAACCAACCGCTCTCCCTGGCGGCATCAATGGTCAAAAAAACCTGACATTCATTGTCGTCACCCGGCTCGCCAAAAAACAGCTTTCCAACGAACTGCCGGGTTTCCAGATTGGCGGGGTCGCCATTTAGAGCAACGCATTCCACAAACAGCTTTTCGGCAGGCGCTCCCTGGCCAGACGCGGCGGAGGGAAACTTGGCCGACATTTCAGCAATCAGATTCTTGGTGCGATCGCCAAGCGATCGCAGTCTCACGTCGCCGTGATAAAAGACTATTCGTGGGTCGCTTGTCGGCTCAGCTTCCCAGTCATCCAATCGGATGTCGACACCAACACCAGCAGCACCAAATTTCGTGTCTGTTGAAAGCGCCGACGAATAAAACGTCGAACCGGAGTCCGTCTTTACAAATCGCTGCTCGAACGTTTTGAACATCAAATCCAGCCAAGGCTCAGGGTTGCCATAAATGATCCGATCTTCATCCATGGCGATTTACCGTTCGATCGTGCCGGTGCGGCGGATCTTCTTCTGCAGCAGAAGGATGCCGTAGAGCAGCGCTTCGGCGCTCGGCGGGCAGCCGGGCACGTAGATGTCGACCGGCACGATGCGGTCGCAGCCGCGCACCACCGAATAGGAATAATGATAATAGCCGCCGCCGTTGGCGCAGGAGCCCATCGAGATGACGTAGCGCGGCTCCGGCATCTGATCGTAGACCTTGCGCAGCGCCGGCGCCATCTTGTTGGTCAGCGTGCCGGCAACGATCATGATGTCGGACTGACGCGGAGACGCGCGCGGCGCGACACCGAACCTCTCGGAGTCATAGCGCGGCATCGAGGTATGGATCATCTCGACCGCGCAGCAGGCGAGACCGAAGGTCATGAACATCAGCGAGCCGCTGCGCGCCCAGGTGATCAGCGCCTCGGTCGAGGTGACGAGAAAGCCCTTGTCGGCGAGCTCGTTGTTGATCTCCAGGAAGAACGGATCGTCGGACCCCACCGGCCTGCCGGTGTTGGGGTCGATGAGGCCCTTGGGCTTCGGCGCGACGAGCGTGCCGGAACTGTCGTTCAATCCCATTCCAGCGCTCCTTTTTTCCATTCATAGGCAAAGCCGATGGTCAGCACCGCCAAAAACACCATCATCGACCAGAAGCCGAGCATGCCGATCTGGCTGAACGACACCGCCCAAGGAAACAGGAAGGCTACCTCCAGATCGAAGATGATGAACAGGATCGACACCAAGTAGAAGCGGATGTCGAACTTCATGCGCGCATCGTCGAACGAGTTGAAGCCGCATTCATAGGCCGAAAGCTTTTCCGGATCGGGGTTGCGGTAGGCCACCAGGAAGGGTGCGGCAAGCAGCGCCAGCCCGACCACCAGCGCCACGCCGATGAACAGGACGATGGGCAGGTACGAACCTAAAAGTGCGTTCATGCTGCAGTTTCCGTTGGCGGCCAATCCACTCTGATTACAGCACCGGACCCACTTGCGGAAGCGTGACAGTTTAACCACTGAACCGTTTTAAGGGGGCTCTATGCTGCAACGCGGCGAGGGTTAGCGCAGCGCTTTCGGCGAAGCAAGTCAAACCTTGTTCAAATCGCGGTACTGGGCGGCATATCCGGGAAAACTGGTCAGATCCGCTCCTGTTTGATTTCTTTCACTTTTCACTCCACTTTTCTCTCCTGACATGGATACCGCCAAAACCCTGCTAGCATGGCGCGGAATCACAGATTCTCTTCTCTGTCCGGCATCATCAGGATACCCGCATTGATGAAGGAAAAAATCTCACTTCGCATGGCCCGCCGCATCGCGCTGGCGGCACAGGGATTCAATGACCCCCGACCCGCCGGTACACCCGACCGCCGACATCTGGCCCGCGTGCTTGCCCGTACCGGCCTGCTGCAGATCGATTCCGTCAGCGCCGTGGTGCGCGCCCACTACATGCCGCTCTATTCGCGGCTTGGCCCCTACAAGCTGGCGCTGCTCGACGACGCCGCCATAACGCGCAAGCGCATGGTCTTTGAATATTGGGCGCACGAAGCCTCCTTCCTGCCGGTCGAGACCTATCCGCTGATGCGCTGGCGCATGCAGCGGGCCGAGCGCGGCGAGGAAATGTACAGCGGACTGGCCAAATGGGGCCGCGAGCACGCCGCCTATATCGAAGACATCTATCGCGAGGTCGCCGAACGAGGCCCGATCGCGGCGTCGGCTTTCGAAGGCCAGAAGGGTTCGGGCGGCTGGTGGGGCTGGAGCCATGCCAAGCACGCCTTCGAATGGCTGTTCTGGGCCGGCCGCATCACCACCGCGCATCGCCGCGGCTTCGAACGGTTCTACGATCTGCCGGAGCGCGTACTGCCGCCCGCGATACTCGCTCTACCGGTTCCCTGCCCCGAGGACGCCCACCGCGAATTGCTGCGCATCTCCGCCCGCGCCCATGGCGTCGCCACGGCAGGCGACCTGCGCGACTATTTCCGCCTCTCGCCCGCCGATATTAAGGGCCGCATCGAGGAGCTGGTCGAGGCTGGCGAGCTGTTGCCGGTGAGCGTCGACGGCTGGAGCAAAACAGCCTATCTCCATAAGAACGTCCGTTTGCCGCGCAGGATCGAGGCGCGCGCCTTGCTTGCGCCGTTCGATCCCGTGGTCTTCGAGCGGTCGCGCACCGAGCGATTGTTCGACTTCCACTACCGCATCGAGATCTACACGCCGGCCGAAAAGCGCCGGTATGGCTATTATGTGCTGCCGTTCCTGCTCGGCGACAGCATCGTCGGGCGCGTCGACCTCAGGGCCGACCGTCCGGCCGGCGTATTGCGCGTCCATGCCGCCTATGCGGAGCCCGGCGCCCCGCCACAAACCGCTGCCGAACTCTTCGAGGAATTGAAGCAGATGCAGGGCTGGCTCGGGCTTGAGCGCATCGCGGTGACGGCTGCCGGCGACCTTGGCCGGCCGCTCGCAGATATCGCCGCGTCATAGACGTGCGTTGACACGACTGCCTCCACAAGCCTAAATCCGTTTCAGACGGTCCCCTGCCCGCAACGGCAGGGGCCAAGAGGGAATGCGGTGCGAAATCTCGATTTCAAATCCGCGGCTGTCCCCGCAACTGTAAGCGACGAGCCAAGGCCGAAAACCACTGGGATATTCCCGGGAAGGCGGCACCAAGGCGATGACCCGCGAGCCAGGAGACCTGCCGTCTAGGACATAAGAATCCGATCGCCTGGCGGGTTTTCCGGGCAAGGAGCCTGATTTGGAACGCGACAGCAGTTTTTCGGCTGAGACAGCGGATTTATTGTCCGGCCCTGACGATTCCCCGGCCGGCGTTACCGTCATCGTCTGCTCTTCCTGCCGTGACGAGACCGGTTCGGACGCTCATCCCCGCGCCGGCGAACTGCTCGCCGAGGACACGCGCCGCGCCGCTTCCGGCGAAAACATCAAAATCCGCACCGTCGAATGCCTCGGCAATTGCAAGCGCCGGCTCAGCGCCGCCATGCTGCGCGACGGCTGCTGGAGTTACGTCTTCGGCGACCTGACCGCGACCAGCGGCGCCGATCTCGTGACCGGCGCAAAGCTGTTCGCCACCTCGACGGATGGGCTCATTCCGTGGCGCGGCCGTCCCGATTGCCTGAAGCGCGGTCTGGTTGCCCGCATCCCTCCCCTCGACCTTTTGAAGGACTTGATATGACCGCTGCCCCCCTTTCGCGCGTCCCCTGCACCGTCGTTACCGGATTTCTCGGCGCCGGCAAGACGACATTGATCCGCCATTTGCTCGAAAACGCCAAAGGCAAGCGGCTGGCCATCATCGTCAACGAGTTCGGCGACATCGGCATCGACGGCGAGATCCTGAAGGGCTGCGGCATCGACACCTGCCCCGAGGAAAACATTGTCGAGCTGGCCAATGGCTGCATCTGCTGCACTGTCGCCGACGATTTCGTCCCGGCACTCGACCAGATCCTGTCGCTGATGCCGAGGGTCGACCATATCCTGATCGAGACGTCCGGGCTGGCCCTGCCCAAGCCGCTGGTCCAGGCCTTCCAGTGGCCGTCGGTCAAGAGCCGGGTGACCGTCGATGGCGTTATCGCCGTCGTCGACGGACCGGCGCTGGCTGATGGGCGCGTCGCCAACGACATGGACGCCCTGCAGGCGCAGCGCGCGCAGGACGAGACGCTCGAACACGACGATCCGGTCGAGGAAGTATTCGAGGACCAGCTCGCTTGCGCCGACCTGATCATCCTCTCGAAGAGCGACCTGATGGACGCAGCCGGCTCGGCCCGTGCCAATGCCGTCATCGGCAAGCATGTTGCGCGGGCGGTGAAGATCGTGCCGACTTCGCAAGGCAAGGTCGATCCGTCGGTGCTGCTCGGCCTCGGCCTCGCCGTCGAGGACGACATAGAGAACCGCAAAACCCATCACGACGACGAGCTCGACCACGAACATGACGATTTTGACTCGTTCGTCATCGACATCGCGTCCGTGTCTAACCCGGACGAGCTCGCACAACGCGTCGCCACGGCGGCGGAGGAAGAAAACGTGTTGCGCGTCAAGGGCTTCGTCGAGGTTGGCGGCAAGCCGATGCGGCTCCTGCTGCAGGCCGTCGGCCCGCGCGTCAACCATTATTACGACCGGGCCTGGACCGCTGAAGACGATCGCCGCTCGCGCCTTGTCGTCATCGGTCTGAAAGGGCTGAACCGCCCGGCGATAGAGCGTATCCTCGCCGGCTGACCCCAGGTACAAGCCGCGATGCACATCCTCACCACCACATCCGCCTCGCTCGACGATCTCGCCGAGCCTGTCGATCTCAGGCAAACGCCTGCGGATGTCGTGGCCCTGTCCTTCACCGACAGCGACCTGGCCGGGCTGGCGGCGGCGTGGAAGGCGGATGCGGACCGCCTGCCCTCGATGCGGCTCGCCGCCTTGCGCGACCTGCGCCATCCGATGTCCGTCGACCTCTGGACCGAGAGCGTCGCCCGCCACGCCAAGGTCATTCTGGTCCGCATTCTCGGCGGCTACGAGTGGTGGCGCTATGGCTGCGACCAGCTCGCCGTTATCGCGCGAAATCGCGGTATCAAGCTGGCGCTCCTACCGGGCGAGAGCCACGACGAGGATTTGCGACTGATCGAAGGCTCGACGCTGCCGCGCGAGGATTTGGACGCCCTGCTTGGCTATTTTCGCGAGGGCGGGCCGGCAAATATGACGGCGCTGGTGCAGAGGCTGGCAAGTCTCGCTGGATCTGGTGCGGCGGTAGCCGAACCCGTTAGCGTGCCAAAGGCTGGATTTTACGAGCCGGGACTGGGGGTCGTAGAACGCGGCGTCCCCCTCCCCCTCGAGGGGAGGGTCCGGCCGCAGGCCGGGGATGGGGTCCTCTCCGAAGCGCGCCAACTCAAAGAGGCGTCGAGCACTGCCGCAATGACCCCACCCGGCCCTTCGGGCCACCCTCCCCTCGAGAGGGAGGGGGACGTCGTGCCAATCCTCTTCTACCGTTCGATGCTGCTCGCGGCCGACGTCGCGCCCATCGACGCGCTTTTCGAAGCGCTGAGCGCGCGCGGCATGGCTCCCGTGCCTATCTTCGTCTCCAGCCTCAAGGACCCGGCCTCACTCGCCTTTGTTGAAACCGCGCTTGCAACGCTGAAGCCTGCCGCCATCATCACCGCCACAGCTTTCGCCTCTGGGGCCGAGCCGGGCGTTGAAACCCTGTTCGACCGCGCCGGCGTGCCGGTGTTCCAGGTCATCGTCGCAACCACCCGCCGCGACATCTGGCAAACCAATCAGCGCGGCCTGGCGCCCGCCGACCTTGCCATGCATGTCGTCCTGCCCGAGCTCGACGGCCGCATCCTGGCCGGCGCCATTTCCTTCAAGGGCGAAAGCGAAACCGATCCCGCATTGGCCTTCCGCGCCTTCGCCAACCGGCCAGAGCCCGACCGCGTCGCGCAAGTGGCGAACCGTATCGAGGCATTCGTGCGCCTGCGGCGGACGCCGCGCGCGGAACGCAAGCTCGCCATCCTGATCCCCGACTATCCGAGCGCCCCCGGTCGCACCGGCTACGCCGTCGGCCTCGACGTGCCGTCCAGCGTGCTGGCAATGCTGCACGACCTGAGCGAACAGGGCTACGCCGTTGAAAGGATTCCGCAAACGCCAAGGGAGTTGTTGGATTTGCTGGAACGGGGCAATGGTGGGCTGAGACTGGACGATTATCTCGCTCTTTCTGCAGAGTTACCGACTGCGGCACTCGCTGCCGTGGAGGCGGCATGGGGTAAGGCGGAAGATGAGACAGGTTCGCGCGAGGCGCCCCCCTCTGTCCTACCGGACATCTCCCCCTCAAGTGGGGAGATTGGCCGTTTCGCCGACGGTTCTACCTTAATACCGTCGGTAGTTGGCGAAAGCAGAAGTCACGGAGCAATCTCCTCCCTTGAGGGGGAGATGTCCGGCAGGACAGAGGGGGGTGTTCAAGCGCCTGCTGTCGCCAAATTCCGCTTCCGCACGGCCACGTTCGGCAACATCACCGTGGCGCTCGCCCCCGATCGCGGGCGCTCGGTCGACCGCCGCGCCGACTATCACGACCCGACATTGCCGCCGCGCCATGCGCTGGTCGCCTTTGGCCTCTGGCTGCACCAGTCGCTCGGCATCCATGCAATTGTCCATGTCGGCGCCCACGGCACGCTGGAATGGCTGCCCGGCAAGACCGTTGCGCTCAGCGAAAACTGCTTTCCCGAAATCGTCACCGGCGCCCTGCCCGTCATTTATCCGTTCATCGTCTCCAACCCCGGCGAGGCAGCGCAGGCCAAGCGGCGCGTTGCCGCCGTCACGCTTGGCCATCTGCCGCCGCCGCTGACCGGCGCCGGGCTGGACGAAAACCAGCACAGGCTCGAACGACTGGTCGACGAATATGCCCAGGCCGACGGGCTCGACCGCCGCCGCCGCGACCGCCTGGCGAAGCTGATAGTCGAAACGGCGGAAAAGACCGGCCTCGCCTCAGAGGCTGGTGTCGCCAGGACCGACGCAGCCGACGAGGCTTTGCGCCGCATCGACGCCTGGCTCTGCGATCTCAAGGATTTCGCCATCAAGGACGGCCTGCACATTTACGGCCGCTCGCCGGAAGGCGAAGCTGATCCGGTACGGCGGCAAAGTGCGGCAGCTGAAAAAACCGCGCTGCTTGCCGCCCTCGACGGCCGCCACGTCGCTGCCGGTCCGGCCGGCGCGCCGGCGCGTGGCCGGAGCGATGTGCTGCCCACCGGCCGCAATTTGTTTACCGCCGACCCGCGCACCATGCCGACGCCGACCGCCTATGATCTGGGTAAGGCGGCAGCGGAAGAAGTCGTCCGCAACTACATGCAATCGCATGGCGACTGGCCGCGCTCGCTGGTCATCGACCTCTGGGGGTCGGCCTCGCTGCGCACCGGCGGCGAGGAGATCGCGCAAGGCCTGGCGCTGATGGGCTGCCGGCCGCAATGGGATTCAGCCACCGGCCGCATCACCGGCATCGAGGTGCTGCCGCCGGCAACGCTCGGCCGCCCGCGCGTCGACGTCACCTGGCGCATATCGGGCCTGTTCCGCGATATGTTCCCGACCCAGATCGCGCTGATCGACGCCGCGGCCAACGCCGTGGCGACCCGCGACGAGCACGATTCGGAAAACCCGCTGGCGGCCAGGACCCGCATCGACGGCAAGATCAGCCCGCGCATTTTCGGCACTTCGCCGGGCACTTACGGCGCCGGCGTCGAGGACATGTTGTCGAGCGGCGACTGGTCGGCGCGCGAAGAGATCGGCCGCGCCTATCTCGACGCCACTTCGCATGCCTATGGCGGCGCCGAGGGCGAAGGCATTTCGGCGCCTGGCGCGTTTGAGGGTCGCATCGCTGAGGCCGACCTTCTGGTTCATACCGGCGACGACCCCGGCCGCGACATCCTCGAAGGCTCGGCCGACGTCGCCTTTATCGGCGGCTTTTCGGCAGCGCTTGCCGCGCTCGGCAAGAACGCCGACGTGATCGTGCTCGACACCACGGACCCGCAAAAGCCCAAGCCGCGCTCGGTTGGTGAGGCCGTATCCCGGGTAGTTCGCGCCCGCGCGGTCAACCCGCGCTTCATCGCCGGCCAGATGCGGCACGGGCCGCGCGGCGCCTCGGAATTCGCCGAGACGGTCGACCGGCTGGTCGGCTTTGCCGAGACTACCCATGCCATATCAGGCACGCTGATCGAGGCCGTGCACGACGCCTATCTCGGCGACCCCGTGGTGCGCGCCTTCATCCTGCGCGAGAACCCGGCGGCGGCGAAGGTGATTGCCGAGCGTTTGCTGTCAGCACGGCGGCGCGGGCTCTGGCATCCGCTGCGCAACTCGATCGATAACGATCTCGCCGCACTGATTGCCGAAGCGCAAGCTCTGGGAGTGGCGGCATGAACGCTTTCTCGCGCCGTGGCGCCTGCCCTGCCTTGTCCGCGCCGATGCAAACCGGCGACGGGCTGCTGGTGCGGCTCAATCCGGTCGCTGGAGGACTGTTGCCGAAGTCGTTGATCGGACTCTGCGAATCCGCCTTGCGCCATGGCAACGGCATCATGGAAGTGACCGCCCGCGGCGGCCTGCAGATACGCGGCCTGACGCACGAAAGCGCCCGGCTACTGGCGATGGAGGTCGATGCGCTCGGCATCGCCGTGCGCACCGGCGTGCCGGTCGAGACCGGCCCACTGGCCGGGCTCGACCCGGAGGAGATAGCCGACCCGCGCCCGATGGCGGAGCGGATTCGGGTGGCGATTGAAGAGGCTGGTCTGACGGCAAGGCTCGGTCCGAAGGTTTCAGTCGTCATCGACGGCGGCGGGCAACTGACGATGGATGCGGTAGTGGCCGATGTACGACTGGCTGCGATCAGAACCGACGCGGGCGTCGGCTGGCGGATAGCTGTTGCTGGTGACGGGCAGAATGTCAGGCCTCTCGCCATGATCGAGAAAGATGCTGCCCGTGATATCGCCGTCGCGATTCTCAGGATGGTCGCCGAAAAAGGCCGCGAAGCTCATGCAAGGGATTTGACGGAACGGCAGCGTAGATCACTCGCAAGCTGGCATTCCTTCGCGCCCCCCTCTGTCCTGCCGGACATCTCCCCCTCTAGGGGGGAGATCGGCAGTTCCGCCGACGGCCGTACTTCTGCTGCCTCGGTATTCGGCGCGACTTCGGCGATTAGCGAAGGCGGAGACCAAGGCGCAATCTCCCCCCTAGAGGGGGAGATGTCCGGCAGGACAGAGGGGGGCGCCGCCGAACGCTTTCGCCCGCCCATTGGTATCTTCAACCTGAGCAACGGCCGTGCCCTCGGCATCGGCCTGCCCTTCGGCAGCATGCCCGCGCAAAAACTCATCGGCCTCACGCAAGAAGCCATCGCCCTGGGCGTCACCGAAATCCGCCTCGCTCCAAGCCGCGCGCTGCTTTTCATCGGCCTGCCACCGGCCGCCTGCCCCCAGCTGCACCAAGCCGCCGCAACCCTCGGCTTTGTCACCGACGCAGCCGATCCGCGCACGAAAATCGCCGCCTGCCCTGGCGCACCCGCCTGTGCCTCCGGCCGCATCGCTACCCGCGACATCGCCGAGATCATCGCTACAGAAAACCGCGACATCCTCGATTCCTCGCTGACGCTGCACATCTCCGGCTGCGCCAAGGGCTGCGCCCATCCCGGTCCGGCGAAGCTGACCCTGGTCGGTGGCGAAAACGGAGCCGGGCTTGTCGTGGACGGGACGGCAAAGGCATTGCCCGCCGGATACAGGCCGGGCTACGACGCCGCGCACGGCATCGGCCGCGTTGCAGCGGCGATCCGCAGCGCAAGACATCCCGGCGAAACCGCTGCCGCCTGCCTAGCGAGGCTCGGCACGGCGGGCGTCGTCAAAGCTTACCGACAGGAATGAACATGACCGCCTACGACTACATCCATGACGGCACGGCGATCTATGAGCGCTCCTTCGCCATCATCCGCGCCGAGGCCGACCTGTCGCGCTTTTCCGAAGCCGAGGCCGACGTCGCTATCCGCATGATCCATGCATGCGGCCAGGTCGAGGCCGCGCGGCACTTCGTTTTCTCGACCGATTTCGTCGCCGCCGCGCGCACAGCGTTGGGCGCCGGCGCGCCGATCTTCTGCGACGCGCAGATGGTCTCGCACGGCGTCACGCGCGCCCGGCTGCCTGCCGGCAACGAGGTAATCTGCACGCTGCGCGATCCGCGGACCGCCGACATCGCGAAAAAGATCGGCAACACCCGCTCGGCCGCGGCGATCGACCTGTGGGGCGAGCGCATGGCCGGTTCGGTCGTCGCCATCGGCAATGCGCCGACCGCCCTGTTTTATCTGCTGGAAAAGCTGCGCGACGGCGCGCCGAAGCCGGCGGCGATTATCGGCATGCCGGTCGGGTTTGTCGGTGCCGCCGAATCGAAAGATGCGCTGGCCGAAAATTGCTATGGCGTGCCTTACGCCATCGTGCGCGGCCGGCTGGGCGGCAGCGCCATGACCGCCGCCGCCCTCAATGCATTGGCGAGGCCGGGCCTATGAACGTGATCGCAAAAGGTCGACTGGTCGGCGTCGGCACCGGTCCCGGCGACCCCGACCTGCTGACGCTGAAGGCGGTGCGTGCGCTGGCCGAGGCCGATGTCGTTGCGCATTTCGCCAAGCGCGGCAACAACAGCAATGCGCGCGCCATCGTCGGTGCCCATTTTCGCCCCGATTTGATTGAACTGCCGCTGCTCTATCCGGTGACAACCGAAATCGACAAGGATCACAGCGATTACCGCTCGCAGATCACCGATTTCTATGAGCAATCGGCCGAAAAGGTCGCCGAGCACCTCAGCGCCGGCAGGATGGTCGCGGTGCTCTCGGAGGGCGACCCGCTTTTCTACGGCTCCTACATGCATCTTCATGTCCGGCTGGCGCACCGCTTTCCGACCGAAGTCATCCCGGGCGTCACCGCCATGTCCGGCTGCTGGTCGGCGACCGGCCTGCCGATCGTCCAGGGCGACGACGTGCTGACGGTGCTGCCGGGCACGATGAGCGAATTCGAGCTGACGCGTCGCCTCGCCGACACCGACGCTGCGGTGATCATGAAGGTCGGCCGCAACCTGCCCAAGATCAGGCGCGCGCTGGAGGCAACCGACAAACTGGCGCGGGCCGTCTACGTCGAGCGCGGCACCATGCCGGGCGGCGTCTCGATGCGGCTGGCCGATAAAAAGGACGACCAGGCGCCCTATTTCGCCATCGTTCTGGTGGCCGGCTGGTCGGGCCGGCCAAGCGCATTGAGAGCCGAAGCATGAGCGGCCGCCTCACCGTCATCGGCCTCGGGCCCGGCAACGCCGACCAGGTGACGCCGGAAGCCAGCCGCGCCGTTGGCGAGGCAAAATTCTTCTATGGCTACAAGCCTTATCTCGACCGGCTAGATCTGCGCCCCGAGCAGACCCGCGTCGCTTCCGATAATCGCGAGGAACTCGCGCGCGCCAGGGACGCGCTGCTGAAGGCTGCGGAAGGCCACGATGTCGCCGTCGTGTCGGGCGGCGATCCCGGCGTCTTCGCCATGGCGGCGGCCGTCTGCGAGGCGATCGAGGCGGGCCCACCCGAATGGCGCACGGTCGACATCGCTATCGTGCCCGGCATTACCGCCATGCTCGCCGTCGCCGCCCGCATCGGCGCGCCGCTCGGCCATGATTTCTGTGCCATCTCGTTGTCCGACAATCTGAAGCCGTGGGATTTGATCGAGCTGCGCCTACTTGCGGCGGCGGGCGCCGGCTTCGTCATCGCGCTCTACAATCCGATCAGCAAGGCACGCCCCTGGCAGCTTGGCCGCGCGTTCGAATGCCTGACGGCGATCCTGCCCGGCACCACGCCGGTGATCTTTGGCCGTGCCGCCGGCCGTCCCGACGAGCGCATCGAGGTTTTTCTGCTGGCCGACGCCGATGCCGCGAAGGCTGACATGGCGACCTGCATCATCATCGGCTCGCCGGAAACCAGGATCATCAAGCGGCGTGACAAGGCCGCGCTGGTCTACACGCCGCGTTCGGCAGCGGGCCCAAGAACATGACCGACCAGAAAATGATCGACCATAGCGGCAAGCGATTCGATGGTTTCGGCCGACGTAACGTCCGGCAACGCCGGCCTACGGATCATGATCACCTCGACACCGAGCGCCCGCGCCGCCGCGATCTTGCCGTAGGTCGCCTCGCCGCCGCTGTTTTTGGAAACAACGACTTCGATGCCACGGCTTTCGAGCAGCGCGCGCTCATCGACCTCATGAAACGGCCCGCGCGCCAAGAGATAGGCCGCGTCGGGCACAGCGAGCCTGGGCTCGACCGGGTCGACACTGCGAATGAGATAATGATGCCGGGGAGCTGCCTCGAAGGCAGCGACCTCCTGCCGCCCGAGCGCCAGGAACACACGGCGCGGCACCGATCCCAAAGCCGTCACCGCGCTGGCAACGGTGTCGACCAACGTCCAGCGATCACCTTCGACCGCCTCCCATCCGGGACGCCTGAGCGCAACGATAGGCACGCCGGTCATGCGCGCTGCTTCCGCCGCATTGGCGGAGATTTGCGCCGCATAGGGATGCGTGGCGTCAATCAGCAGGTCGATCTTGTTCTGGCGGAGATACGCCGCCAGCCCGCCGGCACCGCCGAAGCCGCCGACCCGCACCGGCACCCCCTGCGCGGCCGGGTTTTCGGTACGACCGGCCAGCGACAGCATGACCGAAATATCCGCGCGCGCGGCAAGCTTGCCGGCCAGTTGCCGTGCTTCGGTGGTTCCGCCGAGGATCAGAATGCGGTGGGTCATTATGCCTGCTGAAGCTCCGCGCGGCGCCAAGCTCACCTCAAAGTGGCTTACGATCGTCGGCATCGGCGAGGACGGTGTAGCGGGTCTCGGCGACGAGGCCAAGCGGTTGATCGCTGAGGCCGAGTTCGTCTTCGGCGGCAAGCGCCACCTCGCCCTTGTCGCATCACTGATCAAAGGTGAAGCGCGCGCCTGGCCGACGCCCTTCGATGCCGAGATGCGCGACGTGCTGGCGCTCTCCGGCAGACGCGTCTGCGTGCTGGCCTCCGGCGATCCCTTCTACCACGGTGTCGGCGTCACCCTCGCCCGCAAGGTCGCGGCAGAGGATATGCGGGTGATCCCCGCGCCCTCGGCCTTTTCGCTGGCCGCCTCACGCCTGGGCTGGGCGCTGCAGGACGTCGAGACCATTTCGCTGCATGGCCGCTCGCTCGACCTGATCCGGCCGTTGCTGCATCCTTGCACCCGCATTCTCGCGCTGACCTCGGACAGCGATGCACCGGGAGCGATTGCCCGTCTCATTATCGAACTTGGCTTCGGCGCTTCGCGGTTGACGGTGCTGGAGGCGCTGGGTGGGCCGAACGAAAGGCTGCGCTCGGCGAGCGCCGGCACCTTCGACCTCGCAAAGATCAATCCGCTCAACGTGCTCGCGATCGAAGTTGAATCGACTCCGCAAGCACCCATCCTGCCGCTGACAGCGGGACTTGCCGATCGTTTGTTCGAGCATGACGGCCAGATCACCAAGCGCGAAGTGCGCGCCGTCACCCTGTCCGCTCTCGCGCCAAGGCGCGGCGAACTGCTGTGGGACATCGGCGCCGGATCGGGCTCCATCGGCATCGAATGGATGCTGGCCCATCCTTCCATGCGTGCCATCGCCGTTGAGGCCGATCCGGCCCGCGCCGTCCGCATCCGACGTAACGCCGCGGCCTGCGGCGTTCCCGGTCTCGCCGTCGTTGAAGGTTCCGCACCGCAAGCTCTTGCTGGGCTGGAAACGCCGGCAGCGATCTTCATCGGCGGCGGCGGCAGCGATGCCGGCGTGCTGGAAAGAGCCATCGATGCCTTACCTGCCGGCGGCCGCCTAGTCGCCAACGCAGTGACCCTGGAGATGGAGGCACTGCTGCTTTCCCGTCACGCTGCGCTCGGAGGCGAGCTTACCCGGATCGCTATATCCCGTGCTTCGCCGGTTGGTTCGATGCAGGCCTGGCGGCCGGCTATGCCGGTCACCCAATGGAGTTGGGCCAAGCCATGATGGTCGCGGGCATCGGCAGCCGCAAAGGTGTCAGCGCACGCGACGTGCTTGCTGCGGTAGAAACCGCACTGGAGGCGCACGGGCTTGCCCTGCCCGCGCTTTCAGCCCTCGCGACCGCGTCTCTCAAGCAGGATGAAGCGGCAATCTTCGCCGCCGGACGTGAACTCCGCCTCCCGGTGATCGTTGTCGAGCAGGACGAACTCAAAGCTGCATCTACGACCAGCCACTCCGACCTATCACAGGAGCATGCCGGCACGCCGTCTGTTTCCGAAGCCTCGGCGCTTGCCGCCGCCGGCAAAGGCGCAAAGCTGCTCGGGCCGCGCACGGTGCTCGGTGCTGTCACCTGCGCCATCGCCATCAGCGGAGATGCGGCATGACCGTTCACTTCATCGGTGCCGGCCCGGGTGCTGCCGATCTCATCACCTTGCGCGGCAGCCGCCTGCTCGGCAGTTGTCCCGTCTGCCTCTATGCCGGATCGATCGTCGCGCCGGAGCTGTTGCAGCACTGCGCGCCCGGAACGAGGTTGATCGACACCGCGCCGATGTCACTCGACGAGATCGAGGCCGAATATTTGGCCGCCCACGCGGCCGGCCATGATGTCGCCCGCCTGCATTCCGGTGATCTGTCGGTCTGGAGCGCAGTTGCCGAGCAGATCCGCCGGCTGGAGAAGCATGGTATCCCTTATACGCTGACGCCCGGTGTGCCGTCCTTCGCCGCTGCGGCGGCAGCGCTGCGCCGCGAGCTGACCATTCCAGAAGTCGCGCAAAGCCTGGTGTTGACCCGAATCTCCGGCCGCGCCTCGAAAATGCCGCCCGGCGAAACGCTGGCCGGCTTCGGCCGCACCGGCGCCACGCTGGCCATCCACCTTGCCATCCACGCCATCGACCGCGTCGTCGCCGAGCTGACGCCGCATTACGGCGCCGACTGCCCGGTCGCGGTCGTCTTCCGTGCCTCCTGGCCGGACGAGCGCGTGCTGACCGGCACGCTGGCCACCATCGAGGCGCAATTGGCCGCCAATCCGATGGAGCGCACGGCAATCATCTTCGTCGGCCGCTCGCTGGCGGCGGAAGGCTTTGGCGAAAGTTCACTGTATGACGCGCACTACCAGCGGCGCTTTCGCGGACGGGACGGATTGTGAGCGGCAGCAATAGAAACACTACGGTCGAGCAGGCGCTCACCCGGCTGAACTTCAAGCCGCGCCAGCTGGAGCCCGGTCATGTCTGGCTGGCCGGTGCCGGCCCTGGCGATCCCGGCTGCCTGACGCTGGAAGTGCTGGCCGCCCTCGGACAGTGCGACGCGCTGGTTTATGACGCGCTGGTCTCGCCCGCGGTCGTCGCCGTCGCCGAGGGCGCGGAACTGTTCTATGCCGGCAAGCGCGGTGGCAAACCATCGATGAAGCAGGACGACATTACCGCTCTGCTGGTTCGGCTGGCGCGCGCGGGCCGGCGCGTCGTCAGGCTGAAGGGGGGCGACCCCTATATTTTCGGGCGTGGCGGCGAAGAGGCGCTGGCGCTGGCCGGGAAAACCATCCCGTTCCGCATCCTGCCTGGCCTGACGTCCGGCCTCAGCGCGCTGGCCGCCACCGGCATTCCCGGCACCATGCGCGGCATCAACAAGGCGCTGATCCTGGCGACCGGTCACGCCGCCGGCACCGATGACGATCTCGACTGGGCGGCCATCGCCCGTACCGGCCAGCCGGTGGTCATCTATATGGGCATGGCCAATCTGCCGCTGATCGCCGCCTCGCTGCTCGAGGGCGGGCTGGCGCCTTCGACGCCCACCGCGGTGATTGTCGCTGCGACGACACCGCAGGAACGGATCGTCGTCGCCACGCTCGCCACCATTGCGGAAGAGACAGCGGCCGCCGGTCTAACCTCGCCGGCGCTGATCGTCGTCGGCGGTATTGTCGCTATGCGTGCGGCACTGGCGGGCGAGCCATGACCCGCGCCATCATCATCGGCGCGCCGCGCTCGGGCTCGGGCAAGACCAGCGTCACCATCGGCATTCTGCGCGCGCTCGCCCGGCGCGGCCTGAAGGTGCGCGGCGCCAAGTCCGGCCCGGACTATATCGATCCCGGCTTCCACACCGCCGCCACAGGCTTGTCCGGCATCAACCTCGACAGCTGGGCAATGCCGCCCGCCCTGCTTAACGCACTGGCCGGCGAAGCGACCGAAGATGCCGATTTTATCTTCCTCGAAAGCGCCATGGGCCTGTTCGACGGAATTCCCGCTGCTCCGGGCCGCACCGGCTCGGCCGCCGACCTTGCCCGGCTTTATGGCCTGCCGGTGCTGCTGGTGCTCGACGTTTCCGGCCAGTCGACCACGGCGGCGGCCGTTGCCAAGGGCTTTGCTACTTATGACTCCGATGTGCGCATGGCCGGTGTCGTGCTCAACCGATTGGGCAGTGAACGCCACCGCCAACTGTGCGGCGACGCCATCGAAGCGCTCGGCTTGCCTGTCGTCGGCGCTATCCTGCGCGATCCCTCGCTCAACCTGCCCGAGCGTCATCTCGGCCTCGTTCAGGCCGGCGAATATGAGAACCTGATGGCGCATCTCGACCGGCTGGCCGATATGGTCGAGCGCTCGCTCGACCTCGTCGCCATCATGGCTCTGGCGGCGCCATTCACGCCCGCGCCTGGCAATTTCGGCGACGCGCTGCCGCCCCCCGGCCAGCGCATTGCACTCGCCGAGGACGCCGCCTTTACCTTCCTCTATCCGCACGTTGCCGCGCATTGGCGCAAGGCCGGCGCCGAGATCGTCCCATTCTCGCCGCTCGCCGATGAAGCGCCCGGCGACAATTGCCATGTCTGCTGGCTGCCCGGCGGCTATCCCGAGCTCCACGCCGGCCGCCTCGCCGCCGCTGCGAATTTCAGGGCCGGCATGGCGAGGTTCGCCGCCACGCGGCCGGTGCATGGTGAGTGCGGCGGCTTCATGGTGCTGGGCGAAGCGCTCGAGGATGCATCGGGCGAGACGCATCGGATGCTTGGCCTGCTCGGCCATTCGACCAGCTTCGCCAAGCGCAAGATGAATCTCGGCTACCGCGAGGCGCGGCTGCGGTCCGGCTGTCCGCTCGGCAGACAAGGCACGCTGATCCGCGGCCATGAGTTCCACTACGCGCAGATGGTTGCGACCGGCAATGACGGGCCGCTGGCCGATCTCGCCGACGGGCAAGGCAACCCGCTCGGCGCCTCCGGCTACCGGCGCGGCAATGTCAGCGGCACGTTCTTCCATGCCATTGCGAGGGCCGGATGAAGGCCTCGCAACAGCAAATTCTCGATGATATCGCGCTTTGCCTCGTCTTCTTTACCCGGCTGCCGCTGCCGCGAGCCGACTTCCGTGGCCGAAGCCTTGCCGCTGCGATCTGGGCTGCACCGGTCGCCGGTCTCGCCGTCGCTATGGCCGGTGCGCTGGCCTGCGCCGTCGGCACGACGCTGGGCCTAGCCGGAGGTCCTGCTGCAGCGTTCGCCCTTGCCGCGATCTTGCTTGTCACCGGCTGCCTGCATGAGGACGCGCTGTCGGATGTTGCTGATGGTTTTGGCGGCGGCAAGACCCGCGACAGGAAACTGGAGATCATGCGTGACAGCCGCATCGGTGCCTACGGCGCCTGCGCGCTCGGCATCTCGCTGTTGATCCGCTGGAGCGCGCTCTCAGAACTCGCCGGCCCGGCTCATGTCTTCTGGGCCCTCATTGCCGCGCATGCCGCCTCGCGCGGCCTGCTCGGCGCCTTCATGCACCTGCTGCAGCCGGCCCGCAGCGACGGCCTTTCGGCCGAAGCGGGGACCGTCTCGGCTAAAACAGCTGGCATCGGTGCCGTACTCGGTGCGGTCGCACTGCTGACGCTTGGGTTCGGCGCTGCCGTTTTCGCGATCATCCTGCTCGGTCTGTCATTCGCCGCCTTCCGCGCGCTTTGCCTCAACCAGATCGGCGGCCAGACCGGCGACACCGTCGGCGCCCTTCAGCAGCTGGGCGAGATCGCAATCCTGCTCGTCGCTTCCATTTCCCTTTCCTGACTCTGTTTCGGAGATTTTGCCCCCATGCCTTTCAAATCGCTCGATGAACTGCGCGCCGCCTGCCTCGGCCTGCCCATTGGCAGCGACGCCGCGGCCAATGCCGTCGCCCGCCGCCAGGACACGCTGACCAAGCCGCAAGGCAGCCTTGGCCGGCTGGAGACAATAGTCGCCTGGCTGGCGCGCTGGCAGGGCCGCGACATGCCAAAGCTCGACCGTGTCAAGGTCTTCGTCTTCGCCGGCAATCACGGCGTCACCGCGCAAGGCGTGTCGGCCTTCCCGTCGGAGGTCACCGTGCAGATGGTGGCGAATTTCGCCGGCGGCGGCGCCGCCATCAACCAGCTTGCCCGCATCGCCGGCGCGGAGCTAGACGTCATCCCGCTTGATCTGGATCATCCGACCGGCGATATCACGCAAGAGCCGGCGATGGACGACGAGGCCTTCCTCGCCGCTGTCTCGGCCGGCTACGACGCGGTCAGCAAGGACCTCGACCTCGTCTGCTTCGGCGAAATGGGCATCGGCAACACCACGCCGGCGGCGGCCATCTCAACCGCGCTGTTCGGCGGCGGCGCCGAACGATGGACTGGGCGCGGCACCGGCGTCGACGATGCCGGCCTCGTGCGCAAGATCGTCGCCATCGAGGCCGGCCTGAAGCGCCACGCCCCGGCGCTGGCCGATCCGCTGAAGGTAGCGGCGGCCCTCGGCGGCCGCGAGCTTGCGGCGATCTTGGGCGCAACGCTGGCTGCGCGTCATCTCGGCGTGCCGGTATTGCTCGACGGCTTCGTCTGCACCGCCGCAGCGGCACCTTTGGCAGCGCTGCACCCTGCTGGCCTCGCCCACACGCTGGCAGCCCATGTCTCGGCCGAATCCGGCCACCGTCGTCTATTGGAGGCGCTCGGCCTGCCGCCCTTGCTCGACCTCGGCATGCGGCTCGGCGAAGGCTCCGGCGCCTGCCTCGCCGTCAACGTCGTCCGCTCGGCACTCGAATGCCATGCCAGGATGGCAAGTTTTGCGGAGGCTGGTGTTTCGGAGAAGTAATCGGATACGGCCTATGAACTCGATCCACTAAGTATGAACTCGATCCACTAAGGCAGCAGCTTCCGTTCGCGATGATTCTCAGATAATCTGGTGGGATGAAAAAGTTTCACCCCGCCTACTCTGCTGCGTTTCTCATTGTCGGTAGCGGTGCGCTGATTTCGCGCGGCAGATATTCCAGCTACGGTCCGATCGACACCGCGATTCTCGTCCTTTTCTTGATCTTCTTCTGGTGCTTATCAGCGACTTTTCAGGGGGAAAAGCCGATGTTGATGCTGACAGACGTCAGAGTGCTGACAATGGCATCGCTTTTCGGTTCGGCAAGTTTCTGAGCCGCGTTTTCGGGCGCGGCAATCGCAGCGTTTGATCCAGTCGGCTGCGAGCGCTGCGAGCTAAGAGCACGCCTCGCCAAAGACTATCGGACTCCAAAGGCAGCCCAAAGTTGATGAAACGAGCGCGGTGAATGAAACCGGCTCGTTCTAAGGTCTTTCCACCAAATCCTGGAGATTTTTGGTGGGTGCGCACAGGATTGAACTGTGGACCCGCTGATTAAGAGTCAGCTGCTCTACCAACTGAGCTACGCACCCACTCGGCCGGTAAAAAACCGGCGTTGGCGGGCATATAGCCGCCGCCATCCGCCATGTCCAGCCCCGTGGGATTCATTTCCCGACAAATCGCCGAAGTGCCGAGGTCGTCAAACAAAAAGCCTGCCTTCAGCCACCTTCACCGCATGGCCGCCGATGCGGGCGGCGGCCAGTTTGCCGCCGTCGACATTCAGTTCGAGGCGAATGCGCGAAGGCCGGCCCATCTCCAGCCCCTGCTCGATCCACAGTTGTGAAACGCCGTCTGTCGGGCCGTCGAAATGCATGATCGCGCCGGCGAACGCGGCCGCCGCTGATCCGGTCGCCGGGTCTTCGTAGGACGGATTGCCGGGCACCATCATGCGGACGTGGAAGGCACTGTCATGGTGCACCGTCTCGCG
Organism: Mesorhizobium sp. M0195; assembly: GCF_040322115.1. Taxonomy (NCBI): domain Bacteria; kingdom Pseudomonadati; phylum Pseudomonadota; class Alphaproteobacteria; order Hyphomicrobiales; family Phyllobacteriaceae; genus Mesorhizobium; species Mesorhizobium sp. M0195. The sequence continues at coordinate 211,594 of NZ_JAMYSV010000006.1, read as the reverse complement.
GCAATAGACATAGGGGCTGGCGAAGGCCCATTCGCTCTTGCGTGGTGCCAACTCCGACCACGCCTGGTTGTCCAGCCTGATCCGGGCGGCCGCCTCCAGATTGGCGACGGGGATGGTCACGTAGGGCACTCCAGCCGACCAGAACGAAACGCGGTGGTTCTCGAAGCCGATCTCGTGCGGCCCAAGGCCAAGGGCCGCGCCGATCGCCTCGGGAGCGGCCGACAATTCCAGCTGCGCCGGCAGTTTCGCCAGGTCGAACTCGGCAAAGGTCGAACCATCGTGCTTGCTGACAGCGCAGCGCACCGGGCCGATATTCTCCTCGAGCACGAAGATGCCGGCGGCCTCTCCCGCCATTTCGGCGAGCGCTATCGCCGAGCCGACGGTCGGGTGGCCGGCGAACGGCATTTCATAGTCGGGTGTGAAGATACGGATGCGGGCCCGATGCTTGGGATTATCAGGCGGCAGCACGAAGACGGTTTCGGACAGGTTGAACTCGCGCGCCACCGCCTGCATCGCAGCAAGGTCCAGCCCGTCGCTGTCGAGCACCACGGCCAGCGGATTGCCCGCCAGCCGGTTGGTGGTGAATACGTCGTAAAGTAAGTAATTCCGCGGCTGCATCTCAGTAAGTCCTCTGCCTCATTCCCAACATGGGCGAAATTTAATTTGAATTTCGAACCATAAGGCCTGATTTGTGCACTGATGGGAAATCACTGAACATAGGGGGCCGGCGTGGACCAGATTGTCAATCTGCCAAAGACGGAATCCGCTTCCGCCATCGAGACGGCGCTCGGGCTCGACCACCAGGGCCTGAAGACAAAACGCCGTCGCGGTTGGTTTTACGCGCTGCTTGCGCTACTCGCAGTGGCCGCGGGTGTCGTCGGCTACCCCTGGTATGCGGGCTCGCCCGCCAAGATCGAGTATACCACGACACTGGCCGCCATGACCGACCTTACCGTCGCGGTTTCGGCTACCGGCACGCTGCAGCCCCTCACCCAGGTCGATATTTCCAGCGAACTCTCCGGCGTCGTCCGCTCGGTTTCGGTCAACGAGAACCAGCTGGTGAAGAAGGGCGATGTGCTGGCTGCGCTCGACACCGCAAAGCTGGAGGTGCAGATCGAGCGCGCCCAGGCCTCCGCCAAGGCAGCGGCGGCGAGCGTCGAGGACGCCACTGTGACCCTGGCCGAAAACGAAAAGGCGCTGGTGCGCGCGGCACAACTGACCAAGCGCGGCATGGCGACGGACCAGTCGCTCGAAGCGGCAACCGCCACGCGCGACCGCTCGAAGGCGGCGCTCGATATTGCCAAAGCCAACCTCGCCATGGCCAGTGCCGATCTCAAGGCGCAGCAGACGGATCTTGCCAAGAGCACCATCTACGCTCCGATCGACGGCATCATACTGACGCGCTCGGTCGATCCCGGCCAGACGGTCGCCTCTTCGCTGCAGGCGCCAGTCCTGTTCGTCATCGCCGCCGATCTGAAGAACATGGAGTTGAAGGCGGCGGTCGACGAGGCCGATATCGGCGCCGTCAAACCCGGCCAGCATGCGCGCTTCACCGTCGATGCCTTTCCGGAACGGCCGTTCGACGCCGAAATCCGCGACATCTCCTATGCCTCGGTCACCACCGACGGCGTCGTCACTTACGATGCAAGGCTGGATGTCGACAACAGCGAACTTCTGTTGCGGCCCGGCATGACAGCCACCGTCTCGGTCGTCACCAAGCAGGCCAGGAACGTGCTCACCGTGCCGTCGATCGCCTTCCGCTACCGGCCGGCCCAGACGGCGGAGCGCGGCTGGAGCCTCACCGACCTGTTCACCGGCCGCATGGGACGTCCCGGCGGCAACCGCCAGCACCCGGCGGCGACGAAGCCCACCGACGGCTCGCGCACGCTCTACGTGCTGGAGAATGGGCGGCCGCATCCGGTCAACGTCAGGGTCGGCTCGACAGACGGCGAACTGACCGAGATCGTCTCCGGCCTGGAGGAAGGCGCACAAGTCATTACCGCCTCGCAGCAGCGGAGTTGATCGTGGCATCGGTCGCGACCACGCTCATAGGCTTCGACAAGGTCTGGAAAAGCTATGGCCAGGGCGAAGCCCGGGTGCATGCGCTGGCCGGCGTCGACCTCGCAATCAGACGCGGCGAATTCGTCGCCATCATGGGCCCATCCGGTTCCGGCAAATCGACGGCCATGAACATCATTGGCTGCCTCGACACGCCGACCGCTGGGACTTACAGCTTCGAAGGCATCGACGCCGGCCGTCTCGACCGCAACCGCCGTGCTCAGCTGCGCAATCTCTATGTGGGCTTCGTCTTCCAGGGCTATAATCTCTTGCCGCGCACTACGGCGGCGGAGAATGTCGAACTGCCGCTGATCTACCGCGGCGTAGGTGCCCGCGAGCGCCGCGGCCTTGCCATGCAGGCACTTGCCGAGGTCGGCCTTGTCGGCCGCGAGCATCATACGCCAGCCGAGCTGTCCGGCGGCCAGCAGCAGCGCGTGGCGATCGCCCGCGCCATCGTCACCAGGCCGACGCTGCTCGTTGCCGACGAGCCGACCGGCAATCTCGACACCGCCCGCACGCACGAGATCATGGAGCTCCTGACGCAGCTGAACAGCGAGCTCGGCCTGACCATCGCCATGGTCACGCACGAAGCCGATGTTGCCGGCTATGCCCAGCGCACGATCCGTTTCCTCGATGGCCATGTCGCCTCGGATACCGCCAATCTCGAGATGGCCTAGCCATGATCTGGGAAACCGTCCGCCTCTCGCTCCGCTCCATCCGCCGCAACGTGCTGCGCTCGTTCTTGACGCTGCTCGGCATCGTCATCGGCGTTGCCGCCGTCATCGCCATGCTGACCATCGGCTCGGGCACCACCGAGAAGGTCAAGTCCGATATTTCCAAGCTTGGTAGCAACCTGCTCGTCATTCGTTCCGGCCGTCCGGCGGGGCCTGGCGGACCTGGAGGGCTCGATCAGGTCGTCCGACCGCTGAGCGACAGAGATCTTGCAGCGCTTGTCGCGCACCTGGACGGCGCGCGCGCCATCTCACCGGCGTCGCAAAAGCAGGTGCGCGTCATTTTCGGCACCGAAAGCCTGACCTCGGGCGTTACCGGCACCGACAGCGCCTATCTCGAGGCTCGCGACTGGAAGCTGGTTTCGGGCCGCCCGTTCAGCGATTCGGAAACCCGCTCGGGGACCGGCGTCTGCCTCATCGGCGAGACGGTGCGCCAGCAGTTCTTCGGCGCCGGTGACCCCGAAGGCGAGATCATCCGCGTCAACCGCACCTCCTGCAAGATCATCGGCTTGCTCGAACCGAAGGGCTATACCGGCTTCGGCCAGGACCAGGACAATGTCGTGCTGATGCCGCTCGCCGCCTATCAGCGTCGCATTGCCGGCAATCGCGACATCGAATCGGTCTATGTCGCCGCCGACGACCGTACGCCAACCACGGTGCTGCAGCAGAGGTCGAGGACATCTTGCGCGACACACGCCGCATCACGCCCGACCGAGACGATGATTTCTCGATCCGCGACATGACCCAGATCGCCGATGCCATGGCCAGCGCCACCACCACCATGACTGGCATGCTCGGCGCCGTCGCCGGCGTCAGCCTGCTCGTCGGCGGCATCGGCATTATGAATATCATGCTGGTGTCGGTAACCGAGCGCACGCGCGAGATCGGCATCAGGCTCGCCATCGGCGCCCACGAAAAGCACATCCTCATCCAGTTCCTGGTCGAGGCGACGGTGCTGTCGCTGCTTGGCGGCATCATCGGCATCCTGATCGGCCTGGCATTGGCCGGCCTCGCCTCGCTGACGCTGACGATCCCGTTTGCGCCAAGCCCGGCGGTCATCCTGCTTGCGGTCGGCTTTTCCGCGCTGATCGGCATGGTGTTCGGCTTCTTCCCGGCGCTGCGCGGCGCACGGCTCAACCCCATCGACGCGCTGAGGCATGAATAGAGCGTTGCAGCAAATGTCGCCTCGCGACGCTGCCAATTTTATAAGCAACCTGCCCTTGTCGCAGCACAATCTGCAATGATAACAATGCTGTTGGGGACTAAGGGGGAACAATGGATGAGCAAGAGAGGGCGACTGGCTCTGGCGATGGTGATCGTCGAAGCCGCATTGGCAGGGCTTTGGTGGAATTTGATCCGTTATGGAATGGATAATCCCGATCGCGTCACAGCTGACTTCCAGCAGGTAATTGGGCAGACGATGGGAACGGCCATGGGGGCACTCCTGGGTCTCGGCGTGCTGCTGTATTTTGTCGCTGCCCGCAGCGACCGCAAGGCTATTGAAGGCAGGTCGCGACGTTAGAGTCGGAATCCTTGCGCGAAGTGCCATTCGATCAGCGGTCTCATATGCGGCATCAATCCGTCCGGCAGGTCGGCTGCATTGCGGATGATCACAGGACCTTCGATTTCAGGCTCTGACTCGGCCGCGACGAAAGCGCGGATCCGCTGTGCCAGGTCGTCGGCGGAGGCCGTCTCGCGGTAGCGGCGAAAGATCACCGTGCCGCTTGCCGTCGACAGGGCGTAGTGGCGCCTGCCGCGTGTCGCGCCTGATAGGTCGAGGCCGGTTTCCTCCCGTACCTCGCGGATCATGTTGAATTCGACGTCGACAAGGCCGTCGCGGAAATCGGTTGGCTCGAACGAGCCGGCGGCGAAGTAGATGCGCCCGGCATTGACCGTATGCGGCGCCATGCGGATCGCCACCAGCGCATTGTCGCCAGCGACCAGCAAGGCGTGCGCGTAGGCATGTTCAGCGCCAGGCACCTGTCTATTGCTGCGCCAAAGCATGAAGGTCGAATACCGCACCGCATGGCAGCGGCCGACGAGGCGATTGTCGCGGTAGCTGAGTGCGGAAAGCAGCACAACAGTGCCGTCGAAAAGCGCCGGCTTGGATGCGGTCTCACGCCGCCAGTTCGCCGCGATCGCCTCGGCATTATCGCGCTCGAACGGATGCAGGCCAGGATCGAGCCTGACGTCGATGGCATCGACCGGCAGGATGATATTGCGCGGCAGGTCGAAACTCACGCCTGTCTCACGCCATGTCGAGGGCAATTGCTACCGGGCAATGGTCGGATGCCTTCGGCCGGTCCCACCCGGCGCGTGGGAAGCGCTCGACCTCCTGGCCTGCCGGAAATATGGTGCGCCAAGGCTGCCCGTTACGGATGATATCGGGAACGGCGGTGGCGTTCTGCCTGGCTAGCGCCCTCGACAAAAGGATGTAGTCGAGTTGGCAGAGATGCCGCTCTTCCGGTCCGCGCGTGTGATAGAAAGTCCAGCGGTCCATTTCCGGCCGCCGCTCGACCGCGTTTTCGCAAAAACCGCCGGCAGTGAGCACGTCGATGCAGGACCGGGTCTCGTCGATCACCTCGAAGCGATAGCCGTCGAAAACATCGCCAGTGATCTTCACGCGCTGCCGGTAGTCGTTCATGTCGCCGCAGATTGCCCAGCGCTTGTCGGCGGCATGGTCCTTGCCGAAGCGCTCCTCGATGATCCGGCGCACCGCCTGCGCCTCGGCGATGCGCAGCGGCATTGTCGCCTCGCGGCCGTCGAGGCCGTTACGGGGCGAGCCCATCGACTTGAAATGCACGAGATAGAGCGTCAACGGCGCGCCAGCCACGGTCAGATCGATTTCCAGGCAGTCGCGCCGGAAGATGCGCTCATTGGCCTGATGTCCAAGTGCTGCCAATTCCGCCGTGTGCAGCCCGAATTGCTCGAACGTGACATAGGCGTAGCTGGTCATGCGCACGAATTCGATCGGCTGGCCCTGCGCGGTCTCGTTGCGCATCATCACGGCGACGTCGATGCCGCGCGAATCATTGCCGGCGGTGGTGTATTTCTGCCGGTAGCCTTGCCCCACCATCTTGAACAGATAGCCATATTCGAATGCCCTCAGCGCCTCGATATTGTCGACCTCCTGCATGCAGATGATGTCGGCGCGGGTGGCCGCGATCGCCAGCGCCGTCAACTGCCGCGTGTCGTCGGACTGCGCGATGGCCCGCGCCTGCTCGAGCATCTTGTATTCGGCCTCGCTCTGAATGTCGAAAAGCGCCAGCGTGCGATCTTCGTTGAGCTGATTGCGGTATCCGGAATAATCAAACCTGTTCATCAGGTTTTCGACGTTGAAAGTGGCAAGGCGCAGCGACATGGCTTTGACCTTTGCCCGCAAGCGCGCCCGAAAACAAGGGCGCAGAAATCAGGCGGCTCTGCTTGATCGCGCGCTCGCTATGGCTGACGGAACCTTTTTGTTCATCTTCCGTTCAGATGGAAAGTTCCATCAATAGGCCCTTCCCCGGGGTATTCTGGGCGTGGGGCCTGAATCTTCGGAGAGTGCGATGAAACCGCTCTTTTTATCTTCTGTCAGATCCGGGCTGATGGCCCTCGGTCTGATCACCGGCCTCTCGTCCCCCTCGCTTGCCGGGCCAATACCCAAACCTCTGCTGCCGGTGGCGGGCAATGCTGCCGACATCGTGCAAATTCGTGAAGATTGGGCAGGCGGCAATGACAGGCAGATCTGGCGTTGGCGCAATCGCGGCTTTCGGCAATGGCACGGCGGCGACGATTGGAGATGGCGGTCCCACAATTTCCGCGGCCGTCATTTTTCGAGACACTGGGATAATGGCGGCTGGGACGACAGCTGGCGCTGGCGCCACCATCGCCGCCATTACCGCGGCGGCTACTATGATGATGGTGCGGGTGCCGCGATTCTTGGCTTGGGCCTGGGGCTCGGCCTTGGCAGCCTGTACAACAGCTACAACTACTACGACGCGCCGCCACCGCGCCGCTATTATCGCGCAGGGCGGCTTTCCAGTGCACATGTCCAATGGTGTTACAATCGCTACCGGTCGTACCGCGCCTGGGACAATACCTTCCAGCCCTATTACGGGCCGCGCCAGCAATGCTACTCGCCCTATAGGTAAGCAGGCCGACAACAAGCATCGTTCGGCGCCGTGCTTCGCGGCGCCTTTTTCTTCCAGCCAGGAACCGCGAACATCTCCCAGTCCCGACTGCTGATAACGCTATTTTTATCAGGCAGGTCTAATAATCCTCCCGATCAGAACGCCCGAGACGCGAAAAATGGCTGGATTGCGTGCGATGGCCGAGGACGAACAGAGGGACAAACGCCGGCAGCGCGTCTTGAAGGGCGCAACGATCCTGACCGGCATGACCAATTCCGAGGTCACATGCACGCTGCGCAACATGCATGCCGGCGGCGCCGAATTGAAGGTCTCGATCGACGCGCGCGTGCCCGATGAGTTCCTGCTCTATGTTCCGACCGACGGCATCGCCTACAAGGCCGTGGTCCGCTGGCGCCGCGAGGACCGCATCGGCGTGATGTTCACCGGCACCCAGCCAAAGCCCAGTTGGCATTACGGCTGATATCTACCGGCGCTATCCGGGTGGCAGGACTTGCAGTGTCTGCTCGTCAAACAGCGGCTCATCCTGGCCGACGCGAACGAATAGCAGCTTTCGCAGTTCGGGTGATTGCACCTCGAAATACTGAATGCCGTCCGGGGCTTCGCCCCATTCGCCGCAAGGCGGTTCGCCGACCTCGTCAGGGTTGGCGACGGTCTTCAATTCCTCACGATAGGCGGCATCGGGACTGAAAACATACCGGAGGATGCGCGCGGGCGTCGCCCCTTCGGTGTAAGGCATGAGCACGCAACGTGTGCTGATGGCTTTCTCGGTCTTCTGCGTAAAAATGCGCCGCAACGCAGCATCGGCGGCCTCGCCAGGCAGCATATCGAAGACTTCGACGACGGGATCGGCCGAACCGCCATCGCTGTATTTGATGGCAAGAGCATTGCCGCCAAGCTCGAAATGAATCCGGCGAAAACCGAAATCGCAGCGCTGTACCCAGGCAGCCAGCCCGACATCCCTGTCCGCCAACCGTTCCCAACTGCATTTGTCGACGGGCGGACGCGACGGCGTGCTTTGGTCGGCACGAGCCCCCGGGGCCATGGCCACAAGGACCGACAGGGTGCAGATGCAGGCCGGCAGTCTCTTGTTATTCATCGCTGCAACCCGTCAAGCTAAAGGCGTCCCAGGCCGAACCGTCGGGATTGGCTTTGGCGAAATCGGACCATTCGGTAAAAATCGCGCCGAAGTCAGGCAACAGCAACCCTGCCGGTGCCGGCGAAGTTTCGCGGGAACTCAGCTGCTCGGCACCGCCTGCACTGAACGCATAGACCTGCCCGTCCCACACTCTGCACAGTCCGGTGCCGTCCTCAAGACCCGCCTCGCGATCGTTGTCGGTGCAGGTGTGCCGGATCGTACCCACAGGAAACGAGTACTTGCCATTGGTCCAGGTGATGTCCGACGGCAGACGAAGGTCGGTGTTGGGCACGATCAGCGAAAAGACCTCGGTCGTCAGCGCAGCCGGCTCGTTGTCTGTGGGCCGGAACTGTATCGTCGCTCCCGAACGCGGCTCGCGATAGGTCGCATGGCTGAGCGAACATTCTGTTGCGTTCGCTGTTTGCGACAGGCTCAGCATGCTCAGAAAAACAGCTGCTGCCTTGCGGATGATCATTTAAGTCCCTGGAGCAGCATCATTGTGAAGTCTAAGCATCAATGCTTTAGCATGGCCCGATGTCATGGTCGAAAGAAAGAATCGATGATCCGAAATCTCTTGATGCTCATTTCGATCTCAACATTTTCGTGCGGCAGCGCCTTTGCCACGGAACCCTATGTCGGCACATGGTCCCGGGACAGATCGAACTGCACCGCCGTTGCGGATGTTCAACGCCAGACTGTCTACACATTGTACCGCGACGCGCTGTCGGTCCCTGCTCTCGGCTGTGAACACGCAATGTTTCTCAAGACACCCACGGGTTGGGTGGCGCGGGCCAGCCAATGCTACGGATCCGACCCGTCGGCGGAAGAGCCGTTCTCCCGTGTCATCCATATTGTGGTCGACGGGGCGACGGTGAGATTGACATGGCCTGGCTTCGACAGCGGAGTTCTTGTCAGGTGCTGAAGGCAAGTGCCCTTCCTCTGGATCTACAGCGTCGAGGACGGCAGCTTCAGCCTTAGATCACCCCCACAAGCAGCGCGGCTCCACCTATGAAGCCAACTGCGCAGACCCACAGAAGCCAAAGCCCACTCACCCTGCATTCGAGAACCGCGGCAGCCGGATTGGCGGGATCGTAGTGGACCTTGACCTTGTCGCCCTCGAGGTAGCGCCGTGATTGACCGCTGACGAGGCTCGGCAGCGAAGCCGTCACGTTTGCGCCGAAAGCGATGCGATCGGCGGCGTAGCGCTGGCCGGCGACGCTATAGCTGTAGACGATGCGGGATTTGAAGACTGTTCGCCAGGGCCGATAGCCGCCTCCGGACCTGTCGCGGGTCTCAAATTTCTGCAGGCCCGAGGCGTCGATGCGTCCTGCCGTGATGGGCCATTTCGCCGCCTGTTCCGCTAGTGACTTCTGGGCGAAGCCCATGCGCAGGACAAACAATCCCATGAACAGCAGCAGGGCCGCGGCGCCGAGGTTCTGCGGCTTGGGCAAAAACGGCCGGATCGCTTCCAGGGCGCCGCCGACGGAGAAGACCAATACCAGCGCGCCAACCACCAGCCCAGCCGAAAGCTGGACCATGAATTTGAAGGAACCTTCGGGCATGGTGCGTTCGATCACGGCCTTGGCTGGATCGGCCGGGTTGTAGAAGACGGTTACGCCAGCCCCGTTTGGAAATTTCGCAAGGGTTTCCGTCACGGCAAAGTTTCCAAGGTTCTCCTGCACGCTGTAGTGCGAACTGCGAAACTTCTTGCCGTTCACCTTGTATTCGAAGGTGATCGCCGGGAAGTTGCGCATCTCGGTCGACCCTCTGCTGTCCGAACCGGATCCCGAACTGGTCACCTCGCGAGCCTCGACACGCGACGAGACGATCTTTCCCGGCGTCGGAGACCAGCGGCTGACCGCCCTCACCTCCCACCACTTCAGGAACGTGACGAGGGAGAGCATGCCGGCAACCGCGCAGGCAAACCCGACCAACAGAAATTTGAGTTCCAAGTCTCAGCCCCCTTTGGCACTTCTGTGCCATGCCCCGCACAGGCATACCACGGTGATGAGGATAATGCGCCTGTCCACAAGCGTGGGAACCACACAATCTTTATGCGAAAAAGGCCGGCGGATCGCTCCGCCGGCCTTTCTTGATCGGCAATGAAATTGCGATAGTTCTTGGCCTTGTCGACCAGCTCGTTCTTGGAAATCCCCCGCGCGCCCGCAGGGCGAAGCCTGAGGACGCGCAACGAAACGAATGTGGATTTCCTTCAGTTCTTGGCCTTGTCGACCAGCTTGTTCTTGGAAATCCACGGCATCATCGCGCGCAGCTTGGCGCCGACTTCCTCGATCTGGTGGCTGTCATTGTTGCGGCGGATGCCCTTGAAGCGCGACATGCCGGCGCGGTATTCCTGCATCCATTCCGAGGTGAACTTGCCGGTCTGGATATCCTTCAGAACGCGCTTCATCTCGGCCTTGGTCTCGGCGGTGATGATGCGCGGGCCCGAGACGTATTCGCCCCATTCGGCGGTGTTCGAGATCGAGTAGTTCATGTTGGCGATGCCGCCTTCGTAGATCAGGTCGACGATCAATTTGACCTCGTGCAGGCACTCGAAATAGGCCATTTCCGGCGCGTAGCCGGCTTCCACCAGTGTCTCGAAGCCGGCGCGGATCAATTCGACCAGACCGCCGCACAGCACAACCTGCTCGCCGAACAGGTCGGTCTCGCACTCCTCGCGGAAATTGGTCTCGATAATGCCCGAACGGCCGCCGCCAACGCCGCAGGCGTAGGAGAGCGCCAGGTCGAGCGCATTGCCCGAAGCATCCTGGTTGACCGCGACCAGGCACGGCACGCCGCCGCCCTTCTGGTATTCGCCGCGCACCGTATGGCCGGGCCCCTTCGGCGCGATCATCACGACGTCGACCGAGGCTTTAGGCTCGATCAGGCCAAAATGAACGTTGAGGCCGTGGGCAAAGGCGATCGCTGCGCCATCGCGGATGTTCGGCGCGATCTCGGATTTGTAGATGTCGGCCTGCAGCTCGTCGGGCGTGGCCATCATCATCAGGTCGGCCCACTTGGCGGCATCGGCCACGCTCATCACCTTGAGCCCGTCGGCCTCGACCTTCTTGGCGGTCGCCGAGCCGGCCTTGAGGCCGATGGCGATGTCCTTGACGCCGGAATCCTTGAGGTTGAGCGCATGCGCCCTGCCCTGGCTGCCATAGCCGATGATGGCGACCTTCTTGCCCTTGATCAGGTTGAGATCGGCATCGCGATCGTAATAGACACGCATTTTTCTTCCTTCCCGTTTTGAATTCAGAGGCCTCGCGGCCCGGTTTTTGCCCTGTAAAGAGCGAGAAACTGCTGCGTCGCTCGGACGGCATCGCCGCCGATCGCCGCATCAGTCAATTCCAGCCGGTCGCCAAGCAGCAGGCGGATCTGCACGTCACGGGCGACCAGCCCGAAAAAGGTGCGGAACGCCGTCTCAGCATCGGAAAACTCGAGGAAACCAGCTTCCTTGCCTGCCTCGAGCACCGGCTTAAGGCGCCTGGCCAGTGCGAAGCGGCCGTTCTCCAGCACGATGGCGCCGAGATCGTCTTTCCCCGAACTAGCCTGGCCGACCGCCACCCGGTTCAGCGCGATCGAGGTGTCGCTCGAAATTACCTTGAGCCAGTCCGAAGCGAAGCGTTCGAGGCTCGCCGTCAGCGAAGCAAGGTCGAGCCCCTTGCGATCAACCGGCACTACCCGCACCTTGGACGCCTGCCATTGCACCGTTGCCGTCAACAGCCCGTCGCGATCGCCGAACCATTTGTAGAGCGTCTCCTTAGAGCAGCTCGCCCGCCGCGCCACGGCGGTCATGGTCAACTGATCGCCCTCTTCGACCAGCAGGCGAAGGGCAGCGTCGAGCACGGCTTTCTGCCGCTCCGTCAGCGTCTCGCTGGCGTCGATGTCGGTCACAGCGTGCAACACGGTCTTTCTCTCAGGAGGCGAACTCGCCCGCAGTTCACATAGGAGCTCGATAGCGTACCGTACGTTACGGTTCGGCTTTATGGCGTATTGCCCGACCCGGCGCAAGTCTTTATTTCTGTAGCTTGCTCCATGCTGGGCATCACGGGAGACGCGGATCATGCTCGCCGGATTGCTTGCCTTGACCGTTACCGCAGTGTTCGCAGGCGCGGCTATCTACGTCAGCGTCGCCGAACAGCCGGCGCGGCTTCGCCTCGAGGACAAAGCATTGCTGCAGGAATGGCAGCCTTCCTACAAGCGCGGCGCCGCCATGCAGGCCTCGATCGCCGTCATCGCCTGTATTCTAGGCCTCGTCGCGTGGTGGCTGACAGACAATTTCGCTTATCTGGCCGGCGCCGTGCTGATCATCCTGCCTTGGCCATGGACGCTGCTGGTGATGATGCCGGCAAATAGGTTGCTGGAGGCGATGGACGCGAACACCATCAATCCTGAAGCTCGGACATTGATCGTCAAATGGGGCAATCTGCATATGGTCCGCGTCGGGCTTGGCGTTCTGGCGACATTGGCATTCCTCTGGGGCAGTGCCTGACCTCGCAAATCGGCGCATCTTCGCCATGAAGGCGTGTCACTCCAGGGCGGGCGGAACTCGCAGGCGCCCAAGCAGAGCTGACAGCGCATCGAGCTCATCATTGGAAAGCCGGGAGCCGACCAACTCCGCGATCGAGCGGCCGTAGACAGCCCACATGCGGCGACGCGTCTCGCGCCCCTTGTCGGTGACACGGACGGTTTGCCCGCGGCCGTCATCGGCAACGGGAAGCTTCTCGACCAGCCCGTCGGCTTCCAGCCGCGCCAGCAGCCGGGAGATGTTATACTGCGCAAACAGGGTGCGCTCGGTGAGTTGGAACGGCCGCAATCCGCCCTCGCCCGCCTCGGCAAGCTCATGCAGGACGTCGTACCACGCAAGCGGCGGCAGGCCACTGTCCTTCAGCGCGTCCTCGGCTCGTTCCAACAACTGGCGCGAAACCCGCATCAGGCGGGCCCAGGCTTTGATTGCTGGAGGTGTAGGAATCCCGGTCATGATTGCATCATAGGGGATAGATGCAATTGCATCAAGCTTGACGATCGATGCAAATGCATCTATATAGATGCAGTCGCATCAATCGTGAGAGGCAAATTCCGATGAAGTATGAAATCTGCAGGATCGCCGACGTTCCGGAAACAGGCAGCCTGATCGCTCCGTTCTTCGGCCGCGAGGTCCATGTCTACCGCAGCGGCGAGCGTATCCGCGCTGCCGCCAACGTCTGCCTGCATTTCGGTGGCCCGCTCGACTGCAAGGACGGCAAGCTCATCTGCCAGTGGCACGGCGCCTCGTTCGACATGGCGAACGGTGATCGCCTCGAAGGCCCGGCGCCGAAGGGCTCCCGCCTGATGTTCCTCTCCACCCGCGTCCAGGACGGCGCCTTGAACTATGTCTGGGGAGAGTGAGATGACCGGTAAGCTCATCCTCGTCAGCCACCATCTTTGTCCCTATGTGCAGCGCGCGGCGATTTCACTTCGCGAAAAGGGCGTGCCGTTCGAACGCATCACGGTCGATCTCGCCAACAAGCCTGCCTGGTTCAAGGCGATATCACCGCTCGGCAAGGTGCCGCTGCTTCGCGTTGAGCATGACGGCCAGGAAACGGTGATCTTCGAATCGGCGGTCATCCTCGAATTCCTCGAGGAAACCCAGCCCAATCCACTGCATCCCACCGACCCCTATGCCCGTGCCCGGCATCGCGCCTGGATCGAGTTCGGCTCGGCAATCCTCAATGCCATCGGCCGCTTCTATTCAGCGCCTACGGAAGCCGCGCTGCTCGCTGAAAGCGAGACGCTATCGGCAATGTTCGATCGCCTGGAAGTGGAACGGGCCAATGGCGCGGCTGGGCCATGCTTCGACGGCGAGCGCTTTTCACTGGTCGACGCGGTCTACGGCCCGATTTTCCGCTATTTCGACGTCTTCGACCGGATCGGCGATTTCGGCATCCTGGACGGAAAGCCGCATGTCCAGGTATGGCGCGAGGCGTTGCGCATACGCCCATCCGTGAAGGGCGCGGTCGCTCCCGACTATCCGCAACGCCTCCATGCATTCTTGCAGGCTAAGGGTTCGCACCTTTCCGAAATCACCCGCCAAGGCGATCCGGCCATAGCGCTTCCGCAAGCCCTATCGGCTTGAATGGATTGATCACCGTTCCTGTAACCATGGAAGCAAGAAACTGCGGCGCCGGCGGGACTTTTGCCAGCGTCGCCACCAGCCTGTCGCGGACGAACGGCATCACAATCGAATCCGACTGATAAAACGGCGTCAGCACCAGCGACAGCGCCTGGAAGACCCGCACATGCCATCACCGCGTCCGGACATAGGCCTCCAGTGCAGTATCGACACGGTCCGTTCCTATGAGTGCGTAGTTGAGCGCGGCTGCATCGAGCAGCGCCATGTTCGCGCCCTGGCCGAGCTGCGGGCTCGTTGAATGGGCCGCATCGCCGATAACAGCCAATCGCCGTCCGGCTGGCGTCTTCATCGTGTGATGGCCATAGCGCGCCAGCGAAAGCTGCTCGAAACTGTCGATCTGGTCGATGAAGGCCGCGCATTCAGGCCACAGCCCGACCAATCTCGCCTTCCATGCCTCGAGACCTGCCGCCCAGACGTACTCGGCATCCGCCGGCTTGAGGCTCCAGAAGAATGCCGCCATCTTCTGGGCATCCGGCTCGGGCCGGCCGATTGGCAGCACGCCGATCATCACGCTTGCCCTGTCGTAGCGCTGCAGCAGCGCGTGCTCGTCGAAACCCTCGCCGCGCCAGCCAAGCGATGCCCAGAAAGCGCCATAGGCGAGCGATCGCGGTTCGCCCGGATTGTTCACGCACCGCCGCAGTTTGGAGCGTGAACCGCTGGCATCCACTACCAGGTCGAACGACCCCATCCGTCGTCCGTTGCCGCAGATCAATGTTGCCCGTTCGCCGGTTTCCAGCGTCTCAAGCTCGATACCTGTCTCGATGTGGATCGCTTGGCGCCGGGCGGCGCGGAAAAGCACGCCGAACAGAGCCGCGCGATGTACCGCCAGCCCGAAACGGCCGCCACGCCAGGCATCGTAGCGGACGTCGAGCACTGTGCGGCCGGTCTTGGCATCTGCACCATGCAGGCGGTCTATGCGGCAGCCCAGCGCCAGAATGTCTTCGAGCAGGCCGAGATCGGCAAGCACCGTCAGCCCGGTCGGCTGCAGGATCAGCCCGGACCCGACCGGTTTTGGCTGGTCGAAGCGCTCGAAGATCGTGACCCTATGTCCGGCGCGCTTGAGATAGAGCGCGGCGGCAAGTCCAGCCGGCCCGGCGCCGGCAATCGCGATGTCCAGAGAATTGCCCATCTGCCCGCCCAACCCAGGCCGGACAATCCTTCAGCGCTGTCGCTAAATCAAGCCGCCGTCTCGGCCTGGAGGCTCAGCCTTCGGCAGCATCGAAAACCTTCCGCGCCTCGCGTACAGCGCTGTGATTGAGCTCGGCCCATTGGATCAGCTGATGCAAGGGTCCAAACATCGAGCGCCCGAGATCGGTGAGGCTGTATTCGACGCTCGGCGGTTTGGTCGGAAACACTTGGCGATGGACATAGCCGTCGCGCTGAAGATCGTGCAACGTCTGGGTGAGCATGCGCTGCGAAATATCGGGCACGAGGCGCCGCAACTCGCCGAAGCGGTACGGCTTCTCGGCCAAGGCTTCCATCAGCAGCGAACTCCATTTGTTGCTGATCCCCTGGATCACGTCGCGAACCGGACAATCCGCAAGGTTTCCGCCACCGCTGCCTGCTTTGTAGATCTCGAGCTTCGATCTCAGATTGACGATCTTGCCGTCCATGGCTGGTTCCCTGGGTGTGCCTACCTCCCGCAAAACTGCCTTCTTTACGAGGATGGGTCAATTCCTATTTTAGTGCTGGTCTCTTTTTGAGACTAACATATGCACCCGCCGCTCCGGCGCAACGTCAGGACCCTTCATGACCGACACCCTTCTTGTCACCGGCGCCTCCGGCCAGCTTGGCCGCGGCGTCATCAATCATCTGCTTGACACGCTCAAGATCTCCCCTCAGCGCATCATCGCCGCCACCCGCAATCCGGAAAATCTGGCCGATCTGGCAGCGCGCGGCGTCACTCTCAGGGCGGCCGACTTCGACGACACCGCATCGTTGGCCAGTGCATTTACCGGCGCCGACAGAGTTCTGATCATTTCGACAAACGAGCTTGCCCTTCCGGGCAAGCGCCTGAAGCAACATGAGACCGCGGTCGTGGCCGCAAAAAGCGCCGGCGTTTCGCATCTGCTCTACACATCGATGCCCAATCCGGAGCCAGGATCGCCGGTGCTGTTTGCGCCCGATCACCACGGCACCGAGCAGGCGATCAAGGCGAGCGGCATTCCCTACACCATCTTCCGCAACGGCTGGTACCAGGAGAACCTGTTCATGGCGCTGCCGCACGCCATCGCCTCGGGGCAGTGGTACACATCCGCCGGAGACGGCCGTATTGCCCATGGCGCGCGCGACGATATGGCCGCGGCAATCGCCGCCGGTCTCGCATCGGGGGCAACCGAAAGCACGACATACACGCTGACGGGTCCGCAGGCCTATACGGTCGCTGAAATCGCGGCCCTCGTCACCGAAGTTACCGGCAAGCCGATCGAGGTCGTCCAGCTTTCGGACGAAGCGCTCACCGGGGGATTGAAGGCAGCCGGCGTTCCCGAAGGTTTCGCCCCGGTCATCGTTTCCTTCGACACCAACACCCGCTCCGGCCGCATCAGCATGGTGACCGACGCGGTCGAGACGCTGTCCGGCAGGAAGCCGCGGCCGCTGAAGCAATTTCTTGAGGCAAACAAGGCGGCTCTGGTGAGCTGAGCCTGACAAATGGTCGTGCCCTTCGAAGGGCACGACCATTTGTTCAAATAGCCACCTGCGTCCCGATCTCGACGACGCGTCCGGTCGGTATCTGGAAATATTCCGTTGCATCGGCCGCCGAGCGCGCCAGCCCGATGAACAGCTTGTCCTGCCAGACCGGCATGCCGGAATTGGGCGATGCCTTGAGCGAGCGCCGCGACAGGAAGAAGGATGTCGTCATGATGTCGAACTTCCAGCCCTGCTTGCGGCAGATCGCCAGCGCACGCGGGATGTTGGGCTGCTCCATGTAGCCGAAGGTCAGCGTCACCCGCATGAACAGCTCGTTGACCGTTTCCATCTTCACCCGCTCGCTGTCGGGCACGACCGGCTGCGGCGCCGTCACCACCGAAAGGATGACGTTCTGCTCGTGCAGCACCTTGTAGTGCTTCAGGCTGTGCATCAGTGCCGTCGGCGCGCTCAGCGGATCGCTGGTCAGGAACACCGCGGTCCCCGACACCAGATGCGGCTTCTTCTTCAGCAGATTGCCGGCAAGGAAATCCAGCGGGATCTCGTTTCGCCGCGTCTTGTCGAACAAATAGCGGCTGCCGCGGATCCATGTCCACATAGTCATCACGATAACTGCGGCGATGGCAAGCGATGCCCAGCCACCTTCAAACACCTTGACTATGTTGGCAGCAAAGAAGCCGGTATCGACGAAGGCGAACACGGCCATCAAGGCGATCGCGACGCCAAGCGGCCATTTCCAGATGCGCGTCATCACAACAAAAAGCAGCACATTCGTCACCAGCATGTTGCCGGTCACCGAAATACCGTAGGCCGAGGCCAGGCGGCTGGATTCGCCGAAGCCGACCACCAGCAACATCACGACCAGCGCCAGCATCAGGTTGATGCGCGGCAGATAGATCTGGCCCGACTGTTTTTCCGACGTGTGCTGGATGACGAAACGCGGCAGCATGTTGAGCTGCACCGCCTGCCTGGTCAGCGAGAAAGCGCCGGAGATCACCGCCTGGCTGGCGATGACGGTCGCCGCCGTCGCCAGCACGACCATCGGAATAAGCGTCCAGCCCTGGTTCATCTCAAAGAAGGGATGGCCGACAACGCCGCCATTTGCCAGCACGAAGGCGCCTTGCCCGACATAGTTGAGCAATAGACAAGGGAACACGATTGCCAGCCAGGCGAGGACGATCGGCTTGCGGCCGAAATGGCCGAGATCGGCATAGAGCGCCTCGGCGCCGGTGACGGCGAGGAAGACCGCACCAACCGTGACGAAGGCGACGTCGGGCGAGTTGACCAGGAACGACACGATGTAATGCGGGCTGATCGCCAGCAGGATTTCCGGATCGGCGATGATGTGGTTAATGCCGGAAAGGCCGATGGCCAGGAACCATAGCGCCGTGACTGGCCCGAACACCAATCCTACGCCGCCGGTGCCGAACCGCTGTACCGCAAACAGGATCGCCAGGATGGCCAGTGTCAGCGGCACCACATAGGGCTGAAATGTCGGCGTGACGACATTCATGCCTTCGACCGCTGATAGGACCGAGATCGCCGGCGTAATGACCGCGTCGCCGAAAAAAAGCGCCGCGCCGACGATGCCGATGCCGAGGATCACCGCCGAGCGCGTCGGAAAACTGTTGCGCGCCAGCGCCATCAGCGACAGCACCCCGCCTTCGCCTCGATTGTCGGCACGGAGCACGAACATGATGTATTTGATGGTGACGGTGATCGTCAGCGACCAGATGATCAGCGAGAGTACGCCCAGGATGTCGCCACGGTTGGCGACATTGCCACCGGCTGATGCATGCAACGCCTCTCGGAATGCATAGATCGGGCTGGTCCCGATGTCGCCGTAAACCACGCCGAGCGCGCCCAGCATCAGCACCTTGGTGCTGTGCTGCTCGACCGCAGAATGGCTGGATTGTTCGACAGGTTCTGCCTCGTTACCAGCATTGGTAAGGGCCATGGACGACACTCCGATAAGCGCGCGGTGCTCTACGCTTGCTGCGCTGCAATATCAAGTGCCGTCACGTAATGGCTCCGTCCCGATATTGCGAGTCCTCCACGACTTGGCAGACCCAGTCCCATCGGCAGACTACCTGGAATGTCGCAACGGACACGTTTTAAATAGCCACCTGCGTCCCGATCTCGACGACGCGTCCGGTCGGGATCTGGAAATATTCCGTTGCATCGGCCGCCGAGCGCGCCAGCCCGATGAACAGCTTGTCCTGCCAGACCGGCATGCCGGAATTGGGCGATGCCTTGAGCGAGCGCCGCGACAGGAAGAAGGATGTCGTCATGATGTCGAACTTCCAGCCCTGCTTGCGGCAGATCGCCAGCGCACGCGGGATGTTGGGCTGCTCCATGTAGCCGAAGGTCAGCGTCACCCGCATGAACAGCTCGTTGACGGTCTCCATCTTCACCCGCTCGCTGTCGGGCACGACCGGCTGCGGCGCCGTCACCACCGAAAGGATGACGTTCTGCTCGTGCAGCACCTTGTAGTGCTTGAGGCTGTGCATCAGTGCCGTCGGCGCGCTCAGCGGATCGCTGGTCAGGAACACCGCGGTGCCCGACACCAGATGCGGCTTCTTCTTCAGCAGATTGCCGGCGAGGAAATCCAGCGGGATCTCGTTCCGGCGGGTCTTGTCGAACAAATAGCGGGTGCCGCGGATCCATGTGGACATGATCAGCCCCATGCCGCAGGCGACCGTGATCGACACCCACCCGCCTTCGAGGATCTTGACGACGTTTGCGAGGAAAAATCCGGTATCGATCGTGCCGAACAGCAGTGTGAGCGCGGCTGCCAGTGCAAGCTGCCATTTCCACCGGAACCGCATCACCACGAACAGCAGGATGGTTGTCATCAGCATTTCGCCAGTCACCGAAATGCCATAGGCGGAAGCTAGCGAACTCGAACTGCCAAAGCCGACCACCAGCAACATCACGCCCAGCGCGACCACGAGATTGACCCGCGGCATGTAGATCTGGCCGGACTGCATCTCGGAAGTGTGCTGCACCTCGATACGTGGCAGCAGATTGAGCTGCACCGCCTGACGGGTCAGTGAGAAAGCGCCGGAGATCACCGCCTGACTGGCGATCACCGTCGCTGCCGTGGCCAGCCCAACCATGGGCATTAGCGCCCAATCCGGCAGCATCTGGAAGAATGGATTGGTGGGTTTGCCGCCGTTGGCAAGAACGAACGCGCCTTGTCCGAAATAGTTGAGGAGCAAACAAGGAAACACGACAGCAAACCATGCCAACACGATCGGCCTGCGCCCGAAATGGCCGAGATCGACATAGAGGGCTTCGGCCCCGGTGACCGCCAGGAACACCGCCCCGACCGTGACGAAAGCGCCGGTGGGCGTATTGGCCAGATAAGCGACTGCGTAATAGGGATTGACCGCCAGCAGGACCGACGGATCGTCAAGCAGATGGTAGACCCCGGCGGCGCCGATGGCCAGGAACCACGCTGCCGTCACCGGCCCGAACACGGCCGCCACCCTGCCGGTGCCGAACCGTTGCACGGCAAAGAGCATTGCCAGGATGACAAGAGTGATCGGAACGACAAAGGTTTCGAGCGTCGGAGCCATCACTTCCAGGCCCTCGACAGCCGAAAGCACGGAGATGGCGGGCGTTATTATCGCGTCGCCGAAAAAAAGCGCCGCGCCGCAGAGTCCGATCCCCAGAATGAACGGGGCTCCCTTTGGATAAGCACTACGCGCAAGCGACATCAGCGACAGCGTGCCGCCCTCGCCCTTGTTGTCGGCTCTGAGGACGAAAGCGACGTACTTTATCGTGACGATGATCGTCAGCGCCCAGACGATAAGCGACAGTACGCCGAGGACGTCGTTGCGCGCGACCGGTCCCGACGACGCGTGCAGTGCTTCCCGAAATGCGTAAATTGGGCTGGTGCCGATATCGCCGTAAACCACGCCCAACGCGCCCAGCATCAGCACCTTGGTGCTGTGCTGCTCGACGGTGGAGTGGCTGGATTGCTCGATGGGTTCTGCCTCGCTACCAGCGTTGGCAAGGGCCATGGACGACACTCCCATAGACGTTCGGTGCTCTATGCCGCGGGGATGGAAAGGGCGCGCTGCCATGCCGGGGACGCAGGGCTATCGGCTCGCCTCTCTCTACCAGCCACAAGCCTTCAGAAACCGCCTGACCGTTCCAGCCATGCCATACTCCAACGCATCGGCTGTCAACCCATGCCCGATCGACACTTCGGCCAATGCCGGGATGCGCCTGGCCAGTGCCGGCAAATTGCTCACCACAAGGTCGTGCCCGGCATTGACCTGGAGCCCTGCGGCCAGTGCGGCATCCGCCGTCTTTCCCAATTTCTCCAATTCCTTCGCCGCTTTTGCCGAATCGGAATGATAGCTGCCGTACGGACCCGTATAGAGTTCGATCCGGTCGGCGCCGGTGTCGCGAGCGGCTTTCACGCCATCGGGGTCAGGATCGGAAAACAGCGACACGCGAAAGCCTCCCTTCTTCAGGCGCTTGACAACCGGTGTCAGGAACGCAGCCTCGGCGGCGAAGTTCCAGCCATGATCGGAAGTCGCTTGCGCCGGGTCGTCGGGCACCAGCGTCACCTGCTCGGGCTGATGCTTTTCCACAAGCGCCAGGAACTCCGCGGTCGGATAGCCCTCGATGTTGAATTCCGCATTCGGGAACTCGTCGTCGATCAGCGCCCTGATCTCAGGCAGGTCGGAATGCCTGGTGTGCCGCTCGTCGGGTCGCGGGTGCACCGTCAGCCCGTGCGCGCCGGCGGCAAGGGCAATGCGTCCAAGCCCGGTCACGCTTGGCCACGGCAGGTCCCGCCGGTTGCGCAGCATGGCGATGGCGTTGAGGTTGACGGAAAGCTTTGCAGGCATTTGCACGGTTCCAGGCTGATCTCGGCGCGCATCTATACCGCCTTTAAGCGGAACAGACAGAGGGTTTCAGGTGTTCCAAGGTGAACGAAGAAAATCGAGCGCAAGGAGTTCCCTGTTGAATTTTCTCGATGCCGTGCCGGCGATCCGCCGCATCGATACCGATCGCGAAGACCTCCTCGCCATCGATGTCGTCGGCCATGTCGCAGCGGCCGACGCCGAAAACCTGTTCGGATTGCTGGAAGCGGCCTACGCGCTGCACTCGAAAATCGACGTGCTGGTGCACCTGATCGATCATGAGGGTGTCGACTGGACCGACGTATCGGACGAGACGATCGAACAGGGCATAGCTCATGCAGTGGAGCATATCGGCCGCTGCGCCGCGGTCGGTGAGCCGAACTGGATAGCCGAGGCAAGAGCCTTTCTGCCTGCCTCTGTGCCTATCGAACTCCGGCATTTCGAGGCCAAGGACGAGGCCGCCGCTTGGGAATGGCTTGGCGCCAACCCGATCACCCAGCGCTGATGCGGCCTATCGGACGATCGTCAGCCGTTCGGCCGCGCGCGTGATAGCAGTGTAGAGCCAACGCTGCCGGGTTTCCTTGAACGCCCAGCTTTCGTCGAAAAGCACGATCTCGTTCCACTGCGACCCTTGCGCCTTGTGCACGGTCAGCGCGTAGCCATAGTCGAAATCGTCGAAACGCTTCTTCTGCTGCCAGGGAATGTCGGCGTCCGGATCTTCGAACGCCGCCTTGAGCAGCTTGATCTTGGCGACGCCGCGATCCGGGTCGTCTTCCTCCGGCGAAACCAGCAGATTGATGCCGGGCTTGACCGTCTCGCGCGACGAGGTCATCACCTTCCACAGCGAGCCGTTGAGCAGTCCCTTGGCCGGATCGTTGCGCAGGCAGACCAGCTTGTCGCCGGCTTGCGGATAATCGGCGTTGAACCCCTTCAGCTCGCGCAGCCGCTGGTTATAGCGGCGGCGCGTGCGGTTGGTACCGACCAGCACCTGGTCCGACTTCAGCACCAGTTCCTGGGTGACGTCTTCCTTGCCGATCACTTGCGCCGCGCCATAGTCGCCGCGCATGAACTCGCGGCCCTCGCGCACGTCGAGCGCCAGCCTGATGATCGGGTTGTCGCGCGCCTGGCGGTGGATTTCGGTGAGCAGAATGTCCGGCTCGTGGTCGGTGAAGAAGCCGCCGCCGGAGATCGGCGGCAACTGGCCGGGATCGCCAAGCACCAGGATCGGCGTGCCGAAGCTCATCAGGTCACGGCCAAGCTGCTCGTCGACCATCGAGCATTCGTCGATGACGACGAGCTTGGCTCGCGAGATCGGGCTTTGCCGGTTAAGCGAAAAGGTCGGCGACATCGAGGTTTTGCCGGTCACCTCGTCAGCTACCGATTCCTCGCCTTTCGGCCGGTAGATCAGCGAATGGATGGTACGGGCATTGACCGCGCCCTTGGAACGCAGCACCTGCGCCGCCTTGCCGGTAAACGCGGCGAACTGCACCTGGCCGTCGACATGCTCGGCGAAATAGCGCGCCAGCGTCGTCTTGCCGGTGCCGGCATAGCCGAACAGCCGGAACAACTGCGGCTTGCCGGCTTTCAGCCAGCCGGCCACCGCCTTCAGCGCCTCGTCCTGTTGAGGTGAGAATTCCATCAGCGCGACAGACCGGATTCGCGAGGGAAAGACAAGGTGAGCGCCATCACCATCAATTTCATCGCCGGCAACTGCGCCGCTGCGACAGGATTATCAGTGACGAACAGGAACGTAAAGAGAACAAACCAGGCGACCGCAGCTTACCGAACCCGCTGTGGATCGTTCTCCAGCAGGATCGGCTTGCCATGCGGCGTTGCGTGCGCGGCGCGTTCCCAAGCAGCGGCAATGGTGTCGACGTCTTTCTTGCCGGCAATGCCTTTGGCCGACAGCAGCTTTTCCAGCGCCGCCAGCCAGTGCTCGTAGTAATCGCGACCGTCGCGCGCGGCGCCCGGCCGCTTCACCTCTGCCGACAAAGCATCCGCCCATTCGCTCCACGAAAACAACCCGTTATCGTGCAGTGCTACCGTCATGGCAAAGGCCTCTGCTTGCCACGGCTCGGCAAACACAGGCGCCTCGACACCGGCTGGCGGCATAGCGGCGATTGAGCTCGTCTCACGCCGGCTCAAGGTAGTCCTCCCAGGCATCGATCGAAACGACAAGTGTCGGGTCGGCGCCCTCGCCCCAGATTTCGCTGCCGGTGAAGGCCACCGTATAGACCCATTGCGGGTTTTCACCCTGGCCGTGCGCGTTTGTGTCGGGAAAAACAAAGCCGCCGCGCACAGCCTCGACGACACCTTGCTTGCCGCGTGCATAGCGCGGGAGCCTGGTGTGGCCCGTCGGATGGAAATTCTTCGTACGCACAGTGTCGCCCGCCTTGAACCGCGCCGGCGTAGCGACCGGCCGGTCGCAAGGCCCGCCCTTGGCCAGCACCGCCGGAACATCTTTAGCCTTCAGCACCCGTTTGGGTGTCGCTGCCGGGTCGACTGCGTCGCCCGTGGTCAGGTCGCGGTCGCTGACGAAACCATGGCGTTTGAGCAGCACCTCCAGCGCCTTGATCCATATCTGGTAGTAGCTGGAGGCATAATAATCCGCTGGATGCAGCGATTCCCGCGCGTGCCGGCTCTCGTCGATGTTCCAAGCGCCCATGGCGCCGGCGCACAACGTCACACCCAGCGCCCGCCTTTCCCAATCGGCATGGAAATAGGGTTCGTCCGGTTCGGGCGCGACCGGCCCGAAACCCATCTGGCCGCCGAGATCCTGCGGCCCGTTCATGCCGACTCCCGCGCCAACGCGGTGCCGATCATGGCATCGCGCGTCACAAGATCGGCGAGCCGTGCCTCATCCCAGCCCTCAGTGCCCCTTGGCTGCATAGGCACCACCAGATAGCGAAGCTCGGCGGTCGAATCCCACACCCGGATTGTTGTCGTCGCCGGCAAGATCAGCCCGAATTCCTCGAGCACGCCGCGCGGATCGATCACTGCGCGCGAACGGTAGGGCGGCGCCTTGTACCAGACCGGCGGCAGGCCGAGCACCGACCACGGATAGCAGGAACATAGCGTGCAGACGACGAGGTTGTGTGTGTCGGCCGTGTTGAAGACCGCCTGCATGTGCTCGCCTTGCCGGCCGGTGTAGCCTAGCGATTCGATTGCCGCCGTCGCATCACGCTTCAGCCATGCGGCAAACGCGGGATCAACCCAGGCTTTCGCCACCACCTTTGCGCCGTTGCGCGGCCCGATCTTGGTCTCGTAGGTGTCGACAATGACATCGATCGCCGCCGGATCGATCAGGCCTTTGCGGGTGAGAATCGTTTCCAGTGCGCGCACGCGAACCGCAAAAGGATCAAGCTCGTTGTCATGGTGGTGATTATGCGGCATGCGTCAAATTACGATCGCGGACCCCCGGCCGCAAGCACCACGGCTTGGGCCAGCGCTATTCGGCTGCCGCCTTTTGCGGCACTGGTTCTTCCTCCTCGTCGAACAGTGACGGCTGGTCGACCGCTTCGACCGGCATCGGCTCGCCCAGGCGCCGCGCCCACAGGCTGACCAGCCAGCCGGAAAAATGCTCCATATAGACGTAGATGACGGGCGTGACGAACAGCGTCAGTGCCTGCGAGGCGACCAGACCGCCGACCACCGCCACGCCGAGAGGCTGGCGCAGTTCCGCACTGGCACCGGTGCCGAGCGCGATCGGGATGGTACCCATCAGCGCCGCAAGCGTGGTCATCATGATCGGTCGGAAGCGCATCAGGCAGGCCTTGTGGATGGATTCGACAGGCGACATCCCCTCGCGCCTGAGCTCGAGCGCCACGTCGATCATCATGATGCCGTTCTTCTTGACGATGCCGATCAGCATCAGGATGCCGATCACCGCGATCACCGACAGGTCCATCCCCGCCAGCCGCAGTGCCACCAGCGCGCCAAGCACCGCCGACGGAAGCCCGGTCAGGATGGTAAGCGGATGAATGAAGCTCTCATAGAGCATGCCGAGAACGATATAGATGGTGAGGATCGCGCCGCCGATCAGCAGTCCCTGGTTGGAAAGCGAATCCTGGAAGGTCTTCGCCGTGCCCGAGAAAGTGGTCGAGATCGTCGGCGGCATGCCGATCTTTTCCTTCAGCGCATTGATGTGGCTCACGCTGTCACCGAGGGCTACGCCCTGCGGCAGATTGTAGGAGATGGTCACAGCCGGAAGCTGGCCGAGCTGGTTGACGGTCAAAGCACCGGCGGTCCGATCGACACGGGCGAACGCGCCGAGCGGCACCAGGCTGCCGCTCGCCGTTCTCACCTTGATGGCCAGCATCCGCTCGGGCGACCACTCGATCTTCGGATCGAGTTCCATGATCACGTCGTAGCTGTCGGCCGAGCCGAAGATGGTCGACACCTGCTGGGTGCCGAAACCGCCATAGAGACTGGAGCGCAACGTATCGGTATCGACACCGAGGTTCGCCGCCTTGTCGCGGTCGATCACCAGCGTCGCCTGAAGCGCATTGTTCTGCAGGTCATTGGTAACGTCGGTGAAGGCGGCATGGTCGGCAGCCATCGCGTCCGTCAGCTTCTGCGCCCAGACGTTCGTCAGGCGGGTATCGAGGCCCTGCACGGCAAGCTGGTAGGCACTCGCCGAAGAACGCGCGCCGAGCCGCAGGTTCTGCACCGGCTGCATGTAGGTTTCGATGCCGGGCACGTTGGCAAGTTGGCGCCGCAGGTCCGAAAGCACCTTGTCGATGTTCGGTCGCTGGTCCTTGTCTTTCAGCTGCACAAACAGCTGGCCCTGGTTGAGCGCATTGCTTCCACTGCCCGCCGACCAGCCGACATGCGCGACGTAGGGCGAATGGGTGAAGACATCCGCCACTTGCCCCTGCAGCTTCACCATGGCGTCAAACGAAATATCCTGGCGCGCAATGGTCGTCACTGAGACCTGGCCGATATCCTCCTGCGGGAAAAAGCCCTTCGGCGAGATCTGGATCAGCCATACCGACAGCCCGGCGGTCACGAGGAAGACAAGGAAGACAAGGAAATTGTGGTGCAGGCAGAATGTCAGCAGCCTATCGTAGCCCCGTATGAAGACGTTTTGTCTGTGGTCCCCGCCATGCGCTGCTTTCTGCTCGGCTTTCGATAATGACAACAGCCGCGAGCACAGCATCGGCGTCAGCGTCAGCGAGACGAACATCGACGCCAGGATGGCGACCGTCACCACTACCGCGAATTCGTTGAAGATGCGCCCGATCACGCCGCCCATCAAAAGCACCGGAATGAACACGGCGACCAGCGAGATCGAGATCGAGATGATGGTGAAGCCGATCTCGCGCGCGCCCTTGAGCGACGCCTCGAGGGCCGAGAGCCCGTCCTCCTCCATATGGCGGAAAATATTTTCCAGCATGACGATGGCATCGTCGACGACAAGGCCGACCGCCAGCGTCAGCCCCATCAATGAGACGTTGTCGATGGAAAAGCCGAACAGGTACATCACACCCAGCGTGGCGATGAGCGAAATCGGCACCGCCACTGCCGGGATGACCGTCGCCGTCACCCGGCGCAGGAACAGGAAGATCACCATCACCACCAGCGCGATGGTGAGCAGCAGCGTGAACTGCACGTCGTCCACCGCCTCGCGGATCGACGTCGAGCGGTCGTTGAGCAACTGGATGCTCGCCGCCGCCGGCATCTGACCCTCGAAGGAAGGCAGCATCGCCTTGACGCGGTCGACGACGTCGACGGTATTGGCATCCGGCTGACGCTGCACCGCCATGATGATGGCGCGGGTGCCGTCGTACCAGCTTGCCGTCGTTGTGGTCTCGACCGAATCGATGACGCGGGTCACCTCGCCGAGCCGCACCGGATGTCCGTTCTTGGTTGCGATGATGATGTTGGAGAATCCCGCCGCGTTGGTCAGCTGCGTGTTCGCGGTGATCGTCAGTTGCTGTTTGTTGTTCTTGAGCACGCCGAGCGGCGTGTTGCTGTTGGCCGAGGCAATGGCCGTCTGCAGCTGGTCGATCGAGATGCCGCGCGCGGCGAGCGCCGTCGGATCGATCTGGACGCGTACGGCATATTTTTGCTGGCCGTAGATCGAAACCTGCGCAACGCCATCGATTGTCGACAGCGATGGCGAAATCACATTCTCGGCAAAGGCATCGAGATCGGTCAGCGGAATGGTGTCGCTGACCAGCGACATCAGCAGGATCGGCGCGTCGGCTGGATTGACCTTGCGATAGCTCGGCGGGCTGGTCATCTCCGGCGGCAATTGTCGTTGCGTGCGTGCGATCGCCGCCTGCACGTCGGCGGCGGCGTCGTCTATGTCGCGGTTGAGCACGAACTGAATGGCGATCGAGGTCGAGCCGAGCGAGTTGGTCGTCGAAATCGACTCGATGCCGGCGATGGTGGCAAATTGCTTGATCAGCGGCGTTGCCACCGAGGTCGCCATGGTTTCCGGCGAGGCCCCGGGCAGCGAGGCCGAGACGTTGACCACCGGAAATTCCGCGCTTGGCAGTGCCGCCACCGGCAGGAATTTGTAAGCAAATAGTCCGCCCAGAACCAGAGCGAACGACATGAGCAGCGTGGCGACGGGCCTGCGGATGCAGAATTCGGAAATCATGGCTGTGTTCCGCCCGTCCGGTCAGCCTCGGCAACCTTCGGAGCCGCCTGGTCGCCGGTGCCGGTCGAAGCCTTGCCTTCGCGCACCGCCGCGCCGTTCTTCAGCTTGGTCTGGCCTTCGACGACGACACGCTCGCCGCTTTTCAATCCTTGGCTGATCGCGGTGTTGGCGCCTTCTGTCAGCGCGACCTGCACCGGCCGCATTTCAACGGTGTTGTCCGGCTTGATCACATAGACGAACGGCCCCTTCTGGCTAGGCTGGACGGCAACCGTCGGAACCGACGTCATTTGCGGCATGATGCCGGCATCGAGAACGACATTGACATATTGGCCCGGCCACAGCGAAAGATCGGCGTTGGGCACGCTGGCCCGTGTTGCGATGGTGCCGGACGCCGTGTCCACGCTGGAATCCACGAAATCCAGCGTTCCCTTGCCGATCGGCTTCGGGTCGCCATCCTTGGTCAGCGTCACCGCGCCTTGCTGCGGCGCCGCCAGCGCTTTGTGCAGTAACGCAAGATCGCTTTCGGGGAGATTGAAATTCACCTGCAACGGGTCGACCTGCGTGATCGTCACCAGCGGGGTCGACGTGCTGCTGCCGTTGCTGGTGGTGACGAGATCACCGACGGCGACGCTGGCCGCGCCAAGCCTGCCGGAGATCGGCGCCCTGATCGTGGCGAAGCCAAGCTGGATTTGGTCCGCATCGATCGTTGCCTTGTCGGCGTCGACGGTGGCCGCTGCGGATTTCTGCGCGGCGACAGCCTGATCGTAGGTCTGCTGTGTGCCGGCCTGCCTGGCGACAAGATTTTTGGCCCGCTGAAGGTCGGCCGTGGCGCTGGCAAGCAGCGCCTGATCTTTTGCGAGCGTCGCCTGATCACGTGCCAATTGCGCCTTCAACGAGCGATCGTCCAGCGAGAACAGAAGGTCGCCTGCCTTCACCATCTGTCCGTCCTTGACCGCGATTGCGATGATCTGGCTCGACACCCGTGCGTTGATGCTGACCACGGCAGGAGAGGACACGAAGCCGATGGCATAGCGCCGGACCGGAAAATCGGCCGTCGAGGCGGTGGCGGCAACCACCGAAGTCGAACGCGCGGCACTTGCCGCTGCAGCGGGTTTGTCCGCCGCCGTCTGCTTCGCCGACAGCAGATGCTGAAGATCGCTCATTGCGCTGGGCGAAAGATAGAGCCACGCCGCCGCAACGCAGGCTGCAGCGATCACCGCAAGTACGATCTTTCCGCGCATCGACAAAGGCCTCTCAATCCGACACGCCGCTATCCGGTGGCCGTAGTCTAGCTCAACTCGCAGCCTCTTGCCGCGCTTTTGCCAGATAATAGAGGATGCCGAAGGCGAAAAAGGGCCAAAACCCGTCATTACGAAGATTTAATGTGCAGTGCACAATAGAACGGCAGCTAACGCAGCATCGGCCACAGCGTCGCCGCAAGCATCGCGCCCATGGCGATGTTGAACCATCTGAGCCGCACCGCATCCGCCAGAAAACCGCGCAGCGCCATGCCGAAACCGGCCCAGGTCGAAATGCTCGGCAGCATGACGACGGCGAACGCAGCCGCGATCAGCACCACGGACACAAACGGGCGCTCCGGGTTCGTATAGACGGCCATGGCCGTAATCGCCATCACCCAGGCCTTGGGATTGACCCACTGGAAAGCCGCAGCCTCGATGAAGCGCATCGGCTGGCCCTTCGCCTCGCCTTCGCCGCCGAGCGACCGCGACATGGCGATCTTCCAGGCGAGATAAAGCAGGTAAAGGCCGCCGGCGATCTTCAACCCGGTATGCAGCACCGGAAAGGCCGTCAACACGGCGCCAAGCCCGAAGCCTACGGCAAGCAACAGCACGAGGAAGCCGAAGCCGATGCCGAGCATGTGTGGCACAGTCTTGACCAAGCCGAAATTCACACCCGAGGCCAGAAGCATGAAATTGTTCGGACCCGGCGTGACCGAGGTCACGAAGGCATAAACCAGCAGAGCAAGGAATGCATCGAAGGTCATGCCGTTTCCCTAAATCAATGCGATCGGTGGCAAAGCGATGAGACAGAGCCAAGCTGGATGACTACATCCCTTGCGGGCCGCGGTTCATCGCCGCCACCCCGGTGCGGCAGATCTCGACGAGCCCGAGCGGTTTCATGATGGCGATGAACTGATCGAGCTTGGACCCCTTGCCGGTGATCTCGAAGATGAAATGCTCGGTGTTGGCATCGATGACGCTGGCGCGGAATGCATCGGCGAGCCGGAGCGCCTCGACGCGGGCTTCGCCGGTGCCGGCGACCTTGACCAGCGCGAGTTCCCGCTCCAGTGGCC
The DNA here is from genome assembly GCF_040322115.1 of Mesorhizobium sp. M0195. NCBI lineage: Bacteria > Pseudomonadati > Pseudomonadota > Alphaproteobacteria > Hyphomicrobiales > Phyllobacteriaceae > Mesorhizobium > Mesorhizobium sp. M0195. The sequence continues at coordinate 180,915 of NZ_JAMYSV010000006.1, read as the reverse complement.
GCTCCTGTCCAAATTCCTGCGACCGCACGGTGAGATCGACGACGCGGTGCACCGGCACGATGCGCTCGAGCTGGTGCTTGATCTGCTCCAGCACGTGCGGCGTGCCGCGCGTCACGATGGTGATGCGCGACAGGTGCTTTTCGTGCTCGGTTTCCGAGACCGTCAGGCTCTCGATGTTGTAGCCACGTCCGGAAAACAGGCCGATGACCCGGGCAAGCACGCCCGGCTCATTGTCGACCAGGACCGAAAGCGTGTGGTTCTCTGGTTTTTCCGTCTCCTTGGCGATGAAATAGGCCGAGCCGGTCGGTTGCAACTGTGCGTTCATGACATGAATCTCGATTTAAAACTTTTGCGCTAATCCGCTGTTTCCGCACAGCTTCCTCGAACCAGGCTACACCAGTTCCCTGCCCTTGGCGTCGATCGCGTTGGCCACAGCTTCGTCGGTCGCCTCGTCAGGCAACAGCATCTCGTTATGCGCCTTGCCGGACGGAATCATCGGGAAGCAGTTGGCGAGCGTCGCCACGCGACAGTCGAAGAGGACGGGCTTCTTGACCGCGATCATCTCCTTGATGGCGTCATCGAGCTCGTCCGGCTTGTCGCAGCGAATGCCGTGGCCGCCATAGGCTTCGGCGAGCTTGACGAAATCCGGCATCGCCTCGGTGTAGGAATGCGACAGCCGGTTGCCATGCAGCAGCTGCTGCCATTGCCGCACCATGCCCATATACTGGTTGTTGAGGATGAAGATCTTGATCGGCGCCTCGTGCTGCACCGCCGCGCTCATCTCCTGCATCGTCATCTGCACCGAAGCGTCGCCGGCGATATCGATGACCAGCGCATCCGGATGCGCGATCTGCACACCGAGCGCCGCCGGCAGGCCGTAGCCCATCGTGCCCAATCCGCCGGAGGTCATCCAGCGGTTCGGTTTCTCGAAATGATAGTGCTGCGCCGCCCACATCTGGTGCTGGCCGACCTCGGTGGTGATGTAGGTGTCGAGGTCCTTGGTCAGCGCATAGAGCCGCTGGACGGCATATTGCGGCATGATCACCTCGTGGTTCATCTTGTAGGCGAGCGAATCGCGGGCGCGCCATTTGGCAATCTGCTCCCACCACGGGTGAAGCGCTTTCTTGTCGGCCTTGGCGGTTGCCCGCCACAGCCGCACCAGATCCTCCAGCACACGCCCGACATCGCCGATGATCGGCACGTCGGTGTGGACGTTCTTGTTGATCGAGGACGGGTCGATGTCGATGTGGATCTTCTTCGAATTCGGCGAAAACGCCGTCAGCCGCCCGGTGATGCGGTCGTCGAAGCGCGCGCCGATGCAGAGCATGACGTCGCAATCGTGCATCGCCATGTTTGCCTCATACGTGCCGTGCATGCCGAGCATGCCCATCCAGTTCTTGCCCGACGCCGGATAGGCGCCGAGGCCCATCAGCGTCGAGGTGATGGGAAAGCCGGTCAGGTCGACCAGCTCGCGCAGCAGATGGCTCGCCTCCGGGCCGGAATTGATGACGCCGCCGCCCGAATAGATGATCGGCTTCCTGGCGCCGGCCATCAGCTCGACCGCCGCCTTGATCTTTTCCAGGTCGCCCTGGACCTTCGGCTGGTAGCTGGTGCGCGGCGCCGTCTGCGGCGGGACATAGATACCCTTGGCGAACTGAACGTCCTTCGGAATGTCGACGACGACCGGACCAGGGCGTCCTGTCGTTGCCACATGGAAGGCCTCGTGGATCGTTGCCGCGAGCTCGTTGACGTCCTTCACCAGCCAGTTGTGCTTGGTGCAGGGTCGCGTGATGCCGACCGTGTCGCACTCCTGGAACGCATCCGAGCCGATCAGCGAAGTGGGCACCTGGCCGGTCAGGCAGACCAGCGGGATCGAGTCCATCAGCGCGTCCTGCAATGGCGTCACCGCATTGGTGGCGCCCGGCCCTGAGGTCACCAGCATCACGCCGGCCTGGCCGGTCGAGCGCGCATAGCCTTCCGCCGCATGGCCCGCGCCCTGCTCGTGGCGGACGAGGATGTGCTCGACCTCGTCCTGCTGGAAGATTTCATCGTAGATTGGCAGAACCGCGCCGCCCGGATAGCCGAAAACATGCTTGACGCCATTGTCCTTCAGCGCCTGCACCACCATTTCGGCGCCGGTCATTTCAGTTCTTGGCATTTCAGTTCTTGGCATGTCGCGCCGCTCATTCTGTCCACTGCTCATCGGTCTGGTCCCGTACTGTTCGCCATCAGGCGATTGCTCGTCGTTTAGTCGTGTTTCGGGCAATAAAAAAGGCCCCCGAGGGAGCCTGTGTCTTGCGCATGGGAGGTCATCGCCCGGCGGTTACACCGCCTCGCCCACGCGCTTTCCTACGAGAATGAGTGCCTTTTTCATGGTGGCGGACAATAGAATTGGTTTGACGCCGCTGTCAACGGCGAATGTGCACGGGCCGGATCAGGCTGAACCAATGCGTTTCCAGTAGATGAGGGTGGCTGTGAGCCCGCCATGCGGCTTCAGCGCATAATCCGGTATTTCGCCGGCCAGCGTGAAGCCGAGCTTTTCATAGAGGCCGGAAGCCCCCTCCTCTTTTGCCGTGTCGAGGACCAACAGCGTGCGGCCTTTCTCCACGGCAACGACTTCCGCCGCCTCCATCAGGCGGGTTGCTATGCCCTTGCCGCGGCAATCGAGGCGGGTCATCAGCTTGGCGATCTCGGCCCGGTGCGGCTGGTTGGGAGGGCAGTCGAGCAGCAAGGTGACTGTACCGACCAGAGCCTCGCCGTTCCAAGCCCCAAGCACCGCCCTTTTGCCTTTGGCGGCCGCCTGAAGCGACTTGCTCCAGAAGGCCGCGGCCATCTCCGGCGCTAGCGGATGCATGAAGCTGACCGAGCCGCCGGCAGCGACTGTCCCGATCAGCAGATCCGCCAGCATTTTTTGCGTTCCGTCAGTATTGCTGAGTGGCCTGATTTCGATCGAACTCATGTGGTTTCCCCTTCGCCGCCCGTCAGTCGAAATGACTGGTCCGCTTCCGCTTCCTGGCCCGGCGGATTTCCGCGATGCGATCGGCGTCTTCCTCTTGCAGATGTCGCCCGCGTTCCAGCAGTTCGAGCGTGTATTCCTCATAGGTCAGGCCCAGCCGCTCGGCCTTGTCCAGCCGCATGAGCATGATCTCGCGGCTCGGCGCTTTCCATGCCTGGGCATGGGCGGTCCGCCAGGCAAGAAAGACATAGGGATCGCCCTTGCCCCAGGGCGGACCGTCATAGTCGTCGAGCGGCGGCCCACCATTGTCGGAGCGTTTCGGACGGCGTGCCTTCACCTCAGCGCCTGGCCAACGCAACCAGATAGTCGGCGGCGTCCGGCCCCGGAGCGTGGAAGACGCAATCTGATGGCGCGCCGAGCGCCAGGCAGTCGCCGGTTTCGAGCTTGTGAACGATGTCGCCCTCGGTGAATTCGATGCGCCCGGAGATCAGCCATATCTGTTGCCTGATGAAGGCATAGGACGCCGCCGGGAAACTTACCTTGGCGCCGGCCGGCAACTGGACCCGGATCAGTTCGAGCGGCATGTCGGAGACCGGCGAAAGATGCCGCCGCACATAACCCGTAGCCGGATCGCGCCACAGCGGCTGGTCACCTTCGCGAAGCAGGCCACCGCCCTGCAATTCCGCCCTTGCGATCAATGTGGACAGCGTCATGCCGAAGGCGGCCGCAATGCGCACGAGGAGTGCCGCCGTCGGGCTGGTCATGCCGCGCTCGATCGTGCTCAGCATGGCTTTCGAGACATCGGACCGCTCCGCCAATTCAGCCAGGGACCAGCTGCGAGCCACCCTTTCGGTGTGTATCCTTCTGCCGATAGTCGAGGATATATCGTTCGCTATATCATCCATTAATCCAATATATCGAAATTTTTTTGCGAGGCAACGACCGTTTCGTCCAGTTTTCGCAAACTCCTTAATGTCCGCTACACCATCCGGCCTCATCCCAACTTAACCCCGTTCGCCTAGGCTCATCGCTTGGGAAAAAGGGACCGGCCTGTCCATGCTCGTTGAACGCGAAGCCTCCATTGGGGAACCGACTTTGCTGGAGCGGCGCAGGGCGGAGCAGAACGACAAGCGCATTCTGGGCAATGTCGTGCAATGCGACGGCGCGCGCGCCACCATCAGCGCCTATGCCGACGACATCGAAGGCACGGTCACCGGCCTGTGGAGCGTCGGCAAGATGATCTCGATCAATCTCGGCACATCACGAACCGTCGGCCTTGTCTATGAAATCGGCAAGTCGGATCGTGCCTGGAGCAGCGAGGGCCAGAATCCGATCGAGGTCAGCATCGAATTGATCGGCGAGGTGCGCGACGGTGCCGAACCCGGCGCGAAGCCGATCTTCGACCGTGGTATCACAACCTACCCGCATATCGGCGCCATTGCCCATCGTATCCGCAGCCGCGACCTGCAGGCCGTCTACGATCTCGCCGGTCGTCATTCGATCACCATCGGCACGCTGTCGCAGGACGAGGCCATCGACGCCAATATCGCCATCGACGATACGCTGGCGCGCCATTTCGCCATTGTCGGCACCACCGGGGTCGGCAAATCGACCGCCGTGTCGCTGCTCTTGCGCAAGTCGATCGCCGCCCGGCCCGATCTACGCGTGCTCATCCTCGATCCACACAACGAGTTCGCCGCGTCGTTGCCCGAACATTGCGTCAGGGTCGATTCGACGACGCTCGACCTGCCCTTCTGGATGTTCAAGCTCGAGGAATTTGCCGAGGTGCTGTTTCGCGGCCGCGAGACGGTCCCGGAAGAGGTCGACGCCTTGCGCGATCTCATCCCCGCGGCCAAGAACCTCTACCGCAATCCGAACTCCGGCAACTACCTACGGCGCAGCACCGACGCGCTGACCGCCGACGCGCCGGTGCCCTATCGCATTGCCGACCTCATCAAGCTGGTCGATGAGCGCATGGGATTGCTGGAAAGCAAGAACGATCGCCCGACCCTCAAGTCACTGAAGGCACGTATCGAATTGGCGGCATCCGATCCGCGCTACCGTTTCATGTTCAACTCGCGCCTGATCGAGGACACCATCCACGAGACGATCGGCAACATTTTCCGCGTGCCGCATCACGGCCGCCCGGTAACCTGCTTCGAAATGGCCGGCATGCCGTCCGAGGTGGTCAATTCCGTTTGCTCGGTGCTGGCGCGGCTGGCCTTCGACCTGGCATTGTGGAGCGAAGGCCGCTTGCGGCTGCTCTTCCTGTGCGAGGAAGCGCATCGCTATATGCCGGCCGATCCGCGCCTCGGTTTCGCGCCTACGCGGCACGCGCTGTCGCGCATCGCCAAGGAAGGCCGCAAATATGGCTGTTATCTCGGCGTCGTCACCCAGCGCCCGGGCGAACTCGACCCGACCATCCTGTCGCAGTGCTCGACGTTCTTTGCCATGCGGCTCGCCAACGAGCAGGACCAGGCGATCATCCGCTCGGCGATCGCCGATTCCTCGGCCTCGACGCTGGCGTTCCTGTCTTCCATGGGCCAGCGCGAGGCCATCGCCTTCGGAGAAGGCGTGGCGACGACGATGCGGATGAAGTTCGAAAAACTCTCCGAGGATTTGATCCCAGGCACCGCCAAACGCGAGAATGCCTTGCCGTCCGAAACCGGCGACGAGGTCGACCTAGTGGCGATCGTCGAACGGCTGCGCAACATGCCGAAATCACAGCAGGCAATGCCTTTCGCGGAAGTCGTCGATCCGGGCCGGCAGGCCGGCGATTCGGACTATCGCAAGCCGTCGGCCGCACGCACCCAGCGGAACGACGATTTCGACTTGCGATACGGCCTCAAGCCGGCGACCTTCGGGCTGCGTCCGCCAGAATGATCGAGCCGAGCGACTTTTAGGCAGCGCTCGCAGATATTACAGCTGAGCTTCGATGGCTGTCTTGTCTATAATTGACCACACCTCGCGAATTTTCCCTCTCTGAAACTCATAGAATACGTTCTCGGCAAACGAAATTCTCTTCCCGCTCACATCGAGCCCAAGGAACATTCCCCTTGGCGTGCAGTCGAAGCTTAGCCGGCTCGCTACATAAGGCGGATCGGCAACCAATAGCTGAATGTCGAAGTAAAGGTCCGGAATTTGGTCGAAGTCTCTCACCAACATTTCGAGATAGCCGGACAATCCGAGCTTGCGACCGTTGTGGGTCACTTCATCATGGACAAACCGCCCCAGGTTTGGCCAATCCTGCTTGTTTAGACATGCAATATAGCCCCGATAACGATCTGAGAGGTCGGATTTAGTCACGGCAACACCTCTATTTCCGACAAGCCCCACAAAGGCAGCATCTCAGCTTGACTGGGTGACGTCGGTCTGCGTGCACCGGAAACGCAAAAAAGGATACCAGACGGCCAGCATCACGAATTTCCACATCACGAATTTGACGACGGAATTTCAGGCGCAGACGCGGTTGCGCCCTTGCCTCTTCGCCTCATAGAGCTGGCGATCGGCGCGGCGATAGAACTCCTCGGCGGTTTCCTTGCGATCCCAGACAGCAAGCCCGACGCTGGTGGTGATTTTCAGTCGGACATTACCTGTCAGCACCGACATGTTGGCGATCGCCTTGCGGATGCGCTCGGCGAATTTGGATAGCAGCTCGGCATCCATATTGGGCGTGACCACCGCGAACTCCTCGCCGCCGAGGCGCGCCACCACGTCGTGATAGCGTGTCATGTCCTTGAGACAGTTGGCGACCGCCCGCAACACCTCGTCGCCGACATCGTGGCCGTGGCTGTCGTTGACCTGCTTGAAATGGTCGAGGTCGAGGATCATCAGCCCGACTGGTTTCTCGATGCGGCGGAACTCTTCGAGATATTCCTTCAGCGCATCGTCGAAGTAGCGCCGGTTCTGCATGCCGGTAAGGCTGTCGGTGAGCGCCGCATGCTCCAGCGTCTCTGAACGCGCGCTGAGCGAAACGGTCATGGCACGCAGCTTGCCTTCTTCCGTCGCCTGCTTTCGGATCAGCGGGTAGATGAAGAAAATGCCGAAGAACAGCGCAGTCGCCAGCAGCACGCCGGTCACAAACAGCAGCTTGTTGAGATAGATGATTTCATCGAGTTCCGAAGGCGTATTGCTAATGTCGGCGGCCAAGGTTTGCAGGAGCCCATAGGCGTAAAGCGTCACCAGGCCGGCGGCCAGGATCACAAAAATAAAGACGAAAAAGGCTGATTCCGCCTTGTGGAAACGCATCTGCTCCCCGTTGGAAAGTTCCTATCGATCTTATGGCATGCGGGAACTTACGGACAGTTAACCTGGACAACTTCAACGCGAAATGGCCCCTCGGTGTCGACTTTTCAGGTTGCGCTCGAAGGAGGGGGTGAGGGCATCGAGTCGATCCCCTCACCCGGACGCAATCTCCGCCATTCCGGGCCCAATTGGTGCCTGAACCAGGTCGTCTGCCGTTTGGCATATTGCCGCGTCGCGATCTTCGCGCGCTCGATGGCCTCGGGAAAACTGATGGCGCCGGCCAGCGCGGCCTGGAGCTCGCGAACACCGATCGCCTTCATCGCCGGCAGGTCGGGATCGAGGCCGAGCGCCGAAAGCTGCTTCACCTCGTCCAGTGCCCCCTTGTCCAGCATGCTGTCGAAGCGGGCATCGATCCGCTCCACCAGCGCCGCTCGCTCCGGCTCGATGACGAAAAAGCGCGCGCTGCTCCTGTCGATCAACGGCCGGCCACGCGCGGCCTGCCATTCCAGGATGGAACGGCCCGATGCGTCGAGCACCTCCAGCGCCCGCACGATGCGCTGGCCATCCGTCGGCCTCAGCATCATGCCGGCCGCAGAATCCTCGCGCAACAGGATGCGGTGCAATCTCACTGCGCCCTGTTCCTGGAGTTCGTAGCGCCAGCGATCGCGGATCGACTTCGGAATGTCGGGCATCTCCGAGATACCTTCCGTGAGCGCCCGGAAATAAAGCCCGGTACCGCCGACGAAAATCACTGGCCGCTCCGAGAGCGTGCCGTCGTCCATCAGCTTCGTGACATCACGCAACCAGGCGCCGGTGGAATAGGCGGTGGACGGATCGACGTGTCCATAAAGAAAGTGAGGGACGCGGGCGAGTTCGGCAGGACCTGGCCGCGCCGTCAGCACGTCGAGCACCGAATAGCCTTGCATGGAATCGGTGTTGACGATGACACCGCCATTGCGCTCGGCGAGGTCGAGTGCGATCGCCGACTTGCCGCTGGCGGTCGGCCCGGCTATCAGGATCGCGTTCTTCAGGCGGCCTTCGCCCGCCTGTCCGCTGGAATTTTCGATGCCGCTGATCGCCACGCTTCTATCCCATCCCGCTGGCCGCGCATTGACGCCGACGCTAGCGAATATGGCCTCGCGGTCGGTCGGCGCAAGCGCTGTTCGCTGGCTGGCCGAAGACATCGCCTGCGAGCTCGACTTGCCGGAGACCGCCGACGCTTCCGAAATAACGGCGCGCCTGCATGCCGCGCTTGCTTCCGAACCGATCGACGTGGCCGTCCAGCCGGCTGAGAACAGGCGCAAGAAGATCCTGATCGCCGACATGGATTCGACGATGATCGACCAGGAATGCATCGACGAGCTTGCCGACGAGATCGGCGTCAAGGATCGTGTCGCCGCCATCACCGCGCGATCGATGAACGGCGAGATCGCATTCGAGCCGGCCTTGCGCGAGCGCGTAGCGCTGCTCAAGGGTCTCGATGCCGCAATCATCGACCGCATCATCGACAATCGCCTGACGCTTGCCTCCGGCGGCCGCACGCTCGTCCAGACGATGGCGGCCCGCGGCGCCTGGACGGCGCTGATCTCCGGTGGTTTCGACATCTTCACCAGCCGCATCGCGGCATTGCTCGGCTTTCACGAAAATCGCGCCAACCGCCTGATCGAGCAGGATCGCCGCTTCACCGGCTTGGTCGCCGAACCGATCCTCGGCCGCGCCGCCAAGGCCGAAGCCCTTATCGAGATTTCCGGCCGCCTCGGCCTGACACCTGCCGATGCCATTGCCGTCGGCGATGGCGCCAACGATCTCGACATGATCCGTCTTGCCGGCATCGGCGTCGCCTTGCATGCCAAGCCGGCCGTGGCAGCCGCGGCAAAGATCCGCATCGACTACGGCGACCTCACCGCCTTGCTTTATCTGCAGGGTTATCGCCGGGAGGAATTTGTCGAATGACGCCGATCTGCACCGAGCGCCTGATCCTGCGCAACTGGGAAGATCGTGACCGCGAGCTCTTCCATCGCATCAATTCCGACGAGTTGGTCATGGAATTCTTTCCGTTTCGCCGCGACCGCGCCCAGGCTGACGCCAAGATGGAGGAGTTGCGCGTGGCTATCGATCGCGACGGCTTCGGCTTCGCGGCCGCTGAGATCGCAGCCACAGGTGAATGCATCGGCTTCGTCGGCATAACCCGAACGGATCATTTGCCATTCCTGCCGCCCGGCACGATCGAGATCGGCTGGCGGCTGGCACCCGAATTCTGGGGCCGCTTCTATGTCACCGAAGCAGCCGAAGCCTGGCTCACCTATGGCTTTGAAAGACTTGGCCTCTACGAAATCGTGTCCTTCGCAGTCAAGGATAACAGCCGGTCCACTGCCGTCATGGAGCGCCTGGGCATGATCGCCGACCCCGCCTCCGACTTCAACTATCCAGGTGTTCCGGACAACCACACCGCACTCAGGCGACATGTCTTCTACAGGCTGTCACGCACAGACTGGCAGGCAAGAAAAAGAGCGGCCCGCTAGCCGCCCTTTTCCTTTCAACATCAGAGTGTTGCAGGCTCTTCCGGACTCAATCCATCCGGATTGTCACAAACCTCAGCTCGCCGGTCTTCGACGCCAGCATCAAAAGCGCGTTCTTGCGCCCCTGCTCCTTCAGCGCGCCGATCCGGTCCATGACGTCCTTGGGCGTTGCGACCGATTCCTGCGCGATCTCGGTGATCACCTCGCCCGGCTGGATGCCGCGTTCGGCCGCCGCCGAATCCTTTGAGACGTCGGTCACGACGACGCCGGAGATGTCGGCGGCGATGCCGAATTTCGTGCGCGTCTCGTCGTTGAGCTCGCCGATCGTCATGCCGAGCACGGAAGCCGTCGAAACCGCAGGCGCCTTGTCGGCGTCGTCCTGGTCGGTGTTGCCGTTTTCACCGCCGCTGGCGAGCTTTTCGCCGTCTTCGAGCCGGCCGAGCGTCACCTTGACGGTCTGCTCGACACCCTTGCGCACGATGATCACGTCGACCGCCTTGCCGACTGGGCTCTCCGCCACGACGCGCGGCAGGTCGCGCATTTCATGGATGTCCTTGCCGTCGAACTTGATGATGACGTCGCCGGCCTGGATGGTGCCGTTGTCGACCGGCCCGCCCTTGATGACGCCGGCGACCAGCGCGCCCTTGGCGGTCGCCATGCCCAAGCTCTCGGCAATGTCGTCGGTCACCGGCTGGATGCGCACGCCAAGCCAGCCGCGCCGCGTCTCGCCGAACTGGCGAAGCTGGTCGACGACGCCCGTGGCAAGCTGCGACGGGATCGAGAAGCCGATGCCGATCGAGCCGCCCGACGGCGAGATGATTGCCGTGTTGATGCCGATGACCTCGCCGCTGCTGTTGAACAGCGGTCCACCTGAATTGCCGCGGTTGATCGCGGCATCGGTCTGGATGAAATCATCATAGGGACCGGAATTAATGTCGCGATTGCGCGCCGAGACGATGCCGACCGTCACCGTGCCGCCGAGACCGAACGGATTGCCGATCGCCATTACCCAGTCGCCGACACGCATCTTGTTGGAATCGCCAAACTTCACAGCCGTCAGCTTGTGCCCTTTCGGATCGACCTTCAGCACCGCGACGTCGGTCTTGGTGTCGGTGCCGACCAGCGTCGCCTTGAGCGTCACCCCATCGGAGAAATTCACCTCGATGTCGTCGGCATCGGCAATGACGTGGTTGTTGGTCACCACGATGCCCTGCTCGGCGTCGACCACGAAGCCGGAGCCCAGCGATTGCACCTTTTGCCCGCCGCCGCCCTTGTCGCCGCCACGGTTCTTGAAGAAATCGTCGAAGAAGTCCTGGAAAGGCGAGCCTTCCGGCAGCTGCGGCATCGGCACTGCGCCCGGCCCCTCAGTGCCTTTAACAGTCTGCGACGTCGAGATGTTGACCACGGCGCCAAGCAGGCCGGCGGCGAGATCGGCAACCGAGGGCGGCCCGTCGGCTGCCATCGTCGGCGCCACGAACGAGGGAACGGCAACGGCGCCGACCAGAAGCGCAGCGGCCCCGGCGATGAACGTCCGCCTCGCTGCACGCAGAAGGGTGGTGGATGTCATCGAAAGGCCTCCGGGTGTTCTGAAAAAACCGCTTCGGCAAAAATGCCGGTCCGCGTCATGTTGGCAAGAAATAAGGCACGTTTGCGGCTATGGCTACGGCCAGAGGATAAATCCTCCGTTACGCCGGCGCCCCTGCACCGGCCCTACTGGCCGGTGCCTGGCTGTGCCGCCGGTGCGGCGGGAGCGGCAGGCGGTGGTGCCGCCGGTGCCGCAGGCGTTTCCTTGCTGTTCGGGTCGCGGAAAAAGCGGAAGAACTCGGAATTCGGCGACAGCACCATCGTCGTTCCGGTACTGTTCAGCGCCGTGCCATAGGCATTCATCGACCGATAGAAATCGAAGAAGGCCGGATCGCGCTGATAGGCACCGGCAAACGTGGCACTGCGCTGGGCTTCACCTTCACCACGCAGGATTTCAGACTCTTTTTGCGCTTCGGCGACGATTTCCACCACTTCGCGGTCGGCGCGAGCCCTGATCCGCTGCGCTGCCTCGTTGCCGCGCGCTCTCAGCCGCTCGGCTTCAGCGAGACGTTCGGCCTTCATGCGGTCGAAGGTCTGCTGCGAAACTTCGGCCGTGAGATCGGTGCGGCGGATGCGGACATCCTCGATCTGCAGGCCAAGCGAGGTGGCATCGGGCCTCAGCTGATCGCGCACCTCGCGCATCATCACGGCGCGCTCTTCCGAGAGCGCCGCCTCGAAGTCTCGCAGGCCATAGACGCGGCGCAAGGCGGCGTCGAGACGCGTCCTCAGCCGGGCCTCGGCCAGTTCGATCTGGCCGGAGACCGCGGCGCGGAACACACGCGGGTCCGAGATACGATAGGCGATAAAGGCATCGACCTCATAGAACTTGCCGCCCGAAACCTGGACACGGATGTTGTCGAGGTCGAAGCGCAGCACCCTGTTTTCGATCAGCTGCACGGTGTCGGCATCGAAGAAGGAGAATGGCGCCTTGAAATAGATGCCCGGCTGGTTCTTGACGTCGACGATTTCGCCGAACCTGAGCACCAGCGCCTGCTGGCGCGCATTGACGACGAAGACCGACGAATAGAGCAGGAACAGGATGACCGCGGCGATGACCGCAATGACGGGAAGACGGTTGGCCATCACTGGTTTCCTCCGGTGGCCGGTGCCGGCGCCTTCTGCTGCAATGCCGGCAGCGGCAGGTAGGGAACCACCCCTTGCCCATTGCCCTGCTCGACGATGACCTTGCTCGAATCCTTCAGCACCCTCTCCATCGTCTCCAGGTAGAGCCGCTTGCGCGTCACTTCCGGCGCCTTTGCATATTCGTCATAGACCGAGATGAAGCGCTGCGCCTCGCCTTCGGCCTCCTGCACGACCCGGTTCTTGTAGGCGGCCGCGTCTTCCCGGATCTGCGCGGCCGCACCGCGCGCCTGCCCGAGCTTCTGATTGGAATACTGATTGGCCTGCTCGACGAACTTGTCCTCGTCCTGTTCGGCCCGCTGCACCTCGTCGAACGCGTCTGCCACCTCGCGCGGCGGCGCGGCGTCCTCGATCGAAATTGCGTTGACGTTGAGGCCGGCCTTGTAGCCGTCCAGCGTCGTCTGGATGATCTCACGCACCGACGCCGCAATGCCTTGCCGGTCGTCGCGGAAAATGTCCTGCGCCGGGCGCCGGCCGACCGCTTCGCGCATCGCGCTTTCGGCGACCTGCTGCAGCATGCCGTCCGGGTCGGACACGTCGAACAGATAGGCCTTAGGGTCGGAGACCTGATAGGCCACAGAGAACTGCACATTGACGATGTTCTGGTCGCCGGAAAGCATCAGGCCATTGCCGCTGGAACTGCCGCCGCCGATGCTGACAAGCTGCTCGGCGATGTTGGCGGTCTCGACCGTTTCAATGGGCCACCAATGGAAATGCAGGCCAGGCTGCGAGAGCTCCGCCTTCGGCTTGCCGAACCTGAGCTCGACCGCAACTTCGTCGGGCTGCACGGTGTAGACCGCCTTGAACGCCCATAGCACCACCAGCGCCGCGGCAATCAGCCCGAACACGGCCGGGCTCGCGCCACCGCCGCCCGGCAGCGCGCGCCGCAACCTGTCCTGCCCGCGCCGAATGATATCCTCGAGATCGGGAGGCGAGCCCTGCGGGCCGCTGGGTCCCTTGGGTCCCTGACCCCAAGGCCCCTGATTGTTGCCGCCGCCCCACGGGCCGCCGCCGCCGCTCTTGTCGTTCCAGGGCATGAATGTCCTTTCGCTTGGAATTCCCTCAAGCGCCGGCTCACCGGCGCAAAATCCAATATTATTCTTCTATAGGGATGCGACGGCACGCTTTCAACGCGATCGGCTGCCGCCACTGTCCGCCTTTTGGGTCCATTTAAACCTGTCGCGACGCTTTGTCGTCTTCAATGCACGTCGCGGCGCCGCTCGTAAACCGAATAGCGTGTCGCATGGCTGTCCTTTTCGCCAGCCGCCACGTCTTGCGAGCGGACGATCCGCCACAGCGCCGGATCGATCGGCGGGAAATGGGCATCGCCGTCGACCGCGGCTAGAACATGGGTCACGTGCAGCCGATCAGCCAACGGCAGCGCCTGAGCGTAGATCTCCCCGCCGCCGATGACGCAGATCTCGTCGGCGCCGGCCATGCAGCGCCCGCGCACCGTCGCCAGCGCGATCGCGTCCTCGATCGAATGCGCGACTTCGACGCCCTCGGCGCGCCATGCCCTGTCCCGTGTCACCACGATGTTGAGCCTGCCCGGCAATGGCCGGCCGATGCCTTCATAGGTCTTGCGACCCATGATGATGGGCTTGCCCATCGTATCGGCCTTGAACCGCTTGAGATCGGTGGAAAGCCGCCACGGCAACCCACCCTCGCGCCCGATCACGCCGTTCTCGGCGATGGCGACATAAATCGCGAGATCCATCAGCCGCCGTTCCCGCCATCGGATGGCTCCAGCAGCAATATGTCGATGTCGTGCTCGGGGTAGAAGTTCTGCGCCTTCATCTCGAACGTCGTCGGTCCGATCTTCCTGACGTTTTCGCCGCAAAACGAGACCAGGTTCTTCGGATCGCCCTTGTCGACGGTCAGCTTGAACGTACCGATGTTTCCCGAGGCCCAGTTGCCGCCCGTGGTCAGGATATAGGCGATGCGGTTCTCGAAATATTTGGGATAGCCGTCGGGATCGTCCTTGGCTGCCTTGCGCACGGCATTCTCGAAGGCATCGTCCATGCAGTAGCGTGTCTTGTAGGCGGCATACTGGCCCTGGAACTGGCCGTCATAGAAGAAGCTGACCGAGGAGGTGCCGCCGACGCTCGGCTTGTAGCGATGCGAGACATGGACCGCCCTGTTGGCCGGAAAGGTCGAGCGCCACCAATAGGTCGAGCGCAATTGCCAGAACGGCGTATAGACGGTCTTCATGCCCGAACCGTCGTCGGCGGTGTCCTCGATGATGATGCCGCGATTGACCCAGTCGTCGGTGACCGCTTGCGGCAGCTTTGCCAGCGCTGCCTTGGCCGCATCGCCGAACGGATAGAACGGCACGCCCTGCGCCTTCAGGTCAGCGCCGATGTCGATGCCGAGCGCGAACACCTTCTGCTCGAGCTGCGGCTTTGCCGGCACCCCGTCGATCGTCACTTCGAAGCCGAGGAAATTGTCGCTCTGCGCCTCCGGAATTGCCGGTATTTCTTCGGGGTCGCCTTCGATGTCGGGCATCGGAAAGGCGACGATCGCATTGACATCCTTGTCGGTGTTGTTGCGGAAGACGTAGTCGACCGTCACCTTTTCCGGCGAGATGTAGAGATCCTCGCTTTCCATCGCCACCGCATCGCTGCGCGAAAGGATCAGCCCACCAGTGCCGAGTTCGGCGACCGAATCATTGGCGAGCGCAGGCGTAGCCGAGAGCGCCAAGGCTGCGGTCAAGACGTAACGGAACATGGAAACTCCCCCGGCGAGAATGCCAACAGGACTCTAGCTGTTCAATGTGGCGTTTCAAAGCCTTTCGGCAAATGCGCCGGCGCCTGCCGGCATGTCGTGTCGGTCTAGACACGCCGGTTCCGATCGGGCAGGAGTTCGCCCATGCGCAAGCTTCTCGTCATCGGCATCGGCGCCGGCAATCCGGAGCACATGACGGTCCAGGCCATCAACGGCCTCAATCGGGCCGACGTGCTGTTCATTCCCGACAAGGGCGCCAAGAAGAGCGACCTCGCCGAATTGCGCCACCAGATCTGCGACCGCTTCGTCACTAATCCGAACTCCCGCCGTGTCGAATTCGAGTTGCCGGTGCGCGCCGAACCGGCGCCTTCCTACCGCTCGACCGTCGACGACTGGCACGAAGCGATCGCCGTGATCTACGAAGGCCTGATCCGCGACGAACTCCCCGAAGATGGCTGCGGCGCCTTCCTGATCTGGGGCGATCCATCGCTCTACGACAGCGCGCTGCGCATCCTGGATCGCGTGCGCCTCAGAGGCAATATCGCGTTCGAGCTGGAGGTCATCCCTGGCATCACCGCCATCCAGGCACTCGCCGCCAGTCACAAAATGGCATTGAACCGAATCGGCGACGCCATTTTGATCACCACCGGCCGCCGGCTCACCGAGGAAGGTCTGCCCGAAAACGCCGGCAGCACCATCGTCATGCTGGACGGCAAATGCGCCTTCAACACGCTGGACGACAAGGACGTCACCGTCCACTGGGGCGCCTACCTCGGCACCCCCGACGAGATCGTCATCTCGGGCCGGATTGGCGACGTCGGCGACAAGATCGTGAGCACCTGTGAGGAGGCCCGCCGGAAAAAAGGCTGGATCATGGACACCTATCTGCTGCGCAAGCCGGGCGAGCCGGAGGAGTAGCAGGGATCGAGCGCGGCATGAATTCCGCCGAGTTCACGCTGCGTCGATCTCGGCCTGCAGCGCCTCCATATGCGCCGCCGCTGCTGAAGACGCAGCCCGCTCGATGGCGCGGAAGCGGCTGATCACAGCAAGCCCGACCGACGTCAACTGGGCGCCACCGCCTTTTTTGCCGCCCGTCTGTGCCGCAACCAGCGGCTTACCGAACACCCGGTTCATGTCTTCGACCAGATCCCATGCGTGCTTGTAGGACATCTCCATGCCGCGCGCCGCGGCGGAAATCGAGCCGAAGGCGGCGATCTGTTCCAGAAGCTCGATCTTGCCCGGCCCGATGCGGCCATCCGGATCGAGATTTATCCGCAAACTCAGCGACGGCATTTGCTCCTCCGCGGTCACGCTATTCTACAAGTTCTGCGGCGATACCGCTATTCCCAAACGATATAGCGAATCATCGGCCGTTCACCCATCCGCCTCGGCCGGCAAGCCGGCGCCGGTATTCGCCCGGTCGAAGCTCACCGTCTTGACCACGGCGAAGACCTGTCGACCAAGCCGAAGCCCCAGCGTCTGCCGCGACTGTTCGGTGATGCGGGCAAGCACAGTTGCGCCATTGCAGTCGAGGCCAATCTCGACCGTAGGCCCTTCGCCCGGCTCTATCGCCACGATCGTGCCCGGCAGTATGTTGAGCGCGCTGAGGCCAACCGGCTGCTCGGTGGCGATCATCACGTCGCGGGCTCGGATGCGGACGCGCACCGGCGCACCGACTGGCGTTGCCAGAAGCGGCACCCGGATCTCGCCCGCCAATGAGCCTAGCACCGTCATGCCAAAGGCTTCGTCGTGGCGCAGAACCGCGGTATCCAGCACGGCACCGCCCTCGCCGCGCTCTTCGGCCGGCAATAGATCCAGACGCTGCATGATCGCTCCGGTCGGACCGGAAGCAGCGACCTTGCCTTGCATCAGCACCACGACGTCACTCGCCAACCGCGCCACTTCGGCGATCGAGTGGCTGACATAGACGATCGGAATTTTCGTCTCGTCGCGTAGCCGCTCGATATAAGGCAAGATCTCGGCCTTGCGCGCCTCGTCGAGCGACGCCAGCGGCTCGTCCATCAGCAGCAATTTCGGACTGGCAAGCAGCGCCCGGCCGATTGCCACGCGCTGCTTCTCGCCACCGGAGAGTTTTGCCGGCCGCCGGTCGAGCAGATGACCGATGCCGAGCAGTTCGACCACGCCATCGATATCCGCGTAGCGCTCGGCAGCCGGCGTGAACCAACGGCCATAGCGCAGATTGCTCCCCACGCTCATATGCGGAAACAGCCGCGCATCCTGGAACACCATGCCGATCCGCCGTTTGTGTTTCGGCACGAACAGGCCGGCGTCGCTATCGACCAGCACGCGGCCCTCGGCCGCGATACGGCCTTTGTCGGGGCGGATCAGCCCGGCAATCAAATTGATGAGCGTCGTCTTTCCGGAGCCGGAAGGCCCGAACAGCGCAGTCAGCCGCCCGGCGCTCTCGAAGCGGGCATTGACGGCGAAACCGCCAAGCCGGTGGCTGATGTCGACCTGAACCGTCATTCGATGTCCATCCGCCGGCCGACACGCCGCGCCAGCACTTCCGAGGCCACGAGTGCCGCCATCGATATGACGATCGAGATCAGCGTCAGCCTGAGCGCGCCGGCGTCGCCGCCGGGAACCTGCGTGAAAGTATAGATCGCCGACGGCAGCGTCTGCGTCTCGTTCGGGATGTTGGAGACGAAGGTGATCGTCGCGCCGAATTCGCCCATCGCCTTGGCGAAGGAGAGGATCGCACCGGCGATCAGGCCGGGCAGGATAAGCGGCAGGGTGATCGTGCCGAATACCCATAGCGGATTGGCGCCAAGCGTGCCGGCGGCCGCCTCGATTTTGCGGTCGACGGCCTCGATAGACAGCCGGATCGCCCGCACCATCAGCGGAAAACCCATTACCCCGCAGGCGAGCGCGGCGCCCGTCCAGCGAAAGGAAAAAACGATGCCGAAATGCTCGGCCAGGAAAGCCCCGGCCGGACCGCGCTTGCCGAAAGTCAAAAGCAGCAAATAGCCGGTCACCACCGGCGGCAGGATCAGCGGCAGATGCACCAGACCATTGAGCAGCGTCTTGCCCCAGAACTGGCCGCGGGCGAGCACAAGGGCGATTGCTACGCCCGGCGGCAGGCTGGCGATCATCGCCACGGTCGCCACCTTGATCGACAGCCGGACCGCGTTCCATTCGTCGGGAGTAAGATCCAGCAGCCAGTTCATACGTCAGCGCGTTGCCCTAATTGCTCGGCGCGAGCACGGTAAAACCTTGCCCCTTGAAGAGTTCGCCAGCCTTGGCGGATTGCAGGCATTTTAGGAATGCCGGGATATCCTTGCCCTTCGAATCCGCAAGCTGGGCGACTGGATAGATGATCGGCGGATGGGTACCCGCGGGGAAAGTGCCGACCACCTTCACGCCAGGCTCCGCATGCGCATCCGTGGCGTAGACGATGCCGAGTGCTGCCTCGCCGGTCGATACCAGTTTTAGAGCGGCTCGGACATTCTCGGCCTGCGCCACCTTGCCTTCGACGGAAGACCAGACACCGAGCGATTCGAGGGCTGCCTTGCCGTATTTGCCGGCCGGCACCGCCTTGACATCGCCCATGGCAAGTTTGCCGTCACCGACGAGGCCGGCAAGATCGAACCCCTTTTCAATCCGGGTCTCGACCTTGGAATCCCGCGGCGCGACCAGCACAATCTGGTTACCGAGCAGTTTCATTTCGGTTTCGGGCTTGGTCAGCTTCCTGTCGGAAAGATATTTCATCCAGTCGAGATCGGCCGAGATGAACACGTCTGCCGGCGCGCCGCTTTCGATCTGCCTGGCCAGCGCCGAGCTCGCCGCGTAGGAAATGGTTGCCACCTCGCCGACGTCGGCCTCGCAGGCCTTGTTGACGGCGTCGAGCCCTTCCTTGAGGCTCGCCGCAGCAAACACGACCACCTTGTCATCGGCATAGGCCGCCGGCACCACGACCATCAGCATGGCGGCGAGACCGACTTTGGCAATCGTCGTCGAACCCTTGCGCGTCAGCATGAAACTCTCCTCGTCCCGGATCGCCCGAAGCCGCTATCGATATATCCATGTGAACATAACAATGAAAGGCTCTTTACCGGCGACGGTCTTCTGGGCTGAGGTTTTCCTGGCCTGCGATAATCTTCGTTGGATACAGCGGTATCGAGGCCGAAGGAAATATTGCATAAAAACAGCGACCAGGGATTGCGTCAGGTCGACGTCGGCCGATCAAGTTGAATGCTGACAACGCCCAAGAGCGGAGCCGCAGTAGGCAATTTCGATATGGACGGTCAGCTATGGTGCTAGACCGCGATCGGTGCCTTGATCGTCGCGTCGGCGAAATAGTTGTCGAGCCGGAAATCCTCGAAGCGGAAGGAAAAGAGATCCTTCACCTCGGGGTTTATCCATAGCGTCGGCAACGCCTTGGGCGTGCGCCGCAATTGCTCGCGCGCCTGCTCGAAATGGTTCGAGTAAAGATGCGCGTCGCCGAGCGTGTGGATGAAATCGCCGGGTTTCAATCCGGTCACCTGCGCCACCATCAGCGTCAGCAAAGCATAGGAAGCGATGTTGAACGGCACACCGAGAAAAATATCGCCCGAACGCTGGTAGAGCTGGCAGGAAAGCTTGCCTTCCGAAACATAGAACTGGAACAGGCAGTGGCAGGGCGGCAACGCCATGGCCTCCACCTCGGCCGGGTTCCACGCCGAAACGATCAGCCGCCGCGAATTAGGATTTTTGCGTATCTCCTTCAGAAGATTCGCAATCTGGTCGATGACGCCGCCATGGCCGTCCGGCCACGACCGCCACTGCTTGCCATAGACCGGGCCAAGATCGCCGTTCTCGTCGGCCCACTCATCCCAGATCGAGACGCCGTGATCGTTGAGATATTTGATGTTGGTGTCGCCGGCCAGGAACCACAAAAGCTCGTGGACAATCGACTTCAGGTGCAGCTTCTTGGTGGTGGTGACCGGAAAGCCGCGGGCCAGGTCGAAGCGCATCTGGTAGCCGAATACCGAGCGCGTTCCGGTGCCGGTACGGTCGCCGCGATCAGCGCCGTTTTCCAGCACATGCTTCAGAAGATCGAGATACTGGCGCATCGGCTCCGGTCCGATTCGGGTTGTCAGCCATCATAGCCGAATGACCGTCGGCCGAACACAGCAAAGCGAGACGATTCCAGCAGAAGCCTCACCAGCATCAGCGGCGAGGTTGCTCAGAGCGAGCCGAGCATGCCCAGATCCCTGGCGACAAGGTAGTAGAACGTCACCCGGCTCTTGCTGTTGTCGGCCGCCATCGCCTTGCAGGCCTTTTCGATAGCCGTATCTGCCTTGGCGCCGTCGGTGACGCCGAGCTTGCCGGCGACCCAGCTGTTCCTGACGCGCTTCAGTTCCTCCGGGTCGGTGCAGGACACCAGCGAGGAATCGCGGTTCCTGAGCGCGATGCCCAGATGTTTGACGATCTTGGCGACCGCGTCGGCATCCGCCGCCGCATCATATTTCTTTACGTCTGCAAGATAATCGGCCATCGAATTTCCCCTCGTCGGCGCCACGGGATCCGGTTGATGAGGATTGTGGCGCGCTGCCGCAAGTATGCGCTAGGTCTCCTCACCGCCACAAAGCTTCGGTTGAGACCGGCTGCAAGTCAACCCTTCATGATCCACTTTGGTACGGACGAAAGTGGCATTCCGGCCTTTCATTTTCCACCGCCAGTCCCTATATTCGCTTCGTCGGCTCGACCGACTATGGCGATAAACAGGCGATGAAATAAGCCGTTCGGACCCGGGGGCGGTACCCGGCGCCTCCACCAAAAACCGCTGCTCAGGAGCGGCTTTTGCTGGGGGCGAAATAGGATCGACGAAGGTGTAAAGATCGTACTTTTGCCCGGCATTGTACCACCGTTATCGGGCTAAACTTATAGTTGCCAACGACAACTATGCGGAAGCACGTCTCGCCGCGTAAGCGGTGCGATAGCTTCAATTCAAGCCCTAGTGGTTCGCACTTCTAGGCGGGGTTCGGAGGTACCTGGCAACAGAAACCTCCATTCTACCTTTTTGATATGTGCAGCTGCAGGCTCGTCGGCGGCTTTTTTATGCGCCCTGACAGACCCAAGGCGCCGCAGCGTTTATACCAATCCCTGGCTGACCGCATCGATCGCACCGGCGAATGTTTCATCAACGTCTCAGGCTGAGGCGTCTCAGGCTGAGGCGAAAGCCCAAGGCCTTGCCATTATCGGAATCTCCGATGGCAGCATTCGTATCTTCCCGTTTCCCTTCTCTCATGCCTTTGCGGGACAAGGCCTCAGGTTCTCGCCGCGTGTGGTCATGCCCGGCGAGCTACCTGATGGAGACAAGATGAACCAGGAAACCACACCAAAACACGAACGCATCCTGATCGTTGGCGGCAGTTCCGGCATGGGGCTTTCGCTGGCCGAACAGCGGCTTGCCGCCGGCGCTGAGGTTACGATCGTCGGCCGCTCCCAGGACCGGTTGTCGGCCGCACGGCAGCGCTTGCCTCACCCGGAAAGGCTGAGGACGATCGCAGCCGACGTCACAAGCGAGGACGAGGTCCGACGCCTGTTCCAGGATGTCGGTACGCTCGACCACATCGTCTCGACCGCCGCCGACGTCACCGGCGTCTATGTATTGCTTCCCGAGATGGACATCTCGTTGGCGCGGAAAGTGATGGATTCCAAGGTCGTCGGACCGCTTCTTCTTGCCAAACATGGCGCGCCTCGTCTGACGCCCAGGGGATCGATCACGCTGACCTCGGGCATCGCAGCCTATCGTCCGGCGGCGAAAGGTTCGGTGGTGGCAGCCGTTAATGGGGCCCTTGGCTCACTCGCCTACGCGCTTGCCGTCGAACTGGCGCCGATCCGCGTCAACGTCGTCTCGCCGGGCTGGGTCGACACGCCGATTTGGGATGCCGTCGCCGGCAGCGGAAAGACGGCTGCGCTGGACGGCATGGCAAAGCGCCTGCTCGTCGGCCGGATCGGGCAGGCAGCCGACATTGCCCACGCCATCACGTCCCTGATGCATAACGGCTTCATCACCGCAACGGTGCTTCATGTCGATGGTGGCCAGCGGCTGGTCTAGCAATGGCCAAATTTCGCGAACCATTGCGAGGAACAGCCGCAACACCGGCGCTTGAATGCGCCGGTGGCGCCATACCATGGTGACCGGCGTCACCGGGCTGCTTCCGACCCAAGGCAACACGACGATATTGGCATCGGCCGCGGAAGCCACGAGACGAGGAACCAGCGCGCATCCAAGGCCGGCTGCAACAAGGCCCCGTATCGCACCCATGCTGGCGAACTCGCCGACGAGTTTTGGACGGTCAGGCAATATTGCCGCAAACGTTTCGTCGAACATCCGCCTATAGACGCAACCGGGCTGGGTGACGAGGAAGGCTTCGTCAGCCAGGTCGTCGGACCTTATGGCAGTATATCCGGCCAACCGGTGATTTGCCGGCATTATGACGACGAGCTCTTCCTCGGCTATCTGCTCGCTTCGCAGCTCCGGCGCCGCCGCCGGGACGGCTCCGAAATGGAACGATACGTTCAGCGCCCCGCTTGTCACGCCGGCACGCAACCCACTGCTATCGTTCGCCCTGAGGTCCAGTTCCACATCGGGATGGCGCCGATGGAATTCCCCCAGCAAAGCCGGCAAGCGTGTCGAGCAAAGCGTCTCCAGGCCGCCGACCGTCAGGCGACCGGCAACCGTACCGCTCGCGTCGGCGACAGCGGAACGGGCTTCGTCCGCAAGGTCGAGGAGATCGTTTGCGTAGTCCAGCAGGCGCTGTCCTGCCGCCGTCAGCTTCAAGCCACGCCGTGACCTGTCGAACAGCGACGTGCCCAGATCGGCTTCCAGCGCCTGGATCTGTTCGGTCACGCTCGATTGGGCAAGATGAACCCGCTCGGAGGCGCGCGTGATGTTCAAGGTGGTGGCGACCGCCACGAAGGTCTTGAGATGTCTAAGCTGCATGTCTTGAACCCGTCGTATAGGCATAGGCTGCTTTGAACCGGGACCGCAAACGTGAAAAGGCCGGGAACATCGCCCGGCCTTTTTGTCTCGATAGGTGAAGCTTACTCCGCCGGCGCTTCCGCAACGTCCCGGCTGCGGCCGAGCGTTATCTTGGCCAGTGTGAAGGAGATCGCCGCGCACAGCGTGATGCCCGCCACCATCGGCAGCGGCGTGCCGTCGAAAAACACGCCGGCGACGCCCATGGCGACAGCGCCGATGGCGAAGTGCAGCGTGCCCATCAGCGCCGAAGCGGTGCCGGCGATCTCGCCATGCTCTTCCATGGCCAGCACCGACGTTGTCGGGATGACCAGGCCGAGAAAGCCGTAGCCGATGAACAGCAGCGCCGCCATTACGTCGAGCCGGTCGACACCCGATGCCATCACCGCAAACAGCACCACCATCGTCGTCGCATAGCCCGTCACCGCGACGCGCACCACGCGCTGCAGCCCAAACCGCTCCGATAGCAACCCGGTCAGCTGCGACATGCCGATGAAGGCAACCGCATTGATCGAGAAGAACACGCTGTAAACCGAAGGCGACAGGCCATAATGGTCGATCAGGATGAAGGACGAGCTCGACAGATAGACGAAGAAGCTCGCAATGCCGAAGCCGGCGATGGCTGTCAGGCCAAGGAAGTTGCGGTCGCCCATCAGGAAGCGGTAGCCGGAAAGTGCCGTCCCGAAGGACGAACCGGCGCGCTCTTCCACCGGCCGCGTCTCCTTGAGAGAGGTCGCCAGCAGGATGGTGGCGAGCACGGCCGCGCCCGTCACCGTCCAGAACACGGCGCGCCAGCCGAAATTCTCGATGATCTGGCTACCGGTCAGCGGCGCCAGGATCGGCGACACCGAAAACACCAGCATCAGCAGCGACATCAACTTGGCGGCCTCGGTGCCGGTATGCAGGTCGCGCACGATCGCGCGCGGCACGGCCATGCCGGCGCTGGCGCCGAGCCCTTGCAGGAAACGGAAGGCGATCAGCCATTCGATCGAGGGAGCCAGCGCCGAGCCGACGCCGCCGACCATGAACAGCGCCAGGCCGCCGTAGAGCGGCAGCTTGCGGCCGACCATGTCGGAGATCGGTCCGACGACGATCTGGCCGAAGCCCATGGAAAGAAAGAAGATCAGCAGGCTCATCTGCACCGCGGCAGTGCCGGCATGCAGATCCTCGCCTATTGACGGCAGGGCCGGAAGATACATGTCGATGGCAAACGGGCCGATCGCGGACAATAGGCCGAGCACGACCGCAATGCGGAGGAATTTGGCGTTCATGATAGCAGGCTCTTTCGAATTCTGGTTGCCGCCGAGGACCGGCGCGTAACCCTAGGACGTTCCATCCCGTGGAGTTCCGACTCTTCTGCGGAACGAAACTCCCTTCGTGCAGTCCACAAATTTAGACAGGCTTGTCTAATTCGTCAACCACCTCTATATAGTTTTGCATGAAGGCCAACGTTTCTCCTGACATTTTCCCGCCACGGGGCCATGAGGCCAAGCGGATGTCGATTGTCGACGCCGCCACCTCGGTCTTCTGCCGCGAAAGCTTCGCCGGTGCCAATATCGACATGATTGCCGCCGAGGCCGGCGTCTCCCGCCAGACCATCTACAACCATCACGGCGACAAGGAAAAACTCTTCGTTGCCATCGTCCGCGACCTCACCGAACGTTGCAACGCCGGCATCTTTGCCACGATTTCCACTTTTCCCGATCAGCCGAAGGATCTCGAGGCCGACCTCATCGCCTTTGCTGTGCGGATGACCCACAACTGCATTTGCAACCGCGACGGCAAATTCCTGCGCAAGCTGATCCAGACCGAGGGCGGGCGCTATCCCGAGTTGTTCGCCGAATGGCGCGAAGAAGGACCGGGCAGGACATGGCCGGCGATCGCCGCCCGCTTCGCCCGCCTCGCTCATGCCGGCTTCCTTGATATCGACGATCCCGACGTCGCAGCGCGCCAGTTCATGGCGCTTGCCAATGCCGAGTTGCAGACGACGTTCATGCTCGGCGGCACACCGACCGAGGACGAGGTGGTGCAGTCGGCGACAAATGGCGTGCGCACCTTCCTGCGCGCCTTCGGCAAGCGGCAGCCTGTGGCTGGTAAACACGGCGCGCTCGCCAGCGCTTGACGATCAAAGCCGTTTGACGATCAAATCGTCGCCGATGGGCTTCGCTTCCGCACGCAGGCGATCTATATCCGGTTTACGCCGCGCTCAAGCTTGATTACAGCTATCAGGACGATTCAACGGAACCCGACAGCCACATGGCCGACGACCACATCCGCTACGACATTCTGGCCCAGGAGGCGTTGCGCGGCGTCATGCGCAAAGTCCTGGCCGAG
Organism: Mesorhizobium sp. M0195; assembly: GCF_040322115.1. Taxonomy (NCBI): domain Bacteria; kingdom Pseudomonadati; phylum Pseudomonadota; class Alphaproteobacteria; order Hyphomicrobiales; family Phyllobacteriaceae; genus Mesorhizobium; species Mesorhizobium sp. M0195. Next base: position 155,426 of record NZ_JAMYSV010000006.1, on the reverse strand, counting down.
GTCGCGCGCACCGGTCTCCCGGGCAACCATCACTTCTTCATCACCTTTCTCACCGGCGCGCCGGGTGTGCGCGTATCGTCGCGGCTGCGCGAGCGCTATCCCGAACAGATGACCATCGTCATCCAGTTCCAGTATTGGGACCTGAAGGTGAGCGACACCGGCTTCGAAGTCGGGTTGTCGTTTTCCGACGTGCCGGAGAAACTGGAAATCCCGTTCTCGGCAGTGCGCGGCTTTTACGATCCATCCGTCAACTTCGAGCTCGAATTCGACGTCAAGACCGATACCCCGGCGGAACAGGAGACAAAGGCCAAGCCTGCTCCCGAGCCGCTGGCCATCGTCGCCGAGAAAAAGCCTGAGACGAAGAAGAAAAACGCTGAGGTGGAAAAGAAGCCTGCCGCGGCCGACGCCGGTGCCAAGGGCGCCGACGTGGTGTCGCTCGACGCCTTCCGCAAGAAATGAGCCGACGGGCGGCGTGACATGGCCGAGATCGTCAATCTCCGTCAGGCACGCAAGCAGAAGGCGCGAACCGAGAAGGAGCGCCTGGCCGAGCAGAACCGGGCGCTGCATGGCCGTTCCAAAACCAGCCGGGATCGCGACCGCCTGATCGCCGGCAAGGCCGATAAATTCGTCGCCGGCCATCGCCGCGAAAAATCGGGCGATTCGGACAAATCCGATGCTTGAAGGTGAATAGGATCGTTGCGTGAGCCCGGTCGAAAAGCGCTCGGTCACGATTCGCGGCCACCGCACCAGCTATTCGCTCGAAAAGCCTTTTTACGACGACCTGATCGCTATTGCGGCCATGCGAAAACTGACGCTCGCCGCGCTTGTCGCCGAAATCGACGAGAGCCGCCCGCGCGATGCGAACCTCTCCTCGGCGCTCAGGCTCTATGTGCTGGATTGGGCCAAGCGCGGCAAGTTTTAGCCTTCAGGCAACGCTATCCTGTTTCCTGCGCCGGATACGGAAGCCCAGCAAAGCCGAGCGGTCGCGTTCTTCGGCCTGTTTCTTCGATCTGACGCGCATCAGGTCCTTCCAGCCGACATAGCCCACCAGCCGGGCATTTTCTCGTGTGACGACCGGCAAATGGGACACGTTCGCCATCAGCAGCTTGTCGGAGAGACCCTCGAGATACTCATCCGGATAGGCCAGCGTGACCTTGCTGCCGGCCAGCAGTTCGCCAAGCGTCGTCGTGCGGTGCTTGCCGGTGCGTCTCCAGCGCAGGATCGCCGGCGGGTCGATGACGCCAAGCACGTGGCGCTCTTCATCGACGACCGGAAAGCTCGGATGTCGTGTCTCCGGCGCAGTCAGGAACGCTGCCGCGCCGTGCAGCGTCATTGTCGCCGGCACACTCTCGACGTCGCTGGTCATCACCTCGCGCACCCTGGTCAGGGCGAACGGATCGACACGGTATTCGCGAACCATGTGATGCCCTCGCCGTGCGATTTTTTCGGTGAGGATCGAACGCTTCATCAACAGCACGGTCACCGCGTGCGCAGTGGCAGTTGCCGCGATCAGCGGCACCAGGACATGGGTGTTGCCGGTCAGTTCGACCGCAAAGAAGGTGGCGGTCAGCGGCGCACGCATGGTGCCGCCCATCGTCGCCGCCATCGCCAGCAGCGCCCAGAAGCCCGGATCGGCGGCCGGTAGGAAGCCGGCGAGGACCGCGCCCATCGCCCCGCCCATGATCAGCAGCGGCGCCAGCACACCTCCCGACGTTCCCGAGCCGAGTGCGACCGACCAGATGATCGCCTTCACCACCAACAGGGTGAGCGCAGCGGTCGCTATGGTGCGGCCATCCAGCATGTCGGCGATATTGTCATAGCCGACGCCGAGCGCCTGCGGCTCGATCAGCCCGCCAATGCCGACCACCAGGCCGCCGAGCATCGGCCACCACATCCAGTGGATGGGCAGCTTCTGGAAACCGTCCTCGCAGGCATAGACCATCTGGGTCAGCAACCCCGATAGCAGCCCGGCTGCCATGCCGACCAGCACCCAGCCGGCAAGGGCTGGAAATGAAACCTCCATGCCGCCCTGAAACGGGAAGATCGGCCCCGGCAGGTGCAGCATGGTGCGCTCGACCTCGGCAATAACCGCGGCGACCGCTACGGGAATGAAGCTGCGCGGCGTCCATTCGAAGAGCAGCAATTCCACCGCAAGCATGATGGCAGCGATCGGTGTTCCGAACACGGTGGTCATGCCGGCCGCCGCACCCGCCACCAGCAGCGTCTTGCGTTCATTGTCGCTGACCGGCAGCATCTGCGCGATTAGCGAGCCGATGGCGCCGCCGGTCATGATGATAGGCCCTTCCGCGCCGAATGGCCCACCGGTGCCGATCGAGACTGCCGACGACAACGGCTTCAGGATTGCCACCTTGGCGTCGAGCCGCGAGCGTCCGAGCAGGATCGCCTCGATGGCTTCGGGAATGCCATGGCCGCGAATCTTGTCGCTTCCGAAGCGAGCCATCACACCGATGATCAATGCCCCGATGACCGGAACAAATACCGAGGCATAGCCAAACGGCGTATCCTGCAGTTTCAGGTCGGCGAGCGTGAACTGGCCAAAATAGGCGATGTTCGTGGCAAGCCGGATCAGCTTCAAAAGGGCAATGCCGGCAAACAGCCCCACCGTCGCCACCACCACCGCTATGCCGGCAATGAGCAGCACCCGGGCATCGGTGGTAAAATCCCGCAGATGGCCCGGGTTGGCGTGATCGGACTTCATTTGCAAACCTTGCTTTCTGACGGCGTGCCGACTTGCGGATGGGTCGCCGGCCGTGCCACCGATGATGGCGGGCACGAGCCATGTTGGTGCGTTCTGTATCGTAACACGATATAAATGTTCAAGGCCCGTTTGCGGCTTTGTCGGAAAGGATTCGATGGCAGACACTTCGAAGCCACAAAAGCGCGGCGCAACGATCGGGCCGGCCGATTACCAGAGGCTGTCCGAATTTCGTTACCTGATCCGCCGCTTTCTCGAATTCAGCCAAATCCAGGCGCAGGAAGCCGGCCTGACACCACGCCAGCATCAGGCCCTGCTTGCGATCAAAGGGTTTCCCGGCGGAGGGCCGGTGACCATTGGCGACCTCGCGGAGCGCCTGCGCATCCGCCATCACAGCGCAGTGGAATTGGTCAACCGTCTTTGCGAAGCCGGGCTCGTCGCGAGGGAGCACGACGAGGAGGACCACCGCCGCGTGCTGCTGCGGCTGACCGAGCGCGCCGACGACAGTCTCGCCGATCTGTCAGCCGCTCATCTCGACGAACTCGGGCGGATCGAGCCGATGCTGAAGCGCTTGCTTGCTGGACCCGATATATAAAGGATACGCCGTCACCCGCCATTCAGCGATTTTAGCAGATCGTCGATCGACGAGGGATCGAACTTGAGCTTTGGCGGGGGCTGCACTGGCGGTGGCACGTTATTTGTGGCCGGTGGCGCCCGTTCCGCTCGCTCCGCCGCGGCCTTGCGTTCGGCGTCGAGCCTTGCCTTCTCTTCCGAGGCGATCCGCAACGCCTCTTCCGCCCTTTGGCGTTGCTGTTCTTCGGCCTGCGCGGCTTCCTCGGCAGCCTGTTGCGCCGCCTTGGCTTCGGCTTCAGCATCCGCTTTGGCCTTTGCAGCCGCCTCGGCTTTCGCCCTCGCCTCGGCTTCGGCCTTCGCTGCTGCATCCGCCTTCGCCTTGGCTTCGGCCTGCGCCCTGGCCTCCGCTTCGGCTTGGGCCTGCGCCTCGGCTTCGGCCTTTGCCCTGGCGTCCGCTTCAGCCTTCGCCTTGGCTTCAGCCTGCGCCCTCGCCTCCGCTTCGGCTTGGGCCTGAGCCTCGGCTTCGGCCTTTGCCCTGGCGTCGGCCTCAGCCTTCAGCCGCGCCGCTTCCTCCTCCTGCTTGCGCCGTTCCGCCGCCGCTCTTTCACGCTCGGTTTGCAAGGCAGCGTAGTAGCGCACCTCACGCCGCAGCCTTTGTTTCTCGAGCAGTGCGGCTTGCATGGCTTCGACTCGCTGCTGCTCCTTTTCCAGCGCACGCTGGGTCAGGAACTGGGCCAGCGGCTCGCTGTCGAACTGCCGTTTGGTGGCGCCGAACGGACCGTCGACGCTGAAATTCAAAATCGGTTCGGAGCCGACCAGCGCCTCATCGCCGGGTCGATAGGCGATCTCGCCCTTGGCATCGACGGTGCTGGTGTTCAGATCGGCGGTGATGTCGGCGGACAGCGTCGCGCCCGGGCTTTCCAATTTGACCGGCGGTGCTCTCAGCGTGCCGCCGGCGATGGTGAAGGCAATATCGGTGTCCTGCGCCGGAAAACTGCCCGCCGCGGCGATCTGCGGCACAAAACCGGCAGTCTTCGATGCGTCGATATCGCGCCCGATCGGGTCGGCCTTGGCAATAAGTGCGCCAAAGGCATCGGGATTAAAGCCGGCAATAGTCATACCCTTCAGCGTCGCCGTGCCGGAACCGGACAGCGCCGCGACCATCGCGTCGACCGATTTGCCGCTGGTCGAAAGCGCCGTCGAGAAATCGCCGCTTCCGCTGATGCCGGCCTCCGGCAGCACAGCTGTCAAATCGGAGCCGGCGAGTTTCATCTGACCGGAGAAAAGCCCGGTGCCGTCATTGTTCTTGAGCTCGAACAGGCCACTCAACTCGCCCCCGAGGAATTTTGCCTTGAGGTCGGAAACACGGATGCCCTCCTGGTCGAGCTGCAGCGAAAGCGCAGCGTCATAGGCGGTGGCAAGCGGGCCGGCGGCAAGCGACGCCGCCGTCAGATCGAGATCGGCGGTAAATGGCAGACTGGATTTCTGGCTGAACGGTGCCGTCGGCCAGGTCCTGTCATTGACAAGGAAAGCCTGGTCGCCGAACAGCATCACCGCCATCGGATCGAGGTCCAGCTCGTCCAGCGACAGCGCGCCGGCAAGATGCGGCAGCCCCTCTTTGATGTCGATATTTACGTCACCGGAAACCGCCGCTTCGTTGACGGCGCCGCTGAGCCCGCTCAGCACCAGGAGACCATTGCCGTAGTCGGCATCGGCAGCAAGCGACGTCGACATGCCGGTCTCCATGCCGGGCAGGCCGACGCCGGTCGTCATCAGCCATGGCGAGATGTCGGCCGTTTCAAGGCTGACCTTGCCCTTGGCGGCCGCGCCCTGAGGCGTGTCGGCAATTGTCCCGTCGAAACCAGCTTTGAAGTCATTGCCGGCCAGGCTGAATCGTGTCGCCAGGCCGCCGCCAAGCGTGCCTTTGGCCGAGACGTCGGTGGTCGCCTCGCCGAGCATGCCGAGCGGCAGTGCCGGCAGACCGTAAAGCGCCAGAAGCGCGGTGGCGTCGGCGTTCCTTGCGTTGAAGGTCAGCGTCACCGGCGCTTCGAGAGGCCGGTCGAGCGCCCCTTTGCCGGACAACGACGCCGAAAAGGCCGAGCCACCGGCCTTGCCCTGTGCGCTCATGGCCAGTCCGGTCGTACCATCGCCATTGTCTGCGGCACTCGTGACCGCGTCGATACGCGCATCCTGGAACAGCTCGGGATAGGCAGCCGCGCGCTCCGCCAGCCACTTCAGCACCGCGTTGTCTGGATAATGCTGGACGGCGACGTCGATCAGCGGCTTGAGGTCGACGGCGACCACCGAGGCGTCGAGCTTGCCGGTCGGGCTCGCCGGGAAATCCTTGATCCGGCCGGTGGCACTGATCGAGGCGCCGGCAAGTCCGCCGACCGACAGGCGGTCGATCTCAAGCAGCCCCTCACGCAATCTAAGTGAAGTATCGACGCTATCGGCGGTCAAGCCGCCGGCGCTGACCGGCCCGGCCTTGATCTGGAAATCGAGGTCGCGATCGGAAAAGCGGTTGGCGCCCTTGTCGCTGACGAAGATCGAGGCGAAGGCAGCGAGCCCGTCGACGTCGAGTTCGCCACCTTCGAGTTGCATCAGCACCGATGGACGGGTTTCGTCGGGCTGGTTGGAATCGATGCGGCCGGAGAACTTCGCCTTGCCGAGGATGAGTTCGAGATCGCTGAAGGCCTGGTGTTTTTCGCTCAAATCCACCTTGGCCTTGAAGCCGGCGGCCGGCAAACGGCGGATCGCCTCGTCGACGTCCTTCGACAGCCAGGCGGCAAAGCCGGAGGGCTGCGCCACCGCCAGAAGCAGCGATCCGGTGAAACCGAAATGGTCCTCGACGCTGACCATGCCATTGGCTTCCAGCTTGGCGCGGCCGGGCAGCGTGGCGGCCAGCGATTTTACCGCCCAGCCGCCTTCGGCCGGCTCGGCGGACAGATGCACGTCGCGAACCGTGGTGTCGCCTGCGACCACCGCCGGCAGTTTCACCTCGACCGTGCCCGGTATGGTCGGCTTCGGCAGATCGAGCAGCGCCTGCTCGAGCGCCACCACCCGTTCGGACAGCGTCAATCCGGCCCCGGCCGCCGCCCCGACGGCCTCGTCGAACTGCACCTGCGCGCCATTGGCCTCGATAGAGAAATGCGGCTTCAGCCCAAGGTCGACCGCAGCCTTGCCGTCGGCGGTGTAGGGATTGTCGAGCGGCCCGGTCTCGAAGCGGAATTCGTCGACGCCGAGCTTCTGGTGGTCGAGCGAAAACTTGCCGTTCAGCCTGAAGCCCGGGTCCGGTTTGCCGGCGCTGACCTTCAGCGCCTCGCCGCCGGTGCCGCGCGGCCGCGCCGCGGTTCGGTCTGCGCCCGATATCTTGAACTGGCCCGAATAGACGGCGGCGCCCTCAACGAGGCCCACATTGCCGTCGGTCTCGATGACCAGCGGATAGGCATCCGGATCGGCCTTGAGCCTGAGCCGCATTTGCCCGTCCGGTTCGGCCTTGCCGGTGGAAGCGGCGATCGTGGTCCGCAACCCGTCCAGCAACAGTGAGCCGTCCAGCCTCCAGGGGCCGGCCAGCGACTTGGCCGAGATCGTTGAGTTGATCTCGGAAATAAGATGGCTGCGCCCGCCGGCGGCGTGGCTGAGCGCGATCTGTCCTTCCGTCACCGTCAGCTTCTCGATGGAAATCTGACCGGGATCGAAGGGCGAGGATGGCCGTATAGTCCAGTCGACCGTGCCGTCGGCGGCGATGTCGATCGTCGCCTTCGGCCGCACCAGCCGCATGTCGAAGATTAGCACTTCACCGCGCAGGAATGGCGCGAGTTCTGCATCCATCGAAAAGGTTTCGACGGTCATCGCCGGCTGGCCGTTGGGGCCACCGGCAACGGCGACATTCGAGAACGTCACCGAGGGGAACGGCAGCAGCCTCGCCGTCGCATCGCCTTGCACGGTCACCTTGCGACCGAGGACGGCACTGGCCTCGCGCTCGAAATCGGCACGGTAACCCGTCCAGTCGACAAAGTACGGCACCACCAGCGCCGCACACAGCACCAGCACAAGAAGCCCACCGAAGATCACGAACAGGCGTGCGAGCATCAGCTCCTGGATAGTTTTGGTTGAAAGTCAGTGGCACTCTACCCGCATCAGCGTGTCGATAAAGAGGCAAATGGGGGCACGGCAGCGGCCTGAAGGTCAGTCCTTTCCAGGCAATATCTTGCCGGGGTTCATTATATTCAGCGGGTCGAGCGCCTTCTTGATCGTGCGCATGATGTCGACGCCATGGCCAAGCTCGTGCCGCAGGAAGCCGATCTTGCCTTGCCCTATGCCATGCTCGCCGGTGCAGGTGCCGTCCATGGCGATGGCGCGCATGTTGAGCCGCGCCACGAATTTTTCCGCCAGCGCGATCTCCTTCGGATCGTTCACGTCCATCAGCACCAGCACATGGAAATTGCCGTCGCCGGCATGGCCGACGATCGGCGCGATCAGGCCCATCTCGGCGATATCCACCTCGGTCTCGGTGACACATTCGGCAAAGCGCGAGATCGGCACGCAGACATCGGTCGACAGGCCCTTGGCACCCGGCCGCAGCGTCAGCGACGACCAGTAGGCATCGTGCCTGGCCTTCCACAATTTCGTCCGCTCTTCGGCGACGCTGGTCCACAGGAACGGACCGCCGCCATTTTCCTCGGCGATCACGCCGAAGGTTTCGGCCTGCTCGGCGACGCCGGCATCGCTGCCGTGGAACTCGACGAACAGGCACGGGCTCTCCGGATAATCAAGCTTCGAATAGGTCTTCATCGCCCGCATCTGCAGCGCGTTGACCAATTCGATGCGCGCCACCGGAATGCCCATCTGGATGGTCGCGATCACCGCATTGCACGCCGCCTCGACACTGGCGAACGGGCAGACGCCGCCCGAAATCGCCTGCGGAATGCCCTGCAGCTTCAACGTCAGCTGGGTGATGATGCCGAGCGTGCCTTCCGAGCCGATCAGCAGCCGTGTCAGATCGTAGCCGGCCGAGCTTTTCTTGGCGCGCTTGCCGGTCGTCACTGCTTCACCGTCGGCCATCACCGCGGTCAGCGACAGGACGTTTTCGCGCATCGTGCCGTAGCGCACGGCGTTGGTGCCCGAGGCCCGCGTCGCCGCCATGCCGCCGAGCGAGGCGTTGGCGCCCGGATCGATCGGAAAGAACAGGCCGGTGTCGCGCAGGTGCCGGTTGAGGTCCTCGCGCGTCACGCCGGGCTCGACGGTGCAATCGAGGTCCTGGGGATTGACTGCAATGATGCGGCTCATGCGTGACGTATCGAGCGAGATGCCGCCGCCCGGCGCGTTGGTGTGACCTTCCAGCGAAGAGCCGACGCCGAAGGCGATCACCGGCACGCGATGCGCCGCGCATGCGCGCACGATCTCCTGCACCTCCTGCGTGGTCTCGGCAAAGGCGACGCCGTCCGGCGCCTGCGTCGGAATATAGGTCGTGGTGTGCGCGTGCTGGGCGCGGATCGCCTGGCCGGTCTGGAATCGCTCGCCGAGCCGCTGCTTGAGGATGCCGAGCACGGCGGCAATGCCTTCTTCGTTGCGCTCGACCGGATTGAGGTCGCTTAGAGCCATCGATTCCTCCGCGAATGGACCAGCGTCCACCCTTGTTCTGCTTCTACCGATGCGTAGTCTCACCAAGCACGCTCTGTCCAGTCCACGCTCACCCCGGCATGACGAGAAGGAAGTTTCCGATGCCCATCCCCGCCCCTTTCGTCTCTCGCGCCATGGACATCGAGGAGGCCTGGATCGACTACAACGGCCATCTCAACATGGCCTATTACAACGTGCTGTTCGATCGTTGCTCCGACGAAGCATTCGAGATGATGGGGATGGGGCCGGATTATGTGAAAGAACGACGGCTGACCATCTACACCGCGGAAGTGCATGTCTGCTACGTCCAGGAGTTGCATCTCGACCACAAGGTCACGGTCTCGTTCCAACTCCTCGACCATGACGAGAAGCGGCTGAGGGCCTATCAGGAAATCCGGCATCGCGACGGCTGGCTTGCCGCCACATCCGAAACGCTGTCGCTGCATGTCGACATGGCTGGCCCGAAGGTAGCGCCCTTCCCCGCCGACGTCCTGGCCAGGGTGGAAGCGATGCGCGCCGCCCATGCCGCCCTGCCGATGCCGGAGCGCGCCGGCCGCTCGATCGGTATTCGTCGTAAGCCGGCTTGAACCAAGAGAGCGCTTGAACCACTGGCCAACCGCCGTTAACCTTACCGAGGTTTTAACGTGAACAAGCCGAATTGAGACGTTGAACGACTCAGCGCGGCGTTGGAAAACCATCCGCATCGAATTGCGATACGGGCGGCGGAGCAGCAGCGGTTCGGGGAACGTGCATGAAAACCGATATCAAGGTCGAAGCGGACAGGCTGGCGGCTGACCCACGCATCACCGACTATGATTTCTGGCGCTCGCTGAAGAACCTCAACAACGAGATCTTCCACATCGCCAACAACAACGAGCCGATCCCCTTCGCCATGATCCGCTGGCGCGCCATCCTGAAGCAGGCGCGGATGAAACGCGGCCACGCCTGAACGGTGCGGGAAGAAACAGACCGGTCGTCCGGTTTGCATTTCTGATGATGTGCTGACGAACGATCCCAAGCGTCAAGGCTGGCGCTTCACGCCCCCAGCGGCGATCGCGGCACCACCGGCGACGACTGGATGATCGCCGTGTTGGTCATCGCAAATGGGATGATGCGGTCGATCACCCGTTCGAGCTCGGCCACCGAGCCGACATGCGCCAAAGCGATGAAACAGTCCTCGCCGGTCACCCTGTCGCATTGGGCGATTTCCGGCAGCTCGCGGATGATCTCGGCCACGACGGCCAATTGGCCCGGCACCGGCCTGATGCGCAGCCATGCCGACAGCTTCATGCCGAGCGCGGCCGGATTGATACGCACCGTATAGGCCTCGATCACACCGCTTTCCTGCAGCCGCTTGATGCGCTCGGCAACGCTCGGCGCCGACAGGCCGACCGACCGCGCCAGTTCGGCGGTGCTGGTGCGCGCGTCCTTTTCCAGCAGGCGCAGGATTTTCAGGTCCGCCGGATCCAGATCGCTATTTTCATTTCGAAGGCGTTTCAGCGGAATACTCCTTGATTTCGGAAAGCAAATAGCCGCAATGACCGGCCATCATCCATATCAATGGCAAAAATCGCCTGCGATACTGATCCCATGCAAGATCGGACGCAAGCCCCAGCAGCAAGTCCGGCACTCGCCGGCCCCGCCTTTACCTTGGCAAACGCGGTCCCGCCGCATCTCTGGTTCGGCGTCAGCGCCGTGTTCCACTATCTCGGACCGGCCTTCGCGGTGCTGCTGTTCCCGCATGTCGGCGTGCTCGGCATGGCTTGGCTGCGCATCGCCACCGCGGCACTCGTCTTTGCCCCGTTGACCCGGCCATGGGCGGTCTTCGCCCGCGCCGATCGCTCGACGCGGTTGTTGCTTCTGGCCTTCGGCGTCTGCCTTGGGGTGATGAATTGCTCGTTTTACCTGGCGCTCGACCGGCTGCCGATCTCGCTGGTGGCGGCGATCGAATTCGTCGGCACCATCGCCGTTGCGCTTGTTGGCCTCAGAAGCCCGCGCAATCTCGCCGCCCTCGCGATCGCTGTCGCCGGCACCCTGTTGCTGATAGACGTCAAATGGTCGAGCGATCCCGTCGGCCTGTTCTGGGCCTTCCTCAACGGCACGCTGTTCGTTGGCTACATCGTGCTCGGCCACCGCGTCGCGCGCGGCGGCGCCGGCGATGGCATCGTCGGGCTGGGTGCCGCCATGGCGGTCGCCCTTCTCGTCGTTCTGCCGATCGGTTTCGCCGATGCTCTGCCGGCTTTCTCGGCGCCGCCGCTGCTGCTTGCGGCGGTCGGCGTCGGCATCTGCTCGTCGGTCATTCCCTATATATGCGACCAGCTTGCCATGTCGCGGCTGCCGCGCTCCAGCTTCGCGCTGATGCTGTCTTTGCTGCCGGTCACCGCGACGTTGATCGGCGTCATCGTGCTGCGGCAGGTGCCGAGCCTCACCGACTGCGTTGGCATCGCGCTGGTGGTGGCCGGCGTCGCCCTTCACAAACCGGCGCCGGCGCCCACCTGATCAGTTCAGCTTCTCCTTGAGGAAAGCGATCGTCCGGCCCCAGGCGAGGTCAGCCGCCTTCTTGTCGTAGCGGGCCGCCGACGTATCGTTGTTGAAGGCATGGTTGGCGCCTTCATAGACATAGACCGAGTATTCGACATGAGCCGCGTCGAGTGACTTCTTGAAGGCATCGATGCCGGCATTGGTGCGGGTGTCGAGGCCGGCATAATGCAGCATGAGCGCGGCCTTGATCTTCGGCACGTCCTCGGCCTTTGGCTGCATGCCGTAATAGGCGACGGCGGCGGCGAGGTCCGGCGCGTTGACGGCCAGCATGTTCACCGTGCCGCCGCCCCAGCAGAAGCCGACGGCGCCGACCTTGCCGTTGCCGTCCTTGTAGCCTTTGAGGTAGGCGACCGTTGCGACGGCATTGGCGGCGACCTGTGCTGGATCGAGCTGGGAAAACAGGTCACGTGCCCTGTTTTCATCGTCCGGCGTGCCGCCGAGCGGTGTCATGAAGTCCGGCGCGAGCGCCACGAACCCTTCCAGCGCAACGCGCCGCGCCACGTCGCGAATATGCGGGTTGAGACCCCTGTTCTCATGCACCACGATGACGGTACCAAGCTTGCCGGTCTGGTCCGCCGGCCTGACCAGATAGCCCTTCATCTCGCCGCCGCTGCCGGGATAGCTGATGTCCTCGCCTTTCACACGCGGATCGTCTTCCGCCACGATTGCCGCCTGGGCCGAGTTCGCCGCCAGCAGCGGCGCGATCGCGGCAGCTGCCGCACCCGATCCGGCAAGTCTGGTCAATTGCTCCATGAAGCGCCGCCGGTCGAGCGTCAGATGCGTGTATTCGTCATAGGCATCGATCATCGCCTGGGTAATGACAGGCTCGGCGGCGGTGGGTCCGGCAGGTGTTGTCATGGCGCGCTTCTCGTCGGCGCCCCCCGCGGCAACATAGAGCCGAAGCTTGCCTGGTCCAGTCACGGCTGAGTGAGGCTGCCATAAGTCCCTGCACGAGGGCCGTGATGCCGCTAGCCCCACTGTCGTTAAATTTTGGTCCTTTGTGGCAATGCTAAATGCACGCACCACAATGTAAAAAGAAGTTACCGGGCTATGCCTCACTCGGGCCATTTGGCGAACGACAATGGCCATTTGGCGGGAAAAGAATGCATGATTGACGACGAAGGAATACGCCCATGACCTTTCCCTCCCCGCTTCTGGCAAGTGGGTTCGCCCTCGCCGCCATGGCTTTGCTGGCGCTGCGGTTCACTGCCTTCCCCGCCTTCAAACGATCGTTGATCAAGATCCGCGTCACCCGGCACCCGCCCGCAAACACCAAGGCCTGAGGAAAGATCATGGACGTTCAGGACATCATCAACACCGTCTCCCAGAAATCCGGTCTCAACCAGGCTTTGACGGAAAAGATCGCCGGCACGATTTTCTCGGTGCTTGAACACGAGGCGGAAGGCACGACTCTGTCCAGCTTCTTTGCCAAAATCCCGGGAGCCGACGCGCTGGCCAAGCAATATGATGTCATGGCTCCCGGCGCGGCTTCCGGTGGTGGCCTCCTGTCCTCGCTGGAGGGCGCGCTCGGCGGCGCTCTCGGCGAAAAGACCGGCGCGCTGATCAACGGCGTCGCCATACTCAAGGCATCAGGCCTTACCCTGGCACAAATCAGTCAGGCCGGCACGATGCTGGTCCAGCAGGCCGAGGCAGCAGCCGGCCCGCAGCTAACCAATGAGGTCCTTGCATCGGTACCCGACCTGAAAGGGCATCTCGGGCTCTGAAGGAACTTCTCTATTTCGGCAGCGTATAGGCCATTACATAATCGCCCGGCTTGGTGCCGACCGAGCCGTGGCCGCCGGCAACGATGACGACGAACTGGCGTCCGTCGGCTACCGTGTAGGTCATGGGTGTCGACTGCCCGCCGGCAGGCAGCCGCGCCTGCCAGAGCTGTTTGCCGGTCGTCAGGTCATAGGCGCGCACATAGTCGTCGACCGCCGCACCGAGGAAGGCGACGCCGCCGGCAGTGATCATCGGCCCGCCAATGCCGGGCACGCCGACCTTGAACGGCAGCGGCAGCGGCGTCATGTCGTAGACGGTGCCGTTGCGATGCTTGTAGACGATCTTGCCGGTCCGAAGGTCGGCACCCGCCACATAGCCCCAGGGCGGCGCCTGGCAGGGAATGCCGAGCGGCGACAGGAACGGCTTCAATATCACTGCGTAAGGCGCACCCTCATTGCGGTTCAGGCCTTGTTCGCTGCCCTTGGTGTCACCGGGCGGCGGCACGTCGGCGCGCGGCACCAGTTTGGAGATGAACGCCAGGTATGTCGGCATGCCGAACATCACCTGCCGGACCGGATCGACTGCCACACCGCCCCAGTTGAAGGTGCCGAAATTTCCGGGGTAGATCAGCGAGCCCTGCAGCGATGGCGGGGTATAGCGGCCCTCATAGCGCAACTTCCGAAGCTCGATCCGGCAGGCCAGCTGGTCGAACATGGTAATGCCCCACATGTCGGCGCCGGTCAGCGGTTTCGGACTGAAGCTCAGGTCCGAGAACGGCTGCGTCGGCGAGGTATGGTCGCCCTCGATCGCGCCGCCGGGTGCTGGCACTTCCTTGACCGGAACGATCGGCTCGCCGCTGCGCCGGTCGAGCACATAGAGGTCGCCCTGCTTGGTCGGCCCGACCAGCGCCGGCACCACGCCATTTTCCGTGGTGATGTCGACCAGCGTCGGCTGCGCCGGCACGTCCATGTCCCAGAGGTCGTGATGCACGGTCTGCCGTACCCAGCGCAACTGTCCGCTGTTGAGATCGAGCGCGGTGATCGACGAGGAGAATTTCTCGTCATTGGCGCTGCGCCCGGCGCCGAGCTGGTCCGGCGTCTTGTTGCCGAGCGGCAAATAAAGCAGGCCGAGCTTTTCGTCGGCGCTTGCCGTCGACCACATGTTGGGCGAGTTGTTGGTGTAGGTCTGGCCCGGCGGCAGCGGCGTCGTCTGGTCCGGATTGCCGGAATCCCAGTTCCACAACAGCGCGCCTGTGTCGGCATCGTAGGCACGGATGACACCGGACGGCTCCTGCGTCGAATAATTGTCGTTGACCGCGCCACCGACGATGATCTTGTTGGCGGCGATCAGCGGCGCCGAGGTCGAATAATAATAGCCCGGCTTCGGATATGGCATGTTGGCGAGCAGGTTCAGCGTGCCACCCTCGGCAAATGTGGGGCAGACCTGGCCATTCACCGCATCGAGGGCGATCAGCCGAGCGTCGGACGTCGGCAGGTAGATGCGTGTGGCGCAGGGCTGGCCGGCGGCGATCTTGGCGTCGGCATAATAGGACACGCCGCGGCAGGTCTGGTGCTGGCGGTCCTTGTTGAGCTTGATCTGTGGATCGAAGCGCCATTTCTCCTTGCCGCTTGCGGCATCGATGGCGATGGCGAAATTATGCGGCGTGCAGATGTAGAGCGTGTCGGCAATCTTCAGCGGCGTCACCTGATAGGTCGTCTCGCCGATGTCGTCGGGCCCTTTCACGTCGCCGGTTTGATAGGTCCAGGCCGGCTGCAGATTGGCGACGTTTTCCGGGGTGATCTGGTCGAGCGGCGAATAGCGCTGGCCATAGGGCGTACGGCCATAATAGTGCCATTCGCCGGGCGGCACATTGCCGCCGAGATCGGCCGTCGGCGTCACCTTGTCAGTGTTGAGTTCACCCGCAATATCCTTTGGATCGACCGTCATCGAATAACCGGCGACGGCAAGCGATGCCAGCACGGCGAGGATAAGCGGTGCGCGTCCGTCGGGACCAGTAAGCCCGCGCCGCGCCCATGGCGTCAACAGCCATAGCGCGACAAGCACGATGATGCCGCCGCGCGGACCGAGTTCCCACCAGTCGAAGCCGATCTCCCAGACCGCCCAGGCGAGCGTGCCGAGCACGATCGCCGCGTAGAGCCACAGCGCGGTGGATCTGCGCCTGTAGAGCAGCCAGGCCGCGACAAGGAAAGCTAGACCAACGATGACGTAATACCAGCTGCCGCCCAGCGTCACGAGCCAGATACCGCCGCCGCCAAGCGCCAGGCCGATGAGGAAAAGGATCAGGGAGGTGATGACCACAGCCAAGACGGTGCTCCTTCGACTGGTGCGCTCCGCGACGCGTCCATGGGCAACCCGGCATTGCGCTCCTGCCCCGAGCACAACTTTCTCCGGCCCGCCTCGCCTGTCAAGCAAGCTCGGCGTTTTGCAGCGCCGGCTCATCGCAAGCCCGGCGTTTTGGTTAGCAGACCCATTCAGATTGTGAGTCTACCGACTGGACAGAGAACAAAACGGAGACGCTTCTGGCCTTTCGCGGCCGAATCACTACATTCGGGGAGAGATGTCCGGCTTTTCGGAAGACATGCCCTTTTTTGACGAACCGAACGCGCGGCCTGTGGCCCCGTCGGGCATTGCCGCGCGCGCCATGGCTGCCCGCAGCAACCAGAACAACGCGCCCGATTATCTCAACGGCCTCAACCCCGAGCAGCGGCTGGCGGTGGAAACCACCGAAGGCCCGGTGCTGGTGCTTGCCGGCGCCGGCACCGGCAAGACGCGGGTGCTCACCACCCGCATCGCCCACATCCTTGCCACCGGCAAAGCCTTCCCTTCGCAGATCCTCGCCGTCACCTTCACCAACAAGGCGGCGCGCGAGATGAAGCAGCGCATCGGCCTGTTGATCGGCGAAGGCAATGTCGAGGGCATGCCATGGCTCGGCACTTTCCACTCGATCGGAGTGAAACTGCTGCGCCGGCACGCCGAGCTGGCCGGGCTCAAATCCGACTTCACCATTCTCGACACCGACGACGTGGTGCGCCTGATCAAGCAGCTCATCCAGGCCGAAGGACTGGACGACAAGCGCTGGCCGGCCAAGCAGTTCGCTCAGATGATCGACGGCTGGAAGAACAAGGGCCTCGGTCCCGCCGACATCCCCGAGGGCGATGCCCGTGCCTTCGCCAACGGCAAGGGCCGCGAGCTCTACACGGCCTATCAGGAGCGGCTGAAAACGCTGAACGCTTGCGACTTCGGTGATCTCCTATGCCACCCGATCCGCATCTTCCGCGCCAATCCGGACGTGCTGAAGGAATACCACAAGCGCTTCCGCTACATCCTCGTCGACGAATATCAGGACACCAACACCGCCCAGTACATGTGGCTGCGGCTGCTGGCACAACGGCCGCAATCCTCCCCCCTTGAGGGGGAGGTGCCCGCGAAGGGGGCGGAGGGGGTTGCCGCAGAAGGCACCGCTAGAGCGTCGAGCACTGCCGCCGGTAGGTCGAGCACTGCCGCACGGACCCCACCCGACCGGGCTTCGCCCGGCCACCCTCCCCTCGAGGGGGAGGGAAGCCCGCGCCTGTCCACCGTAAATATCTGCTGCGTCGGCGACGACGACCAGTCGATCTATGGCTGGCGCGGCGCCGAGGTCGACAACATACTGCGCTTCGACAAGGATTTTCCCGGCGCCACCATCATCAGGCTGGAGCGCAACTACCGCTCGACCGCGCACATCCTCGGCACCGCCTCCCACCTCATCGCCCACAATGAGGGCCGTTTCGGCAAGACGCTGTTCACCGAAAAGATCGCCGAGGACGACGAGAAGGTGCATGTCCACGCCGCCTGGGATTCCGAGGAGGAGGCCCGCGCCGTCGGCGAGACGATCGAGGCCTACCAGCGCCAGAGGCACAACTTGAACGACATGGCGATTCTCGTCCGCGCCTCCTTCCAGATGCGCGAATTCGAGGACCGTTTCGTCACGCTCGGCCTCAATTACCGCGTCATCGGCGGCCCGCGCTTTTATGAGCGGCTCGAGATCCGCGATGCGCTGGCCTTCTTCCGCGTCGTCGCGCAAGGCGCCGACGACCTCGCTTTCGAGCGCATCGTCAACGTGCCGAAACGCGGCTTGGGCGAGGCCACCATCCGCCAGATCCACGACACCGCACGCGCGCTGCGCATCCCGATGCTGGAGGCGGCGGCAAAACTTGCCGAGAGCGACGAGCTGAAGCCGAAGCCGCGCGCCGCACTGCGCGAGGTATCGGCCAATTTCGAGCGCTGGCAGAAGGCGTTGGAAACCACGCCGCACACCGAGCTCGCCGAGACCATACTGGAGGAGAGCGGCTACACCGACATGTGGAAGAACGACCGCTCGGTTGAAGCGCCCGGTCGGCTCGAGAACTTAAAAGAACTGATCCGCTCCATGGAGGAGTATGAATCGCTGCGCTCCTTCCTCGAACATGTCGCCTTGGTGATGGACGCCGAGCAGAACGCCGAGCTCGACGCCGTCAACATCATGACGCTGCATTCGGCCAAGGGCCTCGAATTCGAAACCGTGTTCCTGCCCGGCTGGGAGGAAGGCCTGTTCCCGCACCAGCGTTCCCTCGACGAGGGTGGCCGCTCCGGCCTGGAGGAGGAACGCCGCCTCGCCTATGTCGGCCTGACCCGCGCCAAGAAGAACCTGCATCTCTGGTTCGTCTCCAACCGCCGCATCCACGGCCTCTGGCAATCGACCATTCCCTCGCGCTTCCTCGAAGAACTGCCGGAAGCCCATATCGAAGTTTCCGAGGGCGGCAACTCCTATGGCGGCTACGGCAATGCCTATGGCGGCGGCTCGTTCGCCTCCGGTCGCGGTGGCCAAGGGGCAGGCAGGCAGAACCCCTATGGAGCATCGCGCTTCGATAACATCGGCGGCAACAACGGCGCCGAGAAATCCGGCGCTTTCTCCAGCACCTATGCGACGCCGGGCTGGCAGCGTGCTCAGGCCAACCGCACCGAGGCGACCGACCGCAATTGGGGCACGCGTTCCGGCCACCAGGTCGAGCGCATCGGCTATGGCGAAACCGACTCCGGCTACGGCGCCGGCCGCACCTCGATCAAGGGCCGCACCATCGACGGCGAGCTGGTCGCCAAATCCGTCGCCGACACGCCGTCCCCCTTCAATGTCGGCGACCGCGTCTTCCACCAGAAATTCGGCAACGGCAACATCTCGGCCATCGAAGGCAACAAGCTGACCATCGACTTCGACAAAGCCGGCCAGAAACGCGTGCTGGACGGGTTTGTCACGGGGGTGTGAGGCCGCCGGTCACCGATACCGCGCCTGGTTCCATTTGTGGCCGAGCAGCGAAAGGATGATGATCAGGCCGTTGAAGAACTGGACGTAGAAGCCGCTCAGGCCCGCCGCCACGACGCCGGTCTGGATGAACGAGACCGTGACCGCACCGATGGCGCCGCCGACGACCGTGCCGATGCCGCCCCAGGTCGGCGTGCCGCCGACGAACACCGATGCCAGCACCGGCAGCAGGTAGCCGTCGCCAGCCGTCGGCCACCAGGTGAAGTTGATCATCACCGAGAACGTGCCGGCGATCGCAGCGCCGATGCCGACGAAGACGAACACTTTTACCCGCACGCGCTTGACGTCGATCCCCATCTGCTGGGCGCTGTCGGGATTGTCGCCGACCACCTTGACCTGCGCGCCGAAGCGATGGCGGTTGTAGAGCAGCGCCGACAGCACGACGAAGGCGATGGCCCAGAAGATCTGCACCGGAATGCCATAAAGCTGGCTGGAGAAGATCTTGTAGGCCCAGCTGTCGGCAAGGCCGGTCAGTGCCGTCGACCTGCCCTCGTTGATGATCTGGATCAGGCCGCGCAGCAGGAAATTCATGCCGAGCGTGGCGATCAGCGACGACAACCCGCCATAGACGACCAGGGAGCCGACCAGGAAGCCGAGCAGCATGCCGGTGACGATTGCGGCGGCGATGCCGAGGAACGGGTCGTAGCCGGCCTGCACGACCAGCGCAAACACCCATGAGGCGAAGCCCATCGTCGCCGGAAACGACAGGTCGATCTCGCCGCAGGTGACGACGAAGACCAGCGGCACCACCACGAACAGCGCCACCGGCAGCGTGGTCAGCACGGAGCTGTAAAGATACCAGGTGGTGAACACGATCGGATTGGCGATCATGAACACCGCCATCATGACGATGAACACGGCAAGCGTGCCGAGCGCGGCGCGGTTGTCGAGGATGAACCCGCGCAGCCAATTGTCGGACGGGTGTCTCCACTCTTTCCCGGCGGTTTCGCCATGCGTGCCGCCGAGGGGGCTCTGCAGATCGGGTTCCATGGTCTTGTTCATCGTGCCGCCCTCCCCGCATCGCCCGCGTCGTGCAACCCCGGCAATCCGCTGGGGTGGGCGACGTCCTCCATGAAATTGATCAGGTCTTCGGCCGATTTGACCTCGCTGCGGTCGGCGGTGAGCGCGACCTTGCCGCGGTCCAACACCACGAAGCGATCGGCGATATCGAAGACGTGGTGGATGTTGTGGCCGATGAACAGGATCGAGCGCCCGCTCGCCCGCACCTGGCGCACGAAGTGGAAGACCTTGGCGGTCTCGGTCAGCGATAGCGCGGTCGTCGGTTCGTCGAGGACTATCAGCTCCGCCTTCTTATAGATGGCCCGCGCGATCGCCACGCCCTGGCGTTCGCCGCCCGAGAGCTGACCGACGATCGACTGTGGCGTGAATACTTTCGAGGTGAAGCCGATCTCGCGCATCAGCCGGCTCGCCTCCGCGATCTCCTTGTTGACCTTCAGCCAGCCAAGCCAGCCGGTGAGCTCGCGGCCCATGAAGATGTTGCGCACGATCGTCTGCTGCACGGCGAGCGCCCGGTCCTGGAACACCGTCTCGATGCCGGCGTCGCGCGAGCGCGCAGGGCTCCATCCGGTCACCGGCTTGCCGCGGACGAGAATCTCGCCGCTGGTCGGTTTGACCACGCCGGACAGGATCTTGATCAGCGTCGACTTGCCGGCGCCATTATCGCCGATCAGGCCGACCACCTCGCCGCGGTCGACGCTGAGATTGACTCCGCCCAGCGCATACACCTGGCCGTAGGACTTGCTGATGTCGCGCAGTTCGATGATGCGTTCCGCCATGGCGATCCTCGCTTGATTGTCGCGTGCCGGCCTTTTCGCCGGCGGTCCCGCCGGCCGGGCTCGATCCCGGCCGGCGGCTTGGGAGGTCAGCGCAGCGCCTGCTTGGCGAGCTCGGCGACGATCTCGTAATTCTGCGGCGTGACGAAGCCGGCGCCGGTGTCGACATTCATCGGTGCGAGACCCAGCACAACCTGCTGGCAGAGGCTGAGGATCGGCAGATAGCCTTGCAGGAACGGCTGCTGGTCGGCCGTCAGCTGCACCCAGCCGCCCTTGAAGCCCTCGACGATCTGCGGGCTGGTGTCGAAGCCGAAGTTGAAGATATCGCCCGGCTTCCTGCCCGCCGCCTGCATATAGGTGGGCACATTGCCCAGCATCTGGCCGCCGGGATAGCCAACCGCCTTGACGTCGGGATTGTTGAGCAGTGCCGCGGTGATCACCGGAAGGGCCAGATTTGGGTCGGAAGCCCATTCGCCGCTCGGCGGCGAGGAGAGCTGTATGACCTCGACACCCGCTTCCTTAAGGGCAGCGACAGTGCCGCGTTCTCGCGCGCCGCGGCTCTCGTTCTCGAACGGGCCGATCATGATTGCCTTGTCGCCGGCCTTGAGCCCGGCCAGCTTGACCGCCTCGGCGCCGAGCGCGCGGCCCTGCTGCTCCTGCTGGGCGCCGACATAGCCGCCGCCGAACGCCGCCGTGACCGTCGGCACCGGCACGTTCTGGTACATCATCTTGATACCGTCCTTGTGTGCCTGTTCGGCCAGCGGCATGATCGCGGCGTCGCCGGGGTGGCCCATCATGGCGATGCCTTGGGGCTTGACCGCGACAGCCTCGCGCAATTGCTGCACCATCTTCTCGACATCCCACTGGGAAAAGATGTAGTCGACTTTCGGCCCGAGATCGGCCGCCGCCTGCTTGGCGCCATTATAGACGATCGTACCGAAGGCATCGCCTTCCGCCCCGCCGACGAAGAAGCGGATATGGACATCCTTGCACCACTGGGCGTCGAGCGCCTGCGCCGGCAAGGTCGAGAGTGCGGCGGCGAGCGCCATCGCGGCCGCCGCGACGGTCGAGCGCAGAACTGTCCTTCTCATCGTAATGCTCATGCACTTATCCTCCCTTTGTTCCCTCGCTAGCCGAGGGGTTTGACGATCGCTCGGCATTGCGCCGCAATCTTTCGCTGGCCGGCACCTCCCGCCGGCCGACTTCTCACACCGGGTTCGGCAGGTAGCTCGCGCCTCCCCGGCATTGTTGGAGGTAATCCAGCGCACGCGCCTGGCCGGTGATCTCGAGATCGCCGCGGTAGACCGGGTCGTGCCAGCCCTCGATGTCGATGGCGCCCTTGTAGCCGGCCAGCCGCAGCTCGCTGATCACCCGCGTCCAGTCGCTGTCGCCGAACCCCGGCGTGCGCATCTGCACGAACGGCAGGCGACCGAACACGCCATGTTCGCGGATCACGTCCCAGCGCACCGTCGCGTCCTTGCCATGGACGTGGAAGATGCGCGGCGCCCATTTGCGGATCTGCGGGATCGGGTCGATCAGATAGACCAGCTGATGGCAGGGCTCCCACTCCAGGCCGAGATTGTCGTCCGGCAACTCGTTGAACATCAACTCCCAGGCGTCCGGATTGTGGGCGATGTTCCAGTCGCCGCTGGTCCAGTTGCCGTCCATGGCGCAGTTCTCGAACGCGATGCGCACGCCCTTGTCGGCGGCACGCCTGGCCAACGGTCCCCAGACCTCGCGGAAACGCGGCAGGCTGTCGGGCAGCGGCTTGCCGCGAATGCGGCCGGTAAAGCCGCTGACCATATTGGTGCCGAACAGATGCGCGTTGTCGATGATCGTTTCCCACGCCTGGAGCACGCCGCGATCGATGTCGCCGCTCTCCAGCGGATTGCCGAAAACGCCGATCGATGAGACGATGACATCGGCATCGCCGATCGCCTCGCGGATCTCGCCCGCTAGCCGCGGAATGTCCTTGCCGCCCAGCGTCTGCCAGAAGAACGGCTGGATGCTCTCGAAGCCGAGCGGCAGGATCTGCCTGACATAGGCGGCCGGGTCGTCGAGATTGGCCCGCACCATTGTGCCGATCCTGATGTCGAGCAGCGGGTTTGGCATCATGATCCTTCCTGTGCAGCGATGGCGACCCGGCGCCCGGTCTCGGCGCTCTCGATCGCAGCGAAAACCATGGCCAGGCTCTTGATGTTGTCGGCGCCGCGCGTCTCCGGCTCGGTGCCGGTTTCGACGGCGCGGACGAAATCCTGGATGATGCCGAGATGGCCGCCGACGCGATCGGCCGGGTCGAGCGGCGGCACGGCTATCGGTTCGGTGCGGTCGAACAGGCCTTCACGGACCGGCTGCACGATTTCCGCCTTCAGCCCGTCCTCGCCGTCCCAGACAATGCTGCCGCGCTCTGCGACGATCCGCCATGTACTGTCCCAGCTGGTGCGGAAGCCGGCCGCGCACCAGCTGCCGGCATAGGTGAACAGCTTGCCGCCGCCGAGGTCGAAGCTTGCGGTCGCCGACGACCCTCGCTGATACCAGGAATTGGCCGGCTCCCACTCCTGGCAATAGACACCGGTCGGCTCGCCGGCCACCATGTAGCGGGCGGCATCGAATGTGTGGATCGCCATGTCGAGCAGCAGCACATGGCGCATCTCCTCGCGAAAGCCGCCGAAATGCGGCGCGACGAAGAACTCCGCGTGGATGCTGGTTGGCGCACCAATGGCGCCGGAATCGAGAAAGCGCCGGATGCGCCTGACATTGGCGACATAGCGGCGGTTCTGGACGACGGCATGGATACGCGCGGCGCGGCGGGCGGCCTCGACGATGGCACGCGCATTGTCCGGGCTGTCGGCGAGTGGCTTTTCGGTCAGCAGGTGGCAATTATGGGCAAAGGCGTAAAGCGCGACCTCGCGGCGGGCGGCGGGAACCACCACGTCGAATACCGCGTCGGGCCTAGTCTGGTCGAGCACGGCGTCGAGGTCGGTTCCAATGATGGCGCTCGAAAGCTCGTATTCGCGCGCCCTCGCCCGCGCCCTTTCGACATCGATATCGACCAGGCCGACGATGGCGAGCCCGTCGATCTGCCTGGCTGCATCGAGCCAGGCCTTGCTCATCGCGCCGCAGCCGACCAGGACGACATTGATCATCCAGTGCTCCTCCCTCTCGGCCCCTCCAGACCGATCGTCACGGCGTTCACGGCAGGGCCGTGAATGTTTTTCCGTAAACGTTTACGAGAACACACCCGATGGCGTAGAATGTCAATCGGCCGGCCGTGAAAAATCGTGGCGTCGGCTTGGCCCGGAGAGCAGCCGGTGCTAGCCAAGCAAGGGGAGAACTGTCCTTTGGCGTCCAGCATTCACGACCTTGCGCGTCACCTGAACATTTCGATCGGCACGGTGTCGCGCGCGCTCAACGGCCGCGCCGACGTCAACGCCGATACACGCCAGCGCGTGCTCGATGCGGCCAAGAAGCTGAATTATTCGCCGAACCAGTCCGGCCGCAGTTTGCGGCGCGGCGCCACCCATTCGATCGCCTTCATGCTGCAGCCGCATCCGGGCGATCAGGAATATGGCGAGCCGTTCTTCATTCCGTTCCTGACCGGGTTGCAGGCCAAGCTCGCCGAAAGCGGACTCGACCTGATCGTGGTGATGGGCGCGCCGGGCGACTATCAGCAGGAGCGCCTGCGCCGTGTCGTCGAGACCCGGCGGGCCGATGCGGTGGTGCTGGCCTGGACGCGGCGCGAGGACGAGCGCATCGACTATCTGACCCAGGCCGGTTTCCCTTTCGCAACGCTCGGCCGCAGCCGCTCCGGCGGCGATGCCTACCCCTCGCTCGACCTCGACTTCGAAAAAGCCGGTGCTGACGCGGTCGATCGTCTTGTCGCGCGCGGTCACCGCCGCATCGCGGCCATCCGCCCGTCGCTCGATCTCAATTTCGGCTATCTGTTCCTCGCCGGCTATCGCAAGGCGTTGCGGCGGCACGGCATCGAATTCGACCCCGAGTTGATCGCCGACGGCTTCATCAACGAGGCCGGCGGCTACGCGGTGACGCCGAAGGTCATGCGCTCCAAGGACCCGCCGACCGCCATCATCTTCAACAATGACGCGATGGCGCTTGGCGGCTGCAAGGCTTTGGCCGAGGCGGGCATCAAGCCCGGCCACGACATCGCGGTGATCGTCATCGTCGACACCCCGCTCTGCCGCTATTTTTCGCCGGCGCTGACCGGCTTCCGCCCGGCGCTTGAGCCGATGGGCGAGCGGCTGGCCGAAATGCTGCTGGCATCGATCCCGGCTTACGCCGGCGCCGCAGGCGCACGCATCATCCGTGAAGTCTGGCCGCTGCAGCTGATCGCGCGCGACAGCGATTGAGCGCGGCACTTCCCTTCTCCCCTTGGGGAGAAGGTGGCCGAGCCCAGGGGTCTTGCCTTCGGCAAGCCAGAGGACAGGCTCAGCTCGGTCGGATGAGGGTGCTCCAGCTCGGCACCGAGGCACTCCGTCCAGCACCCCTCTTCCGTCTCGGCGCTGCGCGCCGATCCACCTTCTCCCACAAGGGACGAAGGAACAAGCGCCCTCTGTCACGCAAGTATCATGTTCGCGTCCTAGACATTTTTCGGAAAGCGCTGGCGGCATGTCGATGCGACGCCCGCTTCGGCTGTTTTGTCACAAAGAGGATTTCCATGAAAAACCTGCACCGAAACGCGTCCCTCGCGGTCGCGCTGGCGATGTTCACCGCCTTGACTCCGGCCTTGGCTGAAAACGCAGCGACCGTCGGCGGCGTCAGCTTTGTCAACAAGGGCCTGGTCGGTGTCGGTCGCATCCCGGCCAGCCAAAGGGACAAGTTCGGCGAGACGTTTGGCTCCGGCTCGGGCATGGCGATCGACGCTGCCGGCTGGACGCATGGCGCCGATGGCTATAAGGGCTCGCTGTGGCTGCTGCCGGATCGTGGCTACAATGTCGTCGGCACCACCGATTACCGTCCGCGCATCAACACGATTGCCATCGAATTCGCCCCGATCGCACCGGGTGCGGCACCAGCCGCCGGCCAGGAACAGTCGGGCCTCAAGGCAACCCTTGCCGACACCATGCTTTTGACCGACGACAAGGGCGCCGACGCAACCGGCCTCGATCCGCTCAACGGCGTGCGCGCCGCGACCGACGACATGCCGATCCTGCCCGAAGCCAACGGCAAGCTCGCGCTCGATAACGAGGCGATCGTGCGGCTGCCCGACGGCACCATGTTCATCTCGGACGAATATGGTCCGAACATCTACCACTTCTCCGCCGATGGGCGTCTGATGTCGGCAACGCAGTCGCCGGCGGCGCTTGTCCCGATGCGTCATGGAACGCCGAACTTCGCGTCCAACAATCCGGGACCGGGCGCGGCAGACCCAGATCCGACGGATCCCGAAACCGGCCGTCAGAACAACCAGGGCCTCGAAGGCATGGCACTGACGCCGGACGGGAAGTTCCTGATCGCTGTGCTGCAATCGGCCCCCAGACAGGATGGCGGCGATTCCGCTTCGACGCGCCAGAACACGCGCGCGCTGGTCTACGATGCCTCGGATCCGGCCCAACTCAAGCTTGCGCATGAATATGTTGTGCCGCTGCCGGTGTTCACCGATGCCAAGGGCAAGACCAAGATTGCCGCGCAGAGCGAAATCGTGGCTCTGTCGGACAAGACCTTCCTGATGCTGGCGCGCGACAGCGGCAACGGCCAGGGGGTGAAGGGCGACACCTCGCTCTATCGCGAGATCAGCGTCGTCGATGTGTCGGCGGCAACCGACATCGCCGGCACCGAGTTCGACAAGGACAAGCCGGTTGCGCCCAAAGGTGAGCTCGATCCCTCGGTGACGCCGGCCAAGCTGACGCCGTTCATCGACATCAACGACAAGACCGAGCTCGGCCGCTTCGGGCTGCACAATGGCGCGCCCAATGACCGCAACAACCTTTCGGAGAAGTGGGAGGCGATGTCGGTGGTGAGCGTCCTCGATCCAACACGGCCCGACGACTATTTCCTGTTCGTCGCCAACGACAATGACTTTCTCACCCAGGACGGCTTCCAGGTCGGCGCGGCCTACAAGGCCGAAGATGGCGCCGATGTCGACACGATGTTCCTGGTCTATCAGGTCACGCTTCCAGGCCTCGCCGGGAAGTAGCGACACCCCCTGGCTGGCGGACGCGCCGAACGCGTCCGCCTGCCTGGCACGATCGAACGGTCGGGCCCTTCAGTTGCGGCTCGCCGGCACAAGGATTGTGTTCTAGTGGGTTTGCAAAACCTAAGACTGATGATCCGTCGAAGGCACTTACCTCAACATCTCCGCGTCCTTTGGCACGCCCGCATCGATCGGCTCGGCCGTCCTGTCCGACACGGCGGCGATCTTCCCGGCGGCCGACAGGTTCGGGCGCACGAAGACCGGCGCGACGCCGTCGACGCGGCTGTAGAGGTCGATAATATCCTGATTCATGAAGCGCACACAGCCGGAGGAAGCGTTCTTCCCGATGGAATCCCACTCCGGCGTGCCGTGCAGCCGGTACATCGTGTCCTTGCCGTCGCGGAAGAGATATAGCGCGCGTGCGCCCAGCGGGCTGTGCGGGCCGGGCGGCATGCCGTCCTTGTATTTCGCCAGTTCCGGCCGGCGCTGGATCATCTCCGGCGGCGGCGTCCAGACCGGCCACTTCTTCCTCGCCTGAACCACGGCGCTGCCGGTCCATCCGAAACCGGCCTTGCCGAGGCTGACGCCATAGCGAATTGCCTTGCCGCCGTCGCGCACCAGATAGAGGAAGTGCTCGGAGGTATCGACGACGATCGTGCCGGGTTTTTCTCCGGTCGGATCGGACACGATTTGGCGCACGAATTTCGGATCGACCTTGGCTACCGGGATTGCCGGCAGTTGATAGCCCTCGTCGACGCGCGCCGCATACATACTTGCGGCATCGCCGAAAGCCGGATCGCTTGGCGCCGCGGTCACTGGCGGCGCCGCTACGTCCGTCGTGGTGCACGCCGAAAGAGCCACGGAGGCCGCGCCCAAAGCGGATGCACCAAGAAACGCACGCCGTTCAGGCGCTCAAAAAACAGCGGAATATCGGACATGAACCCCCGGCTTGCCCATGAGATCTAGGAAAGATGCGGCCCCACGCGTGCAGGATCAATATACGATTCCGGAAGCTTTGAGAACATGATTGGATCAAGGCACGCCAGGCGGAATTCGCAACGCTGCGTCGACCTGTCTCGTTAAATCGGCAATCATTGCGGACCGGACTCAAGATAAGCCTTCGCCGAGTTGCCTGCCATGGACGACAAGATGCCCGCACGCCGGCGGACCAGCGACCTCACCAGTGGACCTATCCCGCGTACATTGCTGCTGTTCGCCCTGCCGGTGCTCGGCTCCAATGTTCTGCAGTCGCTCAACGGCTCAATCAATGCCGTCTGGGTCGGTCGTTTCCTCGGCGAAGCGGCGCTGACCGCCACGTCCAATGCCAACCTCGTGCTGTTTCTCATCCTCGGCACCGTCTTCGGCATCGGCATGGCGGCGACCATCCTGGTCGCGCAATCGGTCGGCGCCCGCGATCTGCCCGAAGCCCGCCGCATCGTCGGCACCAGTGCCACCTTCTTCTTCCTTGTCTCGGTGGTGTTCGCGGTCTGCGGCTGGATCTGGGTCGATACAATCCTCAATGCGCTCGGCACGCCGGCCGATGCGTTGCCGCTGGCGCGTTCCTATCTGCGTATCATTTTTCTCGCCGTACCGATGATGAACCTGCTGTCCTTCGTCATGACGGTGCTGCGCGGCGCCGGCGATTCGCGCACGCCTTTCCTATTCATGGCGCTGGCCGTCGTGCTCGACGTCATTTTGAACCCGTTGCTTATTCTCGGCATCGGCCCGTTCCCCGAACTCGGCATCGCCGGCTCGGCCACCTCGACGCTGATCGGCCAGACGGTAAGCGTGCTTGCCATCCTGATCGTGCTTTATGCGCGCAAGCACCCGCTGCGGCTGGCCGGCGCCAATCTTGCTCTGCTGCGGCCGGACCCGGCGCTGCTGCGCATTGTCGTCTTCAAGGGCGTGCCGATGGGCCTGCAGATGATCGTCGTCTCGTCCGCGGCGCTGACTGTGATGGGCATGGTCAATGCCTACGGCTCGCAGGTCGCGGCTGCCTACGGCATAGCCGCCCAGCTCTGGACCTATATCCAGATGCCGGCGCTCGCCATCGGCGCGGCGGTCTCGTCCATGGCGGCGCAAAATGTCGGCGCCGGACGCTGGGACCGGATCGGCCGCATCGCCGCGTCCGGCGTCGGCTTCAACCTTGTGCTTACCGGCGTGCTTGTCGCGCTGCTGTTCGTATTCGATCGCGCGGTGCTCAGCCTCTTCCTCAGCAGCGACAGTGCAGCGATCGACATCGCCACTCACATCAACAAGGTCGCATCCTGGTCCTTCATCCTGTTCGGCATCACCATCGTGCTCTTCGCCACTGTGCGTGCCACGGGCGCGGTGATGCCGCCGCTGATCATCCTGGTGATCTCGGTACTTCTGGTGCGCACCAGCTTCGCCTATTTCTTTCGAAGTGCGATCGGTGAGGAAGCGTTGTGGTGGAGCTTTCCGGCCGGCTCGATAACCTCGCTCGTGCTGGCCACGGCCTATTATCGCTTCGGCCGTTGGCGCAGCGTGCACATGATCGAGAGCCGGCCGGCTGCCGGCGAACCGCCGGATACCGGCCTCGGCGTGCCGCGCCAGCGCGCGCATCTTTCGCCCGAGACGCCGAACGGCTGAAAGGCCGGCTCAGCGCGCATATTTCGCGCCGAACCCGAGCGCCACCAGGGAAAAGATAACCATCATGCCGGCAAAGGCCCCGCTTGCCACGGTCGCGCTTGTCATGGTCGACAGGACGCCGATGCCGATCACCGGCAGCGCGTTGCCGCAAAAACAGCAGATGAAGAAGGCCGAGACGACTTCGGCGCGCCGGTCCGCTGGCGCGATCTCGTTCACCACTTGCAAGCCGCCGCGATAACCGAGCGCTGCCGCCACGCCGCACAAGGCGGTCCCGGCAATCATTGTGGCCATCGATGCGAAGACCTGCGCCGCAACAATCAGCGCGACGGTTGGAATCATCAGCGCAAGCGCCGCGAACATCGCGGCTCGGCTCGAAAGACGTGCCGTCACTACAATGGTGGCGGCCGTCACGATCGCCAATTCAAAGAACAGAGCGCCCGCTTCGGCATGGTTGGTTACCTGCAGCTGCTGCGCCAAAATGCTCGGTGCGAGTGCTGCATAAAAGCCGACCAGTGCCATTGCGCCAAAGCCGGTCACCGCCGGCGCAACGAAATTTGGGCGGATGGCATCGGGCACGGAAAGGCGCGGCCGCGTCGAAACGTCAGCCAGTTTCCCCGGCCGCGAAACGGTTTCCGGCGTGCGCCAGACCAGCAGGGTTACAGTCGCGAGCATCGCCAGGTAGACGACGAATGTCAGCCTGAGCGGCCAAGGCGCGTATTCGGCGAGCAACCCGGCCCCCAGCGCACCAAGGCCGAGACCGAGGAAATTGGTGCTGGTGGCAATCGTCGCCGCCTGTGACTTGTCGTCGGTCGGGAGCAATTCGGCAAGCCAGGCGGTGCCGGTACCCGCGCCGACGCCGATTCCCAATCCGCTCAGAATTCGGGCGACGTCGAGCCAGGCGACATTTTCGGCGAACAGGAAAACCACCGCGCTGACGACGGCCACCGCCATTCCGGCCAACGCCATCGGACGGCGCCCGATGACATCTGACACACGCCCCAACATCAGCAGCGCCGCCAGATTGCCGATGACATAGACGGCGTAGACCAGCGTCAAAGTGATCTGCGAGAAGCCGAAGACCTGCTTGTAGATGATGTAAAGCGGCGTCAGCGCGGTGCTGCCGGCGAAAAGAGCCGCGATCATGGCGGCCACGGCGGCCGCTGCAGCGCGCCCGCCGAGTTCGTAATCGCGCGTCATGACTTGAGCGTGAGCAGTCATTTTTCGGACCTTCTTGCTGTTCGGGATCTGACACCCTAACGCCTTTTTTTCGTCAGCCGTTCCCCCCTCCCCGACTTGCTCCTGACAATTTTGGCAGCTTTGCGATGGCGCTGAGCGAGATCCTCTTTTAACTTCAGCGGATTGTCAGGGGAGATTGATGGGCAAGGGACGAGTCGAGGCATTCACCGATGGCGTGGTCGCCATCATCATCACCATCATGGTGCTGGAATTGAAGGTGCCGCATGGCGAGGATTTTTCCGCGCTGGCGCCACTCTGGCCGGTATTCCTCAGCTATGTGCTGTCCTTCATCAATGTCGGCATCTACTGGAACAATTTGCACAACATGTTCCATACCGTGCAGCGGGTCGACGGCCGCGTGCTGTGGGCGAATCTCAACCTGCTGTTCTGGCTATCGCTGATGCCGGCGACGACAGCCTTCATGGGTGAGAACCATTTCGCGCCGGTGCCGGTCGCCGTTTATGGCGTCGACCTGGCGCTCTGCGCCATCGGCTTCAACATCCTCACCATAGCCCTGCATCGGCTGCACGGCAGCGAAACCCTCTTCGCCAGGGCTTTGGGCAATGACCTCAAGGGAAAAATCTCGCTGGCCCTCTATATCGCCGCCGTCGCGCTGACCTTCGTCAATCACTGGATCGGTGTCTCGATCTATGTCCTGGTGGCGATGGTCTGGCTAGTGCCGGACAGGCGCTTCGAGCGGCTAATCGAGAAATAGGCAGACCAAGATCCCGAACCGAAGGACCGCGTCAACGAAAAGTGGATGCCGGTTTTCGGAAAAGATCATGAGAAGATAGAGCCCATACCGAATCTTATCGAATGGAACAGGCTCTAGCCTCGCATTTCTTTCAGCTTTTCCGCTACCGAAGCGGCAAGGTCGGCGTAGCGCTCCTCCAGCCGCTCGGCCGCTTTGATCACTGAAAAATCATGGCCGAATTTTTCCAGCGCCATGCGCAGCTTTTCGACGAATTCGGCCTGTTTTTCGAGCGCCGAAAACAGCGTTTTCACTTGCGCTTCGCTGATGTCGGGGTTGGCAAGCATTTGCGGCACTTCGCGGCTCATCTGGTCGCCGGTTGCGGTCTGTTCTTTCAGGATCTCGATCCAGTCGGTCAATCGTCAGTCTCCTTTTCGATATCAGCATGCGCAGCGCCCGCCGACGCGGTCAACCCGAAGATGTCGCACCGGCTTGCGCGAGCCTCTTTCCGCGCTAAGTTCGCCGCGGCCAGAACAGGAGAAAATCATGACCACCGACGCCGAGATCCAGACCGCCCTGCCCGCACTTGCCTCCGGTAATGTCGCCGTCATCACCGGCGCGGCCAGCGGCATCGGCCTCGCCGCGGCCAAACGGCTGGCGGCGATGGGCATGAAGATCGTGCTGGCCGATATCGGCGGCGCACGCCTCGATGAGGCCCGACATGCCGTCGCTACCTTCGCCGGCGAGAGCGCCGTGCTTGCTGTCGCCACTGACGTCTCGAAAGCCGACGACCTCGAACGGCTGGCCGAAAGGACATTCGGCACCTTCGGCGACGTCTCGCTTCTGATGAACAATGCCGGCGTCGGCAACAACCCCGGCAAGCCGTGGGAGAACCGTGACGCCTGGAAGCGACTGCTGGACATCAATTTCTGGGGTGTCGTGCATGGCGTCGAGGCCTTCGCGCCGCGCATGCTGGCGGCTGGAAAGCCCGGCCTGATCGTCAATACCGGCTCCAAGCAAGGCATTACCACGCCGCCCGGAAACCTCGCCTACAACGTCTCCAAGGCCGGCGTGAAGACCTATACCGAGGGCCTTGCACACGCGCTGCGCAATGAGCCCGGCGCAAACGTCGCGGCGCATCTGCTCATTCCGGGGTTCACTTTTACCGGCCTGACCGAAGGCGCCACCGAAAAGCCGGCCGGCGCCTGGACCGGCGAGCAGGTCATCGACTTCATGCTGGCCTCGCTGCTGCGTGGCGACTTCTACATCCTGTGTCCCGATAACGAGGCGACCCGGTCGATGGACGAAAAACGCATGGCGTGGGCGATTGGCGACATCATCGAGAATCGTCCTGCTCTGTCGCGCTGGCACCCGGAATACAAGGAAGCCTTTGCAGCATTCATGGAATGATCCCGCGACCGTTCGGGCAGGAACCCGGACAACAAGCTCGCTCACGCCGCCGCGTGCTTCTTCGCGTTGCGCTTTTTAGCCACCGCCTTGGATGCGGCCATGTCGGCGATCTGTTCGTCGTGCCGCTTCGCCGCGCGTTCACATTTGGCGCGGATTTCCTCGAGCTCGGATTCGGTCAGGTGCTCGATGCCGATAAAGGTATTTTTGGCTTTGCTGACGCGGATCAGCTCGTCAAGCTTGGCCTGGATCGCCGCGCTGTCGCGGTTCTGGGTGTTCTGGATGAGAAACACCATCAGGAAGGTGACGATCGTGGTGCCGGTATTGATGACGAGTTGCCAGGTATCGGAAAAGCCGAAGACCGGACCGCTTACCGCCCAGACCACAATGATCAGGAAACAGACGGCAAACGTCGGCGGCAGACCGGCAAGATGGGCGATATAGTTGGCGATCCTGGTGAACAGCTTTTCGATCATGGCAGGGAGAAACAATCGGCAACTGCTTCGAGTTCCCTGCGAGGAGGAATTCACTGTCAAACCGTGCACGCGCCGCGCTCGCAACGATCAGGTAGCGTCGTTTTCCCAGCGGTCGAGGAAAGCCTCGATGGGCAAGGCCTGCATGTCGGGGACTGCCCTGGCCAGTTTCTCGACCGGCCAGTCCCACCAGCCAAGACGTTCGATCCGGGCCGCAGTTCCCGCGCTGAAGCGCTGCCGCAATGGCCTGGCCGGAACGCCGGCGACGATTGCATAGGCCGGCACGTCTCGCGTCACAACCGCATTGGCACCGACGATCGCGCCGTTGCCGATCACCATGCCAGGCATGATCACGGCGCCATGGCCAATCCAGACATCATGGCCGATGCTGACGGGTCTCGCCCGCCGCCGGTCGCGGAATGCCTGATCGACACCCAGCCAGCGGAAGTACTCGTTGGGCCGATAGCTGACTTTGTGCTGCGTCAGCCGCTCGACCGGATGCTCCAGCGCATTGATGCGGCTGTTGGCGGCAATCGAGCAGAATTTGCCGATCGTCGTATAGATCGCCTCGGCATGCCGCTCGAAGTAGGAAAAGTCGCCGACCATCACCTCGCGCAGGATGACCCGCTCGCCGATCGATGCGTAGCGTCCAAGCTTGCAGGCCTTCAGTTCCGCCGTCGGATGGATGCGCGGCTCGGGATCTTTCAGGACAAGGTGTTCGGGACGGTCCATGCGGGCGCTTTACGCCCGCGCGCATAGTCTCGCAAGCCGAGTGCAGCGCCGCGCATCCGTTTGGACGCGCCAAGGACCCCGGAGCACCTTCAGTCTCTATTTCGGCTTGCCGCTGGTCCACACCACATTCTGGCCGTAGAGCGGCACGGTGGTGACCGACATTTTTGCCGAGCCATCCTGCACCTGGCGCGAATGCGAGAGGTAGATCAGCGTCTCGTTGGCCTTGTCGTAGATGCGGTTCACCACCTGCTTTTTCCAGATCAGGCTGATGCCTTGCTTGAACACCTCCTCGCCGGCCTCGCTCATGTCGATGTCCCCAATGGTGATCGGCCCGGTCTGGCGGCAGGAGATCGAGGAATCGGACGGGTCCTCGAACCAGTTGCCTTTCTGCAGGCGGTCGATCATGCCACGGTCGAAATAGGAGACGTGGCAGGTTACCCCCTCGACCTTCGGATCCTTGATCGCCTCGACGATGATGTCGTTGCCGAGCCAATCGACGCCGACCTTGCCGACTTCCTCGGCGGCGGCGGCGCCAGCGCCAATGACAAGGCATGCGGCCAACGCGCCGCCAATCAGTTTTCGCAAAGAGGCCTCCTGCGGTTCGAATTTTGCCGACCTCAGGTGGGACGAACGGCCGCGCTTTGCAAGCAGATCTCCTCCCACAGCATTGCCGGTTGCGGCAACGCGACATCTTTGCGTCGGCGCGACCGAACCGCTAAGAGTGTTCGCCAAGCCAGGGCTTCATGGCGCCAATCCGGCGCCCGATGGAAATGACGACGGACTTCACTGATGATGCGTTCAATTCTGGTCGGTATTCTCGTCCTGATGGCCGCTGGCATCGGCTGGCTAACGTTCGACTGGTACCGCGGACATTATGGCGGCGAGCCGTTCGGCGCGCCGTTCACGCTGGTCGACCAGAAGGGCGCACCGGTCACCGAAGCCGCCTTTCGTGGCCACCCCAGTGTCGTCTTTTTTGGCTTCACGCATTGCCCGGAAGTCTGCCCGACCACGCTTTTCGAGTTGGCCGGCTGGCTGAAGACGATGGGCGACGACGGCAAGAACCTGCATGCATATTTCGTTTCGGTCGACCCGGAGCGCGATACGCCCGAAATCATGAACACGTATGTCAGCAATTTCTCCGATCGCATCCTCGGCATCACCGGCGATCCCGATAAGGTCCACGCCATGGCCAAGTCCTTCGGCATCTACTGGAAGAAAGTCGACACGAACGACGGCGACTACACGATGGACCACACCGCTTCGGTGCTGCTGCTCAACGGCAAGGGCGATTTCGCCGGCACCATTGCCTATGGCGAAAGCCCGGACGCCGCCATCGCCAAGCTCAAGCGGCTGGCGGCGGAAGGTTGACGTATCCGGGAATGACGCAGACGCGTTTGTATTTCACCGCGGGCAAGATCGAGGCTGATCGCATCTTCGCGGCGCTCGGTGCGGCGTTCGACGAAGAGGGCCTGCCGGTTGCGGTGCTCGAGGTCGACGAGGACCGCGATATCCACGAAGTATCGCTCTATGCCGACGACGACGTCGATGCGGTCGAGGCGCGGCTTAGGGACATCCTGGCCGGACTGTCGCTGTCGAAACCGATAGAGCGAGAAGCGCTGCCCGACATCGACTGGGTGGCGCGCTCGCTGGAGGGATTGAAGCCGGTACGGGCCGGGCGCTTCTTCGTCCACGGCGCGCATGACCGCAGGAAGCGCCACAGCGGCGAACTCGCCATCGAGATCGAGGCCGGCCTTGCCTTCGGCACCGGCCATCACGGCACCACCGCCGGCTGCCTCGAAATGCTGGAGCAGGTCATACAGCGCGAGCATCCGCGCAACGCGCTCGACCTTGGCACTGGCAGCGCGGTGCTCGCCATCGCGGTGGCCAAGCTCGCGCATGTTCCGGTGCTGGCAACGGACATCGACCCGGTCGCCGTCAAGGTGGCCGCTGCCAATGCGCGGCTGAACCACGTCAAGGGGCTCATTGAAGCGGTAGCGGCGCCCGGTTTTCATCATCCGATCTTTGCCGCGCGTGCGCCCTTCGACCTGATTGTCGCCAACATATTGGCGCGGCCGCTGATGCGTCTGGCGCCGCAAATGGCTGGGCGTATCGCGCTCGGTGGCTCGATTGTTTTGTCGGGCATCCTCGAGCGCCAGCGCGATGCGGTAATCGCGGCCTATGTCGGCCAGAAATTCCGGCACGTCCGCACCTTGCACCGCGAGGGCTGGGTGACGATTCACCTCAAGCGCTGAGGCGCGACGCTTTCAACGCAAGCCGGAACCTGCTCGGACCTAGCGCGAGTTCGCCGCTTTCTTCAGCTGTTCGCGATGGTAGCCGTGAGCTTTCAGCGTTTCGTCATCAAAGCCAAGCAGAACGCCGCTCACATACCGGCTCGCTTCGCGCTGGCGAGCTTCGATCAGCGCTTTCACAGCGTTTCTGAAAAATCCACGTCTGGCTGAAATCGAGGACATGACGGTCTCCTTTGCAGGGCAACAGGACTTTTCCTCCACGTTAAGAAGGTAAGCTCTGCTGACGCTTTTTGAAATCGCCGATTCTGCATGGCCTCCATGCACAAAAAGACACTGCGGCGACCGCGGATGATCGTTCCGAAAATCGATTCCGATTTTCGAAGTCATGCGCTACGGTCGCGCCAGCATTCGAGGAGAGCCGACATGTTCCAGACCTTCGATTCCGCCGGCGATCCGGCCGTTGGCAAGCCGCGCGTGGCAATGCTGCGCCAATGGTTGGCGTCGAACGGGCTGGATGGCTTCATCGTGCCCCGTGCCGACGAGCACCAGGGCGAATATGTCGCCGACCGCTCGGCACGGCTGAAATGGCTGACCGGCTTCAGCGGCTCGGCCGGTGTCGCCATTGTACTTGGCGAGCGCGCCGTCATGTTTGTCGACGGGCGCTACACGCTGCAGGTGCGCCAGGAGGTCGATCTCGACATCTTTTCGATCGAGAGCCTTGTCGACAACCCGCCGGCCAACTGGATCAAGGACAATCTCGGCAAGGGCGTGCGATTGGGCTTCGATCCGTGGCTGCATACGATCAGCGACGTCAAGGCGCTGAAAGCCTCGGCCGAGAAATCCGGCGCGACACTGGTGCCGCTCGAAGAGAATCCGATCGACGCGATCTGGCAGGACCAGCCCGGGCCGCCACTGGCGCCGGTCGAGATCCACCCGATCGGCTTTGCCGGCGAACTGGCTAAGGACAAGCTGGTGCGGCTGGCAGCGGCCATCGAGAAGGACGGCGCCACCCATGCGGTGCTGACCGACCCCTCCTCCATTGCCTGGGCCTTCGACATCCGTGGCGGCGACGTACCGCACACACCGCTGGCGCTCGGCTTTGCCGTGCTGGCCGCCGACGGCTCGCATCTGCTTTTCATGGACCAGCGCAAGTTTTCGCGCACCGTTGCGGCCTGCCTGACGCAGCTCGCCGAATTGCACGAACCAGGTGAATTCGAATCGGCAATCGTCACCCGGGCCAAGGGCGGCGCAAAAATCGCGCTGGACCCGGTTCTCGCGGCGGACAAGCTCAGAATGCTGGTCGAGGATAATGGCGGCACCGTCATTGCCACGGCCGATCCGGCCCGCATTCCACGCGCAACAAAGAACAAAGCCGAGATCGCCGGCGCCCGCGCCGCACATCGCCGCGACGGCGCCGCGGTCGCCAAGCTGCTGTGCTGGCTCGACCGCCAGAAGCCCGGCACGCTCGACGAAATCGCCGTTGTCACCAGGCTTGAGGAGATGCGCCGTCAGACCGGCGAAGAAACGCAGATGCCGCTGCGCGACGTATCGTTCGACACCATCTCCGGCGCCGGCCCTAACGGCGCCATCATGCACTACCGCGTCTCCCGCGCCACCAATCGCAAGCTGGGGGATGGCGAGCTGTTCCTGCTCGATTCCGGCGGGCAGTACCAGGACGGCACCACCGACATCACCCGCACGGTGCCGATCGGCGCGCCGACCGAAGAGATGCGCGAACGCTTCACGCTGGTGCTGAAAGGCATGATCGGCATCTCCATGCTGCGCTTTCCCCAAGGCACGCGCGGTTCCGAAATCGATGCGGTGGCGCGCCTGGCGCTATGGAGACACGGCTGCGATTTCGCCCATGGCACCGGGCACGGTGTCGGGTCCTATCTTGCCGTGCATGAGGGCCCGCAGCGTATCGCCAAGACCGGCACCGAAAAGCTGCTAGCCGGCATGATCGTCTCCAACGAGCCCGGCTATTACAAGGAAGGTTCCTACGGCATCCGCATCGAGAACTTGATTCTGGTGACACCGGCCGAGGCAATCGAGGGCGGCGACATCGCCATGCACGGCTTCGAGACACTGACGCTGGCGCCGATCGACAAGCGGCTGGTCCGGTCGGACCTTTTAACCCGCGACGAGTTGCATTGGCTTGACGAATACCATGCGCGCGTACTGGCCGAGATTGGACCGATGCTCGACGGCGAAACGCTGGCCTGGCTGGAAAAAGCAACCGCCCCTCTGCCGCACGACTTCAAGCAATAGTCGCGGCAGCAACGCCGAGTGACAGACTTTGCTCCGCAAGCAGTCCCTGCAAAGCCGTGACGTTGGGAGAACCGGCTCCCTTGCGCCAAAACAACACCGTGACGGCGTTGTCTTCCTCAGCGGGCAGTTCGTGCAGCTTTAGCCAGCGGCTCTCTGGGAAACCCGAAAGCACACTTTTTGGCATCAGCGCTATGCCCATGCCAGCCACCACGCAACCGAGGATGGCATGGTATGAACCAAGCTCGATGGTCTTCTCGGCCATGAACCCTCTTCGCGCATACCATTGTTCCAGCCGCCGGCGGTGCGGGCAGCCGTGCTCGAAGGCTATCATTGTTTTGGGCATGTCCAGGCGGTCGTCGATCGAAACGCGCGATGCCGCCGAGACAATGACCAGCTGCTCGTTAAATGCGGGCAGCTTTTCGAACGGAGCGTCGGCGATCGGCTCGGCGGCGAACGCTGCATCGAGGTCGCCGGCAAGCATGGCGGTCGCGAGAACCTGCGGATTGCCGGTGCGCAACTGGATCTCCACGTCGGGATGACGTGCGTGATATTCGGCGAGCAGACTTGGAAGCCGTGCCGCGGCGGTGCTCTCCATGGCACCTAGGCGAAGCGTGCCGCGCGGGCGTGGATCAAGCATCGCCGTTCGCGCCTCCTCTGCAAGCGCCAGCAACCGATCCGCATACCCGACCAATTTGTGACCGGCGGGCGATACGTGCAGGCGCTTGCCCTCCCGGATAAACAGCTGCACGCCGAGATCCTCTTCGAGCTGCCGGATGCGTGTGGTCACGTTCGATTGCACGCGAAACAGTTTTTCCGCCGCCCTGGTGATTCCGCCCTCGCGCACCACCGTGCGGAAGATGCGCAGATCAGCCAAGTCCATACATCTCTCCTGGAGAACATAACGATCTTAATTATTCATTTTAACTGATTATGCCCTTCCCGTAAATCGCCGGTGTAGCTGCCGATCAACACGGCAAACCAGGGGAGATGGAAATGTCGCGTGAGCCCTTCCGCATCCAGCCGATCGATCTAAGCGCATTGACGCCGAAGCAGCGCGAAGCACTCTATAGCGACGCCGTGCGTTGCGCCCACCAGGAGAGAGCGGAGACCATCCGCCTGAGCCTGTCGCGGGTCGGCGCGGCAATAGTCGCTGCGGTAAAGCGCATGTGTGCTCTCGCCGCCAAGATAAAAATCGATCAGCCGACGACCTGCCGCGCGAGGATCAGCACAGCAGCACCCGCCAGGAACATCGCCATAAGGCCGCCGCGCAGCGAGACCAGGCCGGCGACGACCAAGGCCCCCCATTCCGCCGGTCCGGCGCCCAGCGCTGCCGGCGCCACCAGCGTGGTCAGCACCGCCGCCGGCACGGCGTTCAGCCCGGCCTCAACACGCGGATGGATATGGTCGAAGCGTGAGATCACCAGATGACCGCCAATGCGTGTCAAATAGGTCGCGATCGAAGCGGCGACGATGATCCACAAGGTCGTGCTCATGGCCGTGCCTCCACGCCGCTGTGGCGGGGCGGCAGGATGACGGCGAGCAGCACGCCGGCCAGCGCGCCGATGGAGACATGCCAGGGCGAGCCGACCGTCTTGTAGGCAATGATGGAGGCGGCAGCGCTGGCGACGACCACCGGCAGCCACAGCGGCCGCTTGCGGAAGCTCATGACCAGGCCGAGAAAATAGATCGGCAGCAGGAAGTCGATGCCCAGCGTGTGGGTGTCGGGAATAAGTTTGCCGAACACCGCCCCGAGCGCGCTTTCGATGACCCAGAACACGTAGACCGGCAGCCCGAGCCCCATATACCAGGCAAAGCCGACGGTCTCGCCGGCCTCCGCCTTGCGCTCGGCCACCGCGAACTGCGGATCGGTCAGCACGAAGTAGCCTATCGCCTGCTGCACCAGCGGCCAATGCGCGATTCGCCGGCCGATACCGGCCGAATAGAGCACATGGCGAAAATTCACGGCGAAGATCGACAGCACGATCAGCCACGGCGCGACATGCTGGCCGAACAGCTCGATGCCGACCATCTGGCTGGCGCCGCCGAACACCGTCGCGCTCATCAAGAACGCCTCGATCACGGAAAAGCCGTTGTCGACGGCGAGCGCCCCGAACAGCAACGCAAACGGCGCCGACGCCACCACGACGGGCATGCTCAGCCGCACGCCGTCCCAGAAATCGCTTCTCGCACCGTTTTCGGAGATTGCTTCCGCCGACATCGACCGCTCCTTGGGAAGGGCCGTATGTAGAGAGGGCGGTCCGGCTTGTCACACCAATTCGCTTGAGGCAAACGATCAGCGGAAATGATAGCTGAAGCGTCGCGGCAAGCTCGCTTCCAGACTGTGGGACAAAATCAGAGGCTTGGTACCTGAGCGCATATCCGTTGGCGACGATCGGTCCTTGCCGAAGCGACGGCCATAGACCAACCTGCTGGGCCGGACAGGTGGTTCCAATGAGCGAATTTTCCATCGATCCAAAATTCGGCCGCCTGGCCTTCGGCGCCGATCCCGGCAGCTATCACGCGACGCGACCTGGCTATCCTGATTGGGTATTCGAAATTCTATGTGAGCGGTGCCGTCTCGCGCATGGCACGGCGACGTTCGAGATTGGCGCAGGTACAGGAACTGCAACGCGCCGCTTACTCGAACTGGGCGCGAGCCCGTTGCTCGCCATTGAGCCGGATTCCCGCCTCGCGACTTTCCTTTGCGAGACTATTCAGGACAAGGCGCTCTCGGTGAGCGTCTCTGCGTTTGAAGATGCCGTCCTTGAGAAGGCCGGTTTTGATCTCGGTGTCAGCGCCACTGCCTTTCATTGGCTGGATGAGGACACGGCGCTGATCAAGGTCGCAGAGCTGCTTCGGCCGGGCGGCTGGTGGGCAATGGTCTGGAATGTATTCGGCGACGACAGTCGCCCCGATCCCTTTCATGATGCGACCAAGGCGCTGCTTGACGGGCCTTCGAGCCCGTCGGCGGGCTCAAATGGTATTCCGTTCGCCCTTGATGCCGAGGCCCGCGTGGCGGCACTGGAGCGAACCGGCGCGTTCGATGCCATCGAACATCGGACAAGTGTCTGGTCGCTCGTCCTCGATCCTGACCAGACGGTCGCCCTCTATGCCACTTTTTCCAATATCAACATCCGCAGTGACCGCGAAGCAATCCTGGCGGAGCTGGGTCGCATCGTCCGCGACGAGTTCCAAGGCTCCATAACCCGCAACATGACCACCAGCCTCTACACTGCGCGGCGCAGCTGACCGTCTGACTTTTCCGCTAGCGCTGCGAAGCCTTGCCTTCGATCGCCCTGCCCCAGTCGAGCAGCGGTTTTGCCCGCATGACGAAGTCGACGAGTTCGTCGACCAATCCAGCTCCGTAGATATCCGCCGGCTCGATTGCGTGCCGGACGGCGAAATGCCGGTTGCGGATGGCGGCCACGAGATCGGGCTCGATAACGTGCTCGAAGCCGCGCGGCGTGCGCTTCATACAGCCGTCGGGGTCGAGCTCGAGACCATTCTTCTTCAGCGCCGCGACGAGCGTGCGGAACTCAGCGGGCCGCTTTGCGATGGCGTTGCGCAGCGCCAGCAATAGCTCCGGTCCGGGCTGCCACCAGGCAACAGCGGCAAAGCAGCGCTCGAGCCCGATGTGGATGTAAAACACGCCCTGTTCCATCTTGGTGCCGTCGGGCGAAAGGATCGCCGACAGATGCCGGTTGTAAGGCCGTTTGTCCTTGGCGAAACGCACATCGCGATTAATCCGGAACAGCGACTTCTTGCGGTCGCCGCGCAGGCCGAGCCCCAATGCCGTGAAGCGCTCGGAGAGCGCCTCGACCAGATCGCCGAAGGGATTGCGCAGGTCCCGCTCGAAAAGATCGCGGTTTTCCAAAAACCACTCCCGGCTCTGATGAAAATCCAGTGCCTTGAGGAAGGGAATGGCCTTGTCACCAAAACCATTGAATTCAGCCGGCATCACGCGCCCTTGCCGATCCGCTCGAGCCAGGCATCCTCATCGATGACTTCGATACCGTGTTCGGCAGCCAGCTTGAGCTTGGAGCCGGCACCGGGCCCGGCGACGACGAGGTCGGTCTTCGCGGAAACCGAGCCGGCGACCTTCGCGCCGAGACGTTCAGCCATCGCCTTCGCCTCGGGGCGCGTCATCTTTTCGAGCGTGCCTGTAAACACGATCGTCTTGCCGGCGACCGCACTATCGGCTGAGACGTTCACGATGTACGGCTTCGGGTGGACCTGCGTGAGCAGCGCCTCAAGCACGGCGTCGTTGCGTTCATTGCCGAAGAAATCGCGAAGAGCGCCTATCACGGTATCGCCGATGCCGTTGATCGAAGGAAAAACGCTGTGTGGATCGGCTGCCGCTGCTGTTTCCTTGCCAATGCGGATCAACTCCTCGATCGTCGAGAAGGTTCGGGCGAGCACGGCGGCCGTCGTTTCGCCGATATGGCGGATGCCCAGCGCAAAGATGAAGCGATCGAGTTCCGGTTCGCGGCGAGCGTCGATGGCAGCGAAGAGCTTGTCGAGACCTTCATAGTTGCGTTCCTCGACACTTCGCACGTTCTTGCGCGTCTTGCCCGAAGCAGCCTCACGCTGCCTGGCCTGCTCCTCCCGCCGCTCCGCCAATGCCTTGATGACGGCGGGACGGCGGTCCCGGAGAGTGAAGATATCGGCTGCTGTCTTGACCAACCCAGCATTGAAGAACAGGTCAATGTTTTCAGCGCCGAGGCCTTCAATATCCATGGCGCCGCGCGACACAAAATGGCGCAATCCTTCCACGGCCTGGGCGGGGCAGATCAGTTCGCCGGTGCAACGTCGGCGGGAATCTTCCTTGCCGGTCTTCTCGTTGATCTCGCGCGTTGCGGGTGAGCCGCAGATCGGACATTTGTGCGGGAATTCGTACGGCACGGCATCTGGCGGACGCTTGTCGGCCACGACGCTGACGATCTGCGGAATGACGTCCCCTGCCCGCTGGATGACCACCGTGTCGCCGATACGTACGTCATAGCCGTCGCGGATCGGCTGGCCATTGCTGTCCAGACCCTTGATGTAATCTTCGTTGTGAAGCGTAACGTTTTCGACCACGACGCCGCCGACCGTGACGGGCGCAAGCCGGGCAACGGGCGCCAGCGTGCCCGTACGGCCGACCTGGATGTCGATCCTGAGCACGGTTGTCATCGCCTGTTCGGCCGGAAATT
Source organism: Mesorhizobium sp. M0195 (assembly GCF_040322115.1). Classification (NCBI taxonomy): domain Bacteria; kingdom Pseudomonadati; phylum Pseudomonadota; class Alphaproteobacteria; order Hyphomicrobiales; family Phyllobacteriaceae; genus Mesorhizobium; species Mesorhizobium sp. M0195. The sequence goes on along the minus strand of NZ_JAMYSV010000006.1, from coordinate 112,091 downwards.
TGTGAGCGATGGCCCAGCGTGGTTCGCCGGTGGCGAAGCCCCATCTGCGCTGCAACTCCAACTGGTCAACCTTGTAGACGACGCCGTCGATGTCGTAGCCAAGCGATGAGCGCTGGGCCTCGATAAGGTGATAGTGCGCGACCAGTTCCTCGACCGACTTTGCCCGTACCATCAGCGGACTGATCTTGAATCCCCACTCCGCGAATTTTTGCACGGAATCATACTGGGTCGGAGCAGGATCCTTTGAAGTATAGCCCCAGGCATAGGCAAAGAATTTGAGGTTGCGGCTGGCGGTAACGGACGGGTCCTTCTGACGGAGCGACCCGGCCGCCGTATTGCGCGGATTGACGTAATCCTGGCCGCCGATCGCCGCCGAGCGTTTCTTCAACGCCTCGAATTCGGCGTAGGTCATATAGACCTCACCGCGTATTTCGATGACCTCCGGCCAGCCCGATCCCTTCAAGGTCTTGGGAATGTCGGCGATGGTCCTGAGATTGGCGGTGATGTCCTCGCCAACCACACCGTCGCCGCGCGTTGCGCCCTGCACGAACACGCCGCCTTCATAACGCAGCGAAGCCGACAGCCCATCGATCTTCGGCTCAGCCGTGAAGGCGATGTCCAGATCCTTGTCGCGGTCAAAGAATCGCCGGCCCCGTTCTATGAAGTCCGCGACGTCCTGGTCGGTATAGGCCTTGGCCAGGCTGAGCATCGGCACCGCGTGCCGCACCTTGGCAAAACCTTCCGCCGGCGGCGCGCCGACCCTGCGCGAGGGCGAATCCTCGCGTACAAGATGCGGGAACCGCTGTTCGATGGCGAGGTTGCGCCGGGTCAGCGCGTCATATTCCGCATCCGTGATTATCGGCGCGTCCTCGCCATGGTAGCGCCGGTCGTGCTCGGCGATCTCCTGCGCCAACCGCTTCAACTCGCTTGCCGCCTCGCTGTCGCTGAGCGAATCGACTGGTTTTTCGTCCATGCACTGCTCCCTCCACGGTGGCGCGACACAATAGAACAGGATTCTCTCATCAGGGAGAGACCAGACGCCGAAAATCATTCCTGAACAGCAGGATGGCGCCATCCCCTGACTCAGGTCGCGAGCGCCGGAAACGAACTCGTCTGGAGCAATTCCAGGAAAACTGTGAAACGGTTTTCCGTCCGGAATTGCGCAAAACAAAGAGGTAGAGCGGTTCGGCGTTTCCGTGAAGGATGAACCGCTCTAGGCTGCCGCGGTGTTCTCCCGCAGCAGCCGCTCGGCCGCCGCGCGCGCCTCGTCTGTAATGGTGGCGCCGGCGAGCATGCGTGCGATCTCTTCCTGCCGTGCCGCCCGGTCCATCTCGGCGATGCCGGTCGAGACGCGGTCGGCACCGCCTGATTTGGAGATCAGGAAATGCGTCGCCGCGCGCGCCGCCACTTGCGGTGCATGCGTGACCGAAAGCACCTGCACGCGTTTTGCCAGCCGCGCCAGCCGCTGGCCGATGGCGTCGGCAACCGCGCCGCCGACGCCGGTGTCAATCTCATCAAAGACCAAAGTCGGCGCCGACCCGCGATCGGCCAGCGCGACCTTCAACGCCAGCAGGAAGCGCGAAAGCTCGCCGCCGGAAGCGACCTTCATCATTGGGCCGGGCCTGGTGCCGGGATTGGTGCGCACCCAGAACTCGACCTGGTCGATGCCTTCTTCCATGCGGCTCTCGGCATCGCTTGCGATCTCGACGATGAACTCGGCCCGTTCGAGCTTCAGCGCCGGCAGTTCGGCCATTACCGCCTTGGTCAGCCCGACGGCCGCCGCATGTCGAAGCGACGACAGCTGGGCCGCCGTAATGTCGTAGGCCTGGCGCGCCGCTGCAGCCTGTTTCTCCAGCGCATGCAGGCGCTCCTCGCCGGCGTCGAGATCGGCAAGGTCGGCAGCCATGGTGTCACGCAATTGCGCCAGGTCATCCACGGCGACGCTGTGCTTGCGCGAGGCGGCACGCAGCGAAAACAGCCGCTCCTCAGCCTTCTCCAGCCGCTGCGGATCATATTCGGTCGCGCGAAGTGCTGCTTCGACGCCCGACTGCGCCGCGTCGAGCGACAGCATCGCTTCGTCGAGCGATTTGACGACGTCCTCGAGCAGCCCGGGCGCTTCGGTCGCCTTTCGCTGCAGCCGTCTGAGCAGGCTGGCCAGTTGCGGCAAGGGCGAGGACGGGCCCGAGAGCACATCCTGCGCATCGTGGATTTCCGAGGCGATCTTTTCGGCACGCATCATCGAGGCGCGCAGTTCGGCCAGTTCGGTCTCTTCGCCCGGTTGCGGATCGAGTCTGGTCAATTCGGCGACCGCAGCACGCAGATAATCGGCCTCACGGGCAGCTGCCTCGACTTTGGCCCGGTGCCGTGAAAATTCCTGCTCGCAGGTACGCCAGTGCCGCCACGCCTCGCCGGTTGCCCGGGCAGCGCCGAGATGGCCGCCGAAACTGTCGAGCAACTCGCGATGAGCGCCGGGATCGACCAAAGCGCGCTCGTCATGCTGGCCGTGGATCTCGACCAGCGCACGGCCGATGTCGCGCATCAGCGTCACGCTGGACGGCTGGTCGTTGACGAACACGCGCGTGCGGCCGTCAGCCGTCTGGACGCGGCGCAGGATGATGTCGCCGTCGTCCTCGATGGCATTCTCGGCAAGCAGCATGCGAGCCGCGTGGTTGCGCGGCACGTCGAACACGGCGATGATCTGGCCTTGTGCCGCGCCATGCCGCACCAGTGAAGCGTCGCCGCGGGCGCCAAGCGCCAGCGACAACGCGTCGAGCAGGATAGATTTTCCGGCGCCGGTTTCGCCGGTAAGGACCGAAAGGCCGGACGAGAAGTCGATGTCCAGCTTCTCGATCAGAACGATATCGCGGATCGACAGTCTGGAGAGCATGGTGACGCGCCGCTCAGGCGCCGGTGATCAGCTTCCCGGCCTTGGAGATCCACGATCCGGCATTCTCGCGCGGCTCGAGCCCACCACTCTGCAGGAGCTTGTAGGAGTCCTTGTACCATTGGCTGTCGGGATAGTTGGTGCCGAGCACGGCCGCAGCGGTCTGCGCTTCCGACGTCAGTCCCATCGCATAGTAGCTCTCGGTAAGACGCGCCAGCGCTTCCTCGACATGACGTGTGTTGGAATAGTTCTCCACGACGTTGCGGAACCGTTTGACGGCCGCGATGTATTCGCGGCGCTCGAGATAGTAGCGGCCGATCTGCATCTCCTTGCCGGCGAGCTGATCGTTGGCGAAGCGGATCTTCTCCTTGGCATCGTCGACATATTCGGAAGTCGGCCAGCGCGTCACCAGGTCCTGCATCGTCTGCGCGGTAAGACGCGCTTCCTTCTGGTCCTGAGTGACGTCCTTGATCTGGCGGTAGTAGCTCAGCCCGATAATATATTGGGCATAGGCTGCATCGTCGGTCGACGGGTAGAGGGTCAGGTAGCGCTTGGCCGAACCGATCGCCTCATCGTAATTGCCCTGACGGTAGTCGGCAAAGGCACCCATCACCATCGATTTGCGGGCGAATTCGGAATATGGATGCTGGCGGTCGACGGCATCGAACTTGCGGCTTGCCTCCTGCAGTCGCCCGGCATTCAGATTGGCGAGACCCTGATTGTAGAGCACGTCGGCCGGCTCGGTTTGATCGACATAGGTCGACAGGTCGACGTCCTTCTCAGACGACATGCAGGCCGACAGGAACAGCGATGGAACGACCACCGAAAGCGCCAGGAAAACAGCCCGCCGCAGCGCCTTCGATTGACCAACTCGCTTGAAAAACATGTTTGGATTCCGCCCTTTCGGCGTCATTTCAGTCGACGGCAGCAGCCATAAACCATAATTGCCTTGCCCGGCAACGCTATCCCCGGCCAATCGCACATTTTTGTGGCGGTTTGGCGCCACCTGGAAAGCCGTGTAATTTGGCCGGCCAGTGATGCATCCATGCAACACAGCTTGACCGCAACGTGGGCCGCAAGACCTTAAGAATCAGATCATCCAGGGCGCATAGAGGGGTGCGTTGACGGCGCTCATCTCCGCGGTACGCCCGCGCTCGCGGCGCGTCGTCTCGACGATCTCGAAAGCCGAACGGTCCGACAATAGACGGCGCAGCGCAGCGGCGTTCAGCCTGTGGCCACCACGATAGGAGCGGAAGCAGCCGATGAACCGGGCGCCGGCGAGCGCCAGATCGCCCATCGCATCCATCGTCTTGTGGCGCGCGAACTCGTTGGGATAGCGCAGGCCTCCCATGTTGATCACGCGGTTGTCATCGCCGATCACCAGGGAGTTTTCCAACGAGGAGCCGAGCGCATAGCCGGCCGCCCACAGCCGCTCGACGTCCTTCATGAAACCGAAAGTGCGGGCCCGCGCGACGTCACGCCGGAAAATGTCGGCGTTCATGTCGGATGCAAAAAGCTGGCGCCCGATCGCCGGGCTTTCGAAATCGACCTCGATCTCGAAGCGCGTGCCGTCATAGGGCCGGAACTCCGCCCAGCAGGCGCCGTTCTCGATACGAACCGGCTTGACCACCCTGATGTAGCGACGCTTGACCGGCAGCGTTTCGATGCCTGCCTGGTCAATGGCCTCGACGAACATCACTGCGCTGCCGTCGAGGATAGGCACCTCATGGCCATCGATTTCGATGACGAGATTGTCGATCCCAAGCCCGAAAAGCGTCGCCATCAGATGCTCGACCGTAGCGATGTGCTCGCCTTGCGGATCGCCGAGCATGGTGCAGAGGTCGGTGGCACCGACCTCGGAAACGAGCGCGCGAAATTCGTGGCTTCCGTTTGCATTCGAAAGCTGGAAGACGACACCCGTATCGGCGTCTGCCGGCAGGAAATGGACAGTGACCGGATTGCCACTGTGAACGCCGATGCCGGTCAGCGTCGCACGCGATTTAAGTGTCGTCTGATAGTCGTGCAAAACAATCCCCATAGCCCGTACTGCCTAGGTCCGCTTCATCTGCCCTGAGGGCGCGGCTCTTAATTGATCGGCAGGCAGGGCCACTTCCCCGAGACTCCCAGCAAACCGACTTTGGTCGGTGGCGAAGATAATGGTCCCGCAGGGAGACTCCAAATCACGGTTTCTTACTCGTTGTAACCGCGGCCCAGCGCGGGATTGCCGCATAAGTCTTTGTTTTAAAAGTGTTTTTAATATTAACAGGCGAACAGTTTCCTGCTCGCCTGTTAACAACTGTTACGAACCGTTAACAGATCAATTGGCCTGTCGGCGCAGGAAGGCGGGAATCTCCAACTGATCGTCTTCCTGGACAGCCCGGCTCTGCGGCGTCAGGCGGCCCTGCTCATCCAGCTGGCCGCGACGCGGTGCGTAAAGCTGCGGATCCTGGCTGGCTAGGCGGCGCACTTCCGCCGGCGCCTGGCGCAGTTTCGGTTCGCGAGGCTGCGCCGGCTGCAGTCTTGCAGGTTCCTCTTCGCGGCGGGTCAAGCCGTTGGTCAGGCGCTTGAGCAAGCCCATCGGGCCGCTGTTCTCGTGGTCGGCCGGGCGGGCCTTGGCTTCCACTTCGGCCTTCACCTGCGGCGGGAAATCCTCGACCCGCGGCATGCGCTGGGGTGCCGCGGCAACCGGCTGCGGCATTTCACGATGCGGAGCGGGCTGCATCGCTTGCTGAACCGCCGGCTGCATCATTGGCTGCGGCTGAGCGGGAGGCGCCTGGAAGATCTTGCTCTGCGGACGGAAGTCTTCCGCATGGGCGACCGGTGCCGGGCGGGCCTGCGCCATCGCTGCCGCATTCGCCTCGGCGAGCTGAATGGCCTCGGCGACCGGATCGGCAGCACGTGGTTCATAGATCGGTTGCTGGACAGGCGCCGGGCGCATTTCCGTGACCTGGGCCGCCGGGCGGCTGACCGGCTTCGGCGGAGCCGCGCGGATGGCGATCGGCGCGGCAGCGATTTCGGCCGCCGATTTGTCGATGCCGGTGGCGACCACCGACACGCGGATAACGCCTTCGAGTTCCTCGTCGAAGGTGGCGCCCAGAATGATGTTGGCGTCCTGATCGACCTCTTCGCGAATGCGGGTTGCGGCCTCATCGACTTCGAACAGGGTCAGGTCGCGGCCGCCGGTGATCGAGATCAGCAGGCCCTTGGCGCCCTTCATCGAGGTCTCGTCGAGCAGCGGGTTGGCGATGGCGGCTTCAGCCGCGGCCATTGCGCGGCCCTCGCCCGAAGCCTCGCCGGTTCCCATCATCGCCTTGCCCATTTCGCGCATGACCGAGCGGACGTCGGCGAAGTCGAGATTGATCAGGCCTTCCTTGACCATCAGGTCGGTAATGCAGGCAACGCCCGAATAGAGCACCTGGTCGGCCATGGCGAAGGCATCGGCGAAGGTGGTCTTGTCATTGGCCAGCCGGAACAGGTTCTGGTTGGGAATGACGATCAGGGTATCGACGCATTTCTGTAGTTCCTCGATACCCATGTCGGCCGTCTTCATGCGGCGCTGGCCTTCGAAGTGGAACGGCTTGGTGACGACGCCGACGGTAAGGATACCCTTTTCGCGGGCAGCGCGGGCAACGACGGGAGCCGCCCCGGTGCCGGTGCCGCCGCCCATGCCGGCAGTGACGAAGCACATATGCGTGTTGGAGAGATGATCGATGATCTCGTCGATGCACTCTTCCGCCGCCGCGCGCCCGACTTCAGGCTGCGATCCGGCGCCGAGACCCTCGGTGACATGCGCGCCGAGCTGGATCAGCCGCTCGGCCTTCGACATCGTCAGTGCCTGTGCGTCGGTGTTGGCCACCACGAATTCGACGCCGCGCAAGCCGGCGGTGATCATGTTGTTGACGGCATTGCCGCCGCCGCCGCCGACACCGAACACGGTGATGCGCGGCTTGAGCTCGGTGATGTCCGGCTTCTGCAGATTGATGGTCATTGTCTTCGTCCTTTGCCTTTCCCGCCGCTTCGCCGCCGCGGCCGCCTATGGGGCTGTCCCCGTCAAATTAAAAACTGTCTCTCAACCACTGACTCATTCGATGCAGTTTTCCGCCTGTTCCGGTCATCCGAAGACCGGAAATTCCCTTCGCCGGGCGGCTCTCGAAGCTCGCCATCTGCGGGTAGATCAGAAGCCCGACGGGCGTCGAAAAAGCCGGCCCCTTGGCCGCCTCGGGCAGGCCTGCCACGCCAAGCGGGCGGCCAATGCGCACATTGCGGCCGAGAATGCGGCGTGCTGCTTCGGGCAGGCCGGCAAGCTGGCTGGCGCCGCCGGTCAGCACCACACGCTTGCCGACGGCATTGCCGTAGCCGGACTTGTTCAGCCGGTCGCGCAGCAATTCCAGCGTCTCGTCGATGCGGGCGCGGATGATGCGCGTCATCACCGAGCGCGGGATCTGCAACGGCACCTCGCCGTCCTCGCCGATCGGATGGATGGAAACCAGGTCGCGGTCGTCGGCACTGCCAGGCAGCGCCGAGCCATGCATCACTTTCAGCCTTTCGGCGGCATCGAGCGAGGTCGACAGGCCCTTGGCCATATCTAGCGTGACGTGGTTGCCGCCGATCGCGATGGCGTCGCCGTGGACGAACTTGCCTTCCGAAAATACCGAGATCGTCGTCGTGCCGCCGCCCATGTCGATGCAGGCCGCGCCCATTTCGAGTTCGTCGTCGACCAGCGCGGCAAGCCCGCTGGCATAAGGCGTCGCCACCATGCGCTCGACCGACAGATGCGAGCGGTTGATGCAGAGCTCAAGATTGCGCAAAGGCGCCGCGTCGCCCGTCAGCACGTGCATGTCGACGCCAAGCTGGTCGCCAACCATGCCGCGCGGATCGCGCACACCGCGCTCTGCATCCAGAGAAAAGGCTACGGGAAGCGAATGGATCACCTCGCGCTCGGCCCGCAGCGCCTGCTTGGCGCCGGCGGCAAGCACGCGCTTGATGTCGGCCTCGTCGGCCTCATGGCCGCCGAGATTGATAGTCGCCGAAAAAGCCTCGCTCTTCAGCCGGCCGGCAGTCATGTTGACGATCAGCGAATCGACCGTCAGTCCCGCCATGCGTTCGGCGGCGTCGACGGCAAGACGGATGGCGTGCTCGGCGCGGTCGAGATCGATGACGACGCCCGATTTCACGCCTTGCGATTTCTGGTGGCCGATGCCGATCACCTGGACGCGATGCGAGCGTCCGCGCAGCAGCTTGCCATCGTCGCGCGGCTTGAGCTTGGCCACCACGCAGCAGACCTTGCTGGAGCCGACATCCAGCACCGTCAAGATGCCCGACCGGCGCGCCGAAGCATCGCTATTGCCGCCAAGCCAGCTCATATCTTCGTCTCCGGCTTGCGCTTCAGCATCTTGGGCTTTTCGTTGAGCGCGGCCTGGCGCTGTATCGCCGCCTCCGGCGTCAGCTGGACGACCAGACGATCGGAAAGGCGCATGTCGACGGCGGCGATGTCGCGCGTCAAAAGCCCGTTCTCGTGGTCCATCCTGACCAGGTCGGCAATCGCCTGGTCCTCGCCGTCTTCGGGAAGTTTGATCGTGATGCCGTTTTCAAGCTTGAGATCCCAGCGCCGTTCGCCGATGCGGATATAGCCCTTGATCCGCGCGGCGAGCTCCGGATAGTTCTTGATCTTCGCCAGGAAATCCGGCGCTTTGGCCGGTGCGCCGGTGCCGATGATCAGCGGCAGCAATATCTGCTTGCCGCCGGAGAACGGCGCAATGACGGCGCCGGATTTCTCGATGACCGAAAGCGCGCTGCCTTGCTGCCACAGCGCGAACGGCTCGCGCTCCTCGACGCGCACTTCCAGCGTATGCGGGTAGACCTTGCGCACTGCCGCGGCTTCGACCCAGGGTAGCGTGGTGATGCGTTCGCGCGCGGCTTCGGCATCGAAGCCGATCAGCGAGGTCCAGCCGTCGAGTTCCAGCCTGTCGAGAATATCGATCTCGGAAGTTTCGCGGTTGCCGACGACCTTGACCTGGTCGACGGCAAAGCCGGTGCGGGCGGTGACACTCTGGACGATGGCGTCGGCATGTCCGCCGAGATAGGCGCCATAGGCACTACTCGAAACAAGCAGTGCCGCCGACAGCATGGCAGCGCAATAGGGCGGCGCCTCGAAGTCGCCTTCGCCGAGGCGCGCCAGCACGCGCACCGGCCGGCGGAGCAGGCGCGGCAGCACGAAATGGTCGAACGACAACGGCATGCCGAACAGCGCCGGCCCGGCCGCGCCCTTCCCCCTGCCCTGTCCCCACTTCAACGCAGACACGAAGCGTCCTCCACCATCCAACTCAACAAATCGCCGAACGAGTGTCCCGCTTGCGCGGCGATTTCCGGCACCAAAGACGTCGGCGTCATGCCCGGCTGGGTGTTGACCTCGAGCCAGACAATTTCGCCGTTTTCGGAGTGACGATCGTCATAACGGAAGTCCGATCGGGAAACGCCCCGACAGCCGATAGCTTGATGAGCCTTGAGTGCCAGTGTCTGTATTTTTTGGTAAATATTCGGTGAAAGTTTTGCCGGGCATTCGTGTTTTGATCCTCCCGCGACGTATTTTGAATCATAGTCGTAGAAGGAATGGCCGGTCGGGATGATCTCGCAGACACCGAGCGCCACATCGCCCATCACCGCGCAGGTCAATTCCCGCCCGTGCACATAACGCTCGACCATGACCGTATCGCCGTATCTCCACTCGGACGAGCCGATGATCTGCGGCGGATGCGACTGACCTTCATGCACGATGACGACACCGAAGCTCGACCCTTCGTTGACCGGCTTGACCACATAGGGCGGCTTCATCGGGTGCTTGTTCTGGATGGCGAAGCGATTGGCCACCTTCGATTCCGCCACCGGAATGCCGGCCGCCTTGGCGACCTTCTTGGCCTGTTCCTTGTTCATCGCGAGCGCCGAGGCAAGCACGCCCGAATGGGTGTACGGAATGGCGAGGTACTCGAGGATGCCCTGGATGGTGCCGTCCTCGCCGAAAGGGCCGTGCAGTGCGTTGAAGACGACGTCAGGCTTGAGCGCGCTGAGCACCGAGCCGATGTCGCGCGAGACGTCGACGCGGGTGACCTGGTAGCCCTCTCCCTCGAGCGCATCGGCACAGGCTTTGCCCGACGACAGGGACACGGGCCGCTCGGACGAGAATCCTCCCAGAAGGACGGCCACGTGCTTGCTTGTCATTCCCCGTTATTTCCTCTCACAGCAGGCCCGCACTATCGTGCATGACCCGAAAAACATCGCGCACACTCACACTCCGAGCAACTTCGCTCCGTGTTTCCGCAACATTGAGTCCGAGTCTCCCGGCAGGTTGCCCCCCAGACGGAAACGCGAGCAACGCGTCGAAACGACTCAAATCAGGAAACGCTTCAGGGCAGAGAATCAGAGAGTTGATTCGCTGGCAAGTGCTTACGATTCCGATGGATTCACTTTCCGCAAAAACGGCAGCAAAATGTGAATTCATGAGTCCGAAAAGCAACGGCGGTCGACTTGCCTAAAGCAACTGCCCAAGAAATTCCTGGACCGCATGGCCCGGCCGAAAATTACCGATGCGCTTGATCTCCCACTGCAGCCGGATGCCCGATTTTTCGAGCACGCGCGCACGCACCGTCTCACCGAGATATTCAAGCTCGTACCCGGTGGCGGTTCCGGTGTTGATCATGAAGTTGCAATGCATCGGCGACATCTGCGCCCCGCCGACCATCAGGCCGCGGCAGCCGGCCTTGTCGATTTCCTTCCAGGCCGAGGTGCCCTCGGGATTCTTGAAGGTCGAGCCTCCGGTTTTTTCGCGGATCGGCTGCACGGTCTCGCGATGGTTCTGGACAGCATCCATCGCGGCCTTGATCGCCGCCTTATCCTCTGGAACGCCTTCGAGCAGCGCCGATGTGAAGATCAGCCCCGACGGCGCCGCTGAATGGCGATAGGCATAGCCCATGTCGGCATTGCTCAGCGTATGAACATTGCCCTTGCGGTCGAGTGCCCGCACCTCGACCACACGCTCGCGTGTCTCGACGCCATTGGCGCCGGCGTTCATCCTCAGCGCTCCGCCAATGGCGCCGGGAATGCCGTGGTAAAAGTGAAAGCCACCAATGCCGGCCTCGTAGGCAACGGCCGCAAGACGCTTGTCGGGCGTTGCGGCGCCCGCCTTGATCATGGTCGGCGCAATCACTTCGGTCTCGCCAAAGCCTTTGGCCGAAAGCCGGATGACGAAGCCCGCAACGCCGCCGTCACGGACAAGCAGGTTCGAGCCGACGCCGACGATGGTCAGTGGTATTTCCTCGGGCACCGCCTTCAGGAACGCGGCAAGATCGTCCTCGTCGGCCGGCTGGAACAATGCGTCGGCGAGCCCGCCGGCTCGGAACCAGGTGATCTTGTCCATCTCGGCATTGGGCGTGATGCGGCCGCGCAGTCCGGCAAGCCGGTCGCCAAGCTTCTCGATCAACGCCTGGCCGCGCATCATGAGATGGTCCCGCCGAGTTCCCTGGGCAGCGCATAGGCCCATTGGGTGATGTTGCCGGCGCCGAGGAAAACGACGAAATCGCCCGGCTTCGCCACCTCGCGAACGATCGGCCCGATCGCCGCCGGACCTTCGATGTAGCGTGCGTCGCGATGGCCGCCGGAGCGGATGCGCGACACCAGTGCGTCGGACGTAACGCCGTCGATCGGTTCCTCGCCGGCCGCATAGACGGGCGCCACCATTACCGTATCGGCGTCGTTGAAGCAGACGGAAAACTCGTCGAACAGATCGCGCAGCCGGGTGAAGCGATGCGGTTGGGTAACGGCGATGATGCGGCCCTTGGTGGCGCTGCGCGCGGCCTTCAGTACCGCCGTGATCTCGACTGGATGATGACCGTAATCGTCGAACACATCGACACCGTTCCACGAACCGGTATGGGTGAAACGCCGCTTGACGCCGGCGAAGGACGACAGGCCCTTCTTGATTGCCTCAGCCGAAAGGCCGAGCTCATGCGCGACGGCAATCGCCGCCGTCGCATTGGAGACATTGTGACGTCCGGGCATGGGTAGCCGCAGACCTGATATCGTTATCTGGCCGTGCGTCTTGCGATCGCGGATCACCACGTCGAATTCCGAGGTCGGGCCGTCCATGCGGTGATTGGTGAAGCGCACGTCGGCCTGCGCATTTTCGCCATAGGTGATGACGCGCCGGTCCTCGATGCGGGCGACCAGCGCCTGCACCTCGGGATGGTCGGTGCACATCACGCCGAAGCCGTAGAACGGCACATTCTCGACGAACTGACGAAACGCCTCGCGCACTTTGTCGAAGGAGCCGTAATGATCGAGATGCTCGGGGTCGATATTGGTGACGACGGCAATCTCGGCCGGCAGCCTGAGGAAGGTGCCGTCGCTCTCGTCGGCCTCGACCACCATCCATTCGCCGTCGCCCATGCGGGCATTGGTGCCATAGGCATTGATGATGCCGCCATTGATCACCGTCGGGTCGAGCCCGCCGGCTTCGAGTAGCGTCGCCACCATCGAAGTCGTCGTCGTCTTGCCATGCGTGCCGCCGATCGCGACCGCTTGGCGGAACCGCATCAACTCGGCTAGCATTTCGGCGCGCCGCACGATCGGCAGCAACTTCTCTCTCGCCGCCTTCAGTTCCGGATTGGATTTCTTGATTGCGGTGGAGACGACGACCACCTCGGCCTCGCCGAGGTTTTCGGCCTGGTGGCCGACGAAGCATTCGATGCCCTTGTCGCGCAGCCGCTGCACATTGGCGCTGTCGGCCTGGTCGGACCCTTGCACCTTGTAGCCGAGATTGTGCAGCACCTCGGCGATGCCGCTCATGCCGATGCCGCCAATGCCGATGAAATGCACGAGGCCGATCGTCTGTGGCATCTTCATTCGTGCGTCTCCTTCCTGAATTCCGAAACGGATTTCCTGGACGCAATAGCCTCTGTCAGATCGGCGAGCAACCGCGCGGCATCCGGTTTTCCGGATGATTTCGCCGCCGCGGCCATTGTCGCCGCCCTGCCCGGATCATCCATCAAGGCCCCGATCAACGCAGCAATGTGCTCGGGCGAAAGCGTGGATTGCGGATGCACCTCGGCGCCGCCCGCTGCCGCAAGGGCCGCCGCATTCGCCGCCTGGTCGTGGTCGAGCGCGTGCGGATAGGGCACCAGCAGCGCCGGCCGGCCGATCACCGCGATTTCCGATACGGTCGATGCGCCGGAGCGCGACATCACCAGATGCGCCGCCGCCAGCCGCTTTGCCATGTCGGTGAAGAACGGCGACACCTCGGCCCCAATGCCAAGTGCGGCATAGGCGGCTTTCACCCGCGTCACATCGTCGGCGCGCGCCTGCTGTGTGATCGCCAGCCGCCTGCGCTGTGCGTCGGAAAGCCGGGCGATTGCCGCCGGCACCGCGTCGGAAAAGAACTGCGCGCCTTGGCTGCCGCCAAACACCAGCAATCGGAACGGCTCTTCGCCGGCCGATGCGGCATAAGGTGTCTTCGCCGCCTCCAGCACTTGCGGTCTGACCGGATTGCCGGTGGTCACCGTCTTGGCGCCTGCGGCACTGCTGTCTTCAGGCAGGAACCCACCGGCAATGGCGTCGACGCGGCCGGCAAGCGCGCGGTTGGCGCGGCCCATCACCGCATTCTGCTCGTGGATCAGCGTCGGCACCTTGCGCCGGGTCGCCGCGTAAAGCGGCGGCAGTGTCGGATAACCGCCGAAGCCGACCACGATGGCGGGCTTGATGCTGGCGATGACGGCCGATGCCTGCCGCACGCCGCGCCAGATTTTCCAAAACGCGGCGAGCACGGCAAAAGGATTTTTCGACCCCATCGTCGCCGACTGGATCGGATGGATGGCGGCTGCCGGGAACTGTCCGGTAAAGCGCTCGGCGCGCTCGTCCGTCGCCAGATGCACCGTCCAGCCGCGCCTGGTCAGTTCGTGCGCCAACGCCTCGGCCGGGAACAGGTGTCCGCCCGTGCCGCCTGCCGCCAGCAGGATGACCCCCTTCGCCATCTCACTCCGCCGGCATCGCACGCGGCGACGGCATGAAGCCCAGCTGCTTGCGCTTTTCCGGGCGCTTGCGCGTCAGCGCCAGCACCATGCCCATCGAGATGGCGATCGCGATCTGCGAAGAGCCGCCGTAGGAGATGAACGGCAGCGTCATGCCCTTGGCCGGCATCAGCTGCAGATTGACGGCCATGTTGATGACCGACTGCAGTCCGAAGACCGTGACCAGGCCGCCAACCGCGTAGCGGGTGAAATCGTCCTGCTCCTTGAGCGCCGTGTTGAGACCGCGCAGCACGATGAAGCCGAAGATGGACATGATGAAGAAACACATGATCAGCCCGAATTCCTCGCCGGCGACGGAGAAGACGAAGTCGGCGTGGCTGTCGGGGATGACCCGCTTGACGGTACCCTCGCCCGGCCCGACGCCGAACCAGCCGCCATTGATCAGCGCCTCGCGGCCCATATCGACCTGGAACGTGTCGCCCTCGCCGGTCATGAAGCGGTCGATGCGGCCGGCAACGTGCGGGAACACCGCATAGGCGGCGAACACGCCGCCGACGCCGGCAGCACCCAGCGCGACGATCCACAGCCACGGCAACCCGGCCATGAAGAACATCACCCCCCAGGTGCCGAGCACCAGCATAGTCTGCCCCAGGTCAGGCTGCGCCACCAGCAGCGAGATAACCAGTGCAAGCAGCAACATGGCGAACAGATTGCCGGGAATGTCGGGCTGCCGCTTGTGCTCGGCGAACAGCCAGGCGCAGATGATGACGAAGGCCGGTTTCAGGAACTCGGATGGCTGGATCGACAGGCCGGCAAGCGACACCCAGCGCCGCGCGCCCTTCACCTCGACGCCGATATAGAGCACTGCCACCATCAGAAACAGCATGATGCACAGCATGACCAGCGCCATGCGCCGGATCTGCCTGGATTCAAGGAACGAGACAGCCAGCATCACCCCAAGTGCCGGAATGGTGAAGATGATCTGGCGCGTCGCGAAGTGGAAACTGTCGAGCCCAATGCGCTCGGCTACCGCCGGGCTTGCGGCGAAGGACAAAACGATGCCGAGCCCCATCAGCGACAGGAACGCCGCCAGGAACCAGCGATCGATCGTCCACCACCAGGTCGCAACCGGGCTTTTGTCGAGACGGCTTTGCATTATCGTGTCCCTCCGATGGGCATCACGCCATCAATGGCGGTTACGGCTTGCCTGAACGCCTCGCCGCGCACTTCGAAATTCTTGAACTGGTCGAAACTGGCGCAGGCCGGCGACAGCAGCACCACCGCTTCGCCGCTACTATCCCTGGCTGCATCACGGGCGGCGTGTTCGACTGCCGCGGCCAACGTGCCTGAGATCTCGTAAGGCACCGCCTCGCCCAGCGTCGCCGAAAAGGCCGGTGCAGCTTCGCCGATCAGATAGGCCTTGGCGATGCGCGGGAAGAAGCCGCGCAAGGGCTCGATGCCACCCTCCTTCGGCAGGCCGCCGGCAATCCAATGGATACGCGCAAAGCTCGACAGCGCCGGTGCAGCGGCATCGGCATTGGTCGCCTTGGAATCGTTGACGAACAGCACATGCCCTTTGCGGCCGACCTGCTCCATGCGGTGCGCCAGCCCCGGGAAACTCTCCAGTCCGGATTGGATCTCGCCGAGTTCGAGCCCGACCTTGAGGCAGGCGGCGGCGGCGGCCAGTGCATTCTGCGCATTGTGCTGGCCGCGCAAGGAGCCGATGCCTTCGAGGAAGGCGACCCGGCTGTAGCGGCCGTGCACGGCTTCCATTAAATTCGTACCGTCGGCAAAATAACCGTCGGTCAGTGGCAGGCGCTTGGAAATCCGAATGACCTGCCGGCCGGCCCGCTCCAGCCGGTCCGCGATCTGGGCGCACCAGGAATCGTCGACGCCGATGATTGCCGTCTCGCTGCCGGCCACCAGCCGCTCCTTGATCGAGGCGTAATGTTGCATCGTGCCATGGCGGTCGAGATGGTCCGGCGTCAGATTGAGCAGGACGCCGGCCGTCGGATTGATCGAGGGGGCAAGGTCGATCTGGTAGGAAGAGCACTCAACCACATAGTGCCGCTCGGGCTGCGGCGGATCGAGCGTCATCACCGCACGGCCGATATTGCCGCCCATCTGCGTGTCGCGCCCGGCCGACTTGAGTATGTGCGCCGTCAATGCCGTGGTCGTCGACTTGCCGTTGGTACCGGTGATCGCAATGAAAGGTGCTTCCGGCGCCCGCGCCGTCCGCTCGCGGCAGAAAAGCTCGATATCGCCTATGATCTCGACGCCGGAGCCCCGCGCGAGCTCGACAGTCCAGTGCGGCTTCGGGTGCGTCAGCGGCACGCCGGGCGACAGCACGAAGGCGGAAAACCTCGCCCAGTCCGCGCCGCGCAGGTCCGCGGTTGCAATACCGACCGCGCCAGCCTTGGCGACGCTGTCGGGATTGTCGTCCCAGGCCAGCACATCTGCGCCGCCTTCGATCAGCGCGCGCGCCGTGGCGATCCCCGAGCCGCCGAGCCCGAAGAGCGAAACGCGCTTGCCTGAAAAGGATGCGGCGGGGATCAAGCGGCCTCCTATCTGAGCTTCAGGGTCGACAGGCCGACCAGCGCCAGGATGACAGCGATGATCCAGAAGCGGATCACCACCTGGCTTTCGGTCCAGCCGAGCTTTTCGAAATGATGGTGGATCGGCGCCATCAGGAAGACGCGCTTGCCGGTCATCTTGAAGTAGCCGACCTGGATGATGACCGAGAATATCTCGACGACGAACAGGCCGCCGACGATGACCAGCACGATCTCGTGCTTGGTCGCCACCGCGACCGTGCCGATCAGCCCACCCAGCGCCAGCGAGCCGGTGTCGCCCATGAAGATCGCCGCCGGCGGCGCATTGAACCAGAGGAAACCGAGACCGGCGCCGATCACCGCTCCAAGGACCACCGCCAGTTCGCCGGTACCGGGCACGAAATGGATCTGAAGATATTCGGCGAATACCGCGTTGCCGGAGAGATAGGCGATGACGCCGAAGGACGCCGCCGCGATCATGATCGGCACAATCGCCAGTCCGTCGAGGCCGTCGGTCAGGTTCACCGCATTGCCGGCGCCGACGATGACGAAGCACGAGAACGGGATGAAGAACCAGCCGAGATTGACGAGAAACTCCTTGGCAAAAGGGAATGTCAACGATGACGAGAACGGCGCCTGGCCGTTATGCATGATCACCCAGGCGGCGATGCCTGCGATGACAAATTCGAGCCCCAGCCGCGCTTTGCCGGAGAAACCGAGATGCGATTGCTTCGTCACCTTGAGGTAGTCGTCGTAAAAGCCGATCGAGCCGAACCCCAGCGTCACCAGCATCACCACCCAGACGTAGATGCTCGACAGGTTCGCCCACAGCAGTGACGAACCGATGATGCCGGACAGGATCATCAGCCCGCCCATGGTCGGCGTTCCCGCCTTTTTGAAATGCGTCTGCGGCCCGTCGGCACGGATCGGCTGTCCCTTGCCTTGCCGCAGCCTCAGCGAATTGATGATGGTCGGTCCGAAGATGAACACGATCAGCGCCGCTGTGATCAGCGCCCCGCCGGTGCGGAAAGTTATGTAGCGGAAGACGTTGAAGACCGAGATCTTGTCCGCAAATTCGACGAGCAGTGTTAACATGCGCTTGCGTCCCCCGGACCGATCCTAGGTCTGTCTGCTGGTTGTGGCTTCCGCCGGAAACTTGCCGAGCAATGCCTCGACCAGCTTTGAGAAGCCTATGCCTTTCGACGATTTGATCATAACCACGTCGCCCGGCCTCAACTCCGACAGAAGCACCGGTTTCAGATCTTCCGCGACGGCGCGGTACTCCGTCCTGATCTCGCCGGGCAAAACGTCGGCCAGCGCCCGCATTTCCGGGCCGCCGAGAAAAACCGTGCGCGTGTCGGTGCCGACGATCAGGTCGGCAAGGGCGGCATGCAATTTCGCCGAATGGCCGCCGAGCTCGAGCATATCGCCGAGCACGGCAATGCGCCTGCCCTCACCCGACACCGGCGTCGTGTTGAGCAGCGCCATTGCAGCGCTCATCGACGCCGGATTGGCGTTGTAGCTCTCGTCGATCAGCGTGATCGGCCCCTTGGGGTGGCGCAACATATAGCGTTTGCCGCGTCCGCGTTCGGGCGAAAGATCGGCCAGCGCCTGCGCAACCCTGGTGACGTCGGCTCCGACCAGATGCGCTGCACCCAGCACCGCCAGCACATTCTGCACCATATGGCGGCCCGGCGCGCCGATCCTGGCGACGATCTCATGCCCGCCAATCTTGGCGGTTATCACGGAATGATCGGCATCGAGTTCGCATTTGATCAGTTTGAAGGTCGCCCGGGCATTCTCGCCGAATCCGTAAACATGCTCGACGCCGGCCTCTTTCGCCATCTTCTCCAGCAGCTTCCAGCGCGCATCGTCGCGGTTGAGAAGGGCGGCGCCACCGGGCTCCAGTCCTTCGAAAACCTCCGCCTTGGCCTTGGCAATCTCGTCCAGGTTGCGGAAGAAGCCGAGGTGAGCGGCCGCGATCAGCGTGATGATGGCGACATGCGGCCGGACCATCTTGACCAGAGGCCGGATCTCGTCCGGATGGTTCATGCCGATCTCGAAGACGGCAAAATCGCAATCCTGCGGCATACGCGCCAGCGTCAGCGGCACACCCCAGTGATTGTTAAACGACTGGGCCGATGCATGCACGGTACCGACCGCGGAGAGAGCGTGGCGCAGGGCTTCCTTGGTGGTGGTCTTGCCCGCCGATCCGGTCACGGCAATCACCCTCGCCTTTGAGCGTGCGCGCGCCGCAACGCCGAGCTTTTCCAGCGCGACGAGCACATCCTCCACGACGATCATCGGTGCCGTCAGCCGTCCCAGCGACGGCAGCTTGCCCTCGGCGACGACCAGCACGCCGGCGCCCGCCTTGATGGCGGCGGTGACGAAATCATGGCCGTCCATGGCTTCGCCCTTGATGGCGAAGAAAGCATCTCCCGGCTGCAGGCTGCGGCTGTCGATGGAAATGCCGGCGATGCCTTCAGGCATCGGACCGAGCGGCCGGCCATCCATGGCGGCAACCAGCGCCTCGGAGGTCCACAGATAGCTCACGCCGCTTGCTCCCTGAGCGCCGAGCGAACTTCCTCGTGATCGGAAAAATGCAGCGTCTCGGCACCGATGGTCTGGCCTTCCTCATGGCCCTTGCCGGCCACGATCAGCGTATCGCCGGCGTGAAGCATCCCGACTGCCTGGTGGATGGCCTTGCGCCGGTCGCCGATCTCGATCGCCCCCGGTGCAGCCGCCAGGATCGCGGCGCGGATCGTCTCGGGGACTTCCGAGCGGGGATTGTCGTCGGTGACGATGACGACATCGGCCAGCCTCGTGGCGATCTCGCCCATGATCGGCCGCTTGCCCCGGTCGCGGTCGCCGCCGCAACCGAATACGACGATGACGCGGCCGGTGGTAAAGGGGCGCACCGAAGCCAGCACGTTTTCCAGTGCATCCGGCTTATGAGCATAGTCGACATAGACGGGCGCCCCGTTGGCGGCCGTCCCGACAAGGTCGAGCCGTCCCGGCGCGCCCTTCAATTTCTCCAGCGCCATCAAGGCTTTGGCAACAGATGTTCCAGTCGAAATGGCGAGGCCGGCCGACACCAGCGCATTTGCAATCTGGAAGTCGCCAGCCAGCGGCAAGTCGACTTCATGGAGAACGCCGTCCGCTTCAACCTCGGCGCGCTGGCGGTGGCGCTCGTGCTCGACCCGCTTCAGCCGCAGGAAATCGCCGTGGCGTCCGACCGTCAGCACGTTCAGTCCCGCTGCATGCGCCGCTTTGATCGTCGGCTCCGACCACGGGTCGTCGGCAAAGATGACGGCCGGCGCGCCCTTCGGCAGCAGCGCGTCGAACAGACGCAATTTGGCGCGATGATAGTCCTCGACCGTCGGATGATAGTCCATATGGTCGCGGCCGAGATTGGTGAAGCCGCCCGCCGTAAGCTTGACGCCGTCGAGCCGGCGCTGGTCGAGGCCATGGCTGGACGCTTCCATCGCGGCGTGGGTGACGCCGGCCTCCGCCAGCTCCTTGAGCAGCCTGTGCAATGCCACCGGATCCGGCGTGGTCAGCGAGCCATATTCGTTGCGGCCCGGCGCCACCACGCCGGTCGTGCCGATCGAGGCGGCGGCGAAACCCGCCTGCTCCCATATCTGCCGGGTGAATGCGGCGACCGAGGTCTTGCCGCTGGTTCCGGTCACCGCGACCATGGTTTGCGGTTGCTTGCCGAAATAACGGGCCGCACTCTGCGCCAGCGCAAGGCGCGGATCGTCTACGACAAGAACCGGAACTGGCAGCCCGGCGACCGCACTCCCCTTGCCGACCACGATCGCTGCAGCGCCGCGGCTTGCGGCGTCGGCTGCATAGGCTGCGCCATCCGCCTTGGAGCCGGTGAGCGCGAAAAAGACGATGCCCTCTGTTACCTGGCGGGAATCCGACGAAATCCCTGTAACCTCCATGTCGAAGGGAGCTGTCCCATCGACAGGCAGGATACCGGCTAGATTTTTCAGCTTCATCGAACCCCGTTCATCGCAACAAAATAGCGCGCAGTTGCCGGCGCGCCCCAAGAATCACTAATAGGAAACCAGCGTTGCACCATTTTCATGGCTGAAATCTGGCTTCACGCCAAGCATGGAAGCCGCACGTCGGATGATGTTTGCAGCCATGATGCCCGCGTTCGAGGCGGCCGTAGCACCCATGCCGGGCTTTTCCGGCTTCGGTTCGTCGGCGATCGTAAGCACTATGTATTGCGGATCGTCCATCGGGAAAGCTGCAACGAAGGCGTTGAAATTCTTTTCCTTCGAGTAGCGGCCGTTGACGACCTTCTCCGCCGTTCCCGTCTTGCCGCCCACCCGGTATCCTGGCACCCGTGCATTGCGACCGGATCCCTTTTCGGCGTTGAGTGCATAGAGATAGCGCATGCCCTCGACCGTCTTGTCGCTGACCACTTTCTTGGCCACCGCCATCGCCTGCTCCTGCGTGCGAGGCAGGAAGGTTGGGTCCATCAGATAGCCGCCATTCATCAGCGCGGCGCAGCCGACCGCTGTCTGTAGCGGAGTCGTCGACACGCCGTGGCCGAAGGCGATGGTGATCGAATTGACCTGCTTCCAGACCTTGGGCTCGGTCGGCCGAGCGACTTCCGGCAGTTCGGTCTGCATCTTCTCGAGGATTCCCAGGCGATGCAGGAATTCGCGGTGTCCGTCGATGCCAACCGCTTCGGCTTCCTTGGCAGAGCCGATATTGGAGGAGTAGATGAACACTTCCGGCACCGACAATACCCGGCCCTTGCCATGGAAATCATGGATGGTTTGATGGCCGATCCTGATCGGGCGCGACGCGTCGAAACGGCTTTGCAGCGTTATCTTGCCGGAATCGAGCGCCATAGCGGTGGTGAAGCTCTTGAAGGTCGACCCCATTTCATAGAGGCCGGCCGACATACGGTTGAGCCTGTCCTTGTCCTGCGCGTTATAGGGGTTGTTCGGATCGAAATCCGGAACCGACGCCATCGCCAGCACCTCGCCGGTCTTGACGTTGAGCACGACGGCGCCCGCCGCGATGGCGTGGTACTTTTCCATGCCGGTGGCGACCTCGTCGCGCACGATATGCTGGACGCGCAGGTCGATCGAGAGCTGCACTGGCTTCAAATCCTTGGCCACCGCCAGGCCCGACGCCTGAAGGTCGCTCAAGCCTTGTTCGTCGATGTATTTCTCCATGCCGGAGATGCCCTGATTGTCGATGTTGGTGAGGCCGACAATGTAGGACGAGGTTTCGCCGGCCGGATAGAACCGGCGCTTTTCGGTGCGAAAGCCGAATCCGGGGATGCCGAGTTGCATGATGTCGGCCTGCTGCTTCGGCGTCAGTTGCCGCTGCAGCCAGACGAACCCGGCGCCGCTCTTCAGCTTGTTGTATGTCTGCTCGTAGTCGATCTCGGGAAGCACCGTCGACAGCTTTTCGATCGCCTCGTCGGCATCGACGATGCGGCGCGGTTCGGCAAACAGCGACGCGGTCTTGATGTCGGTCGCCAGCACTTCGCCGTTACGGTCGACGATGTCTGGTCGCGATGCCGTCACCCGGCTCTGCGGCCCGCCCGACAGGTCGGGATTCTGGAAACCCAGATAGACCAGCCGCCCGGCAATGGTCGAATAGATGCCGAAGAACACCGCCATGGTCATGACGATGCGGGTCCTGCCCTTGCCACCGGTCGCCTTGCGGGCACCTTCGACCACGATCGATCCGCCTGCACCGGGCTGTGAACCGCGCTTCAGCAGCCTGCCAATCTTTGGAAATCTGGCGGCGATTGGAAATCCGGTGATCATTGGACGATGCCTCCGGTCACCACGGGATCCTTGCCGCCGATATCGGCCATGCCGCCCAGCCGCTGCGATGAAATGTCCTCGATGTTGACGGGTTTCGCCGGCAGATCGTCCAGCCCGACGATCTGGCGCGCATTGACCGGCTCGAGTCCGAGTTGCGATTTGTAGATTTCGGTGAGCTTCTGCAGGCGCGACGGCTGGGTAAGCAGGCTCCAGTCCGCCTTGAGCAGGTCGATCGTGTCCTCCTCATAACGGATCTGCGCCTGGATCTTGTGCACTGCCGCCAGTTGCTCCTCGGCCTCGCGCTTGGTCTTGTAGGTCAGGGCAGCCGCCGAAACCATGACGGCGATCAGGACTATGTCGCTGGTACGAAACACGTGCTCACCTCTCTCCCGGTCGATCGGCGCCGGGAAGCTTTGGGCCAGGCAGTTTTGGCAGGCCGAAAATCGAAAAATCGCCGGCACGCGCCGGCGCCTCTGTACGGATCGCAGCCCGCAGCCTTGCCGAGCGCGCCCGCGGATTTGCCGTTATCTCGGCATCGCCAGGCGTCACGCCGCCGCCCTTCTTGGTGAAGGTGGCGGTGCGCGCCCGCGCCTCGGGCAGGTGCCGCGATCCGGTCGCTGAATCGGCTCTGTCGGCGATGAAGCGCTTGACGATGCGGTCCTCGAGGGAATGGAAGGTCACCACGACAAGCCGCCCGCCCGGTTTCAGCACGCGCTCGGCGGCAAACAGTGCCTTGGCCAGTTCGCCGAGTTCGTCATTGACGAAGATGCGCAGCGCCTGGAAAACGCGGGTGGCCGGATGGATCTTGTCTTTCGGCGCGCGACCGATATGCGTCTCGATGGCATCGGCAAGGTCGAGCGTGCGCTCGAAGCGGCGTTTTTCGCGACGGCTCTCGATCATGCGGGCGATGCGCCCGGCATGGCGTTCCTCGCCGAGAAAACCGAAGATGCGGGCAAGATCGCCCACCTTGAAGGTGTTGACGACGTCGGCAGCGCTCAGGCCCGCCTGCGCCATGCGCATGTCGAGCGGTCCATCGGCCCGGAATGAAAAGCCGCGCTCCGGCTGGTCGATCTGCATGGAGGAGATGCCGATGTCGAGCACGACGCCATCGGCACTTTCAACCTGCTCGTCGAGCGTCGAGAACGGTGCCTGGACAAGCCTGAGCTTGCCGCCGGACTGCTGTTCAAGGGCCCGCCCCGCCGCGATCGCATCCGGATCGCGGTCGATGGCGACGACCGAGGCTCCGCTTGCCAGAATGGCCTTCGTGTAGCCGCCGGCACCGAACGTGCCGTCGACGATCACCTCGCCTTTTGTCGGCGCCAGCGCCTCCAGAACTTCGGCAAGGAGGACCGGAATGTGACGGGCTGGTCCGCCAGCGGCATGAACTTCATCGCCGTCGCCCGCCATCATTCCGGCCGCTCCCCGGGCTTCGTCCCCTGCCGAAGCTGCAAAAGCCGGGCGCGTGCTTCCGTCCCATAGGCGCTGAGCCGTCCCGGCTCCCAGATCTGAAAGAAATTGCCGCGGCCAACGAAGGCCACTTCCGCTGAAATGCCGGTATGCTCGCGAATGAAATCGCTCATCGTGATACGGCCGTCCTGGTCGAGCTTCAGAAACGTTCCATCGCCATGGCAGAAGAACGACATGTCGTCCGCCGTCTGCAGGAACGGGTCTTCCTGGGCGATACGCTGCTCGTAGCGATCGAGCAGGTCGAGCCCACCGACATCCATCGCCGGGCGATCCAGGCAGCGTAGCGCATAAAGTTCCGAATAGCCGCGTTTCTGCACAACGGCACGGAAATGCGCCGGCACGGACACCCGTCCCTTCGCATCGATCCTGTTCACCGCGTTCGACAGAAACCGGTCCATTACGCGTTACGGCCGCTTGCGCCGCCGCACCCCTCTGCATCTTCCTGTCCGCGCCGCCCCGGCCCGGTCGACGTCCAAAACCCGCTTCGTTGTGACGGGCGAACGCAGGCAAACGCGCAGCCGCCGCGGCTGCCCGATTGGCGTACGCTTCACCCTGACACGGAACGAAGGCTTGAGTATCGGAATGGGATATCATGGGGTGTTATGGGCGTCAACGGGAACAGTCTTCAAAACGCGCCGGCCACGACTGGGGAGAGCAGCTTTGACGGCACTCCCGTCTTTATCCTCTATTAAGCCTAACGAAGCGTTTAGAGCCGTGTGGCCCAACCGGAGCCGACTTGCTGCGGATCGCTGCCGCGCATAGCCTCGGCATCTCCTTTTCCGGTCAGTAACGAGGTTTGAAATCATGTCCGAAACAGCCAAGTCACGCGCCGCGGCACTCCCCCATCTGCGCCGCGGCGGGCTGGCCAAGGGCGACCCGATCCCCTTGCCCCTGACGATGGCCGCCATCTTTCATGCGCCCGGCGACGCCACCGGCTTCGATCAATATGGCCGCTTCAGCAATCCGACCTGGGATGCGGTCGAGCACATGCTGGCGCATCTGGAAGACGCCCCATGCGTCGCCTTTCCCTCGGGGATGGCTGCCATCTCGGCGGTATTTTTCGGCCTGCTCAAAGCCGGCGACCGTATCCTGCTGCCGTCGGACGGTTATCATACGACGCGAGCGCTGGCAGACCGTTTCCTGAAATCCTTCGGCGTTGCCTACGATGTCCGGCCGACGTCGAGCTTCCTCGACGGCGGCTTCGATAGGTATCGGCTTGCGTTCGTCGAAACGCCCGCCAACCCAGGACTGGACATATGCGACATCGCAGCCGTCGCCGAGGCCGTGCACAGAGCGGGTGCGGTGCTTGTAGTCGACAACACGACGATGACGCCTTTCGGCCAGCGCCCGCTCGATCTCGGCGCAGATATCGTCATTGCCGCCGACACCAAGGCACCAAACGGCCATTCCGATGTGCTGTTCGGCCATGTCGCCAGCCGCGACGCGGACATTATCTCGAGGGTGACCGACTGGCGCGAGACGTCGGGCGCTATCCCCGGGCCGTTCGAGGCATGGCTGGTGCATCGCGGCCTCGAAACGCTGGACGTGCGCTTCGACCGCATGTGCGCTTCCGCCGAAATGATAGCGCGACGGCTGAAAAACCATCGCGCGATCAGCGGCTTGCGCTTTCCGGGACTGGAGAGCGACCCATCGCACAATCTTGCCCGCGCCCAGATGGAGCGCTTCGGCTTTCTCATCTCGTTCGTGCTCGCCTCGGAGGACAAGGCCGAGGATTTCATCAACAACTGCGCGTTGATGCAGGCAGCGACATCGTTCGGCGGCGTGCACACGTCGGCCGAACGGCGATCAAAAAGGGGAGATGCCGTACCGCCCGGCTTCGTTCGCCTGTCGGTCGGCTGCGAGCCGGTGGAAGAGCTTTGGCAGGCGATAGAGGCGTCGCTGGACGCAATCGGTGGCTGAGCCGGCGTCGATCTTGCGCCGGCCGTGGAGGACGCGAACGATTTCGGTCGCCTCTTCGACGACACGATACAAGTTGAGGTATTCGCCGACGATCAGGTGACGGATGCCGGGCGCGATGTCTTCGCGCGCGCAGCTGAGAAGGGATAAGTGGCCACTTGCTGCCAGCGGGCTTCGATTTGATCGAGCAACCGATCGGCCGCAGCCTCGCTGTCTTGCGCGACATGGGTAGAAAACTGCCAGCTGGCCTGTAAGCCGGGTTCTGTATGGCCCTCGCCCCTTGCGGGGCGAGAACGCGGCGGCCATTCATCTTGGGCGCATGTTGCCATGCGCCTCACGCAACCTACCCGGACGGTGAGCCGGAAACAGCCCCCGAGGGTTTCCCCTCGCACCGTCCCTATTCGGTCTTGCTCCCGGTGGGGTTTACCGTGCCGCTCCTGTTGCCAGTCGCGCGGTGGGCTCTTACCCCACCCTTTCACCCTTGCCACGATTGGATCGTGGCGGTTTGCTTTCTGTGGCACTTTCCCTGGGGTCGCCCCCGCCGGCCATTAACCGGCACCGTGTCTCCATGGAGCCCGGACTTTCCTCACCCGCAGCCTTTCGGCTTCGCGGCTGCGGCCGCCCGGCCAGCTGGCAAGGCGTATAAAGGGGTTCGGGCCCGAAAACGCAAACGAAAAAACAAGTTATCCCTTGTCAGGCGGGCGCTCCAAGCGCTGCCAGCTGCACCTTGACCTTGCCGCAATAGGCTGCGGACACCGGGTTCATCCGTGTGGCGGCGTGGCCGGCATTGTATTTCAGGATCGTGCCGCAGGTCGTGCCGCCGCCGAGATCCCGCGCCATGGCAAGGTACTTCATGCCGTATTTGATGTTGGTATCGGGATCGTAGAGACCCTGAACCGAACCGCTATAGCCCATCATTCTTGCCGTCGCCGGCTTGATCTGCATCAGGCCGATCTCGCCGGCGCTGCCGACCTGGTTCGGCTGGTAGTTGCTTTCGATCTTGATGACAGCATTGGCGAGCGACACCGGCACGCCATAGCTGGCGGCATAACGCGCAATGATCGCCGAATACTGTCCGCTGCCGCCGACAACCGCCGCCTGGGGCGCTGGCCTGCTCTTCGGAGCGACTGACGCCGTTGCCATGCGGTCGATGCGTTTGCGGTTACGCTTCACATGCTGTTTGGCGATTGTCTTTCTCGCAGCGGTTGGCCTTTTCGCGGAGACTGGCTTTTTCGTCCTTACCGGGGCCGCTTTTTCCACTTTCGCGATGGCGGTCTTCTCTACTTTTGCACCACCCTTCGGCATGGCGGTTTTGCCGGCTGCGGCACTGAAGCCCTGATCGGCCCGCTGACTCAGCGGTGCGCTGTTTGCCGCACTGAAGGCAAAAGTCATTACGCCGGCAGCAATGGCTGCCGTTAAAACGGTCAATTTCTGCATGTGATCCTGTTCTGTTTGATCCGCACAAAGAACTTCGCGCAGATACCCTCAATCAACATCGGAACATCTGGGGGGATAGACGTCCGACAATCTGTACGGATCGCCTTTGACGACGGAATTGGCGCCAAAGAAGGCGACGCAAGTCACTTTGAGTAACAGATTGTAACTTTTAATCTGGCAAAAGGTTATTTGAGAGAGGCTCTCCTTACGGAAGCGAGCAGCCTTTCCAGCGTGCGGATCGTCGATCCGTCAGCCACGCCGTCGACCAGGCGCTGCCGGAAATGCCGTTGAAATGCCTCGACCACGATTTCGGTCTGCCGGTCGAAAGCGCCGGTGATCTCGACGCCATAACCATAAAGCGCCAGCATCGACTGCAGTGCCTCAACATCGGCGCCGGTATCGCCTGGCTTCAGCACGGCGCCGCGCCGGATCGGTGCTGCCGGCACAACATGGCCGATGCCCGCAGCAAACAAGGCTTTCCATGGAAATTTCTCGCCCGGATCGACCTTGCGCCCCGGTGCCACGTCGGAATGGGCGAGCACCCGCTGCGCCGGAATGGGACGGCGCTTGACGATGCCGGCACACAGGCCGATCACCGCGTCGATCTGCGGTTTTGGAAAGTTGCGATAGCCGAGCGTATGCCCCGGATTGACGATCTCGATGCCGATCGAACAGGAGTTGATGTCGCTCTGTCCGAACCACGAGCTCTTGCCGGCATGCCAGGCGCGGTCGCTTTCCCTTACCATCTGAACAATGCGGCCGTCCTCATGGACCAGATAGTGCGACGACACCTCGCTTGCCGGATCGCACAACCATGCCTCGGCAGCGGCCCCGGTTGCCATGCCGGTGTAGTGCAGCACGATCATATCGGGTCCGGGCGTCCCGCGCCGTGGTCCGAAATTCGGCGATACCCTGACCTCGGCGCTCGGCTCGTCGGGCGGAAACCCGCTCATGCGTGCCGCAGGCCTCGCTCGATCATTTCATAGGCCGCGTTGATCGCCGCCAGCCTGGTCGTCGCGATCTTAATGAATTCCTGCGGCAGGCCGCGTGCGATCAGCCGGTCCGGATGATTGTCGGAAACCAGCTTGCGGTAGCGCCTGCGGACCTCCTCGAACGGCTTCCCACGCTCGATGCCGAGCACGACATAGGGGTCGGCGGCACCCAGATTGACATGCCGCGCCAGGATGCTCTGGTAATGCGCCTCATCGATGCGGAAGATCTCGGCGATCCGGTGCAGGAATTGGCCCTCGCGCTCATGCACCAGCCCGTCGGCCTTGGCGATGTGGAACAGCCCGTCGAGTATATCCTCCAGCATCAGGCAGTTGGTATGGCCCGAACCGCAAAGCTGCGCCATCCGCTCGGCATAGGTCTCAAAACCGGCAATGTCGCGTTTGGCCAAATCGTAGAGCCGCGCCACATTGCGCCTCTGTTCCTTCGGCACCTCGAATATTTCCTGGAAGGCGCGCACCTCGTCTTGCGTGACGATGCCGTCTGCCTTGGCCATCTTGGCCGAAAGCGCGATCATCGCCACCGAGAAGGCAACGCGCCGGCGCAAATCGGCATCGCCGGAGAAAACCGTACGCACGGCTTCGACCACTTCGGCGACGCCTGACGACGCTGAAGATGAAACGCGTGTGACGAAGTCGCCGAGGCGGTCCCAAATCGACATGGGGGCTTCATAGGGCCAACCACCCATCGCTATCAAGCCAAGACAGTGCCGCAGGGGCTGGCCCAATCGATTTGGCGGAATGCCTAAGGCGGCTGGCGCTAGTGCTTACCCATGGAAAATCTGCAGACGGAAGCCGCTGCGCGCAAACCCGTGTCGTCGCATTCAGCCACAATGCGCGGGTATCGTAAGCAGCAGAAAGGCCGGCGTGTGAGGCCGGCCTTTCTTGGCTGTCACGTTGACTACTGCGACTACTGCGCCGGGGCAGCCGGCGCAGGCGCCGGAGCCGGCTCGGCAGGCTTGTTTGCGTCAGGAGCAGCCGGCTTCATCGTCTGGTCGGATGCCGGCGGGTTGGTGCTCTGCGTCGTGGTGGTGTCGGTGCCGCTGTCGCTACAGGCCGCAACGCCAAGCAAGGCAAGCGCCGAGACCGACGCAAGAATGAGTTTCTTCATGATATATCTCTCCTCTAATCACGCCACCGTTGCCGGCGACGATCGAGGGCACAATGCGTCAGATCATGATGAGTTTCGTAACGTTGCGTTTCCGCGTGTAACATCAAGCGCTTGGCCGTACAAAGCGTTGAGCACTAACAGGATGCCTAAAGGAAAATGCCCGGAAGCGCTGCCATGACCGCAAAATGGGATTTCTGGATCGACCGCGGCGGTACCTTCACCGACGTCATCGGCCGGGACCCGCAAGGCGGGCTGCATCCAAGGAAACTCCTTTCGGAAAATCCCGAAGCCTATGCCGATGCAGCCATCCAGGGCATTCGCGAACTGCTCGGCGTCCAGCCCGGCGCCCCGATCCCCTCCGCGCTGATCGGCGATGTCAAGATGGGCACCACGGTCGCCACCAATGCGCTTCTCGAGCGCAAGGGCGACCGCGTGCTGCTGCTCATCACCAAAGGCTTCCGCGATGCGCTGAGGATCGCCTATCAGGCCAGGCCCGATATCTTTGCCAAGCAGATCATCCTTCCCGAACAGCTCTATGAGCGTGTCGTCGAAATCGACGAACGGGTTCGCGCCGACGGCAGTATCGAGCGCCTGCTCGACATTGCTTCCGTACGCCCGGCTATTGAGCAAGCCAAGGCGGACGGCATCGACGCGGTCGCGATCGTCTTCATGCATGCCTGGAAACACCCCGAGCACGAAAAGGCCGTCGCCAAAGTCTGTCGAAAGCTCGGATTCTCCCAGGTCTCGGTCAGCCACGAGGTCTCGCCGCTGATCAAGCTGGTCGGCCGCGGCGACACCACGGTGGTCGACGCCTACCTGTCGCCCATTCTGTCAAGATATGTGCAGAAGGTGGCGAAGGAGCTCGGCGTCCTCTCCCCCCTCGAGGGGGAGATGGCCGCGCAGCGGCCAGAGGGGGTCATCTCAGAAGGCACCGCCAGAACGTTGAGCACTGCCGCAACGACCCCACCCGGCGGCTTCGCCGCCACCCTCCCCTCGGGGGGGAGGGAAAGCCCTCGCCTCATGTTCATGATGTCGTCGGGCGGCCTCACCGCCGCCGACATGTTCCAAGGCAAGGACGCGCTGTTATCCGGCCCGGCCGGCGGCGTCGTCGGCATGGTCGAGACGGCAAAACTCGCCGGTTTCGGCAAGGTCATCGGCTTCGACATGGGCGGCACCTCCACCGATGTCGCCCACAATGATGGCGACTACGAGCGCGCCTTCGACACCGAGGTCGCCGGTGTGCGCATCCGCGCGCCGATGATGCGCATCCACACCGTCGCCGCCGGCGGCGGCTCGATCCTGCATTACGACGCCGGCCGCTTTCGCGCCGGGCCGGATTCGGCCGGCGCCAATCCCGGCCCGGCCGCCTATAGGCGCGGCGGTCCGTTGGCCGTCACTGACGCCAATGTCATGCTGGGCAAGCTGCAGCCCGAGTTCTTCCCGGCTATTTTTGGACCAGGGCAGGACGAACCGCTCGACGTGCAGACGGTTCGCGAAAAATTCACCGCGCTTGCCGCCGAGATCGGCGACGGCCGCTCGCCGGAAGCCGTCGCCGAGGGGTTCGTCACCGTCGCCGTCGAAAACATGGCCAACGCCATCAAGAAGATTTCCGTGCAGCGCGGCTACGACGTCACCGAATACCTCCTGAACTGTTTCGGCGGCGCCGGCGGCCAGCACGCTTGCCTGGTTGCCGATGCGCTGGGCATGGAGGCGGTGCTGATCCATCCGTTCTCCGGCCTGCTATCGGCATACGGCATCGGCCTGTCCTCTGTTTTTGCGTCGCGCCAGCAGGCGCTGCTGAAGCCGCTGGTGGAGGACTCCGGGGCGGCGATCGATGAACTCATCGCAACGCTGCGCAAAGCGGTCATCGACGAACTCGCCGCACAGGGCATCACCGAAGACGCGGTCGCCTCGAAGCCGGTGCTGCAGGTCCGCTATGACGGCACCGATACTGCGCTGCCTGTGAACTTTGGTCACGGCTCGATCGCGCAGGCCAAGACGGACTTCGAATCGGCGCACAAGGCGCAGTTCGGCTTTGTCTACGACGACAAGCCGATGATCGTCGAATCGATCGGCGTCGAAGGTACCGATACCGGCGGCACCGGCCGCGACGAAAGCGATTCTGTTGTTGAAGACATGGCCGCAAGTCCTTCCGGGAACCGGAAAATCTTTGTCGACGGCGTCTGGCGCGACGCTGGCATCTTCCCTCGCGAAACACTGAAGCCTGGTAACAAGATCGCCGGCCCTGCTTTGATCATCGAGCCGAACCAGACCATTGTCGTCGAGCCGGGCTGGCAGGCCGAGATCACCGCCAAGGACCACGTATTGATGCGGCGCGTCGAGAAGAAGCGCCGGCACGCCGCACTCGGCACCGAAGCCGATCCAGTGATGCTGGAGGTCTTCAACAACCTGTTCATGTCGATCGCCGAACAGATGGGCGTAACGCTGCAAAACACTGCCTATTCCGTCAACATCAAGGAGCGGCTTGATTTCTCCTGCGCCGTCTTCGACCGGAACGGCGCGCTGGTCGCCAATGCACCGCACATGCCGGTGCATCTCGGCTCCATGGATCGCTCGGTGGAGACCATCATCCGGCTCAATTCCGGCGACATTCACCGCGGCGATGTCTTTGCGCTGAACGCGCCTTACAATGGCGGCACGCATCTGCCTGATATCACCGTGGTGACGCCTGTTTTTTCCCTCCCCCTTGAGGGGAGGGTGGCCGCGGAGCGGCCCGGTGGGGTCCTCTCAGAAGGCACTGCAAGAACGTCGAGCACTGCCGCGGCGACCCCCTCCGCCGCCTTCGGCGGCACCTCCCCCTCAAGGGGGGAGGAACCCCTCATCCTCTTCTACGTCGCCTCGCGTGGCCACCACGCCGACATCGGCGGCACCGCGCCCGGCTCGATGACGCCGCTTGCCACCACCGTCGACGAGGAAGGCGTGCTGTTTGACAATTTCCGCATCGTCGATCGCGGCCGGTTCCGCGAGAAGGACCTGGAGACGCTGCTCACCGACCACCCCTACCCGGCGCGCAATCCGCACCAGAACATCGCCGACCTCAAGGCGCAGATCGCCGCGAACGAAAAGGGCGTCGCCGAGCTGCGCAAGATGGTCGCGCATTTCGGCCTCGATGTGGTCGAAGCCTACATGGGCCATGTTCAGGACAATGCCGCCGAAAGCGTGCGCCGCGTGCTGGAGCGGCTGCCCGACAGTTCCGAATACGAATATCCGACCGACACCGGGCAAAAGATCAAAGTGAAGATCACTATCGACCGGCAGAAGCGCGAAGCCACCGTCGACTTCACCGGCACGTCGCCGGTCATGAAGAACAATTTCAATGCGCCAGAGCCGGTCGCCCGAGCCGCAGTGCTTTATGCCTTCCGCGTCATGGTCGAAGACAACATCCCGATGAATGCTGGATGTCTGCGGCCGATCAACATCATCATTCCCGACGGCTCGATGCTGAAGCCCACCTATCCCGCGGCAGTCGTGGCCGGTAATGTCGAGACCTCGCAGCATGTCACCAACGCGCTGTTCGGCGCCATGAAGGCGATGGCCAATGCGCAAGGCACGATGAACAATCTCACCTTCGGCAACAAGCAGTACCAGTATTACGAGACGATCTGCTCGGGCTCGCCGGCCGGCCGGATGAACGACGGCCGCGGCTTTGCCGGCACCTCCGGCGTCCACACCCATATGACCAATTCGCGCCTGACCGATCCGGAGGTGCTGGAACTGCGTTTCCCGGTATTGCTCGAAGATTTCCACATCCGCGAGGGCTCCGGCGGCAAGGGCAAATGGAGTGCCGGCGACGGCACCAAGCGCATCATCCGCTTCCTCGAAAAGATGGAATGCGCGATCCTGTCCTCGCACCGCAACCGCCCGCCGCGGGGGCTGGACGGCGGCGGTGATGGCGAGGCCGGTTCGACCAAGGTCCGCCGCAAGACCGGCGCGATCGAGACGCTGAAAGCCTGCGATCAAACGGTGCTCGACGCCGGCGAGGCAGTCATTGTGACGACACCCACCGCAGGCGGACTTGGCGAGGCCTGAACTCGCTTCAACAGGTTGTCACCGGCCTGTCATCCACCTGCGTTACCCGCTTGCGGCAAGCAAACGGGGAATCGCCTTGCCATGACGGACATTTCTGGGGAACTGGTTTTTCGCCGCGGCAAGGAAGTCGGCAAGGCCGTCTACCAGAACCGCCCGCTGTCGAAAGCTGGCATCTCCGAGCGCTTGTTCGCCTTCCTGTTCTCCGGCCTTGTCTACCCGCAGATCTGGGAAGACCCCGAAATCGACATGGACGCAATGCAACTCGGCAAGGGCCACCGCATCGTCACCATTGCCTCCGGCGGCTGTAACATCCTCGCCTATCTCACCCGGTCGCCAGAAAGGATCGATGCCGTCGACCTCAACGCCGCGCATATTGCGCTGAACCGCATGAAGCTCGCAGCGGTGCGTCACCTGCCGTCGCAGGGCGACCTGTTCCGTTTCTTCGGCGCGGCTGGGACCGGGCACAATTCGCAGGCCTACGATCGCTTCATCGCACCGCATCTCGACCCCGTCAGCCACCATTATTGGGAGCGCCGCAACTGGCGTGGTCGTCGCCGCATCGCCGTCTTCGACCGCAATTTCTACCAGACCGGCCTGCTTGGCCTGTTCATCGCCATGGGCCACCGCACCGCAAAATTTTTCGGCGTCGACCCGGCCGGCATCATGGACGCCAAGAGCATCGCCGATCAGCGCCGCTTCTTCGACGAAGAGCTGGCGCCGGTCTTCGAAAAACCGCTGCTGAAATGGGCGACGTCGCGAAAAGCCTCGCTGTTCGGCCTCGGCATTCCGCCGGCCCAGTACGATTCGCTGATCACCTCGGGTGACGGCACCATGGCCAGCGTGCTGAAGGCACGACTGGAAAAGCTCGCCTGCGATTTTCCGCTGAAGACCAATTATTTCGCCTGGCAGGCTTTCGCCCGCCGCTACCCTAATCCGGGCGAAGCCGCCCTGCCCGCCTACCTCGAAGAACGCAACTACAAGACGATCCGCAACAATGTCGATCGCGTTGCCGTCCACCACGCCAATCTGATCGAGTTCCTTGCCGGCAAGGATGCCGGCTCGGTCGACCGCTTCGTGCTGCTCGATGCACAGGACTGGATGACCGACGGCCAGCTCAACGGGTTGTGGGCCGAGATCACCCGAACCGCCTCCACAGGCGCCCGCGTCATCTTCCGTACCGCGGCGGAACCCAGCCTGCTGCCCGGCCGCGTCTCGAATTCGCTGCTCGACCAGTGGCGCTACGAGAACGACGCCTCGCGCGAGTTTTCGGCCTGCGATCGCTCGGCCATCTATGGCGGCTTCCATCTCTATGTGAAGCGGTCCGCATGAGCACGACCGAATTGCCGGCCAGCCATGCCGAACTGATGGACGGTGTCTACCGCTGGCAGCGTCATATCTACGACCTGACCCGCAAATATTATCTGCTCGGCCGTGACCGGCTTATCGCCGGACTGGATGTGCCGGCCGGCGGCACGGTGCTCGAGCTTGGCTGCGGCACCGGCCGCAACATTGTCCTGGCTGCCCGCCGCTATCCCGGCGCGCGCTTTTTCGGCCTCGATATTTCGGCCGAGATGCTGGAGACGGCCGCTGCCGCCCTCGCTCGCGAAGGCCTCTCCGGCCGCGTCACCCTGGCGCGCGGCGACGCCACTGATTTCGACGCAAAGGCGCTGTTCGGCGTCAAAAGTTTCGACCGCGTCTTTGTCTCGTATTCGCTGTCGATGATCCCCGGCTGGGAGAAGACGGTGTCTGCGGCACTTGCTGCCCTGTCACCGGGCGGCTCGCTGCACGTCGTCGATTTTGGCCAGCAGGAAGCCTTGCCCAGCTGGTTCCGCACGCTGTTGCGCGGCTGGCTGAAAAAATTCCACGTCGAGCCGCGTGAATCGTTGCACGCGGTTCTGGATTCGGAATCTGCAAGAACCGGCGCAAGCTTCCGTTTCCAAACCGTTTGTCGCGGCTATGCGTGGCTCGCCGTGATCGGCCCAGTTCGATAGCCAGGACGTGTTGAGATTCAGGTCAGGCCGAGTCGAAAACGGGGGGTTCCGAGAACCGAGC
This sequence comes from Mesorhizobium sp. M0195, assembly GCF_040322115.1. NCBI lineage: Bacteria > Pseudomonadati > Pseudomonadota > Alphaproteobacteria > Hyphomicrobiales > Phyllobacteriaceae > Mesorhizobium > Mesorhizobium sp. M0195. Next base: position 76,795 of record NZ_JAMYSV010000006.1, on the reverse strand, counting down.
GGAGCGTCCTTTAGGGTACGTGAGCACCGGCCTACGCCGGCCGTAGCCTTAACTGCCACGACCGCTCATGAGTGCTTTGGCCCGGCGAAGGCCGGAGCGCAGGAAACCGCCGTTTGCAGGCCGGCATCACCTTAGTATCGATACAGCCTAATGCAGCGCCTTGATCAGCGCCGCCACCATCGCCTGGGGCCGGTAGCCGAGCCTGGCCGGCGTCAGGCCGAGCCGCACCACAACCAGCTGCTCCGAGGGGACGATGGCGACCGTTTGCCCGTCATGCCCCTCCATCCAATAGGTGTCCTTGGGCAGGCCGGCGGCAAGGCCGGCACCCGGGTTTTCTTCGTCGCCCGGTCCTTCGATCCATAATTGCCCCTTGCCGTAGACCTTCGAGGCAGTTGCCGGTTCCCGCATCCAGTCGACGAAGCCAGCGGGCAGTATCTCTTTGCCGTTCCAGACGCCGCCCTGCAGCAGGAACTGGCCGAAGCGCGCCCAATCGCGTGCCGTGGCATAGAGATAGGACGAGCCGACGAAGGTGCCGTGCTCGTCGGCTTCAAGCACCGCGCTGTGCATGCCGAGCGGATCGAACAGCGCGGTCCTCGGCCAGGCCAGCGCCTTGTCCTTGTCGCCGATCGCGTCCTGCCATAATCGGGACAGCATCACCGCCGTGCCGCTCGAATAGGAAAACACCTTGCCGACCTCGCCGGTCAGCGCCTTGGATCCGGCAAAGCCCGCCATGTCCGGTTCGAGATAGAGCATGCGCGTCACATCGGCGACGTCGCCATAATCCTCGTTGAATTCCAGCCCGCTCGACATCGCCATCATGTCGGCGAGGCTGATCACGGCGCGGCCATCTCCCTTCCAGGGACCGAACAGGCCCTGGTTGGTCATCGCCAGCTTGCCGTCCTTCACCAGCGTGCCGACGATCGCCGCATTCACCGTCTTGGTCATCGACCAGCCCAATAGTGGCGTCTTTTCGGAAAAGCCGTCGCCATAGCGCTCAGCGACGATGCGGCCGCTCTTGACCACCACCACCGCCCGCATGCCGGCGCCGGTCATTGCTGGATCGTCGAGGACCTTCACGACCTCGGAATCCTGCGAGGCACCGACATCGTCGCCTTCCGGCCACATCGCATCGGGCAGCGGCGCCGGCGTCGGTGGAGCGCCGGCGATAGCCTTGGCGGCGGCAATATCCCCATCGGGAACCGAGGCGCAGCCGAGCCCCTCGCGAGCGACCGCGACACTTTTGCCGAGCGCGCCGAACAGGCCCGCCGAAACCGTTCCCTTCTCCTTGTCCACCGACACTCTCATCAGCTTCAGCAGCGGATGACCCGGCGCCTGCACATCGACGGCGAGCACGTCGTTGGCGTCGCGCCCGGCGATGAAGACGTTCGAGCAGACGATCTTGGCCGCATAGCCGGAACCGACGCGGATCAGTTCCGGCGGCGCGAAATACAGCCAGCCGGCGAGTATCGCGGCGGCCAGCACAGCCAGGCCGAGCAGCCATTTGACGAACTTCAAAAGGATCTGCATTTTGAGTTCCCCCGGCGCGCTCGATCTATGTCATCGATTTGCCGCCATTGTTTCGGCAAAATCGCGGCTCTTGTCGAGCGCCGTCAACTGAATATCAACCATGATCGGCGATCACAGGTGCATGTCGCCCAAAAGCGCGCAGCGGTTTTGGGACCACGACATGCACAGACAAAAGAGCCAAGCGCGTCGAAGCGACGCGCTTGGGACAGACCGGGCGATCCTGTGGGGTGACCGTCCGGCGGGGCTTGAATGCATGCGTCCCAAAACTGCGCAACGGTTTGGGAAATGCATGAAACGAAGATCCAGGCGCGTCGCGTAAGTCGGTTTCCGACACGCTGCGCCCGGTCGAGGGGCCACCCGCGGAAAGACCCATCAGCGGCCGGCTGAAACCGGCTCGGGAAGTAGCGATGCGCCGTTTCGCGGTCCTCATCACGCTGATGCTGCTTGGTGCCTGCTCGACGGTCGAGGATCTGACGCCATCGTCGTCCAGTGCCGCGACGGTTGCGGTACGCGCGCCCCGTTTTGCCGATTCCGACCCGCATGAATGGGATAGCGGCGCACCGTGGAGCTATGCCGTCCACGGCACCGACGTTTCCAAATACCAGACATCGATCGACTGGCCGGCGGCCAGGGCCAGCGGCATCTCTTTCGCTTTCATCAAGGCAACCGAAGGCGGAGACCGGTTCGATGAAGCTTTCAACGAGCATTGGAGCCGCACCAAGGCCTCGGGCATCCCCCGCTCCGCCTATCACTTCTTCTACTTTTGCACGCCGGCCGCGACCCAGGCGCGCTGGTTTATCCAGAACGTGCCCAAAGACAGCTCGGCGATGCCGCCAGTTCTCGACATGGAATGGAACCCGAAATCGCCGACCTGCAAGCTGCGGCCCGATCCTGCCACGGTACGCAGCGAGATGAGCACGTTCCTCGAAATCGTCGAAAAACACTTCGGCAAGAAGCCGATCATCTACACGTCGGTCGACTTCTTCGAAGATAATGGTTTGTCGGGTTTCCGCGGCTACCCCTATTGGCTGCGCTCCGTCGCCGGGCATCCGCGCCAGAAATACGGCAGCCATCCCTTCACCTTCTGGCAGTATACCGGAACGGGCGTCGTGCCGGGCATGGCCGGAAACGCCGACATCAACGTCTTCAACGGCTCCGAAGCCGCGTGGAAGAAGTGGTTGCGGCAGAACACCCGTTGACACCGGGCCTGCCGCCTGCTTTTCGACACAGCCAATAACAAATGCCTGCAACCGCTGGTAATCTTTTCGGAAGGATGGCGATGCGATTGCGCTTTGGACTTCTCGCGGCGCTGCTCCTGAGCGCCGTGCCGGCCGCGGCACAGCAATGCGGCGGCGATTTCGAGGCATGGAAGCAGGGCGTGGCGGCGGAGGCCAGGGCAGCCGGCGTCGGCGCTGCCGGCCTTGACGCGCTGGAAAACGCCACCCTCGATGAGAAGGCGTTGGCACGCGACCGCGCCCAGGGCGTCTTCACCCAGACCTTCATCGAATTCTCGAACCGCATGATCTCGTCGCATCGGCTGAAGCAGGGTGCGGCCAATCTGCAAAAACATGCCGAGGTCTTTGCCCGCGCGGATCGCGAATACGGCGTCCAGGCGCCGGTCATTGCCGCCTTCTGGGCCCTGGAAACCGATTTTGGCGCCGTGCAAGGCGCTTTTCACACACTGAATGCGCTGGTGAGCCTCTCGTATGACTGCCGCCGCCCGCAGTTGTTCCGGCCGCAGATCGTGCCGCTGCTGATCTTGATCGATCGCGGTGTGGTGCCGGCCGACGTGACCGGTGCCTGGGCCGGCGAGATCGGCCAGACGCAGATGTTGCCTTCCGACTATCTCGGCCACGGCGTCGACGGCGACGGGGATGGCCTGGTCGACCTGCGCGGCAGCGCGCCGGACGTGATCATGAGCACGGCCAGCAAGATCCGGTCGCGCGGCTGGAAGCGCGACCAGCCCTGGATCGAGGAAGTCCGTGTGCCCGACAACTTGCCGTGGGAGCAGACGGGACGCACCAACAAGCTGCCGTTGACGCAATGGAGCCAGTGGGGCGTTACCAGGCCAGACGGCACGCCGCTTCTCGACAACGGCCTGAAGGCCGGCCTGGCGCTGCCCATGGGTCGCAAGGGGCCAGCCTTCCTGACCTACGACAATTTCGACGTCTATCTCGAGTGGAACCAGTCCTTTACCTATGCCCTGACAGCGGCAAATCTTGCCGCCCGGCTGGGGGGCGCTCCGCGATTCGATCCGCGCAACCCCGACCCGGGCCTCGACGGCGACCAGATGAAGGCGCTACAGACCAAGCTCGAGGCGAGAGGCTATGACGTCGGCACCGTCGACGGCATCCTCGGCACCAACACCCGCGAAGCGATCCGCAAGGAGCAGATGCGGCTGGGCTTGCCGGTCGACGGCTGGCCGACGCCGGAGCTGCTGGCCAGGCTGTGAGGATGGTGATTGGTAAAAAGAATGGCGCCGGAGCCGCATTGAGCACCAGAGCTACCACTATTCACCATTCACTATTCACATCACCGCCTCGCAAGCAGGAAATCGATGAAGGCTCGCAGCGGCGCGGGAACCTGCCGGGAACTCGCGTGGTATAAATAAAAGCCCGGAAATCTCGGCGACCAGGCTTCGAGAAAGCGGATGAGCTTTCCCGCTTCGATCCACGGCCGGACCTGATATTCCAGCATGTACGCCACCCCGACCCCATCCAGAACCGCCCCCATCATCAGGTCCGTATCGTTTACCGTCAGGCCGCCGCTGACGGCCACTTCCAAGGCACGCTGGCCTCGGGCGAACTCCCAGCGGTAGAGATTGCCGCCGCTCGGCCACTGGAAATTGATGCACTGGTGCTGATGCAGGTCCGCGGGATGGCGGGGTATCGGGCGATGCTCCAGATAGCTCGGCGCCGCCACTGCGGCCATCTCGAGTTCCTCGCTGAGCTTCACCGCCACCATGTCCTTGTGCAGCCGCTCACCCAGTCTGATTCCGGCATCGAAGCGACCTTCGACGATGTCGGTGAGCATGTCGTCAACGATGATGGTGAGGGCGATATCGGGATAGGCGCGGCGGAAGTCGCCGAGGATCGGCGCGATGAAACGCGTGGCGGCGATGCGCGGAACATTGATGCGCAGCGAGCCTGCCGGCCGGCCGCGTGATGCATGCGCGTCGGCGACGGCCCCTTCCAGTTCGCTCAACGCCGGCGCGATGCGGGCAAACAGCTTCTCACCCTCAGCGGTCGGCGACATGCTGCGCGTGGTACGGTTGAGCAGGCGGACACCGAGACGCTCTTCCAGCCCGCGTATCGTCTGGCTGAGTGCTGGAGGCGAAATTCTGAGCTTGGCCGCGGCGCGGACAAAGCTGCCCTCTTCGATGATTGTTGCAAATGCCGTGAGTTCGGAAAACTCGGTTCCGCGCATTATGTACCCCAGGCTTAATAAATCAGTTAGATAATAGGCTATTCTCTGAGCAATAGCATGCCCCTAGCTATCGCTGGAACGCCGCTCGATCGGGGCGGCCGTATCCAGACGGAAGGAACAGCCATGCATCGTCCACTCGAAGGCAAAACCGCACTTGTGACCGGCAGTTCGCGCGGCATCGGACGCGCCATCGCGGAGGGGCTGGCAACCAAGGGTGCTGCCGTGGTCGTCAACTATGTCGGCAACGAGAAAGCCGCCAGGGAAGTCGTTGCCGCCATTGAAGGGAATGGCGGAAAAGCCGTCGCCATCCAGGCGGACGTCTCCAGCATTCCCGACATTCGCAGGCTGTTCGACGAAACCGAAATGCAGATGGGGCCAATTGACATCGTCGTCGCCAATGTTGGCGTCGCCGTCATAAAGCCGCTCGTCGAGGCTACCGAAGCAGACTTCGACCATGTGTTCGGCACCAATGCCAAAGGCACCTTCTTCACGCTTCAGGAGGCCGCGCGCCGCGTTCGCGACGGTGGCCGCATCATTGCCGTCTCCACCGGTGGAACCAAGATGTTTTTCACGCAGACGGCGCTCTATCTCGGCAGCAAGGGAGCCGTCGAGCAGTTCGTCCGCGTCCTCTCGCGCGAACTCGGCCCGCGCGCCGTTACCGTGAATGCGCTGTCGCCAGGCTTCACCGACACCGACCTGCTTCCGGAGCGGGACCGGGCCGTGGCCGCAGGCATGTCGCCCTTCGACCGGATCGGAGCACCGCGCGACGTCGCCGATGTCGCGGTTTTCCTGGCTTCGGACGAAGCTCGCTGGCTGACCGGCGAGAACATCCAGGCCGGCGGCGGAGTAGCCTGACTACGGGGAGGTGAATATGAATGGTGGTGACGATTCACCGAAGCGGACGGAACGCAAGAACTGCTTCCATTCACCATCAACTAATCGGCCATCGTCTCCAGGCTGGCAAACCCCTGCGGTGCATCGCCTTCGTCGAATGGCGTCGCCACCTCGACGAAAGTATCGGGATAGAAGCCGTTGAACCGTGTCCGGAGTGACAGCGAATAGGCGCCGATATGGCCGATCTCGATCCAGTCACCGGTATCGACGGTTTCGGGCAGCCAGAACGGCCGCGACAGTATATCCACGGAATCGCAGGTCGCGCCACAGACCTTGAACGGCACGATGGTCCTGTCCTCGCCATTGCGCGAGCGGATCGCCGGATCGGGGATGAAGCGTGCCGGCAGCGTGATCTTGCCGGTCCATGAATCCGACAGCGACGCCCAGATGCCGTCATTGATGTAGAGCCTTTTGCCCTTGCGCAGCAGCACGCGCACGATCAGCGACAGGCAGCGCGCCACGATCACGCGGCCGGGCTCGGCCACCAGCTGCATCTGGTCGAATTGGTACTCCTGGAGGTCGCCCGACAGCCGCGACATGATCTGGCCGAGCGACGGCATTTCCGGCTTGCGGCTGTTCGGATCATGACCGTATTCGGCGGGAAAGCCGCCGCCGACATCGAGCCCGGCAATGTCGAAGCCGACGCGGTTGCGCACCCAGTCGGCGGAGGCCAGCGCCCGCTCGTAGGTGTCGGGATCCTCGATCTGGCTGCCGACGTGAAAGCACAGCCCGACCTTGTAGCCGGTTCGGTTCAGCCGTTCGGCCAGTTCGACCGCATTGGCCGGTCCGGCGCCGAACTTCTTCGACAGTTCGTAGGCCGCCGAGCCTTTCGTCTGGATGCGCACGAACACGGTGATGGCGCCCGGATCGATGTCGAGAGCCCGCACCACCCTGGTCAGCTTGGTGATCTCGTCCTCATGGTCGAGCGAAATGACGCGAATGGCGTATTTTTCCAGCGCCAGCCTGATGTCCGACTGCGCCTTCACCGGGTGCATGTAGAGCATCTCGGCGTCCGGCGAGACGGCGCGCACGGCGGCGAATTCGCCGGGCGAGGCCACATCAAAGGCGCTGACGCCGGCCTCGACCAGCGCGTTGAGCACGATCTGCTCGCCATTGGTCTTGACCGCATAGGCGGTCTTGCCGGGAAACATGCCCATGAACTGTTTGGCGTCCGCCTTCAGCACCTGCGGGCGGAAGCAATAGATCGGATCGTCCGGGCGAAGCGCCAGCGCTGCCTCGCGGGCATTTTCGAATCGCTGCATGGACGAATCCCTTGACTGAGGCTGCGCACAATTAATCCAAGCTAGCGGCTAATGAAAACAATTCTATGTCTCGCCGCCCTGGCTTCGCGGCGCTACGCCGTTCTGTGCGCCGGTTATGAGCGAGCTAGGCCATCACTCAGGTTTCGGGTGGCCCTTGCCGCCGGACCGGTAGAGCGTGAACAGATGCCTGAAGAGAGCAAGGCATCTCGTCTGGGAGGACGACCAATGGCGATAGCTGCCACCACCACGATGCGCGGGCCGATGGTGCTCAAGGACTGGGCCCAGCTTCTGCTGCTCGGCGCCATCTGGGGCGGTTCGTTCTTCTTTGCCCGCATTGCGGTGTCGGAACTCCCTCCGCTGGTGCTGGTGCTGTTTCGCGTCGCCATCGCGGCGACCGCGTTGCAGCTCTACCTTGCGGTTCGCGGTCCGTCGTTTCGCCTCGCCTTGCCGCATGCCGGACTGTTTTTCCTGCTGGCGCTCGCCAACAATGTCATCCCTTTCTCGCTGATCTTTGCCGGCCAGACCGAGCTCGGCGCCGGTGTCGCCTCGGTGCTTAATTCGACCACGCCGTTCTGGACGCTGATCCTCGCCAACGCCCTGACCAGCGACGAAAAACTGTCGTGGAACAAGCTTGCCGGCATCGCCCTCGGTATCGCGGGGACGGCGGTGATGATCGGTCCTGGCCTTGTCGCCGGGCTCGGCGGGCCGGTCTGGGCGAAATTCGCGCTCATCGGTGCCTCGGTCTCCTATGCGGTTGCGCTGATGATCGCCCGCCGCTTCAAGGGTGTGCCGTCACCGGTCATTGCCGCCGGACAATTGACCTGCTCGACCATCATCATGATCCCGGTCGTTCTGTTCACCTATGACGCTGCCACTCTGTTTTCGGCCTCGCCGCCGGTATGGGCGGCGGTGCTGGCGCTGGCGCTGCTGTCGACCGCCTTCGCCTACATCCTCTATTTCAACCTCGTCGCCTCGGCCGGCGCCACCAACGCCTCGCTGGTCACGCTCATCGTGCCGGCCAGTGCCATCCTGCTCGGCTTGCTGTTCCTGGGCGAGCGGCTCGAACTGTTCGAATTGGCGGGCATGGCGCTGATTGCGCTCGGCCTCGTCACCATCGACGGTCGCTTGTTCGGGCGGCGTTAGAGCATGTTCCCCGACTCTCAGCTCGAAATCGATTCCGATTTCCGCCGCGGTAGCGCTGCCATGCTCGTTGCTGCCCCGGCTTCGCCACAAATTATTCACAGGTCCAACGCCGGCTTTTGACCAAGAGTTTCAATACCTAACGGCAAACGGCAGGTCGCAAATTCCACAATCTCGTCGCATTGCAGCAAAGTTTCTGCTTGCCTGTGGCACAAATGACCCTAGACTCTCGCCATAGCTCTTAAGAGGAGGCTATGACATGGGACTGACGAGGCCGATCAACGCATTGATGATTTGTGCTGCGTTTGCATTCATCGGCGCCCTCATTATGGGCGTCCTTCCATAAGGCCGCTGAGCGGGGGAAGACCAGCACCGAATACTACAAACCATTGCAAAGGCCGGGCATTTTGCCCGGCCTTTGCATTCCCCCGATCTTTGACATTTCAAAAAGGAGCTTGCCGCCTTACGCCGCGGCGGATCCCGCAGCCTCGACTTCGTGCGACCTGATGCCGATCATGTGGCAGATGGCGAAGACCAGATCGGCCCGGTTCATCGTGTAGAAGTGGAAATCGCCGACGCCGCGCTCGACAAGGTCCAGCACCTGCTCGGCGGCCACGGCAGATGCCACCAGCGCATGCGTTTGCGGATCGTTCTGCAGCCCATCGAAACGCTCGGCCAGCCATGCCGGCACCAAGGCGCCGCACCGCGCCGAGAAGTTGGCGACCTGGGTGAAATTGTGCACCGGCAATATGCCCGGCACGATCGGTATGTAGATGCCGGCCCGCCGTGCCCGCTCGACATAGCGCTCATAGAGATCGTTGTCGAAGAAGAACTGGGTGATCGCCCGCGTCGCCCCATTGTCGGCCTTGCGCTTCAGCATGTCGAAATCGGTGGCGAAATCCGGACTCTCCGGATGTTTTTCCGGATAGGCCGAGACCGATATGTCGAAATCGCCGGCGCCCTTCAGCGCATCGACCAGTTCGGCGCCATTGGCATAGCCTTCCGGATGCGGCCGGTAAGCCGCGCCGACGCCCTCGGCCGGATCGCCGCGCAGGGCGACGAAACGCTTGACGCCCATATCGGCGAACTCCCGGATCACCGCATCGACCTCGTGGCGCGCCGCGTCGACGCAGGTCATGTGCGCCGCCGGCGTCAGCGACGTTTCGTTGAGGATGCGCTTGACGGTGCGGGCCGTGCGCTCGCGGGTCGAACCACCGGCGCCATAGGTGACCGAGACGAATTTCGGCTTGAGCGGCTCCAGCCGGGTGACCGTGTCCCACAGCCTTGCTTCCATCTCGTCGTTTTTCGGCGGAAAGAACTCGAACGACACCCTGACCTTGTCGCCGATGTCGGGACGGCGGGAGAAGCGGAACTGGTTCATCAGGCGGTTTCCCCTATCGGATACGCATTGGCCGGTTGTCTGTCGTTGGAAGGCTCGGCAATCAGCATGCGCCGATCGCGGCCGAGCCAGAGTTTGACGGTGAGCTTGGCCTCGTTGCCACCGCGCGGTTCGAATTCCTGGCTGTCCTCGAGCTCGAGGCCGGCCTCGGAAAACCAGTCGGCGATTTGCCGGTCGGAAAAGCCGAGGCGCATATGCGCGTGCTCCTCGCGCAAGAACTCCAGCGTGTGCGGCGCGAAATCGACGATCACCAGCCTGCCAGCCGGGCGCAACAGACGCGCCGCCTCTCGGATGGCGCGGGCAGGATCGTCGAGATAGTGCAGCACCTGATGGATGGTAACGAGATCGAAGGCGTCGCGTTCGACCGGCGGCGCGAAAATGTCGCCCTGCCGCACCTGCGCATTCGAAATGCCGGCCTTGTCGAGATTGGCGCGCGCCACCGTCAGCATTTCGCGCGACATGTCGATGCCGATACCGCGCCGATAGAGCGGCGAAAAGATCTCGAGCAGCCGTCCGGTGCCGGTGCCGAGATCGAGCATCGACTGGAACGGCCGCTTGCCGACGAGCTTGATGAGGGCTGCTTCGACGGCGCGGTCCGGCACATGCAGCGAGCGGATATGGTCCCAGCTTGCGGCGTTGACCGAGAAATATTCGGCAGCCCGGTCCTGCCGCTTGCGCTTGACCGCGGCCAGCCGTTCGAGATCACGCTCGACCTGCGGATCGGCGCCGCGGATGCCGGAGACCAGCCTGAGCACAAAATCGCGCGACGTGTCGGAATCCGAAAGCCGGAAGAAAGCCCACGAGCCCTCCTGGTAGCGGCCGATCAGCCCTGCCTCCAGCAGCAATTTCAAATGCCGCGAGACGCGCGGCTGCGACTGGCCGAGGATTTCGGTGAGATCTGAAACGGTCAGATCGCCGCGCGACAGCAGCGCCAATATACGCAGCCGGCTGGATTCGGCAGCCGCCTTCAATGTATCTACCATCGTGTCGAGAGCGACATGCATGCGAGCATTCTCTTTGAAAAGATATAAACATATGTTTATGTCGGTTTTGATAGGCTTGCAAGCGCTATGTCGCTTCCGGACAAGAAAATGACGCATGCGCAGCGGATCGCGCAAAGCCGGATGCATCGAGGCGAGGCCCATGGTCGAAACGCGCAGCGGCGAAAAGCTCCTGGAAACCGACCCGGCAACGATGCCGCCGGATGGCCATGTCGTCTTCATCGGCCGCATCGCTTCGCCTTGGATCACGCGGGAGACTTGCCCCAAAAACATGAAGGCCGCGCGGGAGACGGGACAGCCGGCGCACTTGGTCATCGACCCGCTTTATCGTGAGGGCCTGCTTGGGCTGGAACGCGCCAGCCACGTGATCGTCCTGTCCTGGCTGCACCATGCGCCGCGGCAACTGATTATCCAGAAACCCCGCCATGCCATGGAGCCGAAAGGCGTCTTTTCGCTGCGCTCCCCTGCCCGGCCGAACCCAATTGGGCTGCATGTCGCCAGGCTGGTTGCCGTCGATATCGATACCGGCCGCATCGATCTCGATGCCATCGACGTGCTCGACGGCACGCCGGTCATCGACATCAAGCCCTACTTCGCCTCGACCGATGCCTTCGCCGCGGCGACCATGGCCGGGCGGGACGAGTTGTCCAGATCGGACGGGCAGTGAGCGCCCCGACCGGCCGCCGCCGCGCCATCGCCAAGGCACTGACAGCGCTCCTGCCGCTGGCGCCCTATGCCGACATGGAAAAGATCCGTGCCGATGCCGGCGCCGTGCACATGAAGACCTTGCCACCGAGCATTGCCGTGTGGCTGGCGACGATAGCGCATATTCGCCATGCCCATACCGACTACGAAAAGCTGCTGGCCGAAGGATATGACCGCGATTCCGCGCGCTTCTTCGTCATCGAGCAAACCAACATCGTGCTAACCCGCTGGCGTGCCACCCGTCTGCTCGATGATGAGGACGAGGAATAGAGCGATGGCAGACACACGCGTCGAGTTCTACGGCGCCCCCCTCTGTCCTGCCGACGTCAGGCCGGCAACATCGGAACTTTCAAAGCCAGAAACAAAAAAACCGCCTCGGAGGGCGGATCGTTGGAGCCAATTAGCACCATACCGAAATTAGTAGCATAGCTGCCGGCACAAAGCAAGAACAAAATACGCCGCGCGCGGCTTTGACTGGCTTTGCCGGCTTGCCTAGCAAACAATCAGGCCCGGTAAATCCACTGCTCCGGCACACGCACCGAAATCTCCTCGCCGGCAGTGATCGTGCCGGGTTTCTCGACCCAGGCGACGAGCCCGCGCAACCGCTTCGCCGCTTTCGGGAACAGCAGCGCGCCGGCCTCGACGTCGGCCATCCCGGCATTCTCGGCGACCGACCTTCCCGCGATCCGGCAAGGCCCGTTCTGCGCGTCGACCTTGACGGTCGCGCCGCCTTTGAAGAACAGCAGCGTGCCGGATGGCAACATCGAGAGGTGCGGCAGGCCTTCGATCACGAGATTGGCGCCGATCCATTCCGGCTTGATCTCGGCGATGCCCATCCGTTCGGCGACAATTGCCAGTTCGTCCGCTGCCACGATCGACAATTGCCGTTCGTTGCGCATCTCGGTGCCGCGCGGATACCAGGGTTCCCGCCCGCCGGATCGCCGCGTCGTGCCGGCGTGGAAATCGCCGTCGATGCCGTCGAAGCCGAGCTGCAACATGTCCACTGCCCGTGTCTCGAAATGATCGAACGGTGCGAGGTAAAGCGCTGCCACCCTGGCGGCGAGTTTTCGCGCGGCCACGATCTCGACCGGAGTTTCGGCTTCGGGAAAAAGATCCAGCATGGGTTCGTGCCTCGCGTGATACGCGCAATTAGCCGCGGTCAGCTCATCAGGTCCAGTCGAAAGCGCTGATGCTCCGATCAAGCGGACTGATGCGATTTGCCAGGCGCGCTCCGATGCCGGTGCCGTCCGTGCCGAAATAGTCAGAGCATGCGCAACAGCGCGCCGCCGATCGAGTAGCCGGCGCCGAACGCGCAGAGCAGGCCGTAGTCGCCGGCCTTCATGTCGGCATGGTTCTCCGACAGGGCGATGATGGCGCCGGCGGCGGCGGTGTTGCCGAGGCGCTCCAGCACCATCGGCGCGCGGTCATGGTCGACCTCATGACCGAAAGATAGTTTCAGGATCATGGCGTTCATCCGCGCATTGGCCTGATGCAGCCAGAAACGCCGGATCGCTTGCGGCGTCAGCCCGTGCTCGGCCAGAAACTCGACGATGAATTTGTGGCCGGCAACGGTGACTTCCTTGAACACCTTGTTGCCGATCTGCTTGATCAGATTGCCTTCCAGATCGATCATGTACGGATCGTCCTGGGTGGCGCGGGTATAATAACCGAGATTGGTGCGGATGCTGTTCGACATCTGCGTCCAGGTACGCGTATCCAGCACCTCGAATCGGCCCGGCCGCTTCTCGCCCTGGGCGAGCCCTTCGACGACCATCGACACGGAAGCGTCGCCAAAGATGAAATGCGTCTGCCGGTCGCGAAAATTGAGATGGCCGGTGATGATCTCCGGCGTCGACACCAGCACGCGTTTGTGCGCCCCTGCCCGCACCAGGTTGACGGCGATGTGCAACGCGGCCGCCGCCGACGAGCAGCCAAGCCCCATATCGAAACCGGCGCCTTTCGTACCCAGTGCCTGCTGCATCTCGATGGCGATCGCCGGATAGGGCCGCTGATGGTGCGAGGCCGAGCAGATCACCAGGTCGATATCCCCTGGCTTCAGCCCGGCATGATCGAGCGCCTTGCTGGCCGAGGCGATGCCGAATTCGGCCTCCAGCGACAGCGCATCGTCGGGCCGCGCCGGGAAGCGCGGCGCCATGCGGGTCGGGTCGAGGATGCCCTCCCGTTCGATGACATGGCGGGTCTGGACGCCCGAGGCATGGACGATGAAGGCACTGTCCGATTTCTGCAGCAGCGGCTCGCCGGACACCTCGCGGCGGACGTTCTCCATGTCCACCCAGCTGTTGAAGCTGGCGACGAGTTCCTCATTGGTGATCGAAGCCTCGGGGATTTCAACGCCGATGCCGCTGATGATGACGCGATGCATTTTCAGTTCGTCCCGTGCGCAGGCGTTGCGGCTTCATGTCGGCGCCGCAAAAAGCTCGGCGCAACCTCTTTTGCACCTAGCCAGTTTATGCCGGCTTAAATCAAGTCCCTGGAAAGGGTCTAAAAGTTCCTAAGCAGCGCGCCGCGCCACGATGAAGAGACGGGGAAAGCGCAGCAACACCTTGCCGCTTGCCGTTTTCGGATAGGCTTCGCTGATCCTGGCCGCGTAGCGCTTCAGGAAAAGCTGCCGCTCGTCTTCGTCGAGCGGATCGAGGAACGGCTTCAGCCCCGTCGACTTCACCCATTCGACGATCGCCTCGGCATCGGCCAGCGGATGGTTGTAAATCGTGTGCCAGATATCGAGCCGATCCGAGAACGGCGACAGAAGGTCGTAATAGAACGAGACCGGCAGCAGCGGCGCGCGAGCCGCGCGCTCGAGCTTTTCGGTGAACGGCATCTCGGCCGCGGTCTCGCGCATCAGCCGGTGCGAGGGCTCAGCCATGTTGTCCGGCATCTGCACGGCAAGCGCGCCGCCGGGCGCCAAAAATCCCATCAGCCGCTGGAAGACTGCCGGATGCTCCGGCAGCCATTGAAACACCGCATTGGCAAAGATCACGTCGACGGGTTCGGTCGGCTGCCACGCCGCCGCATCCGCCAGCGCAAAGCTGACGCCGGGCAGACGCACTTTGGCCTTCTCGATCATGTCGGGCGAGGTATCGAAGCCGCTGATTTGCGCCTGCGGCCAGCGCGCGACCAGCAATTCGGTCGAATTGCCCGGTCCGCAGCCAATATCGACCACCCGGCGCGGTTCTGGCACCGGCACCTGCACAACGAGATCGCGCGCGGGCCGCGTGCGCTCATCCTCGAATTTCAGGTAGAGGGCGGCGGACCAGTCTTTTCCTGTTTTGAAAGTTAACTTTCCGCCCCGTGAATCTTTCTGTGCCGTCATAACGACTCGCCGCCATGCGTTGATTGACGTTCACGCATATTGCGTAGACCCTTTGACCATGAAAATGGGATTCCAAGAGACTCAAGCAGCATACGACAGCGGTTCGCAAAGCGCGAGAATCTGGACGGAGCGGTGGGCGTCAGAATGGCTGTACTGCCCCAACTGCGGGAATTCGCGCCTGACGCAGTTTCCGGCAAATCTCCCTGTGCCGATTTTTACTGCGATAAGTGCGATGATCAATACGAACTAAAAAGCGCAAAGAAACCGTTCGGCAGAAAACTCGCCAATGGTGCGTATAGCAGAAAAATCGAGCGGCTGAATTCGTCAACGAACCCCAACTTTTTTCTACTCAAATACGATTTTAACCAGCGACTGGTGGAGTCTGTCTGCGTTATCCCAAAACATTTTTTCACGCCAGCAATCGTAGAACGCAGGACGCCGCTCTCCCAAGCAGCACGCCGCGCCGGCTGGATTGGTTCGAATATCCTTCTTAGCCGGGTCCCTGAAGCGGGAAGAATCCACCTTGTCAGAAACGGTGTGATCACCTCGAAAGAAGAGGTTTTGGCAGCTTGGAAGCGAACTGTGTTCCTACGCGATGCGCCCCATGACACCAGGGGATGGCTCGTTGAGGTCATGCGATGTATCGAGTCGATCGGCACAGACGAATTTGACATCGACCAGGCCTACGCATTTGAGCCACAGTTGGCTCTCCTTTACCCGAACAACCAGAATATTAGACCTAAAATCCGTCAACAACTTCAGTTTCTTCGCGACAAGGGATATCTTAGGTTCCTGTCCCGTGGTCGATATCAGGTAGCGCGATAACGCAGGTGATCTACGTCAGATCGTTTTTGGTCAGGTCTAACAATGGCTTGGTATCTCAACAACTACAGATGTTATAAATGTCACAGGTATTGGGCTACTGATTGGTCCTGCGCCTGTGACGACGAGTGTCCATATTGCCAAGCGCGCAATGCGACAGCCATCGATAGCGTCGATCTGACCAACATTGTGGTTCAAGAGAACGACGCGTTTATAGTCCTTAACTCGCCACCGACGGCAGAACACCACCCCGACTACCGGGAAGTTGCGCGGTTCTCTTCAGCCAAACTCGCCGAGGACTTCATAGAGACACTCGACAGAGAATTCTAAACGAGGCGCACGGACTATCTTGTCAGCCGCTTATACGTCATGCGGTGCGGGTTGACGGCTTCCGGCCCGAGTCTACGGATCTTGTCCTGCTCGTAATCCTCGAAATTGCCTTCGAACCATTCGACATGGCTGTCGCCCTCGAAGGCGAGGATGTGCGTTGCCAGGCGGTCGAGGAACATGCGGTCGTGCGAGATGATGACGGCGCAGCCGGCGAAGTTTTCTAGCGCGTCTTCGAGTGCGGCCAGCGTTTCGGTATCGAGATCGTTGGTCGGTTCGTCGAGCAGCAGCACATTGCCGCCGGTCTTCAGCATCTTGGCCAGATGCACGCGGTTGCGCTGGCCGCCGGACAGGTTGCCCACCTTCTGCTGCTGATCGCCGCCGCGAAAGTTGAACGACGCACAATAGGCGCGCGTGTTGGCCTCGAACTTGCCGAGCTTGACCACTTCGGCGCCGCCCGAGATTTCTTCCCAGACGGTCTTGGTAGGGTCGAGCGCGTCGCGGCTCTGGTCGACATAACCGAGCTTGACCGTCTCGCCGACGCGAATGGTGCCGGCGTCCGGCTTTTCCTGGCCGGTGATCATGCGGAACAGCGTCGTCTTGCCGGCGCCGTTCGGGCCGATGACGCCGACGATGCCGCCCGGCGGCAGCTTGAATTCGAGGTCTTCGATCAAAAGCGTGTCGCCAAAGCCCTTCGACAGGCCCTCGACCTCGATCACTACATTGCCGAGCCGCTCGCCATGCGGAATGACGATCTGCGTGTCGCTCGGACGCCGCTTGTCGGCTGCATCCAGCAGATCCTGGAAGGCCTGGATACGGGCCTTCGACTTGGTCTGCCGGGCTTTCGGGCTGGACTGTATCCACTCGCGCTCGCGGCCGATCGCCCGCTGGCGGGCATCGTCCTCGCGGCCTTCCTGCTTGAGCCGCTTGGCCTTGGCTTCGAGATATTTGGTGTAGTTGCCTTCGTACGGGATACCGCGGCCGCGATCGAGCTCGAGGATCCAGCCGGTGACATTGTCGAGGAAGTAGCGGTCGTGGGTGATGATCATCACCGCGCCTGGATAGGCACGCAGATGCTTTTCCAGCCACGCCGTCGTCTCGGCGTCGAGATGGTTGGTCGGCTCGTCGAGCAGCAGCAAATCGGGCTGGCGCAGCAAGAGCTGGCAGAGCGCGACACGGCGGCGCTCGCCGCCCGACAGCTTGGTGACATCGGCCTCCTTGGGCGGACAGCCGAGCGCTTCCATCGCCATCTCGACCTGCTGTTCGAGATCCCAGAGGTTGAGCCGGTCCATCTCGTCCTGCAGCTTGGCCGACTCGTCCGCCGTCTCGTCGGAATAGTTCATCATCAATTCGTTGTAGCGCTCGATGATGGCGGTCTTGGCCGCGACGCCTTCCATGACGTTTTCGAACACGTTCTTGTTCGGATCGAGCGCCGGCTCCTGCGCCAGGTAACCGACGGTAGCACCCTCGGCCAGCCAGGCCTCGCCGCTCCACTCCTTGTCGATGCCGGCCATGATCTTGAGGATCGTCGACTTGCCGGCGCCGTTGGGGCCGAGGATGCCGATCTTGGCGTCCGGGTAGAAGGACAGATGGATGTTCTCGAGCACCTTCTTGGTGCCGTAGGCCTTGTTGAGGCCGGCCATGTGATAGATGAACTGGCGTGCCACGCGCGCTTTCCCTGAAAAGTCGACTGATGTCGGATTGAATGGAAGTTGGGGGCTATGTAAGCGATGCGGCCCCGAACGGCAAACAGTTTTGGCCCCAAGCGGATTTGGTCGCACCCACAAACGCTTAGCCGCTTCATTTCGTGCCGGCACCCAGGCGAAAGCTCCGGTTAACCATTCCGCGTCAAACAATGTTGGATAGGACATCGCTGGCAGCCGCGATTTCGGGGAGAGAGATCGGGCCGTGTTGAACAGTTTCCTGCTTTTTGCCGAAGCGGTTCTCTATTTCGGCATCATGGTCACGCTTTTCCGGTTCAGGGGCCGCATCGGCCTCGGCGTCTTTGTTTGCGCCCTTGGCGTCATGCATTTCCTGGAAACCTATCTCGCCAGCGTCTTCTACGTCGCGCTGCCGTTCGGCATGGTATCGCCGGGCTCGGCTGTGCTGTTTTCCGGCAAGCTGGTGATGCTTCTCCTGCTCTACATCAAGGAGGACGCGGCAACTGTCCGGCAGCCGATTTACGGCCTGCTGCTCGGCAATGCCCTGATGGTCGGGCTCGTGCTGATCCTGCGCCTGCACGACATCGCACCGCTGCCCGACGGCAAGCTTCCCGACATCGGCTTCATCGATGAGATGGGCTGGCTGATGGTGTGGGGCACGACGCTGCTGTTCGTCGACGCCATCCTGATCATTCTGCTCTATGAAAAGCTCGGCAAATACCTGCGCAAGGCGCTTTTCACCCGCATCCTGGTCTCCGTCGCCTGCGTGCTCACCTTCGACCAGGCAGGTTTTTTCACGGCGCTGCATTTCGTCACCGGTGCGCCGGTCGCCGTGTTTTTCGGCGGCTGGTTCGCCAAGATGGCAGCGGCCTTGGTCTACAGCACCATGCTGGTCGCCTATATCAGGTGGTTCGAGGCGCGGCAGGTGCCGGCGCCGCGCGGGCTTTCCGACATTTTCGACACGCTGACCTATCGCGAGCGCTATGAGGCGCTGGTCGAGCATGTCGGTCGCGACGGCCTCACCGGCCTGCTCCACAGGGGGCGCTTCGACAGCGACGGCGAGGCCGCCGTGGCCACCAGCCTGCGGACCGCCAGGCCGCTCAGCCTGCTGATCATCGATGTCGACCACTTCAAATCGATCAACGACCGCTTCGGCCACGCCGAGGGCGACAGGGTGCTGAAAGCCCTGGCAATTTTGCTTGGCGAACTTGTCGGGACCGACGATCAATTGTTCAGGATCGGCGGCGAGGAATTCGCCATCCTCGGCTGGCGTCCGCAGCCGCTCGCCAGACTGCTGGGCGAGACCGTCAGGCAAGCGGTCAAGACGTCCGCGAGCACCAGCCGGTTCGACATTACCGTCAGCGCCGGCATCTCGACGGTCAGCGAGACGACCCGTTGCCTTGCCGATCTCTTCGCGCTGGCCGACCAGCGTCTCTACAAGGCCAAATCCACGGGACGCGATCGCGTTGTCGGCGAACCGGGCGGCAACGAAGCAGACGGGCGCAACACATGGACCAGGCCGGAGCGCAGCGCCGGCGCGTAACGCTACCCTGGCCTGCGATTGGCTCAATCAGGGTTGTTTGCGCCGCTGCCATGCGCCGATCGCAACCGAAACCGCCATCAGCGCGATCGCCAGCCATTTCAACGCGGTAATAATCGGGCCGGCTTCGATGTCGTAGGCAATGAACAGAAGAATGCCCGGTACCAGCAGGCCGCAGAGCACGAGCGTGATCCGGTTGATCTGCCATGACACTTTTGCCGCAAGCGCCTGATCGCCGGGCACGGCGACAAGTGCGGCCCGCATTGCCTTCGGCGCCACCAGCGCGGTCGAAAGACGCAGCGAGATAGGCAGGCCGATGCCGATGATCAGCAAGGCGCATGCCGCCAGGAGCAGCGAAAACTTGAGCGCATTGGTTTCGGCCGGTAGCGGGAACAGCAGCGCCGCCAGCGGCAGGAAGATACAGAATATCCCGAACGCGGCGATGGCGATGAAGATCGCCGCGTTGACCAGCGTGAACAATTGGTACGTGCCGCCGTCGACGGGTTTGGCGAGCGTGGCCATGCGCGCCCACTCCACTTCGGTGTAGGAAAAGCCCGGCCACTCCATATGGCCGTCGCGGGTCGCCGTCATGCCCTTGGCCCAGAACGCCAACCGCGCCAGCGCGCCGCTCGTCACGCCACTCATCGCCACCCCCTGCGAATGATACCCCCCGGGATCATACCATCCCCGGTGCAAAGCGACAGTCGCGTACGGCCTGTTTACTGGAACCCGACGGCATCGACCGCGCCCTTCGGGCAGCCGGCCTTGGCTGTAGGCGCCGAGGCAAGCAGCAGGGCACCGAGCGAAGCGTTGGAAGCGATCGGGCCGGTCAGGCCGAGCGTCAGCTCGCCGATCAGCCGCCTGCCGTTCGAGGGATCGACCACGCAGGAAACGCGGACCCGGTCGCCCGCGCCTTTGCCGAAGGTAACGTCGAAGGTGCTGCGGATCTGATCGGATGTCAGTTGCTTGCCGATGTTCTTGATGAAGAGATCGCGCACCGGCGAAGCGTTCACCGCGCGCATCAGGTTCAAGGCGTCGGAGAAATACTCCTGCTGGCTCTTGCCGTAGCAGGTGCCGTGCTTGATCCACTCGTGCCTTTCGAGTGCGGACGCGGTGCCGGGCATCACCTGGTCGAGTTCCGATCGCGTTTTCGGGTCGAGGGTGACCGGCGGCAAATCCCGCCAGTGTGCCGGATCGTCGTTCGCCTTGTCGCTTGCCGCGCCCTGGCAATAGAAATTTCCGTTCGGCTGCGGCCACAATCCATGCAAGGTGAAGTGGGTCGCATCGAAACCGGCGGCGGTCTGCGCCCGGCATTCGGTCTTGCTGGATTTGGTCTCGCAGAAAGCCGGCTGCCAGCTCAGCGCGAAGACATATTCCGGCTTTCCGGACGCCGATGGCTTGTTCGGCTCGGCAGGCGCCGGTGCAGCCGGCATCGTCGACGCGCTGTCGCCCGAAACATGACCGCAGCTGATCTTGACCCAGCGGCGCTCCGGATCGGCGCCCGGCACGCGAATGAGATAGTGCGTGGGCGCGTCCTTGTTGCCGGCCAGCAGATCATAACTCTGACCAGCCGCGGTCGAGACATTGCCGGGATTCTTGGCGCTCTTGATCGCCTGCGTTGCCGGACAGGCGGCATCGGCGACGAAAGAGCCGGTCATCTTCACATCGGCCCGCGCCGCGCTTGCGCCAGCAAACGCAAGAAACACCGTCCCCCATATCGCCCAAATCCGCATTCCGGCACTCCTCGTGATTCACGCCGCAAGCTAGAAACTTGCGACATGTCAGAATTACGATTTCTTTCGCCGGCCGTAAAAACAATCGCCAGCGCATTGAGAGGCTCCCGCGTGGTCGATCAGGATCCGCCCGCCTCCACCCGTTCCGTCAGGGTGCGCAGCAGATCAAGCGAGGCTTTCAGCGCGTCGGCGTCCATACCCTCCGAAATGCGGTTCGCCCAAACATGCTGGCGTGTGCCGATATTCTTGACCGCTGCCCGGCCGGCATCGGTTATCGACAACAGCTTGGCGCGGCGATGCGCCGGGTTGTCGGCGTAGACGGCAAGCCCCTCCGCAGCCAGTATGTCGGCCAGCCGCTGTACACTCTGACGGGCGAGACCCATGTCGCGGGCGATGTCGGCCACAGATTTCGGCTCCTTCAAAACTGCACCCAAAACCTGCCAGCGCGCTGCCGTCAGCCCGGTTGGAGCGGCCAGCCGGTCGGCCGCATCCAGAAAACTGCCGTTCATCCTGAACACGGCAAGCACCAGTTCGGTGAGCACATTTGCCGCTTCGGTCCTGGTCGTCATTTCTGGCCGGCCTCGATGGTCGCGACGAAATTATTAACGGCTTCGGCTACGGCCTCGGGCTTGTCAAGCATCACCCAATGGCCGCTGCCCGCCACGATCTGGCGCGGAATGTCCGTGCGCAGCCGGTGGAGCGCGGCTGGAGTGTCACTGGCCTCGGTAGCCAAAACGAACATAGGCCCGCGATACGCATCGAGTGCCGGCTCCGGGTTCCATTCGGCCAGCGCCTTGCCGACACCTGCCCTCGCCGCCGGATCGACCACTGCCGCATCGGCCAGAACACGCTGGCGAACAGCCGCGTTAGGGCCGGCAATCGACGTGTAATAGGCGTTCAGGACATCACGGCCTTGCGGACCGGCCAGATCGCGGACAAAGCCGTCACGAATCGCCTGCGGCAGCGCACGAGGATCGGTCGCCGGGTCGACGAGCAAGACACCGGCGACCCGGTCGGCATGGCTGGCGGCATAAGCGAGCGCCACGCCACCGCCGCCGCTGTGCGCGACAATGAGAAACCGCTTCAGGCCAAACGCGTCGGCCACGGCACCGACATCCATTGCACGACCGTCATAACCGTAGTCACCGTCCTGCGCCGGCGCGGAGGCGCCATGACCGCGAAAATCGAAGGCTACCGCCTCGCGGCCTTCGACGGAGAGCTGCATCACGCGGTCCCAGTGGGAAGCGCGGCTGCAATCTCCATGCAGGAACATGATCGGCAGGCCATTGCCGGCCTTGATCCTGTAAGTGGCAAGCTGGCCTTGCGGGCCTGGAACAGTGGACGTCATCATGGTCATCTCCCTGGTTTCCTGACTGAAAGCAGCAATCCCTGACAACAGGGTGGCCGTCGTGAAGGCGAAGCCCGCCAGCAAGATTGCACGCCGCGAAATGGCCCCGGTGGTTTTCACAGTCATACCGCCAATCTGCCGCTGACCATTTGACAGTATGCTGTCATGCAATCACATTGACAGCATGCTGTCAATTACGTCGAATGGGCACCTACGTCCCTTGACGTCGATCGCTGCGTCGCCCAACAGTCGCCGACGGGAGCGAGACATGCCATTTGACAAGCAGAGGATGCTGGCATCGCCGACGGGCGCCGAGCTCAACCTTTATGTGAAACACGCCAGCGGCCAACCGCACGCCATTGTCCAGATCAATCACGGGCTGGCCGAGCACGCGGCGCGCTATGCCCGCTTCGCCGATTTCCTCGGCGAGCGCGGCTACCAGGTCTACGCGCACGACCACCGTGGCCACGGCGCCACCAAGGCGCCCGATGCGCCACCGGGCAGGTTCGCCGATGCGGATGGCGGTGCCAAGGTCATCGCCGATGTCGCCGCCGTCCATGATCTCATCGCCAGGGAACAACCTGGCCTGCCGGTCATCGTCTTCGGTCACTCCTTGGGCGCGTCGGTCGCGCTGAACTTTGTCCTCCGCCACTCGCCACGCATCCATGCCGCCGCGATCTGGAACGGCAATTTCTCGGCCGGACTGCTCGGCCAAATCGCGCTGGGCGTGCTTGCCTGGGAAAGGTTCCGGCTTGGCTCAGACGTCCCGTCGCGCATGCTGCCCCGGCTGACGTTCCGGGCCTGGGGCAAGGCAGTGCCCGATCGCCGGACGCCATTCGACTGGCTGTCGCGCGATGCCGCCGAAGTCGAGAAATACATCGCCGACCCGCTCTGCGGCTGGGACGCATCGGTGTCGATGTGGCAGGACATCGTCAAGATGACGCTGCATTGCGGCAGCGACCGCAATTTTTCCGGCGTGCGGCGCGACCTGTTCGTCAATCTGGTCGGAGGCGAGCAAGATCGGGCCTCGGACAGCGGCAAGGCGGTCAGCCATCTTGCCGGCCGGATGCACATGATGGGTTTTTCGAATCTCGTTTCAAAGGTTTACGCCAAAACTCGCCATGAAAGCCTGAACGAGATCAACCGAGACGTCATCATGGAGGATTTTGCCGCCTGGGCCGACCGCGTGCTGAGGGCACAGTGATACTGGCCCATTGCAAGGGCCGTGACAGCGGCGCGCGGGATTGATAGAGGCTGCGCTTTCGACCAACCATGGTGATCCATGACTGAGCCGCCGCTCAAAGGCATCCGCGTCATCGAACTCGCACGCATCCTTGCCGGGCCATGGGCCGGGCAGCTGCTTGCCGACCTCGGCGCCGACGTGATCAAGGTCGAGAGCCCGGACGGCGGCGACGACACCCGCAAATGGGGACCGCCCTTCGTCATCGGCCATGACGGCGAGAACCTTTCAGCCGCTTATTACCATTCCTGCAACCGCGGCAAGCGCTCCATCGCTATTGACTTCTCGACGCCCGAGGGTGCCGAGACGGTGCGCCGGCTGGTCGCGACATCGGATGTGCTGATCGAAAACTTCAAGGTCGGCGGACTGAAGAAATACGGCCTCGATTATGACAGCCTGAGGAAAATCAACCCACGGCTGATCTATTGCTCGATCACCGGTTTTGGCCAGTCGGGGCCGTACGCGCCGCGCGCCGGCTATGATTTCATCATCCAGGGCATGGCCGGCATGATGTCGATCACCGGCGAAGCCGGGCGCGAACCGCAAAAGGCGGGCGTCGCTATATCGGATGTTTTCACCGGGCTTTATTCGGTCATCGCCATCCAGGCGGCGCTTCGCCATGCCGAGAAGACGGGCGAAGGCCAGCATATCGACATGGCGCTCTACGACACCCAGATCTCGACGCTCGGCAACCAGAACCTCAACTACCTCGTCTCCGGACAGTCGCCGGTGCAGATGGGCAATGCGCATATGAACATCGCGCCCTACGAAGTGGTGCCGGTGAAAAATGGCCACATCATCCTGGCGGTCGGCAATGACGGCCAGTTCGCAAAGTTCTGCGCTGCCGTCGGCCTCGACGAGCTGGCGTCGAATCCTGACTTCGCCACCAATCCCGCCCGCGTCGCCAACCGGGCAAAGCTGCGCGAGCACATGATAGAGGCGCTGAAGGCCTTCGATCGCGATCCGCTGCTGGCCAGGCTCGAAGCCGCTGGGGTTCCTGCCAGCCCGATCAATAACATCGGCCAGATGTTTGCCGACCCGCAGACCATAGCGCGCGGCATGCGGCTCGACCTCGATGACGGCCATGGCAATCTCTTGCCCTCGGTGCGGGCGCCGATGGTCATGTCCGGCACGCCGCTGGTCTATGAACGTCCGTCACCGCGTCTCGGCGAACACACCGAAGAAATCCTTGCCGAACTGGAGAGGTCAGGAAAATGAAGACCGGCGGACAACTCATCGTCGATGCGCTCGAAGCCAACGGAACGGACCGTATCTATTGCGTGCCCGGCGAATCCTATCTGGCGGTGCTCGACGCGCTGCACGACTCGCCGATCCGCACCATCGTCTGCCGCCAGGAGGGCGGTGCCGCGATGATGGCCGACTGCCACGGCCGCCTGACCGGCAAGCCCGGCATCTGCTTCGTCACCCGCGGCCCAGGCGCCACCAATGCCTCGGCCGGCATCCACATCGCGATGCAGGATTCGGTCCCCCTGATCCTGTTCATTGGCCAGGTCGCCAGCCACGCCAAGGGGCGCGAGGCTTTTCAGGAAGTCGACTACGTCAGGTTCTTCGGTGATATCGCCAAATGGGTGGTCGAGATCGACGACGCCGCACGCATCCCCGAATTTGTCACGCGGGCCTTTTCGGTGGCGACCTCCGGCCGGCCCGGCCCGGTCGTCATCTCGCTGCCCGAGGACATGCTGACCAGCCTCGCCGAGGCACCGCAAGCCCGGCATTACACCCCTGTCGAGACGCGGCCCGGCGAAGTCGAGCTCGACGCGCTGGAAGTGTTGCTCAACAAGGCAAAGCAGCCCTTCGTCATCCTTGGCGGTACGCGCTGGGATGCGCAGGCTGTTGCCCAGATGCGGACGATAGCCGAAGCCTGGTCGCTGCCGGTCGGCTGCTCCTTCCGCCGCCAGATGCTGTTCGACCATCTCCACCCGAATTATGCCGGCGATGTCGGCATCGGCATCAACCCCAAGGTAGCAACCGCCATCAAGCAGGCCGACCTCGTGCTGCTCATCGGCGGCCGTATGGGCGAGATGCCGTCATCCGACTACACGCTGCTGAAGAGCCCCTACCCCGACCAGACGCTGGTCCATGTCCATGCCGACGCGGGCGAGCTCGGCCGCGTCTACCGGCCGGCGCTGGCGATCAATGCCTCGCCTGCTGCTTTCGTCGAAGCCTTTGCCCGACGCAAGCCGGCTGCAACGCCGGTGTGGGCGGCTGAGGCAGCGAAGCTGCATTCCGCCTATCTCGACTGGTCGACGCCTCCGGAGAGCGGCCCCGGCGCCGTCCAGATGGGGCCGATCATGAATTATCTCGAAACGATACTGCCGGACGACGCCATCCTCACCAACGGCGCCGGCAACTACGCCACCTGGGTGCATCGTTACCATCGCTTCCGGCGTTTCGGCACGCAGGCAGCACCCACATCCGGCTCGATGGGCTACGGCACGCCGGCGGCGGTCGCCGCCAAGCAGCTCTATCCCGACCGCGACGTGATCGCCTTCGCCGGCGACGGTTGTTTCCTGATGAACGGCCAGGAATTCGCCACCGCCGTGCAATACGCACTGCCGATCATCGTCGTTGTCGTCAACAACGGCATCTACGGCACGATCCGCATGCACCAGGAGCGCGAATATCCCGGCCGTGTCGTCGCCACGGATTTGAAGAATCCCGACTTCGCGGCGCTCGCGCGTGCCTATGGTGGTCATGGCGAAACAGTCGAGAAGACCGCCGACTTCGCGCCGGCCTTCGAACGCGCCCGCGCCAGCGGCAAACCGTCGATCGTCGAGATCAGGCTCGATCCCGAGGCAATCACGCCGACGCGGACCATGACCCAGATACGGGACAGGGCCTGAGCGCCAACGGGAGGTCGAATCCCTTCCCAAGCTTCAACAGGTTGATCGCAGCGCTATGATCGCTGCGCTACATCGTCGACGGCGCCTTTTCTATCTGCCCGCGGATCTCGCCATCCGCGTGGGCCGCGGTGTGGATGTTGACGTAGTACTTGCCCGCCTCCAAATCGGTCGCCTGGGCATCGGTCAACGTCGCCGAGCCCTTGATCGGGCTCCTCAGCTTGCCTTCGAACGGTATCACCGGGTCGGCGTTTTCGCCCTTTGCCGCCGGGCCGTGAATGTGTGCGGCCTTCGCCGGCCCGCTGAGGCCGGAATATCTCACTGTCCAGCTGAGTTTCTTGGTTGTGGTGTTGAACCTGAGCGTGGCGGTGCCCTTGCCCTTCGTTGTGACGGGCGGGCTCTGCTGAGCACCATCGAGCGTCGCAGTCATCTTTATGGTTTCGGCCAGGGCCGGTGAAGCAGAGAAGATGGCTGCAGAAATGGCCAGCGCCGAAAGCATCGGCGTGAAGGACTGGATGCGCATGGAAACCTCCGTTGTGACACCCTTGAGGCGGATGCACCGGCACAACGATTTTGCAAGCGGATGTTTCCGCCGGTAACGTTCATTTTACATCCCACTAAAAAGGGGCGGTCGCCCGCCCCTTTTCCGCTACAAGCCAGTTTGACAGCCCTATTTGATGGCCTTGTCGGTGATCGCCGTCGTGTAGGCGCCGGTAGGCTCCTTGCTGATGATCTTCTGGTCGAGCAGCGCCTTGGCGGTGCGCTCGTAGGTCGCCGGATCGAGCTTGCCATCGGCATTGTCGATCAGCTTGGCGACTTCGCCCATCATGCGTTTCTGGTGATTCTCGTCCTGGCCGCCATTGTCCATGACGATGCCGGCCGCTTCGTCGGAATTGTCGACGGCGTATTTCCAACCCTTCATCGAAGCGCGCACGAAACGCACCATCTTGTCCTCGAAGGCCGGATCCTTGAGCTTGTCCTCCAGGGCATAGAGCCCGTCTTCGAGCAGATCGTTGCCCATGGCGGAATAGTTGAAGACGGTCAGCTCTTCCGGCTTGTAGCCGGCGTCGATGAGCTGCCAGTACTCGTTATAGGTCATCACCGAAATGCAATCCGCCTGCTTCTGGATCAGCGGCTGCACGTCAAAGCTCTGCTTGAGCACGGTGACGCCGTCCGGCCCGCCATCGGTCTTGAGGCCAAGCTTGTTCATCCAAGCATAGAATGGATACTCGTTGCCGAAGAACCAGACGCCGAGCGTGTGGCCCTTGAAGTCGGCTTCTGTCTTGACCGGCCCGTCCTTCGGGCAGACCAGCTCCATACCGGCTTTCTTGAACGGCTGGGCGATGTTGACCAGCGGCACGCCCTTTTCGCGGGCAGCCAGCGCGCCGCCCATCCAGTCGACGATGACGTCGGCGCCGCCGCCGGCGATGACCTGCTCCGGCGCAATATCAGGACCGCCGGGCTTGATCTCGACGTCGAGGCCTTCGGCCTCATAGAAGCCCTTGTCCTTGGCGACATAATAGCCGGCAAACTGGGCCTGCGTGACCCATTTCAGCTGCAGCGTCACCTTGTCCGCGGCCATCGCCTGGAACGCGGCAAGCGACATCGCGCCGGCCAGCATCGAAACAACTAGTCTTTTCATGTTTTTACCCTCTGAAGTTAGCGCCCTAAACCCACCGCCCCTATCCACCACGGACAGAGGGATGCCAAAACGTGATTGCTCTCTCGAAAAAAGCGACCACGCCATAAAAGACCGAACCCGCAAGTGCTGCAACTGCGATTTCGGCCCACACCATGTCGATGTTCATCCGGCCGACTTCCGTCGAAATGCGGAACCCCATGCCGACCACCGGGGTGCCGAAGAACTCGGCGACGATGGCGCCGATCAGCGCCAGCGTCGAATTGATCTTCAACGCATTGAAGATGAAGGGCGCGGCCGCCGGCAGCCGCAGCTTGAACAGCGTCTGCCAATAGCTCGAGGCATAGGTGCGCATCAGGTCGCGCTCCATATGGCCGGAGGCGGCAAGCCCGGCGACGGTGTTCACCAGCATCGGGAAGAAGGTCATGATGATGACCACCGCTGCCTTCGACTGCCAGTCGAAGCCGAACCACATGACCATGATCGGCGCGACGCCGATGATCGGCAGCGCCGATACCATATTGCCGATCGGCAAAAGCCCGCGCCGCAGGAACGGCACGCGGTCGGCGGCGATGGCAACGAGGAAGCCGGCGCTGCTCCCCACCACATAGCCGAAGATGACCGCCTTGAAGATGGTCTGCCTGACATCGGCCCCCAGCACCGGCAGCGAGCCGACGATGCGGGCACCGATGGCGCTTGGCGGCGGCAGCAGGATGAAGGGAATGCCGGCACCACGCGTCACCGCTTCCCAGATGATCAGGATCCAGGCGCCGAAGATGGCCGGAATGATCAAGCGCAGGGCGGTTGACGCCCAGCGCGATATCGGGCGAAACGACGACAAGACCGTGACGCAGCGCCAGGCCAAAAACCACGCGGCGGCGAGCAGCAGATAGAAGGATGCGCGAGCGCTGCCCTCATTGCCGGTTATGCCGGCGAGCAGCATCCACGCCGCGCCATGCGCGCCAAGGAACAGCAACACCACCCCGATCATCGGTGGAAAGTTGTCGGCCTCGATTGCCACGAGCAGCAGAATGAAAATCGAAACCGTAGTCGCCATGCCGTAACCGGGCGTAGCACTGACGAGCGGCAAAACAAGCAGCGCGCCGACAAACAGGACAAGCGCGGCATACCCCTGCCAGGATCGAGGCGTGATTGAGGAAAGGCTCAGGATGGAGCTCATGCCGGCCTCCCGCCCATGGCGCGGTCGACAAGGCGCCCGGCAATGCCGACCAGCATAACCAGCAGCGCCGCCACCACCGACCCGGCAACCAGCGCCGACCAGATGTCGATGGTCTGGCTGTAATAGGCGCCGGCGAGCAGTTTGGCGCCAATGCCGGCGACGGCGCCGGTCGGCAGCTCGCCGACGATGGCGCCGACCAGGCTGGCGGCCACCGCCACCTTCATCGAGGTGAACAGGAACGGCACCGAGGCCGGCACCCGCAATTTCCAGAAGGTCTGCGAAGGACTGGCATTATAGGTGTGCATCAAGTCGAGATGGGTAAGCTCGGGCGAGCGAAGCCCCTTCACCATGCCGACCGCCACCGGGAAGAACGACAGATAGGTCGAGATCAGCGCCTTCGGGATCAGCCCGGTGATGCCGACAGCGGCCAGCACAACGATGATCATCGGTGCCACCGCCAGGATCGGAATGGTCTGCGAGGCGATGATCCACGGCATCAGGCTGCGGTCGAGCGTCGCCACATGCACGATGCCGACGGCGATGACGATGCCGAGCGCCGTGCCGAAGGCAAAGCCGAGCAGCGTCGACGACAGCGTCACCCAGGCATTGTAGACAAGGCTGCGGTTCGAGGTGATGCTGCGCAGAAAGGTGTTTTCGAAAAAATTCACTGCCACCTGATGCGGCGCCGGCAGCGTCGGCTTCGGCTGCGCCAGCGTCTTGCCGATGAATTCCACAATACCCGGTGTCTGATTGGCGCGGCGGTCGAGATCGCGCTGGAACGGCGTGTTGAGGATGACAGCCATGACGTACCAGACGACGACAACGCCCAGAAGGATCGAGGTCACCGGAACGATCTTGTCGCGAAACGAGTCCATTCTAGCAGGCCTCGCCGGGTAAGCGCCCTCCTCTCCCCAACGGGGAGAGGGTGGCTGGAGCGAAGCGGAGGCCGGGTGAGGATGACCTCGCTTTCGTCATCCTAGGGCGCAGCAAGGAGCGAAGCGACGCGGCGCAGACCCTAGGATCCATGCCGTTACCTTCCCGCTCCGAAGCGGTGCTGAAAATAGCTCCCTCTCTGGAAGGAACGGCGCTTGCGGTGGCTTGCCCGGCGCTTATTCTCGACCGCTTGCGCGTTTCGGCCGACGTCACGGCATGGATCCTAGGGTCTGCGCACGCCGCTTCGCGGCGGCTCCGCCCTAGGATGACGAATGCACGGTTAGCGCCTCCCTCGCGAGGGCGATGCACCTCCTGTGTCGAACGCGCAAGCCCGTTCCGCGCCGCCTCAATCATCATAGCTGTGCCCCGCCCTCAGCCCGTCCCGCACCCGCGCGGCGATGGCCAGGAACTCCGGCGTCTCGCGGATATCGAGCGGCCGCTTTTTCGGCAGCGTCGATTCTATGACGTCGCTGACACGCCCCGGGCGCGGCGACATGACGACGATGCGCGTCGACAGATACACCGCCTCGGGGATCGAATGCGTTACGAAGCAGATGGTCTTGTTGGTTCGTTCCCAAAGCTCCAGCAACTGTTCGTTGAGGTGATCGCGCACGATCTCGTCGAGCGCGCCGAACGGCTCGTCCATCAACAAAAGGTCGGCATCGAAGGCGAGCGCCCGCGCGATCGAGGCGCGCTGCTGCATGCCGCCCGAGAGCTGCCAGGGGTATTTCTTCTCGAAGCCGCTGAGGTTGACGAGGTCGAGGGTTCGCTTGATACGCGCCGCCTGCTCCGCCCTAGACAGGCCCATGATCTCGAGCGGCAGCGCCACATTGCGCTCGATCGTGCGCCACGGATAAAGTGCGGCCGCCTGGAAGACATAGCCATAGGCGCGGCTCTGGCGCGCCTGCTCGGGCGTCATGCCGTTGACGGAGATGGCTCCCGATGTCGGCTTCTCCAGATCGGCGATCACGCGCAGCAAGGTCGTCTTGCCGCAACCGGACGGCCCGATGAAGGACACGAATTCGCCCTTGCCGATGGTCAGGTCGACATTCGACAGCGCCTGCACCGGACCATCGTTGGTCTGGAAGGTCAGGCCAAGCTTGCTTGCCGAAACAACGGCTGGCGATACTCCCGTCATCGGCCGTAGCCTGTCGCTTCCGGCCACTGCGGCGCCGGCCGGAATCCCATTGATTTTATCCCGATGTTGCTTTCCACTCGCCCAGTCCTACTCGCCCCAGTTTTACTCGCCTCAGTTCGACGCGCCCTTGTCCCATCACATAGACGCCCGGAGTTGCCCCGATGTCGCCCAAACCGACGTGCCATCTTATCCGCCCTGAAAGCTCTTATGAAGGCAAACAGGGCCTGAGTTATTTCGCCGGCATCGCCGCCGAAACAGTCGGCTCGTCCGGCATCTGCATGCATCTGCTGACCATGCCGCCGGGTGCCCGCGCCAAGGCGCATTTGCACGAAAACCATGAAACCGCGATCTATGTGCTCTCCGGCGAAGTCCATACCTGGTATGGCGACCGGCTTGAACAGCATATCGTGGTCAAGGCCGGCGATCTTTTCTACATTCCGGCCGGCGTGCCGCATCTGCCGGCCAATCTGAGCGACAGCCCCGCCTCGGCGGTCATTGCCCGCACCGATCCCAACGAACAGGAAAGCGTCGTCCTGCTGCCGGAACTGGACGGGTTGGTCGCCTGAAGCCGGCATCGAGGCGGCGGCCGTCATCGGCACCGTCACGAACATGATTTCAGCGGCCCTATCTCCTCAAGGCCGGGAATGGTCACGAAGAAACCGTCCCCTCCTTTGTTGACGACCTTGACGACATCCGTGGTCGTCCCGTCCTCGCCCTCGGCGAAACAGGTGGAGTTCAACAACTGGGTGCCAGGCATCGCCGTCAATCGCTGTGCGAACTCGCAGCCGCTGCCATAGGTTTCGACGCCGTCGGCGGTCAGCACGACATAATCGTCGCTGTCGTGATAACCGAGCCGTACGCCAGTGCAACCGACCTCATTGCCATAGGAACCGGCAAGGACGTCAGCCGCCGCCGGCCCGGCGGCAAGGATCACCGCGGCCAGTGAGATAATCGCACCGTGGCTCGCCAAGCTCAAACGCCCGTCGCCGGGATGCCTGTACGTTCCACCTTGCGCGGCGCGGAAATCTCCTTCCAGGTCGACAGTGCCCGGTTGACCGCCGCGTTGGGCTCGCGAGCGACGAACTCGCCATGGCCGGGCTTTGCCTTGACTTCGTTTTCCTCGATCGACAGTTCGCCGCGCGAAAAGACGAAGCGCGGCAGGCCGGTCACCTCGAAACCTTCGAAGACGTTGTAGTCGATCACCGACTGCTGCTTCTTGGCCGTGATCTTCTTCTTGCGCTTCGGGTCCCAGACGAGGATGTCGGCGTCCGCGCCTTCGACGATGGCGCCCTTCTTCGGGTACATGTTGAGTATCTTGGCGATGTTGGTCGAGGTCACCGCGACGAACTCGTTCATCGTCAGCCGGCCGGTGTTGACGCCGGTCGTCCACAGCACCGGCAAACGATCCTCGAGCCCGCCGGTGCCATTCGGAATCTTGGTGAAGTCGCCGACGCCGTTGCGCTTCTGTTTGGTGGTGAAGGCACAATGGTCGGTCGCCACCACTTGCAGCGACCCGGCCTGCAGGCCGGCCCACAGCGAATCCTGGTGCCATTTGTTGCGGAAGGGCGGGCTCATGACGCGGCGTGCCGCATGGTCCCAGTCCTTGTTGAAATACTCGCTCTCGTCCAGCGTAAGATGCTGGATCAGCGGCTCGCCGAACACTCGCATGCCTTTCTGCCGCGCGCGGCGGATGGCCTCGTGCGCTTGCTCGCAGGAGACATGCACGACATACAGCGGCACGCCAGCCATGTCGGCTATCATGATGGCGCGGTTGGTCGCCTCGCCTTCCACTTCCGGCGGGCGCGAATAGGCGTGCCCCTCCGGGCCGTTGTTGCCCGCCGCCAGCAGCTTCTGCGACAGGGCGGCCACCACGTCGCCATTCTCAGCATGGACCAGCGGCAGCGCGCCAAGATCGGCGCAGCGCTGGAACGACGAATAGAGCTCGTCGTCGTCGACCATCAGCGCGCCCTTGTAGGCCATGAAATGCTTGAACGAGGTAATGCCCCTGTCGACGACGGTGGCCATTTCGTCGAACACCTGCTTGCCCCACCAGGTGATCGCCATGTGGAAGGAATAATCGCAGGACGCCTTCGAGGTCTTGTTGTCCCACATCTGCAGGGCCTCGAGCAGCGATTGCTGCGGCGATGGCAGGCAGAAATCGACGACCATCGTCGTGCCGCCGGCAAGGGCCGCGCGGGTGCCGGATTCGAAGTCATCGGCCGAATAGGTGCCCATGAACGGCATTTCGAGATGGGTATGCGGGTCGATGCCGCCTGGCATCACATAGCAGCCGCTGGCGTCGAACTCATGGTCGCCATGCAGATCCGGTCCGATGCCGATGATCTTGCCGTGCTTGAACAGCACATCGGCCTTCCACGTCCGGTCGGCGGTGACGATGGTGCCATTCTTGATGACTTTGGTCATTTTCTTGTTCCCTTGTTCTCTCGCGCTTCTTGTGAGCGTCTTGTCGGTGTTACAGGTTGGGTCAGGACCAACGGGGCTGTAAATGGCCTCTACATGACTCCAACTTCCCGCAGTATCTCTTCGATACACCCGTCGAAAGATTCCGCCAGATCTCCGGTCGAAAACCGCAGCACACGATAGCCCTGCCGGCCAAACCATGCATCGCGTACTCGATCCTTGTCCATTTGCTCCGGCGTGAAGTGATGCTCTCCGTCTACTTCGATGACGAGGTTCTTCTCATGCAAAACGAAGTCCGCGACGTAAGGTCCGATCGGCGCCTGCTTTCTCGCATGCAGCCCATAGAGGCGACGGAACTCCTTCAACTCAGACCAGAGCTTGCGCTCGCCTTCCGTCATGTTCCGGCGCAGCATCCTTGCACGCTTGATGGCGGCTGGATCGATGGCGCTCGGTGCCAAGACGAGTACCCCCACCCTCAATCTCTTCCCGCAAAGGCAGAGAAATCGCATAAGAATTTTTTGCGAAGAGGGACCCCCACCCTAACCCTCCCCACAAGGGGGAGGGAATGCTGCCGCGCAATCCGACTTACGACCTTGGCGTTGGAAACGTTGGTAATTTGCCGCAGATCAACGCCGACAGGAGTTCCCTCCCCCTTGTGGGGAGGGTTAGGGTGGGGGTCCCTCTTCGCAAGAATCCATCTGGTCCAGCCCAAACCTCTCACGCCACAATCACCGCCGTCTCGACCACCGCATGAAACAGCACGTCGGCGCCGGCCGCTGCCCATTCCTTGGTGATTTCCTCGGCCTCGTTGTGGCTGAGACCGTCGACGCAAGGGCACATCACCATTGCGGTGGGCGCAACGCGGTTGATCCAGCAAGCGTCATGGCCGGCGCCCGAGACGATATTGCGATGCGTATATCCCAAGCGCTCCGCCGCATCCCGCACAGCCTTGACGCAGCCCGCGTCGAAGGTGACCGGGTCGAAATGGCCGACCTGCTCGATTTGATATTTGATGTCGAGCGCATCGCAGATCGTGTCGATGCCTTCGCGGATGCGCCCGTCCATGGCGTCCAGCACCTCCTTTTCCGGCGAGCGGATGTCGATGGTGAAGACGGTGCGCCCAGCAATGATGTTGCGCGAGTTCGGATAGACCTCCATATGGCCCACTGCGCCGACGGCGTCGGGTTGGTAGTCCATGGCGATCTCGTGCACCAATTCGATCACCCGCGCCATGCCGAGCCCGGCATTGCGCCGCTTCGGCATCGGCGTCGAGCCGGTGTGCGCCTCCTTGCCGGTCAGCGTCACCTGCAGCCATTTCAACCCTTGCCCATGGGTGACGACACCGATGTCGATGCCTTCATCCTCGAGGATCGGGCCCTGCTCGATATGCAATTCAAAGAAGGCGTGGATCTTTCGGTCACCGACTTTCTCGGTGCCCTTCCAGCCGATCCGTTCGAGTTCCTCGCCGAATTTCTTGCCGTCCTTGTCGACATGTGAATAGACGTCGGCCTGGTCGAGCACGCCGGCGAATACCCCGGACGCCATCATCGCCGGCGCAAAGCGGGCGCCTTCCTCGTTGGTCCAGTTGGTGACGACGATCGGGTGCTTGGTCTTGATGCCGAGATCGTTGAGCGAGCGCACGACCTCCAGGCCGCCGAGCACGCCGAGCACGCCGTCATACTTGCCG
Organism: Mesorhizobium sp. M0195; assembly: GCF_040322115.1. Lineage (NCBI taxonomy): Bacteria > Pseudomonadati > Pseudomonadota > Alphaproteobacteria > Hyphomicrobiales > Phyllobacteriaceae > Mesorhizobium > Mesorhizobium sp. M0195. Next base: position 41,580 of record NZ_JAMYSV010000006.1, on the reverse strand, counting down.
CCGGTCGGTTGGGTGTCGAGATGGCTTCCGACATAGACCGGCGGCAGGCTGGGGTCGGTGCCTTCCCGACGGGCAAACATCGTGCCCATCTCGTCGACGCCCATTTCGAGCCCCGCCTCATCGCACCAGCGCTTGAATAGGTGCCGCCCTTCGCCGTCCTCGTCGGTAACGGTCTGGCGATTATTGCCGCCGGCAATGCCGGGGCCGATCTTCGCCATCTCCATTATCGAATCCCACAAACGGTCTGAATTGATTCGCAGATTCTCGCCGGGGGCGGCCATATTCTAAAACCTCATCGGTTGCGGCACGCCAGCCTCCCCCTCCCCCTCGAGGGGAGGGTGGCCGCGAAGCGGTCGGGTGGGGTCGGCTGACATGCGCGCGACCTTCTCCTTGACCACCTGTGCGACATGCCAAGCGCTGTTTATGACATCGGGCTCATCGACGCGAAAGATATTGAACCCAAGCGATCGCAGATAGGCATCACGGACGGCGTCGTGCCGTTTGCCCTTCTCCTGTTCGTGCAAGTCGCCATCCACTTCCACCACCAGCTTTACAGCGAGGCAAGCGAAGTCGACGATATACGGTCCGATGGGGCACTGGCGCCGGAACTTGATGCCGGCCGATTTCAGCTCGCGCAGTTCATACCAAAGCAGGGATTCGCCCTTGGTCGCGTGAACTCGCAGCGCCCGTGCCTTTTGGCGCATTTCGAAGCTCACACGGGTACGGGGCATCAAAAACGACCTCGCAGCAAAGGATCAGGTCGGCGCACTGCCGCACCGACCCCACCCGGCCGCTTCGCGGCCACCCTCCCCTCAAGGGGGAGGGATATCCGCGCCCGGTTCTTCAATCCACCGCCCTCAGCACTTCGCGCACATGGTCGATCAATTCGTTGATCTGGCCTTTGGTGATGATCAGCGGCGGTGACAGCGCGATGATGTCGCCGGTGGTTCGGATCAATGCACCGCGCTCGAACGCCTTCACAAAAGCCGAGAAGGCGCGTTTCGTCGGCTGGCCGGCGATCGGCGCCAGTTCGACCGCACCGATCAGGCCGATATTGCGGATGTCGATGACGTTCGGCTCGCCCTTCAGCGAATGCAGCGCGTCCTCCCAGTACGACGCCAGTTCCTCGCCGCGCGTCAGCAGCCCCTCTTCCTTGTAGGTGTCGAGCGTGCCCAGCGCCGCGGCGCAGGCGATCGGATTGCCCGAATAGGTGTAGCCGTGGAAGAACTCGATCATGTGCTCGGGCCCGGTCATGAAGGCGTCGTGGATTTCCTTCTTCACGAACACCGCGCCCATCGGGATGACGCCGTTGGAGACGCCTTTGGCGGTGGTCATGATATCGGGCGTGACGCCGAAATAGTCGGCGGCAAACGGCGTGCCGAGACGGCCGAAACCGGTGATGACCTCATCGAAAATCAGCAAGATGCCGTGCTTGGTGCAGATCTCGCGAAGCTTCTGCAAATAGCCCTTCGGCGGCAGGATGACGCCGGTGGAACCGGCAACCGGCTCGACGATGACAGCGGCGATTGTCGAGGCGTCATGCAGGGCAACGATACGCTCTAATTCGTTCGCCAGTTCGGCGCCATGCTCGGGCACGCCCTTGGTGAAGGAGTTCTTTTCCGGCAGATGGGTGTGTGGCATGTGATCGACGCCGCCGAGCAGCGTGCCGAACATCTTGCGGTTTGTAACGATGCCGCCAACCGAAATGCCGCCGAAATTGACGCCGTGATAGCCGCGTTCGCGGCCGATCAGGCGGGTGCGCGAGCCCTCGCCTTTTGCGCGGTGATAGGCGATGGCCATCTTCAGCGCGGTCTCGACCGATTCCGATCCGGAATTGGTGAAGAACACATGGTCCATGCCCTTCGGCGCGATATCGACCAGCCGGTTTGCAAGCTCGAACACGATCGGGTGACCCATCTGGAACGCCGGCGCATAATCGAGCTCTGCCGCCTGGCTCTGGATCGCCTCGGTGATTTTCGGACGGCAATGGCCGGCATTGACGCACCACAGGCCGGCGGTGCCGTCGAGAACCTTGCGCCCGTCGCTGGTCGTGTAATGCATGTCCTTGGCGGACACGAACATGCGCGGCGCCTGCTTGAACTGCCGGTTTGCCGTGAACGGCATCCAGAATGCGCTGAGATCGTTCGGCGTGACTTTCAGCCGGTTGGACATGACCAAGACTTCCCCTTGTAACCCGTTTCGATGCGGCTAACGCCTGGTCTTTCCAACACTTGGTCTTTGCTGCGTTTTCGTGCTACGCAAATTTTTGACCGGTTGGACAAACGTTAGCACCGCCTTATCAGCGGTCAAGGGATTACTAGCGGAAATGCGGCTTTCGAAGTGCGCTCCACAGGGCGGAGAAAAACTGGTCCAGAGAATTGGTCCAGACACCCCTCGCGGCGAAGGTTTTTCGAGGTGACGGGGGCGGTCGAAAGCTCCGCTCCTCGCCGCACCCGCATTCAGCTGGAAAAGCGCGAGCTCATCCTAGAGGCGGCGCTCGAAGTCTTCTCCACCAACGGTTTTCGCGGCTCGACCATCGACCAGATAGCCGAAGCCGCCGGCATGTCGAAGCCGAACCTGCTCTATTATTTCCGCCGCAAGGAGGACATCCACGAGACGCTGATGCAGCGGCTTCTCGACACCTGGCTGGCGCCGCTGCGCGAACTCGACGACATTGGCGATCCCTTGACCGAACTGCGCAGCTATATCAGGCGCAAGCTCGAAATGGCGCGCGATTTCCCGCGCGAGAGCCGGCTGTTCGCCAACGAGATCCTGCAGGGCGCGCCGCGCATCATGCCGATGCTGGAGGGCGAATTGAAGACACTGGTCGACGAGAAGGCCAACGTCATCAAGGGCTGGATGCGCGCCGGCAAGATTGCCCGCACCGACCCCTGGCACCTGATCTTCTCGATCTGGGCGACGACGCAGCACTATGCCGATTTCGACGTCCAGGTCCGCGCCGTGCTCGGCCCCGATCGCGGCGGCGACGGCCGCTTCGAGGATGCCGCAAGGTTTCTCGAGCAACTGTTCATTGACGGGCTGAAGCCGAAGGGCTGAGGCTTCAGCGAAGCGATGGGCATCACGCGCTGCGCCGCTCGGCCGGAAGCGTCTCCAGCAGTTGTTCGAGCTTGGCGATCGAGTTTTGCTCGGCGAGCGGCGTGTAGACGATCAGCTTCATGTCCGAGCCGTCGTCGATCGACAGGCTCATATGCTCGAAAGCCATAGCGCCCGCTATCGGGTGCCGGACATGCTTCACACCCGATAGGTTGCGGGCCACGTCGCGTAGCGGCCACCAGGCGCGAAACTCCGGGCTCGAGCGCGTCATCAGCGCGATCAGCCGCTCGAAATCCGGATCGCCGACATATCTGGCGCTTTCTGCCCGGAATGACGCCAGCACGGCACGCGCCAGTTCCTCCCAGTCGACGAGCAGGCGCCGGTGCTGCGGGCTGGTGAACACCATATGGACAATGTTGCGGGCATCGCCCTCCAGCAGACCATAGTCGCCGAACACGGCTGCCGCGGCAGAGTTCCAGGCCAGCACGTCCCAGCGCCGCCCAAGGACATAGGCCGGCTGCAGGATCAGGCTCTGCAGCATGTGCAGTAACGGGCTATCGACTTTTTCCGGCGCGTCGAAGCGACGCTCCGGCTGCGGTCGGCCGGCAAGGATGAACAGATGCCGTTGCTCGGCCGCGTCCAGGCGCAGCGCCCGGCTGAGCGCCGTCAGCACCTCTGCCGACGGCCGAACGTCGCGGCCCTGCTCCAGCCAGGTATACCAGGTTGTGCCGACGCCGGCGATCATCGCCACTTCCTCACGCCGCAGCCCGGGCGTGCGCCGGCGCAATCCCGTCGATATGCCGGTGGCCGAAGGCGTCAGCCTTTCGCGCCGCGAGCGCAGGAAGGCGCCAAGCTCGCGGCGGCGGCTGTCTTCGGCGGAGTGCGTGGTGGAATCCATCGGCGCTATTATAGCAGTACCGATACCAGGATAAAGTTTGAACTGTTTGGCAAGTGGCTGGTGCCCCATCTTTCCGCTCAGAGCTATGAGATGGAGGCTCCGAACATGGAACTGAAAGACAAGACAATCCTCATCACAGGGTCTACCGACGGTGTCGGCCGCGTCGTCGCGCAAAGGCTCGGCGCCGGCGGCGCGCGCATCCTGGTGCATGGCCGCGACGCGACAAGGGGCAAGGCGATCGTGGCCGAAATCGAAGCCGCCGGCGGCAAGGCCGAGCTGCTGGTCGCCGACCTCTCCTCCCTGGCGGAAGTTCGCCGCCTCGCCGAGGCCGTGCGCGCAAGGACCAAGCGGCTCGATGTCCTCATCAACAATGCCGGCGTCGGCACCGCCGGCCCAAACGCGAAACGGCAGGTCAGCGCCGACGGTTACGAGTTGCGCTTTGCCGTCAACTATCTCGCCGGTTTCCTGCTCACCACGGAGCTGCTGCCGCTGCTCAAGTCCAGCGCGCCGGCGCGCATCGTCAACGTCGCCTCGGCCGGCCAGCAGGCGATCGACTTCGACGACGTCATGCTGACCCGCTCCTATGACGGCGTCCGTGCCTACTGCCAGAGCAAGCTGGCGCAGATCATGTTCACCATCGATCTGGCGGAGCAGCTGAACGGCACCGGCGTCACGGTCAACAGCCTGCATCCGGCAAGCTACATGAACACTACGATGGTGCGGCAGGCGGGCATCACACCCTGGAGCTCCGTCGAAACAGGCGCCGAGGCCATCATCAACCTCGCCACATTGCCGGCGCTAGAGGGGCGAAGCGGCCTCTATTTCGACGGCCAAAGAGAATCCCGTGCTGATGCACAAGCCTATGACGCGAAGGCGAGGCAGCAGTTGCGCGAATTGAGTCTCGGCCTTGTCGGGCTCGCACGCTCCTCCGCAACATCGAAGAAAGAAAATTCATGATCGAGGAAACCAATCACACCGTGGTGGTCGGCGGCTCCTCCGGCATCGGCCTGGCCACCGCGAAAAAGCTGCTCGGCACGGGCATGAAGGTGACGATCACCGGGCGCAACCAGGAAAGGCTCGACAACGCATGGCAAAGCCTTGGCGGCGCGGTCGAAAAAGCTGCCTTCGACGCCGCGAAGCCGGACGAGGTTCGCCAGTTCTTCAGCGATCTCGGCCCTTTCGATCACCTGGTGCTGGCCGCTAGCGGCGGCAAGGGGCTCGGCCCGTTCGAAACACTTGACCTGACCGACATCGGCGGTGGCGTCGACGAGAAGGTCCGGCCACAGCTCTCCTGCCTGCAGGCCGCCTTGCCGACGCTGAACAAGAGCGGCTCGGTGACTTTCATCTCGGCGGTGTCGGCGCAATTGTCGGCGCCCGGCGTCGCCGGCATCGCCGCCGTCAACGGCATGCTGCTGACCGTGGTGCCGATCCTGGCGATGGAGCTGAAGCCGTTACGCGTCAATGTCGTGGCACCGGGTGTCATCGACACGCCATGGTGGGATTTTTTGCCCGACGATCAGCGGCAGGCGGTGTTTGCCGAGTATGCCGGCAAGACGCCGGTCGGCCGCATCGGCCGGGCCGAGGACGTCGCCGAGGCAATTGCGTTCCTGGTTTCGAACAGCTTCATCACCGGCCAGGTCCTGACCTGCGACGGAGGTTTGCGGTATGCGGCGTAAAGCGGCTGCCCCAGGCGACGGTCGTTGTCAAAGCGGTTGCGCGATCAGCGCCAGAAATCCTCCGGTCAACGCCACGTTGCCGACAAAGCCATTGATGCGGGACGCGCGCTCCGGGCCCTGATGATCCCAGAAGTTATGGAACATCGGCGTAGCGACAATCAGGAACAGGATCAGGCATGCCGCCGCCAGAGCGGTCCAGATGCCTGCGATCACCAGCGCTCCGGCGATGATCTGCAGGACGATCCCCAGCCACAGCACCAGCCGCGCCTGCGGCACGCCGCGCGTCGTCATCAATTGGCTCACCAACGCCGCGTTCTGAATGTTGCGTAGGCCGGCAAAGACAAAGGCGCCGCCAAGCAGCAGGCGGGCGGCGAATAGGATCTCATTATTAAAGCTTGAAAACATGCTGTCGGTCCTTGGAAAAGAGGCGCGCGGCGCAAGGCCGCGCGCCTGTTCTCAAGCGGCCATGACCGCCGGCATCGGATGGATTGCATGGAACGGAACGCAAAGCCGGTTCCAGGTGTTGATCATGCCGAGCGCAACCGACAGCTTGACCAGCTCCTCTTCCGAGAAATGCTCGAGCGTCCTTGCATAGAGTTCGTCCGAAATATCGTTATCGGCGATCCTGGTCAGCGCGTCGGTCCAGGCGAATGCTGCGCGTTCACGCTCGGAAAACAGCGGCGATTCCTTCCAGGCGGAGACCAGATAGAGCCGCTGCTCGCTTTCGCCGTCGCGGCGCGCTTCGCGGCTATGCATCTCAACGCAATACGAGCAGCCATTGATCTGCGACGCCCTGAGCTTGATCAGATGCAACAGGCTTTTTTCGAGCCCGCATTCGTCGACTGCCTTGTTGAGCGCCGACACCGCCTTCATGATCTCCGGCGCCGCGCCGAAAAATTGCAGCCTCTGTTTCATCGTATGTAGCCTTTCATGCTTGCTTGGTTGAACTTGATTTCTGCGGCCGCTGATGGCGTTCGACGAACGCGCAGTTCGCGGCGATCGAACGGGGATCGGCGTCCGCCGTGTATTCTGCAACGATGTCGGACAGCCGGGCGTCGGCGAGCGCGGCGCGATAGGCACGCTCGGCCTTCAGCATGGCTACGTTGATGCCGCAAGGTTTGACATAGACCGAGGCATCGAGCTTCGCTGGGCCGCGCTGGCGGATTTCGGCGCAGCGGAAGGCCGGTTCGCGCCCCTCGACGGCCAGCACGATATCGAGCAGCGTTATGCGTTCCGCCGGCCGCGCCAGCCGGTAGCCGCCGTACGGCCCCGGCACCGATTCCAGAATGCCCGACGTTGTCAGCATGTTGAGATGCTTAAGCAGATAGCTCGGCGACAGGCCGAACGCTTCGGCCATGGCAGCACCCGGCATAGTCGCCGCGCCTTCCATGCCGGCTAGCATGGCGGCGCAGTGGATGGCCGCTTCGACGCCCTCGCCCAGCTTCATTTCGCTCTCCTATTCATGGATACATGTTATCCTGGATAAGAAGCATCCGCAATATCTATTTGAAAAAAGCGGCGCCCGCAGGTGCCGCTTTCCCACAACGCGCTGTTCGCTACTCCGCCGCCACTTTGGCCATCGGATTGTTCGGATGCGTCGTCCAGTTGGCATAGATCGGCGATACCGGCCTGCCGGTGCGCTGGTCGATCACGCCGGCCGCCAGCGGCTCCATGGTGATGCAATTCTCGACCGGACAGACATTGACACACAGATTGCAGCCGACGCATTCGGCCTCGATCACCTCGAAATGCCTGACGCCGTCGACCATGCTGGTGATCGCCTGGTGCGAGGTGTCCTCGCAGGCGATGTGGCAGCGGCCGCATTTGATGCAGGCGTCCTGGTCGATATGCGCCTTGGCGACGTAATTGAGGTTGAGATACTGCCAGTCGGTGACGTTGGGCGTGGCGCGGCCGATGATGTCGTCCAGCGAGGCATGGCCCTTCTCGTCCATCCAGTTTTCCAGGCCGGCGATCATCTCCTGCACGATCTTGAAGCCATAGGTCATCGCCGCCGTGCACACCTGCACATTGCCGGCGCCGAGCGCCATGAATTCGGCGGCGTCACGCCAGGTGGTGATGCCGCCGATGCCGGAGATCGGCAGGCCCTTCGTTTCCGGATCGCGCGCGATCTCGGCCACCATGTTCATGGCGATCGGCTTCACCGCCGGGCCGCAATAGCCGCCATGCGAACCCTTGCCGTCGATCGTCGGCTCCGGCGCGAAACTATCGAGATTGACGCCGGTGATCGAGTTGATGGTGTTGATCAGCGACACCGCGTCGGTGCCGCCGGCAAGGGCAGCGCGTGCCGGCTTGCGTATGTCGGTGATGTTGGGCGTCAGCTTGGTGATGACAGGCATGCGGGTGTTGGCCTTGCACCAGCGCACCACCATTTCGATGTATTCCGGCACCTGGCCGACCGCCGCACCCATGCCGCGTTCCGACATGCCATGCGGGCAGCCGAAATTGAGTTCGATGCCGTCGGCGCCGGTCTCCTCGACCACCGGCAGGATCGCCTTCCAGGCATGCTCCTCGCACGGCACCATCAGCGAGACGACGATTGCCCTGTCGGGCCAGTCCATCTTGACCTGCTTGATCTCGCGGAGATTGACCTGCAGGTCGCGGTCGGTGATCAGCTCGATGTTGTTGAGGCCGAGCAGACGACGGTCGGCGCCCCAGATCGCGCCATAGCGTGGCCCGTTGACGTTGACCACCGGTGGGCCCTCTTCCCCGAGCGTCTTCCACACCACGCCTCCCCAGCCCGCCTTGAAGGCGCGGATGACGTTGTAAGCCTTGTCGGTCGGCGGCGCCGAGGCCAGCCAGAACGGGTTCGGCGACTTGATGCCGACGAAATTGTTGCGGATGTCTGCCATGCTCATGCCCTCCCGTTCGAGGTCAGTGCCCGATGAATGCTCTCCGCCGCATCGCGGCCTTGCGCGACGGCCGAGACAGTCAGGTCGTCGCCGCCGAAAATGCAGTCGCCGCCAGCCCAGACATTGGCCAGCGAGGTGCGCCCTTCCGCGTCGACCTTGATGCGGCCGGCTTCCAGGGCAAGCAAGGCTCCGCTGCCGTTGAGCGCAGCCGGGACAAAGCTCTGGCCGATCGCCTTGAACACCTGGTCGGCGGTCAACGTCAGCCGCTCGCCGGTGCCGACGAGCCGGTCGCCGTCCATCGCGGTGTATTCGAGCTCGATCGCCGACACCTTGCCGGCGTCGGCAATGACCCGCTTCGGCTGCAACCAGTGCCGGATGATGACGCCGTTGGCGGCAGCCAGATCCTGCTCGAATTCGGAGGCATTCATGTGCTCCGGGCCGCGCCGATAGCAGATCGTCACCTCTTCGGCTCCGAGCAGCTTCGACTGCACCGCCGCGTCGATCGCCGTCATGCCGCCGCCGATGACGACAACACGCCGGCCGACCGGCAGGCTGGCCAGATCACTGGCCTGACGAAGCTCGGCAATGAACTCGACGGCGTTGGTGACGCCTTGCGCCTCCTCGCCGTCCGCTCGCAAGGCATTGACGCCTGCAAGCCCCATGCCGAGGAACACCGCATCGTAATTCCTGGTCAGGTCCGACAGCTGGTAATCACGGCCGAGCGCCTTGCCGTTCTGGATGTCGATGCCGCCGATCGACGTGACATAGTCGACTTCGTCCTGGGCAAAATTGTCGACGCTTTTATAGGCGGCGATACCGTACTCATTGAGGCCGCCGGGCTTCGGGCGGGCTTCCAGGATGGTCACGTCGTGGCCGCGGCGGGCAAGCCGATGCGCGGCCGCAAGCCCGGCCGGTCCGGCGCCGACCACGGCGACCGTCTTGCCGGTCGGTTCGGCGCGCTCGTAGAACTGCTTGTTTTCGGCCATGGCGACATCGGTGGCGTAGCGCTGAAGGCGACCGATCTGCACCGGCTTGCCTTCTGCCACCTCGCGCACGCAGACCTCTTCGCACAGCGTCTCGGTCGGGCAGACGCGGGCGCACATGCCGCCCAAAATGTTCTGGTCGAAGATCGTCTTGGCTGAGCCGATCGGATTGCCGGTCGCGATCTGGCGGATGAACAGCGGGATGTCGATCGAGGTCGGGCACGCATTCATGCACGGCGCGTCGTAGCAGAAATAGCAGCGGTCGGATTCGACCAGCGCCTCGTGATGATCGAGCGGCGGATGCAGATCGGAAAAATTGTCGGCATATTGTTCCGGCGAAAGTCGCCCGCCGGCAATGCCTTGCTTGAACTGGCCTTCTGGCATCGTCAGTTCCCCATGTTCTTGTTTTGGGGAAGGCTAGCACGTTTTATTTTTTTATCAATTGGTCAATTTTCGGCGCAAGCCGCTGGAACGGTTCAACAAACATGATAATCAAACTCATATTTTGACCTGCCTGATGGCTCTGTCGAAAGGCCGAAATGCCGCTTCGTCGGCGCTAGGCGCTTGCATAAGCTTGAGCACTTGATGCCATCCCCCGCGAACGAGGAAGAAACGCATAACAACCATGCGGATGCACGTCTCGCCGGCTAAGCCGCCACGAGCGATATAGGCCGCCGGCGTTCCAGCCGGGTGGTATAGACCGAAGATCCTCCGCTGTAGGAAAATCCAAACACAAAGCGCGCAGGCCACGGGCTGTGCGCCATAACTTTTTTGGCCGCTGTCTGATTTTCGTCGCGAAGATCGTCCTAGAATGGATCGCGCATGATCGATGTACAAACCGCAAGGAGCACGACAATGCCACAGTCCCCGATGCCCTTCTTCTGGTACGAGTTGATGACCACCGATCTCGACGCCGCCGAGGCGTTTTACACCTCGGTGGTGGGCTGGAGGGGGCAGCCTTTCGAAGGCGCCCCGGGCATGCCGCGCTATATCGTCATGAATGTCGGCGAGCGCGGCGTCGGCGGGCTGATGACGCTGCCCGAGGACGCGCGCAAGATGGGCATGCCGCCGGCCTGGATCGGTTATATCCTCACCAGGGACGTCGATGCCGCAACGGCGTCCCTCAAGAAGGCTGGTGGCGCGGTTCACCGCGAGCCCGACGACATTCCTGGCGTCGGCCGCTTCGCCGTCGTTGCCGACCCGCAAGGCGCGATATTCAACTTCCTGCAGCCCAGCGGCCCCGACCAGCCGCCGCTACCGTTGACGACACCCGGCAACATCGGCTGGCATGAGCTCTACACGTCAGACTGGAAGGCGGCGTTCGATTTCTATTCCAGCCAGTTCGGCTGGGAGAAGGGCGACGCCATGGATATGGGTCCGATGGGCGTCTACCAGCTTTTCGTCTTCGGCGGCGAGCCCGTTGGCGGCATAATGAACAAGCCCGAGCAGATCCCGGCGTCGGTCTGGCAGTTCTATTTCAACGTGCCCGGCATCGACGCGGCAGCCAAGCGTGTCACCGACAATGGCGGCAAGATCCTCATGGGTCCGATGGAGGTTCCCGGCGGCAGTTGGATCGTGCAGTGCACGGACCCGCAAGGCGCCCATTTCGCGCTAATGGCACCGACGCGGTAACAGGCCGCGCCAATTGCGGGGCCGCCTTCGTGCGGCCCCAAGACTGCAGCACTTCTCACGACTCACTCACCGACAGTTGATGGCAGGCCGGATCATGTGAATGGTCCGGCCTTTGGCGATGACCTATGGCCGGGCGAGGTGAAAATGGAGTCGTAGATGAAGCTTTTCGAAGGCCTGGCCGGATATCAACCGTTCGCTCTTGCCGCGTTGCGCATCATGACGGCGCTGCAGTTCATCGAGCACGGCACTCAGAAACTTTTCAATTTCCCTGTCGGCGACCATGCCGGCACCCTGAGCGGGCTGTCGCTGACTGCGGCCATCCTGGAATTCGCCGGCGGCATCCTGCTGGTATTGGGGCTTTTCACCAGGCCGGTGGCATTCCTTCTCAGCGGCGAGATGGCGATCGCCTATTTCATGGCGCACATGCCGCGCGACTTCTTCCCGGTCAACAACGGCGGCGATGCGGCAATATCGTTCTGCTTCATCTTCCTCTATCTGGTGTTCGCCGGCGCCGGCGCCCTGGCGCTGGATAACCGCCGGGTTTCGTAATTGACCGTCTCCCGGCCGTGGGCCCGCTGCCTCCGGCAGCTCCCCGGCGTTCGGAACCTTTCGCCGTGCCACCGGCACGGCGAATTCGCTGTGCGAACCGGTTCCTCACCCTCTCATCCGTTCGAAATTCGCGTCGAACAGCGGGGTCGGCTGCATGCGCGCGGCGTGGCGTTTGCCCAGAAGCTCAATCTCGAAACCGTAGGCCTCGTCGGCGATCTCTTTCGGCACATAACCGATGGCGACAGATTTTTTGGAATGATGTGCGTAGCCGCCGGACGTGACCCAGCCGCGCACGGCGCCGCCATACCAGATTGGCTCGTCGCCGATGACGTCGGCATCGGCAGCATCGACGACAAAGGCCCGCAGCCGCAGTCTGCCGCCTTGCTTGCGCTCGGCCAGCGCCGCCTGCTTGCCGATGAAATCGGCCTGCTTGCCGTAGGCGACGAAGCGGTCGAGGCCGGCCTCCAGCGGCCCATAGATCGGCCGGTATTCGCGCGCCCATGAGCCGTAATTCTTCTCGAGCCGCAGCGCATTGAGCGCGCGCGAGCCGAACAGGCCGATGCCGAATTCCTCGCCCGCCGCCATCAGCGCCTGATAGGCGGCACGCTGATATTCCGGCGCCACCCAGATTTCGTAGCCGAGGTCGCCGGTGTAGCTGACGCGCCCGACCAGGCACGGCGCCATGCCGATATCCATCCTGCTGATGGCCATGAATGGAAAGGCCGTATTCGACACGTCAGATCGTGTGACCTTTTCAAGAAGCTTCCGCGCGCTCGGCCCGGCGATCGATAAGCCGGTGAGTTTTGCTCCCAGCGCCTCGATGCTGACAGAGCCGTCCTCCGGCAGATGCGCTTCGAACCAGCGCATATGGTACTGCTCGGCGACGCCGGAGCCTGCCAGGAACCAATCGTCACTTTTAGAATTGCCGAGATTGGCCAGCGTGAAATCGCCGATCAGCCTGCCGTCTTCCTTCAGCATCGGCGCCAGCGTCATGCGGCCGGATTTCGGCAGCTTGCAGGCAAGCAAGCGGTCGAGCCAGGCCGCAGCGCCCTCGCCGGTTACCCTGTATTTGGCGAATGACGAGATTTCCGACAGACCAACGCCTTGCCGAACCGTCTCCACTTCTTTCGCGACATGCTCGAAATCACTCGAGCGGCGCCAGGAGAATTCGTCCTTGACCCCTTCGGGCGCGTACCACAGCGGCACCTCCAGCCCATAGGCGACCCCCCATTGCGAGCCCTTCGCCGACAACAGATCGTAGACCGGTGTCGTCTTGAGCGGCCGGCCGGCCGGTAATTCCTCGTTTGGGAAGCGGATCGAAAACCGCCGCGAATAGTTTTCGCGCACCTTGGCGTTGGTGTAGGCCATTGTGGCCCAGTCGCCGTAGCGCGAAACGTCCATCGCCCAGATATCCGCGCCGGGATCGCCTTCGATCATCCAGTTCGACAGCGCCAGCCCGACGCCGCCGCCCTGCGAGAACCCCGCCATGACACCACAGGCCACCCAGAACCCCGGCAGGCCGCGCACCGGCCCGACCAGCGGATTGCCGTCCGGCGCAAAGGTGAAGGGTCCGTTGATGATCTGCTTGATGCCGGTGTTCTGGAACGCCGGGAAATGCCGGAACCCGACCTCCAGCGACGGTGCGATGCGGTCGATGTCGGGTTCGAGCAGTTCGTGGCCGAAACTCCATGGCGTCTGGAACTCGGACCATGGCTTGTTGGCCTTTTCGTAAGTGCCCATCAGCATGCCGCCGCGCTCCTGGCGCAGATACAGCTCGCCGTCGAAATCGACTGCATGGATGATCTCCGTACCAGTCTTCTGGTTCCAGGCGGCGACTTCCGGCATGTCCTCGGTGATCAGGTACATGTGCTCCATCGCCAGCACCGGCAGCTCCAGCCCGACCATGCGGCCGACCTCACGCGCCCACAGGCCGCCGGCGTTGACGACATGCTCGGCCACCACCTCACCCTTGTTGGTGATGACACGCCACAACCCGTCGGCGCGCCGCACGATGTCCTCGACCTTGGTGAAACGCTCGACCTCGGCACCAAGCTTCCTCGCGGCCTTGGCGTAGGCGTGGGTGACGCCGGAGGGGTCGAGATGACCGTCCTCCTTGTTGCGAACGGCGCCGACGAACTGCTTGGGGTCGAGCAACGGCATCAGCTCGGCCGCCTCATCAGGCGATATCTCCTCGAGCTCGATGCCGAGATAGCGGCCCTTGGCGACGACGCCGCGCAGCCAGTCGAGGCGCGCCTCGGTCGCCGCCAGCAAGACGCCGCCAGTCAGATGCACGCCGGTCGCCTGGCCGGACAGTTCCTCGATCTCCTTGTAGAGCGAGATTGTGTATTTCTGCAGCTTGGCGACATTGGGATCGCCATTGATGGTGTGCATGCCGCCGGCGGCGTGCCAGGTCGAGCCGGAGGTCAATTCATTGCGCTCCAGGAGCACGATGTCGGTCCAGCCGTGACGGGCCAGATGGAACAGCACGGAGCACCCGACAACGCCACCGCCGATAACCACGACCTTTGCATGCGATTTCATGGGATTCTCTCTGACGTCAACGAGTTGGATGGGAACGATCAATTCGGGGAGGAGCCCCACGAGCGCGAGCCTTCGATCATCACGGCTCGCTTTGCCCGATCGCTTCCTTGCGCTTGGCCACGTATGCCTCCAGCGCTTCGCGCCTGGAGATTTCCATCACCGGCTCGACATAGTCCTCCAGCGCCTTCTTCCACAGCCGCGTCGCCCGCGCCGTGGCATCGAGCCCGCCAGCCTCCTGCCAGGCCTCGAAATTTTGCCAGTTGGACAGCATCGGCTGGTAGAAGGCTGTGGCGTAGCGCTCCAGCGTGTGCGGCTCGCCGAAGAAGTGGCCGCCGGTCGGAACCGCACCCAGAGCCTCGACAGCAAGCTCGGCCTCGTTGACCTCGATCGGGCGCAAAAACTCCATCATGTGCTGGATCATCTCGACATCGATGATGAACTTTTCGAACGACGCTGTCAGTCCGCCCTCTTGCCAGCCGGCGGCATGGTAGACGAGGTTGCCATGGCCGAGCACCGCGCCCCACAGCGCCATCAGCGTCTCATAGGCGCCTTGCGCGTCGGCGGCATTGGAAGCCGAGCCCGGCGTTGTGCGATAAGGCAGGTTGTAACGCCGCGCCAACTGTCCGGACGCGATATTCGCCTTGGTGTTTTCAGGCGTGCCGAACGCCGGCGCTCCCGATTTCATATCGACATTGGAGGTGAAGGCGCCATACATCACCGGCGCGCCGGGGCGGACGAGCTGCGTCAGCACCACGCCGAACAGCGCCTCGGCATTCTGCTGGGCGAGCGCGCCGGCAAGCGTCACCGGGCTCATCGCCCCCATCAGTGTGAACGGTGTTACCGCGACCGACTGGCCGAACTCGGCCATGGTCATCAGCCCCTCGGCCATCATCTCGTCGAAGCGGCGCGGCGAATTGACCGAGATGATGGTGGTGACGCCGGGATCGTCGCGCATCTCGTCAAGCGTCAGTCCGCGCGCGATTGCCATCATCTCGATGCCGTCGAGCGCCCTGCCGCGGCCGATGGCCGAGACGTGAAAGCTTTTGTCGGTCAGTGTCAGATTGGCGAAATAGGTGTCGAGATGACGGGAATTCGCCGGCAGTTCTACCGGCGCGCAGACCTGGTTGCCTAGCATGTGGATGCAGTTGAAATGCTGCGCCAGCCGGACGAGGTCGGAATAATCGCGCAAATTGCCGGCACGGCGGCCGCGCTCCATGTCGTGCACATTCGGCGGCCCGGCGACGAGGGTGAAGTTGATGGTGTTGCCGCCGAGGTGGACGGCATGGGCGGGATTGCGCGGCGTAAGCATATAGCTGGACTGTGTCGTCTTCAGCGCTTCCTCGACCATGCCGCGATCGATGCGGACGTTCATCGTGGCATGATCGACCTTGGCCCCGGCCTTCTCGAACAGCGACAGCGCCCGCGGGCTCATCACCTCGATGCCGAAATTCTCCAAGATATGCATCGACGCCTGGTGGATCGCCTCGATCTGGTCGGCCGAGAGCATCGCCATCGGCGGATAAGGGTTTGTCACCCGCCTGAGCGGCAGTTGCGGGATGGCGGTCGGTCCCCTGTTGCTGGTTCGCTCGGCGCCGCGCTTGCGTCTTGGTTCGATCATGCGGCGCATCAAAGCGCCGGCACGAGGATCGAGCTGTCAGAAATCCGCCATTTGCGGGCGTGATTTTAGCCAAGGCGGCATTCTTGGCAGTCATCCACTATGAAAGCGACGAAACAGGTCGAAATATCGACAATTGATCCGCTGGCCGGCAGAGATGGCGAGCGTTAAGAAACGCCGCAAGATTCCTTTTATGTTTTCGGCCTAATGCTCTTCCGATGCGTAGGTCGAGTTTTAGTAAAATTGTAGCGATTGCCGTGCCGCTGACGCTTTCGGCCTGCGCGACGCCGCCGAACCACATCAACGATGTCTGCGCCGTTTTCGACCAGAATGACGGCTGGTTCGACAATTGGCAGGCGGCGGCACAACGCGCCGAGCAGAAATACGGTGTGCCGGTTCCCGTGCTGATGGCGACGGTGCGCAAGGAGTCCGGCTTCAAGAGCAACGCCAGGCCGCCGCGCACCAAGCTGCTGGGCTTCATTCCCTGGAAACATATCTCCAGCGCCACCGGCTTCTCGCAGGCGCTCGACGGCACCTGGGCGCAATACCAGAACGAGACCGGCAGCTGGGCGGCGCGCCGCACCCGCTTTGCCGATGCCGTCGATTTCGTCGGCTGGTACCATTCCAAGACCGCCGAGACCCTCGGCGTCGCCCGCAACGACACCTACAATCTGTATCTCGCCTACTATCTCGGCTGGAATGCCTACAAGCGCGGCAGTCGCGGCGACGCCGACGTGCAGCGCTATGCGCACGCCACGGAGCAGATGGCGCAGGACTACGCCGCTCAGCTACGGCAATGCGCGCCCTAGCCTACTAACGGCTCTCAGCCGCCCTTGGGTTTGCGTGGCTTGCGCGTGGCGTCGTCCGCCTGGCGGCCGTCGCCGACTGTCGGCGGCATGATTGGTGCCGACGCGCTATCGGCAGAGCTTGAGGTGCCGCCGGTCTCTGAAACCTCGTCGCGAACCTCATGACGGCGGGCTTTGGCGACCGCTTCTCCATTCTCCGCTGCCTCGCCCTCGGCATCGGCTTCCGCGCTGCCGGTCTTGCCGTGTGGACGCTTGGGCGGATCACCGGCAAAGCCCGGACCAGTACCGTGCGGCGCATCGTCCGGCACGCCCTCATTCGCGGCGTGCTCCTTGTCGAATTTGATCACCGGCTCCATTTTCGCCAGCACGTCGTCGGCCAGCCAGCACAGGCTCATATGGCCGTCGCCGAGATGCTTGACCGGCGGCACCTTGGTTTCGCAAAGATTGTCCGGCACCAGCTTCTTATAGCCGCAGCGCGTCTGGAACGGACAGCCCGAGGGCGGGTTCATTGCCGACGGAATGTCGCCTTCAAGCACGATGTGCCTTTTCACCACGCTGGTGTCGGCGATCGGGATCGCCGACAGCAGCGCCTCGGTGTAGGGGTGATAGGGCGGCGAAAAGATCTGGTCGGTCGTGCCTTGCTCGACGATATAGCCGAGATACATGACGACGACGCGGTCGGCGATGTAGCGCACCACCGACAGATCGTGGCTGATGAACAGCATCGTCGTCTTGTTCTTGCGCTGGATATCCATCAGCAGCTCGGTCACCGCCGCTTGCACTGACACATCCAATGCCGAGACCGGCTCGTCGGCCACCACCACCTTGGCGTCGCCTGCAAAAGCCCGCGCCACGCCGATGCGCTGTTTCTGGCCACCTGAAAGCTGGCGCGGCTTGCGCGACTCGAACGCCCTCGGCAGCTTCACCAGGTCGAGCAACTCCAGCATCCGCTTGCGGCGGTCGGCCACCGTGTTGCCGACATTGAACTTTTCCAGCGTACGGATGATCTGCGAACCGACCGAATGGCTCGGATTGAGCGTGTCGAACGGATTTTGGAACACCATCTGGATCGATGACACCGTGTCGACGCTGCGCTTCTCGATCCCGGTCGACTGGATCTCCTTGTTGCCGAGCTTAACGCGGCCGGAGCTCGCCGTTTCGAGGCCGAGCAGCACCTTGGCCAGGGTCGATTTTCCGCAGCCGGATTCGCCGACGATAGCGACGGTCTCGGATTCGCGGGCCATGAACGAGATCGTCTCATTGGCCTTGACGACGCGGCCCTCGCTCGAGCCGAACACTTCGCTGCCGCCGACCTTGTAATACTTCCTGAGGTCTTCGATCTGGAGCACCGGCGCACCGGGCACCACCCGCTCGTTGACCTTCTTGGCGCCGGGCGGCAGCGCCTCCCAGTCGATCTCGTTGAAGCGCACGCAGCGCGAGAAATGCCCGTCATGGCCTTCGACCGCGATCATCGGAATTTCGGCGGCGTTGCAGACGCCCTCGACGAAATGGTGGCAGCGCGGGCCGAAATTGCAGCCCTTCGGCCGCTCGTGCGGCAGCGGCAACTGCCCCGGGATCGAGATCAGCGGCCGCGAATTCTTGTCGGCGCCGGGCAGCGGGATCGAGCGGAACAGGCCTTGCGTGTAGGGATGGCGCATCCGGTCGAAGACGTCCTTGATCTTGCCGGTCTCCACCGCTTCGCCCGAATACATCACCGTAATGCGGTCGCAGGTCTCCAGGATCAGCCCGAGATTGTGCGACACGAAGATCATCGAGGTGCCGAACTTCTCGCCCAGCCCCTTGACCAGGTCGACGATGCCGGCTTCCACCGTCACGTCGAGCGCTGTCGTCGGCTCGTCGAGCAGGAGCAGCGCCGGCTTCGACAGCAGCGCCATGGCAATGACGATGCGCTGCTGCTGGCCGCCCGAAAGCTGGTGCGGATAGGAACGCATCATGCGTTCGGGATCCGGCAGCTTCACCGCGCGCACCATTTCCAAGGCGCGTTTATAAGCTTCGTCCTTCGACACCTTGTCGTGGATAAGTGGCACTTCCATCAGCTGCTGGCCGACCTTCATTGCCGGGTTCAGACTGGCCATCGGCTCCTGGTAGATCATCGCGATCTTGTTGCCGCGGATGGCGCGCAGTTCCTCGTCGGACAGTTCTCCCATGTCCTTGCCCTGGAACTTGATCTTTCCGCCGACGATCTTTCCGATGTTGGAGAGATCGCGCATGATGCCGAGCGACACGGTCGACTTGCCGCAACCGGATTCGCCGACGATGCCCATTGCCTCGCCGGGCATGACGGTGCAGGAAAAATCCATGACCGCCGGGATCTCGCCCTTACGGGTGAAGAAGGAGATCGACAGGTTCTCGATCTCGATGATCGGCCCGTTGGTCGGCCCATTGGTCGGCTTGGCGGGATTTCGAACTGCCTCATTCATGGGTCGCTCCAATCCTTGTTCTTCAGGCACGTCGGGCCGAACCCTGCATCGGTCTTCCCGGCATCAATCTTTCCCGGCATCAATCTTTCATAGACTGTTCGCGCAGCGAATCCGCCAGGAGGTTGAGGCCGAGCACGAACGACATCAACGCGATCGTCGGCGGCAGCGCCGGGTGGATGAAGGAGCGCAGCAGCCGGCTTGCATCCTTGATCGCCGTGCCCCAGTCCGGGCTTTCCGGCGCCAGTCCCAGCCCGAAATAGCCGAGCGTGCCGAGCAGGATCGTAGTGTAGCCGATGCGCAGGCAGGCGTCGACGATCAGCGGCCCGCGCGCATTGGGCAATATCTCCCACAGCATGATGTACCAGGGCGATTCACCGCGCGTCTGCGCCGCCGCAACATAGTCACGCGTTTTGATGTCCATGACCAGGCCGCGCACGATGCGGAACACGCCCGGGCTGGAGGCGAACACCACCGCCACGAAGATGTTGAGCTGGTTGGGATCGATATGGATGATCTTGAACGGATCGGCATCGAAGACCAGGCCGGCATAGATCCAGCCGCCAACGACCAACGTCAGGCCAAGCAGGATATAGAGGCGGTCGGGACGGTTCTTGTAGCGCGTCCAGAACAGCACACTGAAGAAGATGATCGGAAACAGGAAGAACAGCCCTGCCATCGCGTAGGGGATCGGCGTGTCCATGATGCCCGGCGTCACCAGCAGGTAGAACAGCAAGATCACCGGGAAGGCCAGCACAAGGTTTGCGAGGAAGGACAGCACCGTATCGATCCTGCCGCCATAATAGCCGGCCGGCAGGCCGAGCGTAATACCGACCATCAGCGCAAAACCGGTCGCCGCCGGCGCGATGATCAGCACGATCTGGCTGCCATAGACCATGCGGGAGAACACGTCGCGGGCGAGCTTGTCGCCGCCGA
Organism: Mesorhizobium sp. M0195; assembly: GCF_040322115.1. Lineage (NCBI taxonomy): Bacteria > Pseudomonadati > Pseudomonadota > Alphaproteobacteria > Hyphomicrobiales > Phyllobacteriaceae > Mesorhizobium > Mesorhizobium sp. M0195. The sequence goes on along the minus strand of NZ_JAMYSV010000006.1, from coordinate 21,582 downwards.
AATAGTATATAAGTTTCGACGCCGGCTCGATCGCGCCCGGCAGCGCGTCCTTCATGATCGGCACCTGGGCAAGCGGATCGAAGGGCGAGATGGTCGACGCGAAGATCGCCGTAAACAGCCAGAACAGGCAGATGCCGACGCCGACGATCCCGACGCCGCTGTCGAAAAGCTGGCCGTAAAGGCCTAGTTTCTTCTTGTAGCCGAAGCTCGCTCCCATCACCAGGGCAAGAGCGATCCAGACCGGCCAGAAGCGGGCAAGCACGCCGAGTACGACGTTAAGGGCGCTGAGATATTCGACCTGCATCCGCCCGGTCTCCTATTGAACTCTGATGCGCGGATTGAGAAACGCGTAGCCGACATCGGAGATGAGCTGTGTGATCAGGACGATAAACACCGAGACCAGCGAGCAGCCGAGCAGAAGATCGATGTCGTTGTTGCCGGCAGCCTCGACCAGCGTGTAGCCGAAACCCTGGTAGCGGAACATCACCTCGACGATAACGACACCGGTGAGCAGCCAGGGAAACTGCAGCATGATGACCGTGAACGGTGCGATCAGCGCGTTGCGCAGAGCGTGCTTTATCACCACGCTGCCGAAGGAGAGGCCCTTCAGCCGGGCGGTTCGGATATATTGCTGTGTCATCACCTCCACCATCGAGGCGCGGGTCATACGGGCGATGTAGCCGATGCCGTAGATCGCCAGCGTCATTACCGGCAAGGTGAAATTGTAGAAGGTGATGCCCTGACTGGCCGAGGCCGCCGAACCGTTCAGCACGCCGAGCCAGGAGGCGAAGATCACGGTGAAGATGACGCCCGAAACGTATTCGGGCGTCGCCGTCGAGGCGATCGAAGCCACCGACAATGTACGGTCGGTGCGTGAGCCCTCGCGCATGCCGGCGAGAATGCCGATCAAAAGCGAGACCGGCACCATCACGGCCAGCACGCAGAGCATCAGGATGCCGGTGGCGCTGAGCGCCGGGAAGAGTTTCGAAGCGACCGTCGTCTTGAACTTCGTCGAGCATCCGAAATCGCCTTGCAGGATGCCGGAGAATGTCGGCACGACCGGATCGTTGCAGAAGGAGAAACGCTGTGCGGGCTTGCCGGTCGCCGGGTCGGTCACCGGCTGCTTTGGCATGATGCCCAGCCATTGGCCGTAGCGGACAAAGAAATTCTGCCGATAGCCATGGTTGACCAGCCAGGCCTCAAGCTGCTCGGCGGATGTGTGCATTTCGGTCTGGCTGATCGCCAGCTTCTTCAGATTGGGCCCGAGATTGACCAGGAAGAAGACGATCATCGTCAGGCACAGCATCGTCAATGCCATGGTGCCGAGACGCCTGATAACGAAAGAAAGCATGGCGGTCCCCTGCCGGTCGGGTTGGGGGTTGGAACCGGTTTGCAAGCCGCCCTGCCGCCAGCGGCAGAACAAGCCTTCAGACCAGTCCCAGATGCAATACCCTTTTATTGCAGACCCCGGCCGAAGAGTCCGCAACTTTTTGCTGCGCCGACTTCCGGTCCATGGATCATGCAAAGAGCGACGGAAAGGGGCGAGACGCCCCTTTCCGGATCGTCCGGTCAGGCCTGCTCGAGCCAGACCTTGCCATAGTCGCGCTCGAAGGTCGGGTGCATCTTGTAGTTCTGCACCGCCTTGACCGAATGGCTGTAGAGCTTGCGCCAATAAGGCTGGATGATAATGCCGGAATCCTGCAGGATCTGCTCGATATCCTTCATCATTTCCTTGCGCTTGGCGGCGTCGGCGACTGCGAGCGCAGCGTTGAGCTTGGCATCCCACTCCGGATTCGACCAGGCCGTCTCGTTCCAGGCTTCACCTGTGCGGTAGCCGATCGCCAGAACCTGGACGCCGAGCGGCCGCATGTTCCAGTTGGTCATCGACAGCGGATACTTCGTCCAGTCGTTCCAGAAGGTCGAACCCGGCAGCACCGTACGCTTCACCTTGATGCCGGCGTCCCGCATCTGCGCGGCGATCGCATCGCCTGTATTCTTGTGCCAGTCCTCGTCGACCGTGATCAGCTCGTGCTCGAAATCGGCCTGGCCGGCTTCCGCCATCAGCGCCTTCGCCTTGGCCGGGTCGCGAGCAATCTTCGGCAGTTCGTAGTATTCCGGATGGATCGGGGCGACATGGTGGTTTTCGGCAACCGTGCCGGCATTGCCGTAGCCGAGCTGGAGGACGACATTGTTGTCGACCGCGAGCTGCAGGGCGTTGCGAACCTTCTGGTCGCCATAAGGCTTGTTGGTCACATTGGTGCGGCAGACGATCGTCGAGGCGGTGACGATCTCCGACTTCACCAGGTCCATGCCGTCGAGGATCGACACATAGTCGGCCGACGTCTCGAAATTGGTGTGTACCTCGCCTGCTTCGAAGGCGCTGACCATGGCCGCCGGATCGGTGCCGTAGTCGACGAACTCGATGCCGTCGAGGAAGACCTCACCATCCCACCATTTGTTATCTTCGCGGCGCTTGTAGACCACTTTCTGGCCGACATCGTAGGAGACCAGCTCGAACGGCCCAGTGCCGATCGGGCAGGACTTGAAGTCGCCGCCTTTTTCATCGAACGTCTTGTGGACGATGAGGCCGGGATAGTCGCACACGTTGGGAATGAGGGCGATATCCGGCTTGCTGAGCGTCAGCTTGATCGTGTGGTCGTCGACCTTGGTCACCGCGCTCTCATCCAGTTTGTCGTCCTTGACCAGCGAACCGAGGCGACCCGGCATGGAATTGCCTTCGGCCTTCTTGTCGGCCCAACGCTTGAGGTTGAAGATGACGTCGTCTGCGGTGAACGGATCGCCGTTGTTCCAGGTGACGCCTTTGCGCACATGCAGCGTGTATTCGGTAGCGTCGTCATTCACGTCCCAGCTCTCCAGCAGATAGGGGCGGAATGTGTATTCGGTGGTATATTTGACCAGCGGCTCGAGCGCCTGGCGCTCGGCATTGGCGATTTCCGACCAGTCGGCCTTGCGCGGATCCTTCGGATCCTTGATCCATTGCGCGACCTTCAACACGCCGCCTTTCTTGCCCTGGACCTCTTCCGCTTTGGCCGGCGTCGGGTCTGCAAGGCCAAGCATGCCATAGGCCATCGCCGTCGAGGCTCCGAAGACGCTGGCGAGAGCCAGAAATTCGCGACGATCCATCTTGCCTGCCTTGGCGTCTTCGGCCATGGCCAGGATGTGATCGGGAACGCGGTCGCCGTTACTCTTGTAGATCGTCATGACTAACTCCCATTGTTGGCTTTCTGCCTTTTAACATTCCGCATCCGCGCCATGATGTCAAAGACGGCACGGATTGGGAACATGCCAAGGAATGTGCAACTTTGGAAGCAGGCCGGTTCGCGCGTTAACGACAGTCTTGGCGCAAATTTGCTAGTGCGCCAGGGATTTCGCCCGAAATCTCCACGGGCAATTAAACCGGGACATTTGCTGCTGCGCCGCTCGTTCATCGGGCAACCAGCTGTTCTGCGCGAACGGCCGGTTTCAATATTCCCGTTCGTAGAAAACACCGCCTTTGGCTTCGCCGGCGTCGGTTGCCTCACCACGCAGCTTGACGCCGCGCCCAACGTCGAGATCGACGGTTGCCTTGCCCGAGCCCGGCCTGTCGCCCTTCTGGATCGTCACGTAGGTGCGGTCGTTGAGATACTTGCCCGCCGAGACGGCGGTGCCGCCCTCTTCGTCGGTGATCACGTCGAGGTCGTCGACGCCGATCGCGCTGCGCAGGTTCTGCAGCAGGGAGGTCGAGCCGCCGATGCCGGCCAGTTGTCCGGCAGCCTCGGCAAGCTGAGCGATCTGCAGCGGCGACAGGTTCGACATCGAACGGCCGAAGATCAGCTGCGCCAGCACCTCGTCCTCCGGCAGCGCCGGTACCGAGGAGAAGGTGAATTTCGGGTTGGTCGCCTCGCCCGACACCACGATGGTCACGGTGGCGCTGGTCGTCTTCGATTGCGCCGTGAGATTGAGGTAGGGCACCAGAGAGCCGGAAAAGCCGACCGTGCCTTCGGTGAAGGTCAGCCGCTTGGCAAGGATCGTCAGCCGACCGCGCCGCAAGGTGAAGGTGCCGACCGCCTGGGGTGACGATGCCGGGCCGGTCAGCCGCAACGACCCGCCGAGTTCGGCGTCGACGCCCCTGCCCTGGATGAAGATCTGGCTCGGCGCATTGACCGTGACGTCGAGAATGAGGCCGCTGCCGCCGCCACCGCTGCTTGCAGCGGCCGGGTGCAACGCCTTGTCCTGCGCACGCACGGCGGCCGGCGCATTCTTGTGCTTGACGTTGAGCTCGGCCAGCGAGCCGGGCAGTTTTTCGGGTACGGTGATGACGGTCTTGGCCAGGTTGACGGTACCGGAAATCATCGGCGCGGAGGTGAGCGGCCCCTTAACGGTCAGGTCGCCGCCAAGATTGGCGGTGACTACCTTGCCGTCGGTATAGCGGCCGTCGACAAGCTTGATCGACAGATCGGCCGGAAAACCCTTAGCCGGATCGATGCCGACGGTGCCGCTGGCCGAAAGGCTGCCGCGCGTCGACAGCGTGCCGGTCAGTCGATTGATCCTTGCCACGCCGCCACCGACGGCGACATCGGCAGTGATGTCGTTGATCGCAAGCCCCGAACGCGCGTCGAGCAGGCGGGCGCCTGACGTGCGGACCGTGCCTGAGATCACCGGCGACGTCGCCGGGCCGCGTACCTGTATATCGACGTCGGCCGTGCCGCTCAGGGACAAGCCTTGCGCGGCGAGTGTCCTGGTGAGGAATGCGAACGGCACCTTGCCGGAAAAGTTGAGATCAAGGGTGGGCGCGCCTGATGTCGTCATCGTGCCGCCGCCCTTGAGACCGAGGCCGGCGGCATCGCTCATGTTGGCGTCGAAGGTCAGTCTGTTGCCCGAATACGTACCTGAGGATAAAACGCCCATGGCGCCGAAGCCTGCACCACGGGTCTGCGACGTCTGAACGCCTGCTGCATCGATCTTGAAAGCAACGGCCGGATTGGCCGGCGCACCCGTCACCTTCACCGTGCCCGAGATGGAACCGGCGGCATCGAGGCCCGGCGAAAAACTGTTGGCTATCGAGATCGGGACGCGGGCCAGCGTCGCGTTGAGGTCGAGCGCCTGCCCAGCTTTGCCCGTGACCGTCGCCGTGCCGCCGCCGAGGTTGAGCACCAGCCTGTCGAGGCTGGGCACTCCATTGGCGATGTTGATGGTCGAGGCCTGGGCGATAGCCGCCTTGATGCCGCGGATGGTCGCCTCGCCGGAGGCAAGTTCGACCGTCGTCGTGCCGTTGACCGCCTTGACCCGCCCACCGGCTTTCAGCGGAATATCCTTGACGGTGGCGCCACCGGAAAAACCGGTCCATTCGCCGTCGCGCTTGAGATCGACGTCGACGCCACGGATAACCGTGCCGCCGGAGGTCACGCTGTCGGCACGGATTTTGCCCGAGATCACCGGTGCCGCCAGATAGTTGGCGATCAGCGCATCGATGCTCACGGCCTTGGCCGAGACATCGCCGCGCGAGATCGAGCCCGTCATCGCCTTGACGGCGACCTGCGGCACGGCGCCCGCCTTGGAGAAGGCGATCGTGCCGCGCACATCGCCGTCGGCCTTTTCCAGTGCCAGGGCAGCAAGCGGACCGATATCGGGCAGGTCGAGCGCTACCGTGCCGACCGGGACGAAGGCATCGTCGAGCGCCAGGTCGCCGGAAATACGGTTCTTGCCCAGCGACAGCAAAAGCCCATTGATGGCGCGTTTGCCGTCCGATGTCGCCAGCACGGCGCTGCCCTGCAGCGGTTGACCCGCGACGTTTCCGGTGAGTTGCACATTCGCAGCCGGGTTGGCGGCATCAGCCTTGCCGGTGGCAGTGAGCTTCAGGCCAGTGATCTCGCGCGCCGCGACCGAAAGCCTGTCGCTGTTGACAGTCAGGGACAGATCCGGCGCAGTGCTGGCGCCTTGCGCATTCAGCGCGAAAGAGATGGCGCCTTTGGCGTCCTTGGATACCAGCGAGACGTCGCCCAGCGCGCCTTTGACGTCGGCGCTGAGCTTGTTGGCGGCAAGGCTCGCCTGCCCGTCTGCCGTTAGCGAACCGGACGACAGCCTGACGGCGTTGGCGGTGACATTGCCGTTGGCGTCTCGCTTCAGCGCGGCACTGAGTTGTGTTCGCGCGGCGAGCACGCCACGTACCGCCGCCGGCAGCGCCGCCGACGCGGCATCCGCCTTGAGATTTAGATCGATGGCGCCGTCGGCCAGCGAGACCCGCCCGTTGAAGCCGCTGTTCAACGCGTCGCTGGTCACTGTGCCGCTATCGATGATGACAGCGTCGGCGGCAAGGCTGCCGGCGAGTTTGGCAGTGACCTTGCCGGCGATCAGCGGTGCGACTGTCGGATTGTCGATGCCGATTTTTTCAGCGGTCACGGTGCCGGAGATCGGCCCGCTCCGGGCTTTCACGTCGAAGCGATCGGAGTGCAGCGCCAGCGTGATGCCCTCGACCTTAGCCAGATTGGTGGCGGCCGATGGCAGCGTCGCGGAGATGTCGAGCTTCGGCTGCGTGCCCTGCCCGGCCGCCTTTAGCGATATCGCCTGCAGCTCGAGCTTGATCGGACTTGCCTTGCTGCCGAACGACAGCGGCAGGCTCGGACCGGTCGAGGCGAGGTCGAGCGAGAAATCGCTGGCGCCGTTCGGATTGATGGTGCCGGCTGCCTTGCCGGAGATTTTCTCGCCGGCAAGCGTCGCCTGCTCGATGGCCAGGCCGCTGACCGAGGAGAAGCGGCCTGCCGCATCGAGATCGAGCGGCCCGAGCCCGGCCCGCCGGGTCTGGTTGGTTTCGGCGCCGCTGAGCCGGGCGTTGAAACGGACGTCGGGGGCAGCCGACGATCCCGTGACCTGCGCGGTGCCGCTGAGCGCGCCCACGGCATCGAGACCCGGTGAAAAATCATTGGCAAGCGCTGCCGGCACCGCCGACAAGGTGGCAGCGAGATCGAGCGTCTGGCCAGCCGTACCCGACACGGCAACCGAACCGCCGCCGACACCGAGCGCCAGGTTCTCAATGCTCACCATGCCATTGGCGATTGTCAGCGCCGACGGCTGTGCGATCGCTGCCTTGATGCCGCGGATGATTGCCTCGCCCGAGGCAAGCTCGATGCTGGTGATGCCGTTCGCGATCCTGACCCGCCCGGCCGCGCTGGCCGGAATGCCGGCGACCGTGGCGCCGCCGCTAAAGCCGGTCCAGTCGCCGTTGCGCTTCAGGTCGACATCGATGCCGCTGATCACCGTGGTTCCGGAAGTGATCATGTCGGCCTTGACTTTGCCGGCGATCGCCGGGGCTTTGAGATAATTGGCGACCAGCGCGTTGACGGCGATTGTCTTGGCCGCCAGTTCGCCGCGCGAAATCGCGGTGCTCGTCGCATCGATCGCGACCGTCGGTGCTCCATTGTCGTTGGCGAAGCGGATCGTGCCACGCACGTCGCCGGCTAGCGTTTGGCCGGCAAGTCTGGCCAGCGGGGCAATATCGGCGGCATCGAGGGCCAACGTGCCGAGCGGCAGCAGGTTGTCGTCGAGCCCGAGGTCGCCGGAGACCTTGTTGTCGGCCAGCGAGACGGCAAGTCCATTGATGGAGCGCTTTCCGTCGGTCGTGACCAGCGATGCCTTGAGGTCGAGCGGCTGGTCGTCGACCGAGCCGGTCAGCGAGACATCGGCGGCGGGACTGGCGATATCGGCCTTGCCGCGCGCGCTCAGCTTGATCTGCTTCACCGCATGGCCGGACGCCGTCAGGCTGTCGCTGCTGGCCGAAACCGAGAAGTCCGGCGCGGTGCGCGCACCGCTTGCGGTCAGCGCGAAATCGACTGCGCCGCCGACCTTCGCGCCAACCAGCGGCGACAGCACCGACACGTCGCCGAGCGTTCCTTTGATATCGGCTCGGATATCGGTGCCCTGCGCGCTGGCGGTGCCGCTGGCGTTGAGCGTGCCGGAGGTGAGCTGCAGTGCATTGGCGGCAAACGCACCGTCCGGGTCGCGGGTCGCGGTTGCGGAAAACTGCACGCGCTGGCCGAGAACCGAACTGATCTGCGGCGGCAGCGCCGTCGAAGCCGCGTCGGCATTCATCTTGAGCGTCATCGACAGATCGGCCAGCACCACGGTGGCCGTTACGGACGCATTGAGCGCGTCGCTGCGCAGCGTGCCTTGGTCGACGACGACCTGGTCCTTGCTGACGGAGCCGGCGAGACCGGCGCTGACCCTGCCCGTTATCAGCGGCGCCAACGTCGCAACGTCGGTGTTCAGGCCGGCCGCCGTCAGCTTGATGGTGACAGGCCCGCTACGGTTCTGGATGTCGAAACCATCCGAATGCACTTGCCCGATCAGGTCGTCCACCCGCGTGCCGCCCGCCACCACCGAGACCAGCGACGCGCCGATATCGACCATCGGCGCCTTGCCATCGCCGAAAGCGCGGGCCGTGGCGTCCTTGATCGCCACGGTTATCGGCTGCGCCTCGCTGCCGAGACTAAGCACGATCGGCGGCCCCTTTGCGGCGAGCTTAACGGAAAGATCGCTGGCACCGTTCGGATCGACAGTGCCGGCGGCCGTCGCGTGCACGGCATCGCTGTCGATATTGGCGCGCTCCACGTCGACGCCGCCGGCCGCGGTCGCTGTGCCGGCGAGGTCGAAGCTGGTCTTGCCGGCAAACAGCGGCTTCAGATTTTCGGGCAGGAAGCGCTCGAACTCGCCGTCACCCTTGGCCTCGACATAATGACCCTTGTTCGTGAGCTGATGACGACCGGTAAGCTGGGTGACGATCCGGCGATCGACGACAAAGGTCCCGATGCCATTCCAGTTGGCGAGCGGTCCGGTGCCGGAAACGACAATCTCGACCGGCGGCGCGCCCGGCAGCTTGAGCAGGTTGGCGATGATGCCGCCGGCCGGCTCGGATGCCCTCAAGTCGAGGTCGAGCTTGTTGTCGGCCGGCGCGAATTGGGCTTTGGCGTCGACCGTGCCTTGCTTGCCGTCATGGCGAACGATGTTGAGATTGGTCTCGATAGCCAACGGCGAGGCATCCGCCTTGAGCGCTCCCTTGGCTGCGAGCTCGGCAACACCGCTGCCGGCCAGAGCCTGCCCGAGTGCGATTTCGGGAAGGTCGAGCTGCTTGACATCGATGGAAACCGGCAGCGTGGTCGCCCCGCTTTGGCGCGGCTGTGTATTGGCCATCGGCAGCCTTGCCAACTCGATACGCTCGGCCCCAATGCGATCGGCGCTGAAGCTCTTCGACAGGAGTGCCAGCGGCGACCAGTCGACGGCCACCTTGCGCGCCACCATCCAGGCGCCTTCGCGATCCTCCAGAACGACATGATCGACCCTCAGCGCGCCCGACCAGATACCGTCGATGCCGACGACAGTGACCTTGCGATCACTGGTCGAGGCCATGGTCGAGATGATGCCGGCAAGGTTTTCGCGGCCGCGCTCGGTCTTGGTCAGCACGACGAGCGCCCCCACCGCCGCTGCCACGACGATGAGCAGCGTGTAGAAAAGGATACGAAGGATGCGCCTGAATATTGCCATCAGAATGCCTGGCCGATGCCGGCATAAATGCCGAAATGAGGATCGTCGGGGCCGCGGTTGAGCGGCACTGCCGCGTCGATGCGGAGCGGCCCGAACGCCGTCAGATAGCGCAAGCCTACACCCGCGCCGACCTTCATGTCCGAAAAATCGGGAACCTGCCTCGTCGACACCGTGCCGGCATCGACGAACGGCACAACGCCGATCTTGTCGGTGACGGCGATGCGCATCTCGACCGAGGTCTCGAAGAAGGAAAGCCCTCCGATCGGCTCTCCATTGCTGTCCTTCGGGCCGATGCCTTGATAAGCATAGCCGCGCACCGAACCGCCGCCGCCTGAGTAGAAGCGGCGATCTGCCGGAACATCTTGAAGACTGGCGCCGATGATAGAGCCGATGGCGACACGTTCGGCGAAAACGAATTTCGAGGCCGAATCGAGCGACTGGTAGGCCGACCCCTCGCCCTTCAGCTTGACGAAGGCAGCCCCGCTCAAAATGTCGTAGCTCGGCTCGGCATAGGCCAGCACCCTGAAGCCCCGGGTCGGATTGAGCTTGCTGTCGCGATTGTCGTAGACATATTGCAGTGGAATGCTGGCGATCAGATAGGTGTGCTTGCCGAAAGCGTCGTGGATCCTCGAATAATCCAGCGCGACTTGCGCGGAAACCGTCTGCTTCTTGTCGAGTTCGTAGGATAGGCCGGTACTGCCCTTGACCGAGAAATGGTCATAGGCGTCGGGGTGCTCCAGCACAGCATTGACGCTGGCAATGAATTTCGACGCCGGCCCGACCACGCCCGGCTTTTCGAACATGACGCCGGCATTGTAATTGAGCTGGGTCAAGTCGTTGCTGCCGATGCCGCTGATCTTGCCGTCGATGCGCAGCTTTTCGGCGCGGCCAAACAGATTGCGATGCCCCCAATAGCCTTCGAGGCCCAGCCCTTCGGTGTTTGAGAAGCTGCCGCCAATGCCGAAATAGCGCGGCTTGCGTTCGCTGACCTGGACACCGATCGGGACATTGCCCTCGGCGTCGAGGGCGTCGGCTTCCTTCACCGTCACGCTGTTGAAGACCTCGAGGCCGAGCAGCCGGTCGCGTGCATCGTCGATCTCATCGGGCGAATACTGGCGGCCACGCTTCAGACCGGTCATATATTCGGTGAAGTCGCGGTCGACCTTTTCGGTACCCTCGACAGTGGTGTCGCCATAGCCGGCGACCGGGCCGGCCGCGACGGTGAGCGTCACGTCGAGCGTCGAACCGGTGTGCTCGGCGACGATCTCGCGGCCCGTCACCTTGGCCAGCGGCCTGCCTTCTTGCTTGAGTGCCCGCACGATCGCCGCCTCGGCCTTGAGCACGGCGCCCGAACTGGCGTCACCGCCGGCGATCAGACCGAAATCGGCACTTGCCAGCCCCGCTGCATCGCCTTTCAGTCTGATGTTGCCAAGCGTGAATTTCGGCCCGGCCGCTATGCTTATCACCACCGGAATCGGCTGCGGGCCGGAAAACTCGGCATCGGGCGGCAGATCGTCGAGCGGCTTGCCCTGAATAGTGATGGTGACGACCCCCTCGTAGCGGGCGTCCGCGTAGAGCGCGGCGACAAGTTGCTCACGGTCGCTGCGCGCCTTGGCCAAAAGACCCAGCGAACCTGATACCGGGTGTTCCTCGTCGGCTTTCAGCGCCGAGGCGTTTTCGAGCTTCTCGGCGAGATCCTTGTCGGCGTCGGGCGTCTCGATCGTCACGGCATAACGCAGCGGGTCAACGATGTCGGCATCTTCGTCCTTCGACGATCCCCATAGCTTGATGCCGAAAATCTCGAAGGCTGCCGCATTTCCGGTCTCGACAATAAGTACCGCCGAGCACAGCAAGGCGAAAAGCAGGGCGCGCGAAAGCGCGCGCCGTTGCGCGGTTCCTCCCGACATCTGCCTTTCATACGCCGGCATTACGCTCCTAGCCTAGCTCGCAAACCTAAAATTGGAATGAAGTTCTGAAGCACTCGTAAAGGGGCCACAATCCAATTGCTGAAATAGACAGGGCTTGGAACTCACACCTTCTGCGTCGCCGCAAGAAAGCGTGATCCCCTGTCCTATGGAGCTACTACCGGTCATCGGCCGGAAAGCAAACCGTTGGCAGGCGGATCCTGCCGCGTCCTGATGTTGACAAGCGCCACTGAAGCTTGAAGATTTCTGGACGTCAGCACTTGTCTGGAGGGGTTTATGGCAATGCGCGCGGCTCGTGGTCTATCGATTCTTTTCCTTCTCTTTTTTGCCTGGAGCGGTGTCGCGCAAGCGGCCGAAGCCCGGCGGGTGGTGACATCGGACAATTCCGACTATTTCGGTTTCGATCTCAGATCCGACCAGAATGTCAGCCTCGACCAGTGCAAGACCACCTGCCTCGGCGACCCGGCCTGCCGCGCCTTCACCTACAACCTCAAGGCCAAATGGTGCTTTCTTAAATCCGATTACAACTCGTTGAAACCCTTCAGCGGCGCCGTCGCCGGCAAGGTCGTCAACATCGATGGCGATCCCGACATCGGCGCGCCACCCGAACTCGCCTTCTTCCCGAACTGGATGGCAGACCAGGCCCAGCAATACCGCAACAAGCTCACTGGCCCGACCTACACCAAGCCGACCGAGGGGCTGACGGCGCTGAGGGCCGCCGCCGAACAGTCGGCGCTGACGGGCGATCATCGCGCGGCCATGCACAAATACGAGGCGGCGGTTTCGGCGTTGCCTGATGACGGCCAGCTCTGGCTCGAGCTGGCGCGCGAAACGCTTGCCGTCCATCCGACCGCCAACAGTTCGGAGCCGTCGACGCTGCCGGCGAACGCCACTTCCGCCGCCTTCAATGCCTACAAATTGCTGCGCACCACCAGGACGCGCGCCGACGTGCTGGCGCTGCTCGGGGACGGCCTTGATCGCCGCGATCTCTACAGGCCGGCCCTGCAGGCCTACGAGGCGAGCCTCGCTCTCGTCAATTCGCCGGCAGTCAGGGCCGCCTACCAGGATCTCAAGGCCCGCAAGGGCTTCCGCGTCATCGATCATACCGTCGATGCCGACACCAGCGCGCCACGCATCTGCGCGCAGTTCTCCGAGGAGCTGGTCAAGACCGGCGTCGACTACTCGCAGTTCGTTACTGTCGACAACGCCGCTCCCAAGGGCGTCGAAGCCAAGGACAAGCAGATCTGCGTCGAAGGGCTCGAGCACGGCCAACATTATGACGTGACCTTCCGCGCCGGCCTGCCGGCCGCCATTGGCGAGGTCACCGCGGCACCGGTGGTTCTATCGATATATGTGCAGGACCGCGCGCCTTCGGCCCGCTTCACCGGCGACAGCTTCGTGCTGCCCGCCGGCGCACGCCGCGGCATACCGGTCGTCACCGTCAACATGAATGCCGCCGAAATGAAGCTCTTCCGCATCGGCGACCGCTCGCTGGCCCAACTTCTGTCGGGATATCAGTTCCTGCGCCAGCTTGACGGCTACGACATTTCGAACATCTCCGAACAGATGGGCGAGCCGGTCTGGCAGGGCCAGCTCGACATCGCCAACGACCTCAACAAGGAAGTCACCACCTCCTTCCCAATCGACCAGGCGCTGCCGAAGCGCAAGCCCGGCGTCTATGTGCTGACCGCACAAGCCGTCGACGATCGCAGCGACGACTATGATTCGCACGCCACGCAATGGTTCGTCGTCTCCGATATCGGCCTGTCGACCTATACCGGACAGGATGGACTGAACGTCTTTGCGCGTTCGCTCGCAACCGCCAAGCCGATTGCCGGCGCCGAGCTGACGCTGCTTGCCAGGAACAATGAAATCCTCGGCATCGCGACCACCGACGCGGAAGGGCGGGCGGTGTTCAATCCCGGCCTGACGCGCGGCGACAGCGGCATGGCACCGGCCGTGCTGATGGCCAAACAGGGCGACGACGATTTCGTCTTCCTCGATATGGGCCGCGCCGGCTTCGACCTGTCCGACCGTGGCGTCGCCGGACGGCCGGCACCTGGCGCGCTCGACGTCTATGCCTGGACCGAGCGCGGCATCTACCGCGCCGGCGAAGATGTCCATGTCGCGGCTCTTGCCCGCGACAGTGCCGCCAAGGCGGTCGAGAACCTGCCGCTGACCTTCATCTTCTCGCGGCCCGACGGCGTCGAGGACCGCCGCATCGTCAGCGACGGCGCGTCGGCCGGCGGTCACGCAGTCGACCTGCCGCTGGAACCCAACGCCATGCGCGGCACCTGGACGGTGGCGATCCATACCGATCCCAAGCAGGCGGCGGTCGCCAGCCAGATGTTCCTGGTCGAGGACTTCGTACCGGACCGCATCGAGTTCGACCTGTCCTCCGACAAGCAGGAGATCGCCCAGGGCGAGACCGCCAACATTACCGTCGACGGCCGCTTTCTCTACGGCGCGCCGGCCGCGGGCCTCGCGCTCGAAGGCGAATTGACGCTGTCGACCGCCCGCGATTGGGACCGCTTCAAAGGCTATTCCTTCGGTCTGGCCGACGAACAGTCGGCTGAACCGACAGTGACGCCCTTCACCGGCCTGCCGGTGGTCGGCGAGGACGGCAAGGCGACCTTCCCGGTCTCCGTCGATCAATTGCCATCGACCACCAAGCTGGTCGATGCCAAGATCACTGTCAGGATGCGTGAAACCGGCGGCCGCGCCGTCGAGCGCTCGCTGAATATCGGCATCCGCCCGCAGGGCCACATGATCGGCATCCGTCCGGATTTCGACGGAGACGAGGTGCCGCAAGGCGGCACGGCCAAGTTCAGCGTGATCGCCGTCGACCCAGACGGCAAGCGTGAGGCGCTGAAGGGCGCACAGTGGTCGCTGGTCAAGGTCGAGCGCAGCTACCAGTGGTACCGCTCGAGCAACTCCTGGAACTATGAGCCGGTCACCTTCACCAAGGCGATGGCCAACGGCCAGGTCGACCTGAGCGCCGATGGTGAGGCTACGGTGTCGCTGCCGGTCGACTGGGGCCGCTACCGGCTCGAGATCGAGACAGCGGATCCGGAAGGTCCGGCCACCAGCTACGAGTTCGACGCCGGCTGGTATGTCAGTTCCACCACCACCGAAACGCCCGACGGCCTCGAGATCGCCCTCGACAAGGATACCTATGCGGCGGGTGAAGTGGCCAAGCTCAAAGTGTCGCCGCACTTTGCCGGCGAGCTGCTCGTCACCATCGGCGCCGACAAGCTCCTGAAGACCGTCACCGCCAGCGTGCCGGCCGGCGGCAGCACTGTCGACATCCCGGTCGGCGACGACTGGGGTGCCGGCGCCTACGTCACGGCAACGCTGTTCAGGCCGGGCGATGCGCAAGAGACACGCATGCCGGCGCGCGCCATCGGCGTCAAATGGCTGAAGCTCGATCCCGGCTCGCGGAAGCTTGCTGTCAGCTTGGCGACGCCGGACAAGACCATGCCGCGCCAGCAGCTGTCGATCCCGGTTGCCGTTGCCGGCGTGCAGCCCGGCACCAACGCCTATGTCATGGTCGCGGCCGTCGACGTCGGCATCCTCAACCTGACCAACTACAAGGTACCGGATCCGGAGAACTGGTTCTTCGGGCAGCGCATGCTCGGTCTCGAGGTTCGCGACATCTATGGCCGGCTGATCGACGGCTCGCTGGGCACAACCGGTAAGCTGCGCACCGGCGGCGACGGCGCCAACATGCAATCGCAAGGCAGTCCGCCGACCGAAAAGCTGGTCGCCTTCTTCTCCGGCCCGGTCCAGCTCGACGCCGACGGCAAGGCGCGGATCGACTTCGACATTCCGCAGTTCAACGGCACCGTGCGCGTCATGGCCGTCGCCTGGACCAAGGAGGCGGTCGGCCATGCCCAGTCCGACGTCATCGTGCGTGATCCGGTGGTAATCACCGCCGGCCTGCCGCGCTTCCTGGCGCCCGGCGATTCCGCCGTCATGCGGCTCGACGTCGCCGACACCGACGGCCCCGCAGGGGACTACAAGCTGACCGTCAACACGACAGGCGACCTGTCAACCGGCAATGCCGCCTTGCCTGAAAAGCTGACGCTCGCCAAAGGCAAGCGGCAGACACTGACCGTGCCGTTGATTGCGCAGACCGCAGGCAACGCCTCGATCACCATCAGGCTTGCGCATGCCGACGGCACCGCCGTCGAGCAGACGCTCTATGTGCCGGTGCGCCCGGCGCAACTGCCGGTGACCACCCGCATGGTCGTTGACCTCAAGGGCAATGGCGGCGCGCTGCGCGTCGACAAGGAACTGCTGGCGGCAAGCCTGCTCGATGGCGCTTCGGTCAGCGTCGGCGTTTCGCAGGCGGCTGCCTTCGACGTGCCGTCGCTGCTGATGACGCTCGACCGCTATCCCTATGGTTGCGCTGAACAGACCACCAGCCGCGCCATGCCGCTTCTCTACGTCAACGACATGGCTTCCGGCATCGGCATGGCCAGCGACCCCGATCTGCATGGCCGCGTCCAGGACGCCATCTACAAGGTGCTGAGCTACCAGGCATCGGCCGGCAGCTTCGGCCTGTGGGGTCCGGGTTCCGGCGATCTGTGGCTCGACGCCTATGTCACCGATTTCCTGACCCGGGCGCGCGAGCAGAAATACGACGTGCCGGCCTTGGCGATGAACCAGGCGCTGAGCAATCTGCAGAACGCGATCGGCTACGATCAGGATGTCCAGGATCGCGGCAGCGAGATCGCCTACGCGCTCTATGTGCTTGCCCGCAACAAGAAGGCCTCGGTCGGCGATCTGCGTTATTATGCCGACACCCAGCTCGAAGCCTTTACCAGCCCGATGGCCGTCGCCCAGCTGGCGGCGTCTCTCGCGCTCTACGGTGACACGCAGCGCTCGGAGGCAACCTTCCAGGCCGCGCTGCAACTGGCCAAGTCGACACCCGAATATGACTATTACCGATCCGACTATGGCTCGCCGCTGCGTGACGGCGCGGCAATCCTGGCGCTTGCCGCGGAAAGCAAGCCGGTGCCGACCATCGTGCCGGCGCTGATCCAGTTGGTGACCAGGGAACGCGCCGAGGCCAGGTGGACCAGCACACAGGACGAGTCCTGGATGCTGCTGGCGGCCCGGGCGCTGAAGGCCGGCAATGATTCGATCGCGCTGACCGTCAACGGCGCACCGCATGCCGGCGGCTATTCGGACCAGATCGCCGGTGGTGACCTGGCCGACAGTCCGCTGACCATCGTTAATACCGGCAGAAATCCGCTGCAGGCGGTCGTCACCACTGTGGCCTCGCCGATCCAGCCTCTGCCGGCCGGCGGCAACGGCTTTACCATCAGCCGTACCTACTACAAGCTCGACGGCACAGAGGCCAACGTGACGGAGGTCAAGCAGAACGAACGCTATGTCGTCGTGCTCAAGGTTTACGAGCAGAACACCTGGCCTTCGCGGCTGCTGATCACCGACCTGCAGCCGGCCGGCTTCGAGATCGACAATCCGGGCCTGGTCTCCAGCGCTCAGTTGACGAACTTCTCCTGGCTGGCTCAGACCGATGCCGCCCATCTGGAATTCCGCGACGACCGTTTCGTCGCGGCGTTCAATCCCAACGACGGCGACGGCGACCGCAACATCACGCTCGCCTACGTCGTGCGCGCGGTGACGCCGGGCACCTATGCCCACCCGGCGGCAACGATCGAGGACATGTACCGGCCGCAATATTCGGCCCGCACCGCCACCGGCATGATGGAGGTCAAGGCGCCGTAAGGCAAAAAAAGGCGGATCGGAATATGGCGATGGCGCTGCCCCTCATTGCCCTGCCGGGCATTTCTCCCCGTATAGAGACGGGGAGAAAGAGCCATGCGCCGAAGTTTTCGCCGAACCTTAACGCCGCAGAGAAGGCGCCAAGGGTCGCGACAGCCCCCTTCTCCCCGTCACTAAACGGGGAGAAAGTGCCGGCAGGCGGATGAGGGGCGGCGCCATGCTCTCCAGAAAATTCCTGCGCCGAGCGGCCATCACGGGCACTTCCTTTGCCGGTCTCGCTGCAATCACCGCCGTCGCCCTCTGGCAGCTCGACCGCGCATTTCCGCCGCCGCTGCCGGCTGCTTTGACGGTCTCGACCGAGGTGCAGGACCGAGACGGCCAACTGCTGCGCGCCTTCGCCACGCCGGACGGCTACTGGCGGCTCGCTACCAGCCTGGACCAGGTCGACAAGCAGTTCGTCGACATGCTGGTCACCTATGAGGACAAGCGTTTCTGGGGTCATCAAGGCATCGACGTGCTGGCACTGGCGCGTGCCGCCGGCCAGTTCGCGACCAGCGGCCATATCGTCTCCGGCGGTTCGACGCTCTCGATGCAGCTCGCCCGCCTGATCGAACCACGCGACAGCCGCAGCCTCGGCTCGAAGATCAAGCAGATGCTGCGCGCCCTGCAAATCGAACGGCGGCTTTCCAAGCGCGAGATCCTCGAACGCTATCTGACGCTGGCGCCCTATGGCGGCAATCTCGAAGGTGTGCGCGCCGCTTCGCTCGCCTATTTCGGCAAGGAGCCGAAACGGCTGACGGTTTCGGAGGCCGCCCTGCTCGTCGCCTTGCCGCAATTGCCGGAAAAGCGACGCCCTGATCGCAATCTCGAGATTGCCCACGCTGCCCGCGACCGGGTGCTGACCCGCATGGTCTCGGCAGGCCTGCTCGGCGAACGTGAGGCCGCGCGTGCCGCGCTCGACGATGTGTCGGGGCTGCGGCGCACCTTGCCGGCGCTCGCTGCCCATGCGGCCTATGCAATGCTGCCCAAGGCCATCCCCGGCCAGAAGCTGCAACTGACGACCCGCAAGAGTGTCCAGGAAGGGCTGGAGCAGGTGGCGAAAGATGCAGCCGCCAGGCTCGGCCCTCGCCTCTCGGTGGCCATGGTGCTGGCCGATGCCCGCACCGGCGATATCCTTGGCGAGGTCGGCTCTGCCGATTTCTTCGATGCCACCCGTTCGGGCTGGATCGACATGACCAAAGTCGTCCGCTCGCCTGGCTCGACGCTGAAGCCGTTCATCTACGGCCTCGCCTTCGAACAAGGCCTGGTGGCGCAGGAGATGCTGATCGAGGACAGCCCAGCCGATTTCTCCGGCTACCGGCCGAAGAACTTCGACATGGGCTATCAGGGCGATGTCAGCATCAGGCAGGCGCTGCAATTGTCGCTCAACGTTCCGGCGATCCGCGTGCTCGACGCGGTCGGCCCGGCCCGGCTGATGGCGCGCTTTCGCCAGGCCGATGTGACCCCTGTACTGCCCGTCAACGAGGCGCCTGGCCTGGCAATCGGCCTCGGTGGCGTCGGGATGACACTGCGCGACCTGGTTCAGCTCTATGCCGGCCTTGCCAATGGCGGCAAGGCACACACGCTGCGTGACGGCACCGAGCCGGAGAATACCGAACGCTCGACCACCACCATCCTCGACGGACAGGCGACCTGGCAGATCACCGACATCCTGTCAGGCGTCAAGCCGCCTCAGGGTGCCGCCCAACGCGGCATCGCTTACAAGACCGGCACCTCCTACGGCTATCGCGACGCCTGGTCGGTCGGCTTTGACGGCCGCTATGTGCTCGGCGTATGGGTCGGGCGCCCCGACGCCGGCGCGGTGCCCGGCCTGTCCGGCTACATCTCGGCGGCGCCCATCCTGTTCGAAGGCTTTGTCCGTTCCGGCCTGGCCGCCGTACCACTGCCAAGCCAGCCGTCCGGCGTCCGGCGTCCCAAACGCGAGGAGCTGCCGGTGACGCTGACGCGCTTCGGCGCCGGCACCGATGGGCTGGTGCAGGCGACGCCGACCGAACCTGCGCCAACCATCATCTTTCCGCCCGACGGCGCCCGCGTCGATCTCGGCACTTCCTCGGCCGACGCCTCGCCGCTGGTTCTCAAGCTGCAGGGCGGCCGCGCACCATTCCGCTGGCTGGCCAACGGCAAGCCGCTGGTCGGCATCGACCGGCGGCGCACCGCGACCTGGCAGCCGGACGGCGCCGGCTATTCGACCCTGACCGTGATCGACGCGGCGGGACGCGCGGCCAGCGTGAAGGTTTTTGTCGAGTGAAAATTTCCCTTGAATAGATTCCGGCAGGTGATTCAGGGGAGTGGGGTTTACGCCTTGCTTTCGGCCGCCGGTATTTCCTCGGCCTTTGCTGACACCCTCCCCGCCGGCTTTGTTCGGCTGGCCGACATCGATCCCAGTATCCGGCAGGATATCCGCTATGCCGGCCTCGAAAATTTCCTGCATCGCAAGGTAAGCGGCTACGATGCGCCGGTATGCGTCCTCACCAGGCAAGCGGCGCAAGCGCTTTCGGCAGTGCAGAAAGCGATTGCTGCCGAAGGGCTGACGCTGGTCGTGTTCGACTGCTACCGCCCTGCGCGGGCTGTCTCCGACATGAGTGAATGGACAAAAACGGGCGGGCCACCGGACCCGCAATGGTATCCAAAGGTCAAGCGCAAGGATCTCATCGCCAAGGGTTATATCGGCGAACTGTCCACCCATTCGCGCGGATCGACGGTCGATGTCGCGATCGCCCGGGTCAACCATAAAAAACAGGCCGGCCGCACGAGCGCTCCGAAACCGGCCTGCGGCGCGACCGATGCCGACACGCTCGATTTCGGCACCGGTTTCGACTGTTTCGATCCGGCGAGCGAAACGGCTCACCGAGCGATAGACGATGAAGCCGCGGCTAACCGCAAAAGACTTGTCGAGGCGATGCGCGCCGGCGGCTTCAAGAATTACCCACGCGAATGGTGGCACTTCACGCTGGAAAACGAGCCGTTTCCAAGAGAGCGCTTCAACTTTCCCGTTACCGGCGAATAAGCTGCCGAAACCTCGTTCGGACGAGACGCAGCCATTGCCGAAGAGCTGGCCGTCTCTAGTTAATCGCGTCGGGAGCGCGATCATGGTCCATGCGGGAAAATAGTTCTTCGCATCGCCGAAACTAGGCGAAAAATTGCTTCAATGAGCCAAAAAAGGCAACATTGATTGCATCTAAATTCTATCAATTCGGTAGATTTGGCGCGAGTTCAACGGAGGCGGAAATGACCAAACCTCATTTCAGGAAACTGCTCGGCGCACTGGTCGCCACATCCGTCCAGTTCGGCACGCTCGGTTTCGCGTTTGCCGACACCACCATTCTCAACGTGTCCTATGATCCGACGCGTGAGCTCTATAAGCAATTCGATGAGGCCTTCATTGCCCACTGGAAGGCAGAGACAGGTGAGACGGTCACCGTCCAGCAGTCACATGGCGGATCCGGCGCGCAGGCTCGCGCCGTGATCGACGGCCTCGACGCCGACGTGGTGACGCTGGCGCTCGAAGGCGATATCAACGCCATCGTTTCGAAAGCGAAGAAGATCAATCCAGACTGGCGGACGAAATTCGAAAACAATTCGGCGCCCTACACCTCGACCATCATCTTTCTCGTCCGCAAGGGAAACCCCAAGGGCATCCATGACTGGGGCGATCTGGTCAAGGACGACGTCCAAGTGATCACGCCGAATCCCAAGACCTCCGGTGGCGCGCGCTGGAACTACCTCGCCGCCTGGGCCTATGCCAGCTCCAAGGATGGCGGCGACGAGGCCAAGACCAAGGAATTCGTCGGCAATCTCTATGCGCATGTCCCGGTTCTCGACACCGGTGCGCGCGGCGCCACCGTGACCTTCGCGCAAAAAGGGCTGGGCGACGTGCTGCTCGCCTGGGAAAACGAGGCCTATCTGGCGCTCGATGAGTTCGGCGCCGACAATTTCGATATCGTCTACCCGCCGACCTCGATCCTGGCCGAGCCGCCGGTCGCCGTGGTCGACGCCAATGTCGACGCCAAAGGCACACGCAAAGTTGCCGAAGCCTATCTGAGCTATCTCTATTCCAAGGAAGGCCAGACGCTCATCGCCAAGAACCATTATCGCCCTTCGAAGCCCGACCTGGTGCCGGCGGAGGACTTGGCCAAGCTGCCTGAGATCAAGCTGATCACCATCGACGACCCGCTTTTTGGCGGCTGGAAGAAGGCACAGCCTTATCATTTCGGCGATGGTGGTATATTCGACCAGATCTACAAGCCGGCCCAGTAGCATTTAGATCAGGACGACATGACCACAGCACCCGCCAAGGCGGGGTGGCGAT